>JBAZZQ010000036.1:0-42104 GCA_041658725.1 Phycisphaerae bacterium | reverse complement strand
AAATCGTTTGTTCCCCGCGATCACATGCCGCCACGATCCGTTCCCGTAAATCCATTGAATATTGTTTCATTCCCCTTTCATCGGACAAATGTACAATAATTCTTGAATTGCTCTAGTCTACTCATTTCTGCACAAACGGCGACAGTTCCCGCAGTCGGTTCACGATGGCTGGGATGTGTTCCAGGACGGCGGTTACGTCGTCCTCGGTGCTGTACCGGCTTAGACTAAAGCGAATAGATCCGTGGGCCGCCGTGAAAGGGACGCCCATCGCCCGCATGACGTGCGACGGTTCCAGCGAGCCGGAGGTGCAGGCGGAACCTGACGAGGCGGCGATCCCGAATTCGTCGAGCATCAAAAGAATGGATTCGCCTTCGATATATTCAAAGCTGATGTTAGTGGTATTGGGCAGACGGTGCTCGCGGTTACCGTTGACGCGGACATCGGGGCAGGAATCTAAAATGCCTTTTTCGAGGCGATCTCGCAGAGATTTTACGCGAGTGTTTTCATCCTTTATAAAATTGGCGGCAAGTTCACAGGCTTTTCCCAGGCCGACGATGTAAGGAACGTTTTCGGTGCCGGCGCGTTTTCCGCCTTCCTGGTGGCCGCCGAGGATGAGGGGATTTATTCGCGTGCCCTTGCGGATGTAAAGCGCGCCGATCCCTTTGGGAGTATGAAGCTTATGGCCGGAGAGGGCGAGCAGGTCCACAGGAGTTTTTTTCACATCGACAGGAAATTTTCCGATAATCTGAACGGCGTCGGTGTGCATGACGGCGCCGGCATTTTTGACGATCTCGGATATTTCGTCGATGGGGAAAATGACTCCGGTTTCATTGTTGGCCCACATGATCGAGACGATGGCGGTATCGGGTCGAAGGGCTTTTTTAAGTTCATCCAGGTCGAGCCGGCCCTGGGAATCAACGCCAAGTTCAGTGACGGAACAACCCCGGGTTTGGAGATACTGGCAGACGGCGAGGACAGCCGGGTGTTCAACACGGGTGGTAATGATGTGCGGTTTTCCACCGGCGGCTTCGACGGCGCCGTGGATGGCCATATTGTCGCTTTCGCTGCCGCAACTGGTAAAAACGATTTCGGAAGGATCGGCGTTGATGAGTTCGGCCACCTGCTCTCTCGCCTGATCGATGTATTTTTTAACCTGTCCGCCAAACGTGTGCATGCTGGAAGGGTTGCCCCAAAACTCGTCGAAAAATGGCATCATGGCGTCGCGGACTTCAGGAGCGACGCGGGTGGTGGCGTTATTGTCGAGATAGATATTTTTCATTTTCATTAGGGTTTGACCTCCTCAACAATCAGATCGTCCGAGACGAATTCACGAAGCTGGGCCTGGACGACGTCCTTCATGGTAACCTCGGCCATTCGGCACTGGGCACACGTGCCGCGAAAGGAGACGAGCACGCGATTGGCCTGAACGTCGATCAGATCGAGGCTGCCGCCGTCCTGGCGAAGCATGGGTTGAATATTTTTTTCGATCGTCTCTTCGATGAGTTTGATTTTCTGTAGATTGGTTAATAATTTTTTCGCCGGTGCGGGGGGAGGAGGCTGGACCGCGGTTCCGCGAACGCGAGCGATAATTTTTTCAATTTCACCCTTGCACCCGCCGCACCCGCCGCCGGCCTTGGTGTAGTTGGTAACCTGTTCGACGGTGGTAAGTTTATTGTCGCGGATGACGCGCTCGATTTCGGTTTCGGTAACGCCAAAGCAGGTGCAGACGACTCGCCCTGCAAGTTCGTGTTTGACTTTTTTACCGGTGCGGTAATTGTCGATAGCGGCCTCCAGGGCTTCACGTCCCATGACGGAGCAGTGCATTTTCTGCTCGGGCAGTCCGCCGAGGAATTCTGCGATGTCCTGATTGGTAACTTTTGCCGCCTCGTCGAGGGTCATACCCTTGACGATTTCGGTGAGGGCGGAGGATGAGGCGATGGCGGAGGCGCAGCCGAAGGTTTGAAATTTGACCTCGGCGATTCTGCCGGTTTTGTCGAGCTTAAAGGTAAGCTTCAAAGCATCTCCGCAAGCAAGGGAACCCACCTCGCCCACTCCGTCGGCATCGGGAATCAAGCCGACGTTTCTTGGATTTTTAAAATGATCTTTTACTTTATCTGTATAATCCCACATTTTTTTAACTCCTTGTCGGTTGAATGTTAATCATACGGTCCAGGGCTAATTTGGCCTTTTGGCGAATATCGTCCGGGACTCGAATCTGAAATTGCATATCTTCCAGCGACCAGAGAATCGCTTCCAGCGTTATTCGTTTCATGTTTGGGCACAGGGCGTTTTCCCTGGCGGGGAAGAATGTTTTTTCCGGATTTTCTTTTTTCAGGCGGTGAAGTATCCCCAGTTCAGTGCCGATGATGAATTCTTTAGCAGAAGCGGATTGCACGTGCCGGCACATCCCGCCGGTGGAAAGTATCCGATGGGCCATCGCTTTGACCGGTTCGGTGCATTCGGGGTGAACGAGAACTTCGGCCTGGGGGTGCATTTGTTTAAGGCGGTCGATATCGGATTCAGTGATTCGGGCATGAGTGGGGCAAAACCCGGGCCAGAGGAGCATTGGCCGGAGAGTCTGGTCGATGACAAATTGACCGAGATGTTTGTCGGGGACGAAAATGATTTCAGTGTCCGGAGCAAGGGCGCGAACGACCTCGACGGCGTTGCCGGATGTGCAGCAGTAGTCGGATTCGGATTTGACCTCGGCGGAGCTGTTGACGTAGCAGACGACAAGGGCACCGGGGTGTTTTGCTTTCAGGTCGCGAAGAGCATCGGCGGTGATCATGTCGGCCATCGGACAACCGGCATTTTTATCGGGGAGCAGGACGACTTTTTTCGGACTTAAGATGGCGGCGGTCTCGGCCATGAAGTGGACCCCGCAAAACACGATAACATCGGCAGTCGTTTTAGCAGCCCGCTGACTTAATTCCAGGGAGTCCCCGGTAAAGTCGGCGATGTCCTGGACTTCGTCGAGTTGATAGTTATGAGCGAGGATGACGGCATTACGCTCTATTTTCAGTTTTTTTATTTTGTCTGCTATCGAAGTCATTATCATTTTATTAAATTATATCCACAGGAAAAAAAATTTGTAGTTTTTTATCGCGGTTGAATACTGCGGTGTCAGGAGTGTATGCTGAGGATCACACCCCCGCTGATTAGCAGGGCGGCGGCGATCAACTCTGGGCCGGGCAGAAAACGGAGAAAAATACACAACAGGAGGATGGACAGGATAGGGGTGACAGAAGCGAGCAGGCTCAAGGTTTGAACTTTGGCGCGGGAAAGGGCCAATTCCCATAACAGATAGCCCGCCGCGAGGGGACCCAGTCCGTATAAGAATGCCATTAATATTCCGAAAAAAGTGATTTTGACGTAAATCCCTTTGGTGAAGAGGGCGATGGCGCCTGCGATGATACTGATGATCAGAAAACCGATGGCACTGGTGGTGTAATTTTTTGCCCACGCTTTCCATCGGACCAGGAAGGAGGAATAAACCGCCCACGAAATCGCCGCGGTCAGAGCCAAGAGATAGGGTAAAGAATATTTTATAGAGGAAAATTCAAACGTGTGGGTTTCCGAAAGCAAAGGTCCGATTTGTTTGATATTGGCCAGGACCAAACCGGACAGGGCAAGCAGGATCGCCAAGAGCAGTTTTACCGTAAATCGGGTGTTTGGTACCCATAAGACACTGAAAAGGATAGTCAACACCGGCCAGAGGTAATTGATCAAATTGGCGGCACAGACCTGCGAGTCCGATGTGCACAGGACCAGGGACCAGGGAAAGACCAGCCCATAGGCCACAAACCCGAAAAGAACAATCAGCCAGAGTTTGCCCGGCAAGAAGATGGCCGAATGTAATTCCCCCTGGCGCACCCTTCGGAAGACCATTTGGATGCCACCGCCAATAAGAGTTGTCAGGCAGATAAAATGCCAGGCGGACAGCTCTCTGGCCCCGAGATACACAAACGAAGAGCCAAACGACCAGCAGAGGACCGCCAGGCAGCCGAGCAATAACCCTAACCGTGAGCTTTTGTCGCTTTCCCGAATTCTTTCCATTAAGGATTTGATATTCCAACGCAAATAAGCTATTTTACCATTTCTAAAAGTTTAAAAACAGACAACATCATATATTTTGGGAGATGACAATGGAAATCATTTATTTGAGCCGGAAAGATGTGGAAGGATTAAAGATTTCAATGAAAGAAGTTCTGAATGTGGTGGATAATGGGTTTCGGCTCAAGGGGCTTGGCAAGACGGAAATGCCCCCCAAGCCGGGGGTTCATCCCATCAAAGACGCGTTCATTCACGCCATGCCCGCCTATGTGCAGGAGATCGAGGCGGCAGGAGTTAAATGGGTTAGCGGCTATCCGAGTAATATTCAAAAGGGACTGCCGTATATCACGGGTTTGCTTATTTTAAACGATCCGCAGACGGGTATTCCGATAGCCGTTATGGATTGCTCGTGGATTACTGCGATGCGGACCGGAGCTAGCACGGGGATTTCCGCAAAATATCTGGCCCGCAAGGACAGCAGCGTCGCGGGTATCCTCGGCTGCGGGGTCCAGAACCGGACCAGCCTGATGGCTTTGGTCGAGGTTCTGCCGCAACTGCGGGAAGTTCGCTGCCATGATTTATTTCCCGAGGCAACGGGACGATTTATTTCCGAGATGAGCGCGCTTTTCCCCAAGCTTAAATTCATTGCCTGCGATACTCCGGCCCAGATGATGAAGAATGTCGATGTGGCTGTGAGCGCGATACCCATTGTGGCCAAGCCCACTCCGCCGCTGGAGGCGGGAATGCTCAAGGACGGCGGGTTGGCGGTTTCGCTTGATTATGATTCGGCCTGGACCAGCGAGGCCATGAAGGAGTGTAATAAATATTGCAGCGACGATATAGGTCAGATGCTGGCCACGAAGGAGCATGGTGTTTACTTTGGCGGTATTCCAGAGAAAATTTACGCCGATCTGGGCGATCTGGCTGCGGGCAAAAAACCGGGCCGGCAAAATGATCTGGAAAAAATATTCTCCATGAACATGGGCATCGCGGTCGATGACATGGTGACGGCGAAAGTGATCTATCAGCGGGCGGTGGAGAAGAAAGCGGGAACTCGACTTCCTTTGTAGCGGCTAAGATTTTCTGATATATTTGACCATTCCAATTCCTTTGAGGTCCGCATCTTGCGTCCAAATCCAGGCCTCTCTGGTGTGGGCCGTGGCCAAGATGACACTATCCGCCAAAGGCAGCTTAATTTTATAACTGATCTTGGCGGCGCTCAGAGCAATGGAGGTATCGAGGTCGATTATCTGTCCTTGTTGCATTAATGCGACGGCTTGAAGGGCATCCACTTCGGTCCTTTGCTGAAGAACTCGTTTGAATACCTCCAAAATACAGATCGTGGGAACGATTAAATTGTCCGTATCTTCGATAGCAGGCGCAAAAAAATCGGAATTAGTGCCGTCAGCGAAATACTCAAGCCAACCGCAGGAATCCACGAGATTCGTCATACGCGATCCTTGTCCCGGGCAACTCTTGTGTTAATGCCTTTCAAAAATCCCCGCATAGTTTTCATTTTTTTGACCGGAATATATTCAATACGGTTATCGTATTGTAAGACCTGAATCTTTTCGCCGGGCCGAATGCCCAGGGCCAGTCGGACCTTGCGAGGAATAACCACTTGATATTTGGGTGACACCGTCACTGTTTCCATAGCAACCTCCATCGATAAGGAATATGTTAAACTCTAAGCTCTGAGGTAATCCATGTCAAGAAATATGATTTAATCTTCATCCATGGTGCCGGTCGATGAACGAGTGCTATCTGCTCCTGGCCGCTCGGTACATTGAACTCAACCCCGTCCGTGCCAACCTGGTCCACCGGGCCGAGGATTATCCCTGGAGCAGCGCCGCGGCTCACTGTCGCAATTGCCCGGACCCGTTGGCCTCGCCGTGTGCGATTTTCGAAGATTCCGTTGCCGATTGGCGGAAATTCCTGGCCGAAGGAGTGGAAGAATCGGATCAGAAAAGCCTGCGGCGACACGAATGCACCGGTCGGCCTTTGGGCAATGAAACCTTTCTGAACAGCATGGAGAGGATATTGATCCGCACGCAAAAGATACTTATACTACATGTTAAGGCAGGCTAATGGCGTATGCTCGGCGGTTTAGGCAGAAAGGACAGTCTGCCTTTACCGGGTTATACAGTCTGTCCAATCATTGTTAGCTGCTAGAGGTGAATTCATGAGCTTTACAAGTACAGCACAAATTTTGATCCCAATTTTAACTGCGATTGCCGGTTCATACCTTACATTCTATTTTACAAGCCGTTCCAAGAAGGAAGATGCAATAATCAGATTCAAAGAAGAAAAATACGCAAAGCTTCTTATAAAAATGCAGGGATTTATTGGCAAAACAACATCCGCAAAATCAAAGAAAGAGTTTTTTGAAGAGCAGTATCAATCTTGGCTTTATTGTTCAGATGAGGTTGTGGAAGCAATTAATAATATGACCCGTCTTATCATTAATTCTTATGGCAAACCGCCAAATCCCGAGGAAGGTAGAAAAGCTGTAGGCAACATAGTACTTGCTATGCGCAAAGATCTTCTAGGTAAAACAAAACTAGATTACACAGCTTTTCAATACACAGATGTAATTGATTAAGCAGCTAACCCGCCAATCCACCGGACGGCTTACAGCCGCCGGTGATCGGCACGTTAGTAGAATTCCGGGGACGCCTTACTTAATTCTGCGGAGGAAAAGGTGCTTGAGTAGTTTATTCTTTCCAGAAGCAAAAGGTGTAAAATTATCCTCGGCTTTTAGGACGATAATAGCTTTTTGTGGTTCGTTGCATGGGCTCCCCTTCGTCGCTTATGTATCATCCGAGGTATCAATTCCTTTTAGATGACAGATATCGCCCCAGGTGTTCAGTTTCCAGATGCCGTCATCGATGAAAAAGGTGTTCAGGCTCGCGTTATACATTTTGAAACGCCGGGGAATGGATAAGGCTATTCCGCAGGTATGGCGTAGGAGGGCGTCCAGCACACCGCCGTGAGAGACGATGACGATACGCTCGCCAACGTGACCTTTTACAATTTCTTTTGCGCATTGGACGGCTGCCTCAAATTTCTGGCGGGCGCTTTGGCCTTCCGGGATAACGTAGTCCGGATCGCCGGAGATGAAATGGCCATATTCGTCGGGATATTGCAATTGAATTTCGTGGACGGTCATTCCGCGGAAGATGCCGTAATTCCTTTCCCGCAGGCGCGGATCGGCGAGGATGGGATGTCCGGTTTTCTGGGCGATATATTCGGCGGTATGCAGGGCACGTTTGAGGTCGCTGCTGTAAAAGGCGGTGAAGGATAATTTCGACAGACGGTCGGCGAGGGCCTTGGCTTGGCGGATTCCGGTTTCGCTCAGGTCGCTATCCAAATGGCCCTGATGGCGGCCTTGTATATTCCAAGCCGTTTGGCCATGACGCACGACGATCAGTTCGGTTACCTGCGTTTTTTTCATGGTATCGGCTTATAAATTCGGCACGGGCTGAATTGCGGGCGGGGTTTTATATTTTTCCACGAGCGCGGAAATTTTGGGTTGATTTGGGTCCAGTTCCAGGCTGCGATACCAATGCTCGAGGGCTTGGGCTTTTAGGTCGGGTTGGTTGGAATCGTTCAGGGCCATCGTCATCATGACCACCCCCATTCCGGCATGGGCGGTGGGGGATTTTTCAAAGTTCCCAATGGATTGTTCGTACATTTTTTGGGCCTGTAAAAGTTTTCCCTGCCGATACAGACAATATCCCATCCGCTCGTAGACGACCGGGGATGTGGAATCCAGATCGAGAGCTTTTTTAAACGTTTCTTCGGCTTGCGCGAACCTTTCCTGCTTGATGTACGTCGTGCCGAGGTTGATCAGGACCATCGGTTGTTTTTCATCTTTTTCCAGGGACTCTTTGTAGGCCCGGATGGCTTCGAAGTATTGTCCCTGGATATCATACGTGACGCCGAGATTGGAATAGGCGAAGGCGCTGTCCGGATCGATTTTGACGGCTTCGGCGAATCGTTCCGCGGCCTGGTCGATCATTTGCGTCTGCAAATAACAGACGCCAAGATTTAACTGGGCGGGGAAGGATTCCGGTTCGAGTTCCGCCGCGTGCAGGTAAGCCCGGATGGCTTCCTTTATCTGTCCCAGTTTTTGGTAGACCTGGGCTAGGGAAAGCACGTCGTCGAAATTGAACGGATCGACCCGAACCGCCTGCTGGTACGAATCGACCGCGTCTTCCATTCGGCCCATGGAAATATAGATTTGCCCCATCCGGGAATATGCGACGGCCAATTGCGGATTTAATTTTACCGCCTCACGAAATTCAGCGAGGGCCTTTTCGTAGTCCTGGGATTCCTGCAGTAAGACGCCCCTGACCGTTCGATGGGTCGCCTGGGTGTTTCGCAGGTCCTGACAGGAAGGAAGAGAAATGAGAAATGAAAAAATGAAAATGAAAAATGAAAAGTTTAAGAAGTCGCCGTGCCGGCGACTGCTAAACGGATGGGTTCGGACAACATTTTTTTTAATCACTTGTTCCTGGGTCATGTTTACACGTTGAGGGTGGTTCCAATCATTTTTAAAAAATCCATCCGCCGACGATCTACGTCCTGGCGTTTGATTTTGGAGATCGCGTCGAGGGAAAAACTCTCCACGGTGAAGGACGCGATAATGGTTCCGTACACCAGCGCCTGGGCCTGGGCTTGGAAATCGGTTTGATCCACGGAGGCGAGATATCCCATAAATCCGCCGGCGAAACTGTCGCCCGCGCCGGTCGGATCGACCACTTTTTGCGTCGGATAAGCCGGCAGAAGGAAGATGGCTCCTTCGCTGAATAGCATAGCGCCGTGCTCGCCTTTTTTGATAACGACGAATTTCGGCCCCAATTGGCAGACGATCTGTGCGGCGGTCAAAATATTGGTTTCTCCGGTCAAAAGCCTGGACTCGCTGTCGTTTAAGACCACACCGTCCACTCGCTGGAGGACCTCGAGGAGATTTTGGCGATTATGCTCGATCCACAGGTCCATCGTATCGCAAACGATTAATTTCGGACTGGTCAGTTGGTCCAGAAACTCTAATTGCAGGGCCGGATCGCTATTGGCAAGGAAGATGTGCTGGCTGTCTTTGAATTTATCGGGGATTTTCGGGCCGTGCTCGCCCAGGACATTCAAAGCTACGCTGATTGTCGTGCGATTGTTCATATCCTCGCTGTATCGCCCGTGCCAGCGGAATGTCTTACTGCCTTTTCGGACCTCGATGCCTTGAAGATCAATAGGAGATTTGGCCAGCAGGTTCGTATATTCTTTTGGAAAATCTTCACCCACTACTCCCACCAGGCGGACTGGATTTAAAATCGATCCTGCCAGGGAAAAATAGGTCGCGGAGCCACCCAACTGATTTTCCGCCTTGCCGCTGGGCGTTTCCACGGTGTCCAAGGCGATCGATCCGGTAACCAATAGGCTAGACATTTTTTTCTCCAGATAAACTGGAACCAGTTTAACAATTACCGGGTCCGAAATCCATATTGTGACAAAGGTTTCTTAATTTTCACACCCCACCGAAACGGTTACAAAAGTTGACAAATGAGTATAGTTAGCTTATCATTTTGATCTGGAAGATCGGATTTATAAATGTTAGTATCTCAAAAAGCACAATATGCGTTACGGGCGGTTTTCGAACTAGCCCGGCAGTATGGTAAGGGTTGGATTAAGATTTCCGACGTTGCCGAAGCCCAAGCGATTCCTGTTCGATTTTTGGAAGTAATTTTAAGCCAGATCAAACAGGCGGGGTTTGTGAATTCCCGTCGAGGAGCGGAAGGCGGATATATGCTCACTATCGCTCCGAGAGACCTTACAGTGGGAAGAGTTCTGCAATTTATCCAGGGGCCGGTGGGACCGGTGGGATGTATTACGGGCGGTTCAGAAGCGGATTGCCCGCTTTACGGAAACTGCGCATTTATGGGGTTATGGGAAAGAGTCCAAAAAGCCATGTCTGACGTGTATGAAAAAACAACCTTCCAGGATTTGATCGATGAGGAAATCACGAAAAAGAAAAAATACGTGCCTTCTTATTCGATTTAAATGATGGATTTGCATATAAAGACACTTATGCTTGACCATTGGTCCATCCGATTGTATTATATTGGTATAAGGCTCTGATTACGATTGGTAATCGGACGCTGGGGCAGTAGCTCAGCTGGGAGAGCGCTAGCATGGCATGCTAGAGGTCGAGGGTTCGATCCCCTTCTGCTCCATTTGTCAGATCAGAGGGTTTCGTCTCAATTTTTGGTCTGGGTCACCAGGTTTGCGGTCTGAAAATAGTTCCGCAGAACAAGGATACACAAGGACCATAGAGAAATTGCCAGGCCGATGATAGCGAGGGGACCTGCTTGCGTCAGGGCCGGGATCCCGAACATTCCCGCCGGAAAAAGGAACATCATGCCAATCATTATTCCCAATGGGTTATTTTTTGGAATAAATCGTTGCAGGATAAAACAAATCGGGAGAATGACGAGGGGGGTGTACAGATATTTCGGATCGAGAATGACGGCAGTGAGGGTCGTTCCTCCGAGGGTGATGTGCGGAAACCAGGAGTATAAAATCAGCCAGAATGTCCACCCCGTCAAAAGAAGTGAAATGGCCAGGGCGGTGTAAATGGGTAGTAAGAACACCACGATGCCGAATCGTTCCCTCCTGCCGGTGGGAATGAGCATGGAACCTTTCAAGGGGAGTGGGGTGGCTAGTCCCACCATGACCGGGGGAAAAACGAAAAACAAGATTTGCATTTGGGAGGGGAGGGTATATGTCCAGAAACCGACGAGCCCCAAAATGATCAGGAGAATCGGCATGAGTCTGATGTCCGGTCGGCCAAGATTGAGATAGAGCATGGCCCAGAGGTTTCGGCCTGTTCCGAGAAGATCGTATTGTTTCATTCGGGAAAGAAAGAAGTTTTCCAGTTTTTCAGAGCGCCACTCGTCCAAGGGACGAGACTTTCGAGCCAAGGCAATTTCACGGAATTTTTTTTGCTTTGCCGGGTTAAAGGTATCGAACATGCCTAACGAGGGATTCAGGCAGAGATTTCGGACCAGGCGTCTTTGTCCCAGCCAGTACCAGCTAAAGACACCCAAGCCTACGCCAACAGTCGCCAAAGCAAGCGAATGGGAAGCCATAAAGCCTCCAATCTCACCCAGCTTATTTCTGACACCTGGAACGCCATAAAGACCGAATAACGCAAAGAGCATTTGGCCTTTAGGCGTCCAGAAAATCAGGATTGCGGTAGCCAGATAAATATTCATCCCGAAAAAGAAAATCCCGACAAATGTATTGAAGCTATCCATCAAGGGCGCACCGGCTTGACACAAAAACAAATATGCAACTATGACGTTCATGACGATTCCGGCGATCAGGATAACCTTTGGAGCGGTTCTTTGATTTTTTGGCAGGCAGAATGCAAGAGGTTTACCAAGAATGTCTTTCCATAGCGAAGCGCAGACAAGCCCAAAGAAGAAGTTAAGAATCGTTTCGCTGGTGAAAAAGTCCCGATAACTAAATCTGGGATGGGCATGGAATATAGAGACGAATAACGGAACACAAACGAAACTTAAAAATAAATAGAAGACCCAGAGCGGACGCCGTTGGTAAAAGAATTTCAGGTTGGCTGTTAGAATACTCATATTTTACTCCTTCGTTTTTTGCTCAAGTTGTCATTGCGAGCTGATGCGCAGCATCGGCGCGGCAATCTCGCCGGTTTGCAAATGGATAGAGATTGCTTCGTCGCTGCGCTCCTCGCAATGACCTCGAAAGTATGTTGAATCTTTTCATAACACGACAATTTTATAAATGTCCTCCAGAGACAAGGGGCGAATTTCGTGCTGGCAATTCAGGGTTTGGGCGATTTTTTCAATTTCGTTATGCGAGGGGTTTTGCAGGGTTAATAGTGCCTGTTTCGCCTCGCGTTTGCAGGCGATAATTCCTGTGAAGGGTAGTATTTCGGGTAAGTTGCCATTGAGGCTGGTCAGGTGTAGTTGGCAGAATTCTTCCCGCAGATCGTCGAAGAGGCAGTCTCGGATTACCCTGCCGGATTTTAATATCCAGACGTGGTCGATTACTTTTTCCACATCGCTCAGGATATGTGAGGAGATGATAATGGTTCGCCGTGGGTCCTGGATGAGGCTTAGGAGTAAATCGAGGAAGTGGCCGCGGGCGATGGGGTCGAGGCCTGAGGCCGGTTCGTCGAGGATTAAAAATTCCGGCTCGAAGCAGATGGCGAGGAGGATGGCTAACCGTTGCCGCTGGCCCGGCGAGAGGGTTGAGACCCTTGCTTTCAGATCGATTTGAAATTCGCGGATGTAGCGTTCTTCGAGGTCGTGGTTCCAGGCAGGATAATAAACGCTTACGTAGCGGATGAGTTGGCCTGCCTTCATCCAGTCGATCAGTTCTCCTTCCTGATGGACGTAGCCGATTTTGGCGAGATGTTCGGCGCTCAGTTTGGCGGCGGGGCATCCGAGGGTGCGGCACGAGCCGTTGTCGGGTAGATATAGCCCGATGATGGCGCGGAGCAGGGTGCTTTTGCCCGAGCCGTTGGCTCCCAGCAGGCCTATGATGCGACCCGGCTCGATTTGCAGATTGACGTCGGCGAGGGCTTGGATTCGCCCGAAACGAATGGAAAGGTTTTTGATGTCCGCGATCAGATGTTCAGTGTTCATTTTGTCCTCCGTGGGTTGGCAAGAAGTTCACTATGGATTTTTTGAAATAAACGGATTGCCTCATCTTGTGGGATGGAAAATTGGGTGGTTAGGACGGCAGCTTTTCTTAAAAGATCTTCGAGGATTTTTATTTTTATCGTTTGGTTTTTTCGACTGGCCCCTGGTGAGACGAATAACCCGATCCCGCGGCGGCGGTCCAGCAGACCTTCGGTTTCCAAAAGGCTGTAAACTTTGCTGATGGTCATGGGGTTGACCTTCAGTTCCGCTGCCAGGTCGCGGACCGAAGGGAGTTGCGAGCCACTGGCCAGTTGGCCTGCCATGATCTGGCGGCGAATCTGGTCCACCGCCTGACGAAAGATCGGGACTCCGCTATGTGTATCTATGTCCAGTAACACCAGATTCCTCCAGTAAATATTAGTGTATTGGTATAGTAATACACATTTATGGGAAATGCAAGAGGAAAATTGTATTTTTTTAAAAAATCATAAGGATGTGAGTGCCTGACTCATTTTTATGGCCATCACTTGGTTTAGCATCAGGAAAAGAACCCCCGATTACCATCGGGGGCTAGTCAGAAGTCGGGAAACTATTTTAGGCGATGTAGGTTGACGCGGCGGTGGTTCCGCCTCGGCCTGTCCAGTTGGTGTGGAAGACCTGTCCTCGAGGTTTATCGACTCGCTCGTAGGTGTGAGCGCCGAAATAGTCTCGCTGGGCCTGGAGGAGGTTGGCGGGGAGACGTTCACTGCGATAGCCGTCGAAATAGGCCAGGGCGGAACTGATCGTGGGAATGGGGATTCCCAGATTCACGGCGGCGGTTACCACTCGGCGCCAGGCGGATTGGCCTTTTTCGACTATGTCTTTGAAGAACGGGTCTAATAAGAGATTCGTCAGGTTGGGATTGTTGTCGAAGGCTTCCTTGATTTTTCCGAGAAAGACGGAGCGGATGATGCATCCGCCTCGCCACATGAGGGCGATTCCGCCGTAGTTTAGGTTCCATTTGTATTCTTTGGCGGCGGAGCGCATGAGTTGATAGCCCTGGGCGTAGGAGATGATCTTTGAGGCGTAGAGGGCTTTTCGGAGGTCGTCGATCATTTGCGTTTTGTCGAGTTTGATTTTTTCCACATTACCCTTAATGAGTTTGGAGGCTTGGACGCGTTCGTCTTTGATGGCGGAGAGGCAACGGGCGAAGACTGCTTCGCCGATCAACGTGAGTGGTTGGCCGGAGTCGAGGGCGGCGATAACGGTCCATTTTCCGGTGCCTTTTTGACCGGCGGTGTCGAGGATCAGATCGACGACGGAGTTGCCTTCTTCGTCTTTATAACCGAGGATGTCGCGGGTGATTTCGATCAGGTAGGAATCAAGCTCGCCGCTGTTCCAGTCGGAAAAGACCTTGTGCATTTCGCCGTTGGTCATTCCCAACGCTTGTTTCATCATGTGATAGGTTTCGCAGATCATCTGCATGTCGCCGTATTCGATTCCGTTGTGAACCATTTTGACGAAATGTCCGGCTCCGTTTTCTCCGACCCAGTCGCAGCAGGGTTCGCCGGTGTCCGTATGGGCGCAGATGGTTTGGAAGATTTTTTTAACGTGCGGCCAGGCTGCGGGTGAACCGCCGGGCATCATGGACGGGCCTTTGAGGGCGCCTTCCTCACCGCCGGAAACGCCGGTGCCGAGGTAGAGCAGGCCTTTGCTTTCGACATATTTGGCGCGGCGGATGGTGTCGGGGAAGTGAGAGTTTCCGCCGTCGATGATGATGTCGCCTTTTTCAAGATGGGGGATGAGCAGTTCGATAAAATCGTCGACCGCTTGGCCGGCTTTGACGAGGAGCATGACTTTTCGCGGGCGTTTGAGGTTGGCGGCGAGTTCCTGGATGCTGCGGCAGCCGATGATTTTTTTGCCTTTGCCCGCGCCCTGGGTGAAGGCATCGACTTTTTCGACCGTGCGATTGAAGACGGCGACGGTGAAGCCTTTGCTTTCGACGTTAAGGACAAGATTCTCGCCCATGACGGCAAGACCGATAAGACCGAAATCTGCTTTTGACATTAAATTGTCTCCTATTTTTAAATTAAGAGGTTTAGATTAATGGTTTGGGTAAATTTAGTCAAGAACGCAGCGTGAGGTTTGGATTTTTTTACAATAGAAATGTAAAAACATTTTGAGGGGTACGGTATACTATCCTGCTATGGGAAAATTACGATTTATCCTGGGTCGCGCGGGAACTGGCAAGACGCGGTACTGTTTGAATCAAGCGGTACGGCGGTTGCGGGAGTCGGCGTTGGATGGTCCGGCGGTGGTTTTGCTGGTGCCGGAGCAGGCGACGTTTCAGATGAGTCGGACACTGGCGAGATGGAAAGGGTTGCGGGGGTTTGTTCGGGCGAAGGTGGTTAGTTTTCGGAGTTTGGCCAGACAAGCCATAATCGCGGGCGGGGAGGTTAAAAAGCCGTTATTGAATTTTTCGCGTAAAGTAGTGATGCAGCGGATATTGGCGGCGATGCAGGGAGAGTTGAAGTTTTGGAACAATGTCCGGCCGGAGCGGATTTCGGGGGCGATTTTACAGCTTTTGGATGAATTGTCGCAGGCGGAGCTTGGGCCTGAAAAGCTGGAGGAGATTTGTCGGGGGATGGCGGTGTCGGGGGAATTGGGGGATAAGCTTAGCGATTTGATTCTGGTGGGGAGGGCATATTTGAAGATGGATTTTGCGGGGTTGGAGGATCCTCTGGGGTATCTGGACCGGTATCGCCAGATGATTGATAAACTTGAGTGGTTGAAGGGGTCGTATTTGTTTGTGGATGAGTTTTCGGGGTTCACGGGACAGGAATACGCGGCATTGGGCGCGACGATGCAGGCGGCGAAGGAGACTTGTATTACGCTTAGTTTGGACCCGGATCGGTTGGGGAAAGAGCCGTTGGCGGAGGAACTTCGGAATTTTTGGCCTTGCGAGGAGACTTATTTTCGGTTGATGGATTTGGCGAAGGGGGCGGGGGTGGCGGTTGGGGGTCCGATTGTTTTGAGATCGGGTGGGCGGCGATTTCGGAATAGTTCGCTGCTCTGTCAACTGGAGAGAACACTGGCGGGGGGCGAAGAGAAAATTAAATATCCAATATCCAACACTCAACACCCAATGTCCAATGGAGGAGAAGAGCGAGGGGATATTTTGCTGGTTTCAGCCCAGGAGCCGGCGCACGAGGTGGAATTGGCGGCGGGGAAGATTTTGCAGCTGGTCAGAGAAAAAGGTTACCGATTTCGGGATTTGTCGGTGATTTTGCGGTCGCTGGATTCTTATGAACATTCGATTCGATATTCGTTTGAGCGGTATCATATTCCTTATTTTTTGGATGTTCGCCGGCCTATTGCTCATCATCCATTGACACGTATGATCCAGGCGGCGATTGGAGCAGTGGGAAGCGGATTCGAGACACGATGGATGCTTCGGTATTTGAAATCGGGGATGACGACTATTCCGGAATATGCGGTGGGACGGATCGAGAATTATGTTTTGGCGCATGGGATCGAGGGGAAGAATTGGCTAGCGGAGTGGCGGTATCGGACGGATTCCGCTTCGTCGGGGGATGAGTGGAATTTTGCGGCGATTAATGACTATCGACGAGAACTGGTTAGGCCGCTAAAAAATTTGGAGGGGGTTATTGGGGTTCGGGATGGGATTTCGCAGGGGTTTTCCGTTGAGGGGATTATTGACGGGCTTGTGGGATTTTTGGTGGAAATGGACGTATCGAAAAAATTGGAAGAATTGCAAAATGCAAATTGCCAATATCAAAATTCAAAATTTAAGAAAGACCAGAACTCTCAGATTCATCAGCAAATTTGGGAGGTTTTGGTGGAATTGCTTGGGCAGTTGAAGGTTACGCTGGCGGGGAAGGATTTGGGGCTGGTGGAGTTTTTGGAGGTTTTGACGGATAGTTTTTCGGAATCGACGGTGGGGGTGATTCCGTCGAGCGCGGACCAGGTATTGGTGGGTACGATCGAGCGGTCGCGGCATCCGGCGGTTCGGGGGAGTTTTGTGCTGGGGTTTAATGAAGGGGTGTGGCCGTTGCCGCCGGTAGATGACGTGGTGTTGACGGATAGTGAGCGGGCGAGATTTTCCTGGAAGGATTTGCCGGTAAAGGGAAGCGCCGCTGGGTATTATCTCAAGGAGCAATATCTGACTTATATCGCGTTGACGCGGGCGAGTGAGTTTTTGTGGGTTAGTTTTTCGCGGTGGAACGGTGCGGGGTCGGGGATGTTGCCTAGTCGGTATTTGGGTGGGATTGCGCGGGCTGGGGGGAAGGAAATTATTGCGCTCCGCGAAGAGGTACCCTCTGTGAGAGCGGTTGGAGGGGATTTGGTTTTACCTTTGACCGGGACGAAATTGGTTGGCGATGTGATTATGAAAATCCGCGGGGGAGAGGGGGATTTTTGGGTGGAATTGGGGGAGAGGTTAAATACGCATCCGAAGACGCGGGAGGTGTTCAGGGATTTCGTGAAAGGGTTTTCCGGTCAGAACCTGGCGGAAATATCTGCCCAGGTGGCGGGAGAGTTGTATTCGCGGCAGGTGAGTTTTTCTCAGATTGAAAGTTTTTATCGATGCCCGTTTCAGTATTTTTGTAAATATGGTCTGGGATTGCGGATTCCTCCGCGGTACAAACTTGAGCCGGTGGATTTGGGGCAGTTTCGGCACGATGTGATGGCCCAGGTGTGGAAAGAAATAGTGAGACTGGGGGAAAGGTGGAAAGGTGTTACCGGGGAGCAGGTTCGGGAGATTGTTGGCGGGGTGGCGGCGGCTTTGGGAAAAGATGACAAGTATCGAGTTTTGCTTAGCAATGCCCGGAATCGTTTTATTTTGGATCGAACGCGGTATGAGCTTACGTTGGCGGTGGTTGAACAGCTTCGGATGGTTAAACCCAGCCGATACCGGCCTGTGGAATTTGAGACGAAATTTACTTATCCGATAACGGTCGATGGGACCAGTTATGAACTGGTGGGACGGATTGATCGGATTGACACCAACCATGAGTGGGTGCTGATAATCGACTATAAGAGCGGAGCGACATCGTTTAAATTGCGGGATTGGTTCGCGGGGGCGCAGTTGCAGTTGCCGGGTTATTTGTTTGTTTCGACGCAAGACGGCAGACGGGCGGCGGGGGCGATATTTTTGCCGCTGGTTCCGCAAAGAGCTAAAGGTAACGGGAGTTTTTTTCCCGCCAGCGGGTTCATCAATGTTGAGGCGCTGACTGGTTTGGTGGATTTGGAGACGGAGGAATATCCTTATGGAATCAAGATCAAAAAGGACGGTCAGCCGGCGGAGAATGGACCGGTGGTTTCGGAAGAAGTGATGGCGGGGATTTTGCGGCGGACGCGTAAGATGGTGGAGGATGGGTTAAGGGCGATGGGGAAAGGGGAAATCGGAATTACACCTTATTTTGATGGTAAGGTGAGCGTTTGCCCGCTTTGCGAGATGCACGGAGTTTGCCGGTTCGATCATTACGTGAATCGATATCGAGGAATTGGGAAAATCAGCAAAGAAACCCTTTTAGAAGAGATCACAAAATAATGGTTGAGCAATGGAAAGCCAGACAACTTGAGGCGATACGATGGGGCGACGGAGAGGTGATTGTTTCGGCGTCGGCGGGGACGGGCAAGACTTCGGTAATTATCGAGCGGGCGTGGGAGTTGGTTCGGGATCGGAAGGCGAATATCGACGAGATATTGATTGTGACGTTTACGGACGACGCGGCGGAGCAGCTCAAAACCAAGTTTCATAAACGACTTGATGAGGAGCTTGGCAAGGTCGATCAAGGGTCTTTGCGGGGATATTTGCGGGATCAGTTGCAGCGGCTTGACCGGGCGCAGATCAGTACGATTCATTCGTTTTGCCGGCGGGTGGTTCGGGAAAATTATCACCGGTTGGGGATCAGCAGCGAGGTGGAGGTGATTCCGCCGGAGCAGGCGGAACTGCTCAAGCATCGAATACTGGATGAGATTTTTGAGGGGTGTTATGCGGATAGCGGAGAATTTGGTGAGCGATTCAGAAAATTGGTGGGGCAATATGGCGGGCGAGGGGTGGATGAAGGGTTGGGCGGGACGATTTTGTCATTACACTCGTTTTTGGGGTCGTTGGCGCGGCCTAAAGAGTGGTTGACGCGAATTCGGCAGATGATTGAACTTTATCGAGCGGCGGATTTTTCGGTTACTCAATTGGCGGTTTGGGAGATTCTGAAGAGTGCCTGGTTAAAAAAGTTGGAGGAGTTTTCAAAACAGTTGAATACGTCTCGGCAGGCGGTTTTCGGCCATGGCGGCGTGAAATTGGGGGATTATCTGGATAGTCTGGTGGATGTTGTGGAGCGGCGGCGAAAATGGCTTTTGGAAGGACGGGCGGCGGAGATTTTACGGGAGATGGAAGAGTCGTTGCCGCGGAGTCCGGCAGTTAAAAAAGATTCGCCGGAAAACGAATGGTGGGGTGATGTGCGGGAGGACGTGGATTTGGTAAAGGATGGGTTGAAAGAGTGGCCCAGGGAAATCGGAATGGCGCTTTCGGGTCAGGAGAAAGTGTTGCGGGAGCAGGCAGAGTTTTTGGAAACGCTGCTGGAGTTGGTCACACGCTTTTCGCACGCGTTTGGGGAAGAAAAAGAGAAGGAAGGGCGGCTGGAGTTTGATGATTTGCAGCGATTGGCGCTTTTGGTGTTGGAAGGAGGAGAAGAGAAGAGGGCGGAGCAAGCCCCGCCCCTACAAGATCGACAATACAAATATGTGTTGGTGGATGAGTATCAGGATATTAATGAACTTCAGGATACGATTATTCGGTTGGCGGAGAGTGGGAATTTGTTCATGGTCGGGGATGTTAAACAGAGTATTTACCGGTTTCGATTGGCGGAGCCGGAGATTTTTCAACGGCTGTATCGGATGGGAAAGCCTGGGGGCGAGGGTGGGTTGGGTCGGATCGATTTGTTGGATAATTTCCGGTCGCGGCGGGAGGTAATTGAGGCGGTGAACGCGGTGTTTACGCCGATCCTGCGCGGTGGAGAATTGGAGCTGGAATATACCGAGGGGAGTCGGTTGGTTTATGCGTCCAATTATCCGCCGGTGAATTGCGATCTGTCGGCGGAACTGCATATTCTGGAACGGAGGATGGAATTAGGGGAAGAGGAGGACGCGGACGAAAATGAAATTGTGGAGATGGAGTCGGTGGAGCGGGAGGCGTTTGTGACGGCCAGGCGCATTCGGGAATTGCTGGATAGCGGATTTACGATTACCGCGGGGGGGCAGACGCGGGCGGTGAGGGAGGAAGATATTGTCATTTTGTTTCGGAGCGTACGGAATACGGCGGGGATTTATATTTCGATGCTGCGGCGGATGGGTTTGAGGGCGTATTGCGAGCAGATCGAGGCGTTTTTGGAATATCCGGAAATCGCGGATATCGTTTCGTTGCTGAAGGTGCTGGATAATCCGTTTGGGGATATTTCACTGGCGACGGTGCTTCGCAGCCCGCTGGTGGGAGCGGATTTGACGGAGTTGGCGAAGATTCGGCTGGGGGAAAAGGGGTATTTGTTTTCGGGGCTGATGAAGTTTGTGAAAGAACATGCGGACGATCCGTCGGCGGAGAAATTTGCACGATTTTTGGAAAGATATGAGACGTGGCGACGGTCGGCGGGGTGCTGCAGTGTGGCGGAGTTGGTGCAGGAGATTTACCTGGAGACGTCGTATCCGGATTATGTTCGGGCGGGTATGCCCGGTCAGCACGGCGGGGAGAATTTGGATCAGTTTTTGAAATTGGCGTGGCAATTCAGTGCGGACGGTCGATGCGATTTGCCGCAATTTTTGAATTATCTGGATTTGATGGGTGAGCAGTCGAAGGCGATTTCGGGCGTTGGGGGCGGGGGCGGCCAGGGGATCAAAATACAGACGATTCATGGGAGCAAGGGATTGGAGTATCCTGTGGTGGTATTGGGGAACCTGGGCAAAAAGGTGAATTTTCAGGATATTCGCGGGGACATTCTGATTGATCGGGAATTGGGGGTCGGAATGAAGGATGTAGACCCGGTGAGCATGAGCAGAAGCGAGACGCTGGGGTCGCTGGTAATCGGAAAGTCGATACGGAATAAGACGATCGCTGAAGAAATGAGATTACTTTACGTGGCAATGACGCGGGCGAAGGAGAAATTGATTTTGGTGGGCAGCGCTTATCTGGAAAGTTTGATGAAGGGATTAACGCGGATTAATTGGGAGGAGGGATTGACGGCGGGGAAGGTTGCGCGATGGGATACACCGTTGGGATGGGTTTGTTTGGCGATGGCGTCGGGCGAAGATGGATTACATAAGATGCAAGACGTGTTGGGATCATCGGCGGAACGGACGGTTCAATGCGGACCGTTTAAAATTACGAGTTATCCGTCATGGGATAAGGTTTCGGGTTTCGAGTTTCGAATTTCGAGTCGGGAGAAGAAAAGAGAAGAAGTCGCCGTACCGGCGACTGCTAAACAAGAAATACAGAAAATTATGGAACAACTGGAATGGATTTATCCCTGGGAGGAAGATGTTACCCTACCGCCGTCGGTTTCGGTGACGAATTTGGTGAATATGGCGGAAGAGCATTTTCAGACGTTTTTACCTGTTAGTGAGAGGGGGAATTTGGGGTTGGAGAAGGGTCGGGCGTGGCATGGGTTTATGGAAAAGTTGGATCTTCATCGGCCAATGGAACGAGGGGAGTTACACCAACAACTTGAGGAGATGGTGGCGGGGAAAATTTTGACCCGTGCCCAGGGCGAGTTAATCGACTTGGAGAAGGTGGAGCGGTTCTTCCAGAGTCGGCCGGGAAAGATGATGCTGGAGTATCGAGATCGGTTGTATCGGGAGTTGGCGTTTACGTATTCGCTGGCCGCGAAGGAATTCCCCCAAAAGGCGCGGCTTGGCCAGACCGCTGAGCCGGTGCTGATTCAGGGGGTGGCGGATTGTTTGATCCGGACGAATGAGGGGTTTGTGATCGTGGATTACAAGACGAACCGGATCGAGGCGTCGGAGGTGGACCGGATGGTGGAGCATTATCGGATACAAATAGAATTATATAGTAAGGCCATAAGCGAAATCGTCGGTGGACGAATTGCTTCGACGTGGTTGTATTTTACGGAGCCGGATTCGGCGGTGCAGGTGGGTTAAAAAATTTTGGGTTTTGGGATAGGTTCTCTTTATCTTTAAAATTTTCTTTGAAAATTTATCAAAAATTCTTGAAATACCTTATGTGTAGATTAATATGAACAAGCATAGTCTGTCACTCCCTTATCTTATATGGAGGTTTTTATGAAAAAGATCGTGGTTGTTCTCGGATTAATGTTTCTTGTCTCTCTTTTCCTTTCTCCCTTTACCGCTCTGGCTGTTACAGGCGAAACAGCGCAGATTGGCACTCCGGAGGTTAATGAGCCTTCGGCGGGCAAAGCCCCTTCTTTGACCATCGAACAGGAGGATAAGGAATTGGGCTGGGAAAAGCCTATGAAGGAATTGACCTTAAGCGCGAATTATTATCTCTGGTCGGATAATATTTTCCGCGGGGTCAACGTGAGTGAGTATGCCGGGGAAGGCCGGGAGCAACCCGTCCATCAGATGGACGTGAGCGGTGAATACAAATTCACCAAGGTTTTTGGCGTGGGCGGAAAGTTTTTTGCCAGTTGGGCCGTGGCGGATAACGCGTTATGGGGTAATGACCGGAATATTCAGGAGCTTCGGTATACTCCCTATCTCTTTGCGGATATCGAGCAGATCGCGTCCCGGGTGATGTTGGGCTTTAACTTTTTCAATTATCCGAACGCCCCGTCTGGAAAAAACGATGATATGGAATGGTATTTCCAAATCTGCCATAACGACGCGTGGATGTGGAAGGCCCTGTGGCCTGATAATACAAAAGGGGTCTTGAACCCGTTCCTGTTCGTGGCCCAGAATATCGATGAGGCAGGAGGCGGAATGGCGGCACTGTTGGGGGTTAACCACCCGTTCGACGTCCCCGGCATCAAGTACCTGACCTGGAACCCGCAGTTGTCGCTGGCGGCAGACCACCGGCTCGTTGGAAAACTGGTCGCGGATAATCCCACGACGAAGATGTTATTTATCAATTATGGGATGACCCTGTCGTATAATATCGCCAAAGCCTTAAAGCTGCCTCCTGCTGTCGGTGATATCACGGTTTCCGGGAACCTCTATTATTCGCAGGCCTTTGCCGACTACATTCACGATGTGCTGTACGGCGGGTTGCAGGTCGGATGGGCCTGGTAGCGTTTGCGAAAATCGACGCGAGATATAGAATCGTAATGATTATTTGAGACTTGGAGATATGGAATGGTGAATAATAAGATTTTACTGCGAGAAGATCAGTTGCCGCGGCGTTGGTATAACGTGGCGGCGGATATTAAGGAGCATCTGTCGCCCCCCATCGATCCGGGGACGGGTAATCCGATGGACCCTGGAAAGCTGAAGGTTCTGTTTGCCGAAGCGTTGATCGAGCAGGAGATTTCCACGGAGCGGTGGATTTCGATCCCGGAGGAAATTCTTGACCAGTATGCGGTGTGGCGTCCTACGATGCTGATTCGAGCACGGCAGCTGGAACAGTATTTGGGAACTCCGGCGCGGATTTATTATAAGCAGGAAGGTGTCAGTCCTCCGGGGAGTCACAAAACCAATACGGCGATTCCGCAGGCGTTTTACAATAAGAAAGAGGGGATCAAGCGTCTGACGACGGAGACTGGGGCGGGACAGTGGGGGTCGGCGCTGTCGTACGCATGCCAGAAATTCGGGATAGAGCTTTTGGTGTATATGGTGCGGTGCAGTTATGAGCAAAAGCCGTTTCGGAAGATTTTGATGCGGATGTGGGGGGCAAACGTGTTGCCATCTCCGTCGGATATGACGGAATGCGGTCGGTCGATCCGGGCGCAGTATCCGGATACCCCGGGATCATTGGGGATCGCGATTTCGGAGGCTGTGGAAGACGCGTTGAAACGGGATGATACGCATTATACGCTGGGCAGCGTGTTGAATCATGTGATGCTGCATCAGACGGTGATCGGTTTGGAAATCAAGGAGCAGCTAAAGAGCATTAACGAAAAGCCGGACGTTTTGATCGCGTGCACGGGCGGTGGAAGCAATCTCGCTGGGACGATTTTTCCGTTCGTGCCGGAAAAGCTCAGCGGAGCGAAGATACGATTTGTGGCGGTGGAGCCGTCGAGCTGCCCGTCGCTGACACGTGGGCGGTACGTGTACGATTTCGGGGATATGGCCAAGCTTACGCCTCTTTTGAAGATGTACACGCTGGGGCATGATTATGTGCCTCCGGCGATTCACGCGGGCGGGCTTCGCTATCATGGTCAGTCGCCTCTTTTGAGCGCATTGACAAAAATGGGACTGGTGGAGGCGGTGGGTGTTAAACAGCTTGGAGTGTTCGACGCGGCGAAGATTTTTATCATGACGGAGGGCGTGGTTCCGGCTCCGGAGACGGCGCATGCGATTCGAGTGACGATCGATGAGGCGTTGGAGGCGAAGAAGACGGGTGAGCCAAAGGTGATCGTGTTTACATTCAGCGGGCATGGGCATTTTGATATGGCGGCGTATGAGGCGTATATGGACGGAAAGCTGACGGATTATGATTATCCGCAGGAGGCCATTGAGCGGTCGATGCGGAATTTACCAAAAGTGGGGTAGATGGTGCAGGAAGGATTTTGTTTGTGAAACGGCGGATCGGATTGCTGATCGGGATGTTTGTGGTGGGCGTCATTGGATGTAGCGTGCCGGACCTTAGCAATTTTACGGCAGTGATGTCGGGGACATTAAGCGTTGTGTTTGTCAATGAGACGCCGTTTAGCGTTTCGACGTTTTATGGGGTTTATAATCCGTTGGATGCGGCGCATGGGGTGGTGGTAAAAAGCGTAACCCTGGCGGGAGGGGCTTCGAGTACTGCAGAGGAGACGGTTCCGACGAGTCGGAATTTGGACGTGGCGGGAGCGTTGTTGCGTCTGGCAGCCCAGCTCGGCAGTCCGGCGGGAGTGGACCCGAATGCGATTACTGATAATATTTCGTTTCTTAATGCGGACAATACAACGGCGGGAACGGCGCCGGCGGGGCGTTTTTTTGTAGGGGTTGATTACGGTAGTAATGATTTTATTGAGATTCATTTCAAGCAGGTGCCCGGGACGACGGATCAGTTTACGGTGGAGATGAAGGCCAGTCCGCCGGATACTGGGCAATAAGACGGCTGCATAACATCCACAAGAACCCCCGATTGCCATCGGGGGCTAGTCTGATGGGCGTGTTATCGGGATCGTTGTTCGGGGGGTTTTGATTTCCATCGTCGGTGAAGCCAGAGGTATTGTGTGGGGTCTTTTCGGACCATTCGCTCCAGGGCTTGATTGAAGCGGGTGGTGATGTAGAGGACTTCGTTTTCCTGGCCTTGCCATTCATGGGGGTGGATAATTTCCTCGGCTTCCACTTCATAGCGGAATTTTTCCCAGCTGGTTCGCCTTGCGCATCCGATGATGAGCGGAACGTTCATTTCGCGGGCGACGAGGGCGATGGATTTATAGGTGGAGGCCTTTTGGCCGAAGAAGTCAACGAACAAACCCTTATGGCCGGCGTCCTGATCGGCGATGAATCCGAGTGGGGAACCTTGTCGGACAATCTGTTCCATACTGGCCGAGGCACCTTTTTTGTATAGAAGGCGCAGGCCATGCTGTTCGCGGATTCGGACGATGTATTCGTTGATGTAGGGGTTGTCGGGAGGGCGCATTACGGCGACGATATCAAAGCCGAGGGTGGCGAGCACATATCCGAGGACTTCCCAGCTTCCGTAATGGCCGGTGAGTAGAATGGCGCCGCGATTTTCGAGGAGGACCTTGAGAGCGGGTTCAAAGTTTTTAAAGGTAATGTAGTTGTACCAGGAATAGAGAGAGATCAGACGTTCGGAATAGAGGCATTCGATGGCGAACATAACAAGATGCCGACAGGAGGCTTTGGCGATGGCTTCAAGCTCCTTTTCGGAATATTCCTTGCCAAAGGCGATCCGGAGGTTGTCCATGATCTGGTCGCGATGCTTTCGGCGAAGGATTTTTTTGACCAGGGGGATGTCTGAGTTGATGATTTTCCAGAGAATATCTCCCATCCATCGGCCGGTGCGGAGGTTCATGTCGATTGGAAAAAGATGGAACAGTGCCGCCAGGCAGCGCAGGGCGAGGTATGAGAGATAATCCAGAACTTTATTTCGTTTTTTCATTATGGAGATTTTACAGTGCAAAGTAGAAATTGAAAATTTAAAAATGTCTTCCGGCGGCGCTTTAAAGAGAGGCGCACGCAATGCGTCTCTACGCGCGAGCGGATTTGTGGAGTTGGTCGGACATGATCTGGCGAAATCGGTTGATGATTTTTCGGACCTCCATTTGCTCGGTTTCGGACAATCCCATGACGAGTTTCATGTTGGACACGAGCCTGCGTTTGCGGTATTCGTCGCGGGATTTTTTCCCCTGTTCGGTTAAATTGACATTGATCCGCCGCTTGTCCTGGGTGTTAATGGTGCAGGAAATAAAGGGTTTTTCGCCCTTGCTCTCCAGAGCGCGAATAATTCGGGACATTTGGGCTGGTCTGACGTCGAGGACCTGCTGCAATTCACCCACGGTGCACAGGCCTCGTTCGGCGAGGGTGTCGAGGGCGACGAATTCGGGTTCAGTTAGATCATAGGGGTCGTCCGCGCGATTTCGATGGCGTAAGGCCCAGAACATGAAGTGCAGATTAAAAAATTCCAGGGCGAGCGCCTCCATTCGTTCACGTTCGTCCGCGGAAAGATTTTTTTGACGTGCCGTTGCCAAATTGATATCTCCTTATGCCTGCTAATCGTTATCATAAGACATTAATTTACATGTGTCAACTAAAAATAATTTGATTTAATAATTCGTGGGCGAGGTAGCTGCTTCGGACGAAAGGGCTGGCGGCGAAGGCGAGGAAGGGGAGATTTTCCCTGGTCCAGAGGGTTAATTGGTCGAACCACTCTGGGGAAAGGTATCGCTGGGTGGGACAATGATTGACGGAGGGCGCGAGATATTGACCGACGGTTACGATTTGACATCCGGCGTCCGCGAGATCGCGTAAAGACTGGCGGAGTTGGTCGTCGGTTTCACCCAGGCCGACCATCAGACCGGATTTGACATAAATGGCTGGGAAATTTGTTCGGACGTATTTTAGGACAGCCAGGGACCGGTGGTAATCGGCTTGTGGGCGGATTTGCGGGGTCAGGGATTCGACCGTTTCGAGATTGTGGTTGAAGATTCGCGGTTCGGCGCGGGCGACGGTGTCGAGGCAGTCGCGGCGGCAGTGAAAATCGGGGGTGAGGACTTCGATGGCGGAGGTGGGAAGTATTTTTCGGAGTTCTATAATGGTTTGGGCGAAATGGCCTGCCCCTTCGTCGGGTAGATCGTCGCGGGTTACGGAGGTGATAACGACATGCCGGAGATTCATTGCCTGGGCGGCTTGGGCGACTCGGAGGGGTTCGTCGAGTTCGATGGGCGATGGGGTTCCCTTTTCAACGGCGCAGAATTTACATTGTCGGGAGCAGGTTTTTCCAAGGATCATAAAGGTGGCGGTTCCCGCGGACCAACACTCTCCCAGGTTTGGACAGTTGGCAGATCGGCAGACGGTGTGCAGATGAAGGTCTTTGAGGAGATTTTCGATTTTAACATATTCCCGGCCGTGGGGGAGAGGACGTTTAAGCCAGACTGGTAAACGGCGGGTGGGCTTGTTATAATTTTCGTTTTCGGTTGCCATAGTAATATCTTAGTGGCAGCGAGTGATTACGTCAAATTGTCGCAAGAAAAATATAGAGAGTATTATGTTCAAGATTAAAAAAGAAGCCGCCGTGCCGGCGATTGCACAACGAGCAATTCGCACAGATTGGTCCTGGATGGTTCTGAGTGGACTTTCGGTGGGATTGTTTATTGTCTGGTTGGCGGCGGGGGGATACCGGTGGGACGGGTATCCTTGTTTTATTTGGAACGCGGGCCTGGTCGTCCGATCTTTGTATTTACTGGTTCTTTTGGGAACCGTCATTTATTTTTGCCATTTGCTTTTGAAAATAGCGGTGGGCACGGAATCTCTTTCTTCCGGGTCTGCGATTGCTTCTTTCGTCAGTTTTATTCTTCTGCGCATTATTTTGAGTAGTGCGATACCGCTGGTGAATGACGAAGCGTACCACTGGCTTTGGCCTGCGAAGATTGATTGGTGCTATTACGATCACGGAGGGATGCTGGCTTGGGTGGTGTATCCGTTTCGGTGTATCAGTAAATCGGTTCTGGCGGCCCGGATGGGTCCAATCATCATGGGAACCGTTACCGTCCTGCTGTTGTGGCGATTTTCTCGGTGGTTGACGGGCGATCCCAAGATAGCCGACCGGTGCCTGGCGGGGATGATGATTCTCCCGGCGGGTCTGATCGGGACAACACTTTTGTTGACGGATACCCCGCTGGCCGTCCTGTGGATCGCCGGACTCTGGACCACAATGCTCGGTATTCGCCGTCAGGGTCTGGGGTGGTGGATTTTGGCGGGGATGTGCTGGGGATTTGGATTGGACTGCAAATTTCTCGGTATTCCCCTGATGGGGATGTCTTGTTTGTATCTGCTGATCGATCCTAAGGGACGGGCGGCGCTCAAAACATTCGGACCGTATCTGGCCGTCCTGGTGGCAGGGGTAGCTTTTTTGCCCACGATCCTGTGGAACGCGGAACACGGCTGGCAGACGTTTATTTTTCACTTTGTCTCGCGGGAACCAATCAAAGGGGTGTACCCGATGGGATTCCTTAACTACTGCGGTTATCAGTTTTTTTTGATCGGACCTGTTTTTCTCATCTGGTCCCTTTTTGGGCCGCTGCCGTGGGGTTGGCGGGAATTTCGCAAGGGAAATTACCAAGCCGTGCTGTTGATTCTGACCGTTTATTGTCCGTTCATTCTCTACGTGGGCCTTCACGCATTCCGTCCGCCGGAAGTTGGGGGGATGAACTGGACGGTTCCATTGCTCGGATTGCTTGTGCTCATACTCGTGTGGTCCGCGGGGCAAAGCCCTTCGGCCAAGTACTGGTTGAAAGGATCGCTGGTGGCCGGGAGCATTACCACATGTTTGCTAGTGATTGTCCTGATGGGGCAGGTGTTTCTCGGTCCGGAAGCCGTCTATGCTATCGCTCGTCCGTGGACCACTGAACATCGAATCAACTCAAAACTGGTGATGTTCTTCGGGTCGATGCCCATGGGCCGGGAGATTGACGTTCTTTACCCGCGGTATAGCCGGAAGCATAAAGTCTTCGTGATGGCCCGACAGTATAGGCACGCGGCGGAACTGACGGAATACAGTTCGGTTGTCCCGCTGGTCTTGAATTATGGGAACGATTCGATCTATGGCCAGTGCTTTCGGTATTGGAACCAACCGCAGTCCCATCAAGGAGAGGATTGCCTGTTCGTCAGCGACCACCCGCTTTCGCGGAACCATTTGAATGTGCTCAAACGGTCGTTCCAGTCGGTGGAATTGCTGGGGCCGTCGGAACGAGCTCCCTGGAACCGCATCGGAGCGTTGCACTGTGTCTATTATTGCCGCAACCTGATACATTTTCCACAAGGCGCAGACGCCCAACAATAAAACAGGAACGGTTTTATTAACCGAAGTGTCCGACGAAAAAATGTAATCGGCCAACCGTATTTCCTTGTGCTGACACGCAAAATAACCCCAAAATATAGGTTGGATTATTCCCATAATCATTCTAACATTCTCAAGAATGTTAGAATGAGATTAAGGGCATTTCAAATTCTTTCTTTTCTTTTGTGGATTTGCCTATCATAATCTGGAAAACAGTAGACGAGTAGACAAGTAGTCGAGTAGACGGGTAGTATGGACGAGCAAAAGAATATACAAAAGTCGTTGCTTCAGTCACCACGCGGGACGCGGGATTTTTATCCGGAGCTGATGGTGCGTCAGCAGTGGCTTTTTGATCTTTGGCGCACGGTTAGTCTTCGGCATGGGTTTGAGGAATATGACGGTCCGATTTTTGAACATCTGGATTTGTATCAAATCAAATCGGGCGACGAAATCGTATCGCAGTTGTTTAGTTTTGCAGATCGGGGCGGACGAAATCTGGCTCTTCGGCCGGAATTGACTCCGACATTGGCGCGCATGGTGGCGGCCAAGGCGAGCAGTCTGCCTCGGCCGATTAAATGGTTTTCCATTCCCCGGTTGTGCCGTGCGGAACGGCCTCAGCGGGGACGGCTTCGGGAGTTTTTCCAGTGGAATATAGATATTATGGGGTCGGGAGATGTGCTGGCGGATGCGGAGTGCATTTTTGTCGCCCTGGATTTTTTACGGCAGATCGGATTGGGACCCGAATTGGTCGAGCTTCGGGTCAACAGCCGACCGATTGTCGCTGCACTGCTGACCGACGCAGGCATCGGGGCTGATCGGCATGAACAATTTTACGCCATTCTGGATAAATTTGATAAATTGCCTTCCGAGCAGTTTGATGCTTTTGCCCGAGAGCAAAAGGTGTCGCAGCAGGAATTAATGTCTTTGAAGAATATGTTGAACGTGCCGAATCTGGCAGCGCTATCGGATTTAGCGACGTCGGAGGATAGCCAAAGGGAACTGGCCAAATTGCAGGAACTTCATCGCGATTTGGCTTCTTTCGGGGTCGGCGATTATTTTGTTTATAAACCCTCGGTGGTGCGAGGGTTGGCATATTATACGGGAATTGTTTTTGAGATTTTCGACCGCAGCGCCAAGATGCGGGCCATCGCGGGCGGCGGGCGGTATGATAATCTGATCAGCATGTTCGGCGGGCCGGCGATGCCTGCTTGCGGATTCGGCATGGGCGACGTGGTCTTGATGGACCTGCTGGAGGATTTGGGAAAAATACCCAGTTTGACCCCGCATCATCCGCCGGAGTTTTTCGTGATCGACGCTGAGGCGGAGTTATTTTCGCTGGCGTTAAAAATCACGGGGCAGTTGCGGAAACAGAATTTTGTCGCCGATTATTCGCCTAAACGTCAGGCAGTGGGAAAACAGCTTAAATACGCAGACAGCCGCCGAGCCTTGATCGTTCTGATCCTGGGCAGCGAAACCAGAGATCAAAACCTGGTCACTGTAAAAAATCTTAAAACGGGTAAGCAATTGCAGATCGATCTGGAGCGGTTTCTGGAAAATCCGGATCAAGTGCGAAATGACACCGCCGATGAATCCTGATAATAAAACCCGCTCGGCGGAGAACGGACCGAGCGGGAAAAGGAGAATGTGCAGTTGCGTTCGTTTGGTCTTGTGTGCCTCTCTATAGTATTATACGCTCGTGACTCGAGCGGGTTTTAAAATAATTTCGATTTTTTAGAAAAAAAACATCCAGATGAAATTACATAATCATTACGAGTCTGCCTTTCAAAATCTTTTGCAACAACGGGCGCTTCCGTATGTGGGGGTGGATGAAGCTCATCGGGCTGCCTTTGCCCAGGTGCAGCTGAAAAGCTTTGATTTTATTGTTTACCTGCCCCATCAGCGCAACCTGCTGGTGGACATCAAGGGGCGTAAAGCTCAGCCGGGAAAACAGGACTGGTTGTTCGATCCGTGGGTAGGTCGGGAGGATATTGAGGCCCTGAGCACATGGCAGGAGATTTTTGGAAATTCCTTCGCGGCCGCGTTTGTTTTCGTCTTCTGGCTCAGTGATTTTAACCGAATTGAGCTGTTCGAGCCATTTAAGTTTCGTGAGCAGTATTATCGGTTCTATGCCATTTATCTCGACGATTATCGTCAGTACATCAAGCCAAGATCAAGCCGCTGGGATACGATCACCATTCCGCGAGGTGTTTTTCAAGAACTGGCTTGGAATTTGGACCAGTTTTTTACCGATCTTTCACCGAAGAAGTAGTCCGCGTAGAGACGCATTGCATGCGCCTTAACCCGCCTTTTTCAGTGAACACAAATAATCCCAAAAATTTACTCCGCGCCGATGGGTCCGACGGTGGCGGAGGCGACTTCGACGAAGGCCATTCGTAATTGATGCAGTGTCTGATCCAGCAGGGCTTTTTCCTGGCTTGTCAGGTTGCCTTTTGTTTTTTCTTCGAGGACCGCCAACATATCGATATTGAATTTTGCCAATTCCAGGTCGAGCATCGGCTGCATGTTTGGATGCTGCCGAAGCCCAAGTGCCAGGAGAGTTTGCGTTGTAAACGTACTGACCAGCACGTCAAAGCTGGGTTTCGGCAACCGCTCCGGCTGGGCGGCCGAGGGTGCTGTTGCCTCTTTTGTCCTGGTTTCTTCCACTTTTTTTTCCTTCTCGGCCAGGCGGTGTTTTTCCTCCTGGGCCTGGCGTTTCCAATCATCGTCGATATAGATTTTCGGATTTTCCTTGTCGGCCATAATCCAATCTCCTTTCAGAGTTTGCCTATAATCATTTTCCTGATACAATTTTATGCTATGGATGATGTAAATCGAGAGTCTTTTATAACAAATTTGCGAAAGAAAATCAGCGATTTACCCAAGGCTCCTGGAGTTTATCTTTTCAAGGACGCCCAGGGGCGAGTCGTGTATGTGGGTAAATCGGTCGATCTTCGTTCGAGGGTAGCCAGTTATTTTCAACCCTCCGCGGACCTTGAATCCGCTCGCGGGCCCCGTATTTTCGAAATGATCAAGCAGGTGGCAACGGTGGATTACATCGAATGCGAAAATGAAGTCCAGGCTCTTCTCGATGAAAATCGTCTGATCAAGGACATTCAGCCGCCTTACAACGAACGGCTGATGGACGATAAATCCTACCCTTATCTGGAAATTACGATCCAGGATGAATATCCACTGGTATTCATCACTCGTGAACCAAATCCGAAATCGAAACTTTTCGGACCTTTTATTGATTCCGGTGGTCTGCGGGCGGCGTACCGGGAAATGCAGAAGATTTTTAAATTCTGCACCTGTGGGCGGCCTTTGAACCGCGAGGATATCGCCAAAAATCGCGAACGGCCCTGCCTGCTTTATTCCATCGGATTGTGCTCCGGGGCGTGTGCCGGAAAAATCTCAAACGAGGCGTATCGCGAGGATATCAAACGGCTGATCAAGTTTCTCGCCGGCGGCCGAAGGGCGGTTTTGAAGGAAATGCGAACGCAATTGAAGAAGGTGGTCAAAGAACTTCGCTACGAGCAGGCCGCCAAATTCCGTGACCAGATCAAAGCCCTCGAATCGCTCTCGCTGGCCGGTAAGCCCGATGTGGACCTTCAGCCGGAGGTTTTTTTCCAGGACCCGAAAGAGGGCTTGGAAAAATTGACCAAACTGTTGGGGATGGAACATCCTCCGCGAATTATCGAGGGGTTTGACATCGCCAACCTGCAGGGCGGGGAAGCCTGCGGTTCGATGGTCCAGTTCATCGACGGGATGGTTTTTAAAAGCGGCTACAAACGATTCAAGATCAAATACGCCGCCAACCGCAGCGACGATTATGATATGATTCGAGAAGTAATCGCCCGCCGTTATCGGCATGTGGCTGTGGGGGAAGAACTCTTACCCGATCTGATTCTCATCGACGGCGGACCGGGCCAACGCCGCGCCGTCATGGACGCCTTTGCCACGCTGCCCATCCAACCCCCGAAAATCATTTCACTGGCAAAAAAGGAAGAAGAAATCTACACCGGCAGTCCGAACGATCCGATCAAACTGCCGAGAAACAACCCCGCCCTAAAACTCCTCCAGCGCATCCGCGACGAAGCCCACCGCTTCGCCCAGCATTACCATCATATTTTGCGGCGGAAAAAAGTGCTGGAGGAAGATTAACTTTAGGTCGGCAAAATATGTAAAAATTTATTTTTTAACCACCACGGGCGGATAAAATAGTTATAGTAAGTTGACGTGATATTAGCCTTTTCATAAATTGGGATGATAGCGATATGCAAAGCATTTTCATTGTAGCCAGCGGCCAGCATGTGGGGAAGACGACTTTATCGTTGGGGTTGATCAGTCTGCTTGTGGAGCAGGGTCGCCGTGTGCATTTTTTCAAGCCGGTCGGTCAGGAATACGTGGAACGAGACGGGACGATGATCGACAAGGACGCTGTGTTTATGCAAACGGTGATGTCGCTGGGCGGGACTCTGGCTGAAATGAGTCCGGTGACGATTCCTCGTGGATTTGTGGAAAACTATCTTTTCCATCGCGATGTCGAGCCTCTTAAAAGGCGAATTTTTGAAGCATACGGCCGTGTGTCGCAGGGATGTGATGTTTTGGTGGTGGAGGGCACGGGCCACGCGGGAGTGGGCGCGTGCCTGGATTTATCCAATGCCGACGTGGCGGCCATGCTGGATATTTCGGCTTTACTCGTGGTGGAGGGCGGGATCGGAAGCACGCTGGACCAGGTGGCACTAAATTTAAGTCTGTTCCAGGGCAGACAGGTCAAGGTCGTGGGGGTGGTGGCGAACAAAGTTATTCCGGAAAAGCGGGAACGGATCACACAAGCCCTGGACCGTGGACTGGCGAATATGGGTTTAAAGCTCCTGGGTTCCATTCCTTATGATGAAACTCTGACTTATCCCCGGATGCGCCAAGTGGCTCAGAATTTATCCGCCCAGGTGCTTTCCGGTGAATCCGCGATGGATGTGCGGATCGACAACACGATCGTGGCGGCAATGGAGCCGCAGAATGTGCTTCCTCACATCGGTCCTCACACTCTTATGATTACCTCTGGTGATCGGATCGACAATATCCTGGTGGCGATCAATAAGGGTCTTCACCAGGCGGATCACAACAGCTGTATTGTCGGCCTGGTATTGACGGGCGGCCTGATTCCTCATTTTACCATCGTGTCGCTGATGAAAAATTCGGGGCTGCCGGTTTTGCTGTGCAAGGAGGATACGTATACGGTCGCGACCAGGATCAAGCAAATGGTGATTCGGATTCTTCCCGAAGACGCGGACAAAATCGCCCACGCCAAGTCGCTGGCTAGACAATATGTAAACATTGACGCCATTTTTAACTGTTTGTGACGACAAACCGCCGCACGATATGCATACGGCGGAAGCATTTTTGGGCTAAGGGGTTGTCGTTCAGCCGGCGAGAACGGATTGGATTGCGCCGGTCACCAGGGCGCTGGTGATTTGGGAGGCAACGCCCACCAACTGGTTGAGGGCGAGGGTTTTTAATTCCGGTGCACAGCCAGCTCCCACAAGCATCAGGATCAGAAGAGTCCAGCATGCCGCAATACGTTTGATTTGTTTTTTCATGTTTTACTCCAACAAGCACATTTTAGGAGGGCACGGCTTGCCGTACCCCTACTGTTATATATCGAGATTTTTGACCTCTGTTGCATGAGTTTCGATAAAATTTCGCCGCTGCTCGACGCTTTCTCCCATGAGGATGGAGAAAATACGGTCCGTTTCCCGCATATCGATTTGATATTGGGCAGGATCGTCAGGCTCCTCGGATATGGTGACCCGCTTCATGGCACGCTTGGAAGGGTCCATCGTGGTGGACCACAATTCCTCGGGGTTCATCTCGCCCAGACCCTTGAATCTTTTGATTTCGAGTCCGGTGGCTCCGTGATCTCGGATGAGTTTGGGGACAGCGGGCAGATTGGGGATTTCCCGTAGCCGGTCGTCGGCAAGTTTGAGGGCAAAGCGGGTGGGTAGAAATTGCCCGGCGACGTTTTCCTGGGTGGTTCGGAAATAATCCTCGATCGTCAGTTGCCAATCCTTGATCAGGGTGCGGATGATTTTTTCGATAGCGGCCGATTCGTTTAAATCGACCCGGGTGACGGGGACGGCCGGTTCCTGGTTCTCGGCGGTGTTGGTTCCGTCGTCAAGCTCGATTCGTCCGAATTTGGTTTCCGCGTCCTTGCAGAATTGGGTGAATTCTTTTTCCGTATAAAAGAAGTATCGTTCCCCTTTGATCTGGGCGCGTATTTTGGGCAGTCCGTCGGCTGGGTCGTAATGTTCGGTCAGGAAGGATCGCACATCGATAGCCCGGCGGCGCAGGATGCCCAATTGCACCTCGAGTTCATCGACCAGGTTGATTAATTCGCGGAGTTTTTTGCCGGAATATTCTCCGGTGGTTTTGGTGGTGATTTCATTGGTGGCGGCGACTTCACGCACGAGCAAGGTGGTCGCATCGAGTCCCAGTTCGGTCAATTTTTCATTGAGAATTTTTTCATTGAGGGCATATTCCGCTTTTGAGCGTTTAACGAGCTGGAAGAGCGGCGGCTGAGCGATGTAGACATGTCCCTGTTCGATGAGGGGTCGCATGTGCCTGAAGAAAAAAGTCAGAAGCAGGGTTCGGATGTGACTGCCGTCGACGTCGGCATCGGTCATGATGACGATTTTTCCGTACCGCCGTTTTGCCAGATCGAAATCTTCGGTGCCGATCCCCGTGCCGATGGCGGAGATCATGGTGCGAATTTCCGTATGATCCAGAATCTTGTCGATGCGTGCTTTTTCGACATTTAAAATTTTACCGCGTAGTGGCAAAATGGCCTGGTGTTTTGATTCTCGCCCTTGCTTGGCGTTTCCGCCGGCGGAATTTCCTTCGACGAGGAAAAGCTCGGTGGTTTCCAAGTCCTTGCTCGAACAGTCCCAGAGTTTTCCAGGCAGGTTGCCGCTTTCCAGCACGCTTTTGCGGGACAGTTCTCGGGCCTTTCGGGCCGCCTCCCGTGCCTGTGCGGCTTGGGCGGCTTTGGTAACAATTCGCTTGCCGTCGGCCGGGTGCTCCTCAAGCCACAGGCTGAGCATCTCGTTGACTGTTTGCTCGACGAAGGTTCCGACTTCGGGATTCATCAGGCGGACCTTGGTCTGCGCTTCGAATTGCGGTTCGGGGACTTTTACGGAGATTACCGCCGTAAGCCCTTCCCGCAAATCCTCGCCGGTGGGAACCAGATCGCCCTTTAGAACATTCTGCTTCTTGGCGTATTGATTCATCGTGCGGGTCAGCGCGCCGCGGAAACCCGACAGGTGCGCCCCGCCGTCGATATTGTGAATATTGTTGGCAAATGCGAGGACTTGTTCCGAGTATCCGTCGTTGTACTGCATGGCGATTTCGCACGTTAGTCGCAGTTGCGGATCTTCCTTGGAAAACCGGATTACAGGATGGAGCGGGGTTTTTCCTTCGCTGAGGTGTTCGACAAACGCCTTGATCCCTTCCTTGTAAGAAAATTCTTCTTCCTTGCCGTTGCGGTCGTCTTTGAGTTTGATCGTAATTCCTTCATTCAGATACGCCAGCTCGCGAAGCCTAGTGGAAAGGGTTTCGTAGCGGAAGGTGATATCCGGAAAGATGGTGGCGTCTGGTTTGAATGTAACGCGGGTTCCCGTCCGCTGGGTGTGGCCTTTGTTTTCCAGCTCGGTTACCGTTTTACCTTTTTCGAATCGCATGGTATAGATGTTTCCATCGCGATAGACTTCGACCACGAGCCATTCGGACAGGGCATTGACGCAGCTAACGCCGACACCGTGCAGTCCGCCTGAAACTTTGTAGGAATCGCGGTCGAACTTTCCCCCGGCATGGAGCATGGTCAAAACGACTTCTACGGCAGGTCGTTTTTCCGTTTCATGTAAATCGACGGGGATTCCTCTGCCATCGTCGCGGACACTCAGGGAGCCATCGGGGTGGACGTGAATGATGATGTTTTTGCAGTACCCCGCCATCGCTTCATCAATGGCGTTATCGACGACTTCGTTGGCAAGGTGATGCAACCCGGCCAGACCGGTGTCACCGATATACATCGAGGGTCGAAGCCGAACGGCCTCAAGACCTTCGAGAACTTTTATACTACTGGCGTCATAATTATGTGGCGTCATGTTTCTTTCAACTTTCCTGGGTGGTATGGCGTCGTCTTCGAGGCCATATCGTTTTTACGCCGGACAAGTCCGGCGGCTAATTGGCAACCTTTAGTTGGCACGGTTCGTGCTAAGTGTACACTTCATATCCTTCAGTCGCTTTCCCGTCTGTTCGCAGACCTGGTCTAAAATGGCTTGGCGGTAAATTTGCTCGATGGTAAACTTCACCGCAGGGGAAGCAACTGAGACAATTAGTATACCCGAATGAACGTCATAGGGGAAGGCGAGATCGGCTAAATCCACACCCACGATATCCGCCCAGATGGCATTGATCTGGGACAGATGTTTGTTGCGGTTGTCCTTTAGTTTTGTGCGGAGGGGAGCAATGATTTCGCCGAGCGGCTGATACCGCTGACGATATTGACAATTGAGCCAAAGTTGATGTAGTCGTTTATCGTTGTACATAATAGCATTATCGGTATTACAGAGTTACAGGCATTAAGACGTAGAGAAAATCCGGCCCTGCTTTCAGCACCGCCGGGGTGTTGGGGGCTCGAAACTCCATAACCACCTGCTCCTGGGTGAGGATTTTCAAGGGGTCGACCAAATAGTCGGGATTAAACGCGATTTGGATCGGCTCGCCTTCCAATTCGATCGGAAGCTCGACGGCGGCTTCGCCTTCCTCCGGGGAATGGGCTTCGATGGTCATGCGATCTTTCGACAGCTGGACTTTGACGCCCCGGGTGTCGCGGGACACCAAAAGCGAGGCTCGGCGAAGGCCGGATAAAAGGGTCAGCCGATCAATTTTGACCTTGCAGGTGGATTCTTTGGGGATGACCGCATCGTAGCTTGGATATCGTCCTTCGATCACGGAAGAAATCATCAAAACACCGGAAACTTCAAACGCCACCTGGCTTTCCGTCACGCGAATGGTTACGGGAGCTTCCACCTCGGTTGCCAGACGGCTCAGCATCGCCACGGCCCGAGAAGGTATAATTGTACTGATCGGTTCGGCTACTTTGGAAGGCAGGTTCGCGCTGGCTTTTGCTAATCGCCGGCCGTCGGTTCCGACCATAATCATTTTATTTCCGTTGACCTCGACTAATAATCCGTTAATAGCGTATCGGGTCGTTTCTTTTGCGGCGGCGTAACCGGTGAGAGCAGAAACCCGGGTCAGTTCCCCGGCGGTAACGGTAAACACCTTACCTTCTTCCTTTGGAGCTACCGGCGGAAATTCGTTGGGATCGAACGTGAACAGCTTGAACTTACTGCCTGCGGCCATCACTTCCAAACTATCCTGCTCGGTAGAAAGCGTAATCGTTTCGTCGGTAACTTCGTGAACGATGGCGTTGAGTTTGGCGGCACTGGCGACCGTCTGACCGGGTTCGGTAACTTCCACTTCCTTAAGCTCGCATCGTAAACCCAGCTCCAGGTCAGTGGCGAACAAGGTCAATTTACTATTCGCTCCATCCTCTGCCTGCATTCTCAAGCATTGCAAAATTGGTCGTGGACTACGAGCCACGGCGACACTGCTGACCAATCCCAAGGCTTCCGCCAGACGAGAACGATTGCATATCACTTTCATGTCTGTACCCCTTGCACTGTAAAAATGCTTTCCATAGCGTCAAATCCTAAACTTCTTCTCTGCCATTCTAATTATAATTTCATTTAAAACAAGTAGTATCTGTATTCTTATGCAGAAGATTTTTGTGAGTATCTTTATGCAGGAAATTTAATTTGTCTTTGAATAGAGAGTTAGGAAAAAAAGAAAACCGACAGGAGAAGTGTTGGTAACTACTTAAAGTCTGTGGACCTGATCAGAACGTAACGAAATAGTGCGGAAAGCGGTTAGCTCACAGGTTACTGACAGGATGAAAGAGGAGTTATTGTCAGGCCCTGTTTTTATTGTGTCTTGGCTTGCATAGGCGGACGGCTGCTGTTGCCGGTAAGATTTCTGGCGAGGGCTTCGACGGTGTTTCGCAGGGAGGGGTCTTCGGTAACGGCTTTTTGAATGGTCCTGGTGGCGTGGAGGACGGTGCTATGATCGCGCCCGCCGAAATAACCGCCGATTTCTTCCAGACTCCAGCGAGTAAGCTGCCGGGCCAAGAACATGCAGATTTGACGAGGTAACGCGAGCGTTTTATTTCGACGCTTTGACTGCAATTCCGTCACTTTTACATGAAAGTGTCCGGTAACCGCTTCAGCTATTTGCTCAATCGTCAATTCGTGGCGAACGAGCAGGTGGGCAGGCACGACCTGCCGGGCCAGGTCCAGGGTAATCTGCCCATCGCCGAGCATCGCCAGGCCCTGAAGCTTGGTGATCGCCCCTTCCAGTTCGCGGGTGTTAGAATCGATGGAACGAGCCAGGTATGTTGTAACGTCTTCGGGAATTTTTAAATCTTTTAATTTCGATTTTTTACTGATGATGGCCATTCGCGTTTCCAGGCATGGCCGGTCGATACCAGCCACCAGGCCCCAACTGAACCGGCTGATCAATCGTTCCGTAAGGGTCTCGATTTCGCTGGGCGGCCGGTCGGAGGAAAGAATAATCTGCTTCTGAGCCTGGTAAAGGGTGTTGAATGTGTGGAAAAACTCTTCCTGGCTGGAGTCTTTGTTGGCCAGGAACTGAACATCGTCGATGACGAGCAAATCCACGTTCCGATAGCGATGGCGAAAATCATGAACGTTGCCTTTTTCCACCGACTCGATAAAAGCATTGATAAAAGCTTCGCAGGATAAATACATAATCCGCGATTCCGGTGCGTTTCGTCGAATTTCGTGGCAGATGGCTTGGAGGAGGTGCGTTTTGCCCAAGCCCACGGACCCGTGGATAAACAGGGGATTATAGCGTTTGCCGGGTTCGCGGGCGATGGCGATACTGGCTGCATGGGCGAGCTTGTTGCAAGGGCCGGAAACGAAATTATCAAAAACAAATTCATCATTAAGCATAAGCTGATCTTCATAACCAGCCGTGCGGATAGGCTCCGCCGAATTCTCCTGCCGAACAAAATCAACGCCGATCAATCGCCCGGTAATCGTCTGCGCCGTCTGAATAAACGCGGTAGCGCAGTGATTTTGCAGATAATGATGCTGGGAAGCATTGGGCGCGCCGAGGGTCATGTGCCCGCGGTCGAAATCCAGGATTCGAATCTCATCGAACCAGTTTCGCACCAGTTCACTATGGTGCAGCCGCAGATGGTTCAGCATCCGCTGCCATAATTCCGTCAAATTCATTTCTTTAACTTTATCGCTCATTATAGTAGGGGCGGTGCTTGCTCCGTCCTCTTTTTCCGGGTCTGAATTTAAAAGGTCATGTTTGGCAGTAGCCAATAAACAGGGTTGCCAAAGACCCATACTAATGAGTCGGCGGAAAGTGTCAAGGAAGAATTGAGAAAGGGGGATTCTTGAGGTGTGCAAATAGTGTTCTATGGCACCCCCAGAACTACAAATGCGAAGAAAACGAATGTCGTCAGGATTACGCTCATGACAATTGAGGCGATAAAAAATTCTTCAATTTCTGTATCAGATAGCTCTCCTCTGCTATCTCGCATTCCCAAAGGGTTAAAACCTTCCAACCCAGATGGGATAATTTTCTTTCTACGAGACGGTCGCGGGTAGCATTACGACGGCGTTTCTGTATCCAGTAGCCCCGATTTACCGTGGGTATGCGACGACCATGCTTGCATTGATGTGCATGCCAGAAGCAACCATTCACGAAAATAATCTTGCTGAGTCTTGGAAAAACGATGTCGGGCTTTCCTGGAAGATCAGGACGATGAAGGCGGAAACGAAACCCCATTTTGTGCGCTGTTCGCCGAACGATCATTTCCGGTTTCGTGTTCTTTCCACGAACACGAGCCATGACAGCGCTTCGTTGGTCGGCTGTTAAACGATCCATTTATTTTATTGCCCAATTCTCCTTGAGTCGACTGAAATCATAATCGCGGTCTTTAACGAACTGACGCACTTTTTCCGACTGTGCTAACGGAAACTCAAGAGCGATTTCATCAACAATCGCCTGTAAAAGATCCTTGCCGATCGTTTGTGCATACTTGTTGCCGCAGGCGAGCCTGTACCACCTTTTCAAATCCAATTCGGTGATGATGCCACGAATTCGGTCCTTGAACCCCACCTGCGTCAACACAGCTTCGATGCTCAATGCTTCAATCTTTTTGCAGACGATGACTATCTGGTCGGCTTGAATGCAGCCGCAGATATCCTCGAAATGGGCGGGAGATAGCGAAAGATGTTTGACTTGGACTGCCGGACCAAAATTAGCCCACATGTCCAAACCGCCATCCGCGGCGTTAGTGGTTCCCACACGGTAAAGCCTTGCTGGACGACGGATCTCATGATGGTCGGAGTCCACACCCAAAACCATTTTGGCGAATTCTTGAAAGTCCTTTAGAATGTCGCTCTGAGGATCGACGGACAACGAAATGGTCGCATTCAAATATTTGGTGATAGTATTAAAGGGTGTAGTTTTCATTTTACGTAGTCCTTATGCAGAATCTTTGAGGCAAAGGTAATGCGACCAAAAGTTTTCCCATCGACCGGATTTGACCGCCGTCCGCAAACGGAGGATGTGATTGCCAC
>JBAZZQ010000035.1:0-43839 GCA_041658725.1 Phycisphaerae bacterium | reverse complement strand
GCCCGTAGCCGTGAGGCCTTGATCCAAGCCATTGCCGTTGCCTTGGATGCGGTCACCGCTCAGGATGCCCAAGGATGGTTCAAATCGTGTGGATATATGTACGATAAATGTTGAAATGCTCTAAATTCGTGAGACACCGATATCTCATCAAAAATAATGGATTTTAATAGATATTCCGTTTTGACTTTAATGGGATATTCCGTAGAATAACGAATGGAATATCGGTGTCGCGTTGGCTATATGGTATTGAAAGGTGCTTCCAATGGTGGTTATGCAATGAGTAAAATAATGACCCTCTGGATCGTCGAAGACAAGCGAACCGATCGTGCGGAATACCTTGTAGAAATACTGGCCTTGTGGGGAGGTGCATTCGGGAAGATCGTCGAATCGGTTGCCTTGAAGAGTGTTCCCTCGCCATCGGTGGTCCTCGTGCCGCCTGGAGTCGAAGTGGAGTCGGATCTGCTGAAAACCTATGTGGAACGAGGCGGACACCTGATTTTGATCGCGCCCACTCGTGAAACTCTGATGGCTCTGAATATGGACTCCGGTGTGCAGTATGCGGATGACGGCAGGGTCGGATGTCTTCGCATGGCTCAACCGTTGCTGGAAGGTTTCAGCCATTACTCTCTGCCCGTAGTCGGTCGCCGCGCTCAGCCGACCGAGGAAAGTTTGGAGATTCCGCTACCCGAAAAGGCCCGTATCCTGGCCCATCTGTATGAAATGGACCGTCATTTGAACGACCGTCCGGCGATTTGGACGATTCCCGTGGAATCGGGACGCGTTACCGTTTTCGCCTACGACCTGGTGGAATGTTACCGCAACCTGAGGCAGGGCATGGCCCGATATGCGGGGTGGCGGTCGAACATGGACCTTCACTGCCGGCCTTGCGATTTATTCGGTCCCGAGTGGGAGTCGAACTATCAAGCTGGACATTTGCCTCTGGCGGACTTTCATGCCATGCTTCTCCTTCGCCTGGTCGAGCAATCCTTTGACGTCCCCTTACCCCGCTTTTGGCAACTGCCGGGGAAAAGCCAATCGGCCATCATCCTTTCGGGGGATGAGGACAACGCCGACCCGGCGTACAACGAGCAAATTTGCTCGTTTCTCGACAGCCTCGGCGGGAATATGGTCATTTATGTTATGATGCAGGGAACACAATCCCGAACGGATCACCTGCGGGCACTGATGGACCGGGGACATCATTTTTCCGTCCATCCGTATCCGGCATCGCCAGGAGAAAGCTTCACCGCGCCGCATATAAATATCCTGAACAAGCTGGAAGATTGTTTTAAAGAATTCGGCAAACGATATCAGCTTACGATGCGGACGGTCCGCAATCATCGGCTTTTCTGGACCGGGTACACGGACATTCCGAAGTTGTGGGAGCGGCTGGGGGTCGAGATGGATTGCAACTACGGATACAATTCCAGGGTCCGGGGGTTTACCGGTTTTTTTGCCACCCCCCCCGCCGCCCTGCCGGTCAGCTTTCTGGATTTGGATTTTCGAAAGATCAACGTTTTACAGCAGCCCTGCCACCTCGGAGACGATACCTGTTTTCATCCCACAGCGCGGACGAGCCGGAAAATCAGTCCGGAACTCTTTGAGACCTACGGTGAGAGCCTGCTGACGCAGACACTCGAACCTCTGGGCATCCCTTTTGCAGTCTGCTTTCATCCCGTTAATTACGGACAATACGCCGGTGAGGCCGAACGGAGGTTTTTACTCAAGGCCAAATCCCGAAACGCCCGCTTGATGTCGGATTACGATTGGCTGGACTTTTGGAAAATGAGGCAAAGCTGGAAGTTGTCGGAAATCTCGTCCGGTGATAAGGAGGTCAATTTTACCTTCGAAGGACAAAAACCCAGCCGGCAACTTAGCGTAACACTGCCCGCTGAAATCAAAAACAGGAAAATTCACACCGTAACGATGGAAGGCAGGGAGACCGCGACTCTTTCTATTTCCCATTTTGGTCAGCCGCGAATCCTGGTTCCCCTTCCTGACGAAATGACCCGTGTTACCATGAAAATCATCTTGACCGAAGAACCGAAATTCAAACCCGAAACATAAAAAAGGAGATTTTATGGGTATCATCGCCAGTCTGGTTGAAACATCATCCTTCTCAAACGCTTTGAATCATGCTCCAATCAAACAGCCGATCAAAACAGGGGTGGTAGGTCTGGGCCATCGCTCGCCTCCCCACCTGAACAAACTGATTACCTACGAGGATTTTCAACTGACAGCCATCTGCGACCGTCGGCCCGCCCTGGTCAAGAGTATCGGCGAATGGATCGAGCGCGAGCATGGCCGAAAGGTCCGAGGCTATTGCGACTACGAGGACATGATCAAAAAAGAAGACCTCGATGCCCTGGTGGTTCTGATCGACCCCGATAAGCAAGTGCCCTTGATTTGCCGGGCGATGGATGCCGGTTGCCATGTGATGGCGGAGGTCCCCCTAGCCTACACCCTCGAAGACTGCTGGAGATTGGTGGCGACGGTCGAGCGGACGGGGAAAATTTTTCTGCTCATGGAGCAAACGCGGTTCTGGGGTTTCGTCCGAGCCTGGCGCGAAATCGTACAAAGCGGGGTCATCGGTCGGCCGCTTTTTGTGGAAGGCGAATACGTAGGTTATTATGGAACTGGGTTCTATTTTCAGGACGAGGAGGGACACTTTTACAATGCCGATCGGGCAAAAAATACTGCGAAAGCGAAACCCACCTGGCGTTATAATTATCATCCCATTACCTATTTACCACACGAACTGTCCCCGCTGCTGTACGTTCTGGACGACCATGTCGATCGGGTGGTGGGCATGTCCACGCAAAACCAAAGCTACCGTGTCAAGGAGGTCAGGCAGGCCGATTTTCAATGCGCCTTGATGCACACGGCCAAGGACGCGGTAATGCGGCTGGCGGTTGGGTTTACCACCCCGGTCATCCACCGCGGGGGCGGAACGTTCCACCACTGGTATCACATCAAGGGCACCGACGGCGCCCTGGAGTGGTCGAGGGCAGAGTGGGACAAACCAAAGCTATGGGTGGATAAATGGCAGATGCCGGAACCGGTGGCCATGCCCTGGACGACGGCGCGAACCGATGGCCCGGCGGCGGCAAAAGGCAGTGGGCACGGTGACGCCGACTTTTACGTCTTTGCCCAATTCGCCGACGCGGTGTTGCGAGGCATTGCGCCGGAACTCGATGTGTACAAAGCGGCACAGACGGCGGCTCCCGCTATTCTTGCCGCTCGGTCCATTGAAAACCACAATAACCCCGTGGATGTCCCGGACTTTCGGCCCGGACCACATCGCAAGAGTGGAAAACTGCCGAAAGGTATAAAAACATAAAACTCTTTTAGCAGGAGATCAGATATGCTGGCTTATGTGTTCGATGACAAATTAAGACAAACCCTGAACCGCAACGGAATCAATTACTGGGACGTTTATATACAGGAAATCAATGAACTCCTGGGTGCGCGTTGCAAACCGTTGTCGATTCAGGACCTGGATACCTTGGACCAGCGCGATGACATCAAAACTCTGATCCTGGGGCGACAGTCGGGAGAAAACCTGACCGATCCTACGATCTCCGCCCTGGAAAAATGGGTCAAAAAGGGTGGCATTCTGATCGGGTTTGCAGTTGAAGGCCTGGACGAGGTTTTTGGAATTAAATTTATATCCAAATTGAAACAGACGCCGGACGACTACACGATCTCCGGCTACTTCGATCTTCGACCCCATCAGATCACCCACGAAATCCATCCGACCTTGTTCAACGAACAGCGGCTGTTGATCCTGTCGGATATACAACTGGTTGAGAGAAAAGAGGCGATCGAGCTGGGTCGGATGTGCGACATCACCGGACATGAATTGAACCATCCGGCGATTACGTGGAACCGGTATGGAAACGGCTACGCCGGGTATTTTAATTTCGACGTAGCCAAAACTGTCTGGCTGCTCCACCAGGGAAAACCGACATCGCATATTCCCGAAAATCGAGGGCATCCCCGAATGCCTGAAATGACCGTTCTGGGCGAAAATTCCCGGAAAATCCCTTACGCAGACGAAATCTGTTTTATTCTGCAGAACATGCTCGCCCAAAACCCACAACCGTTCATTTATCAGATTCCACCGAAGGAAGGCAAGGTTCCCGACGCCCTGCTTTACTGGGGCGGCGATGAATACGTTGGGCCGACGGAATTGAGCCTCACCGCTTCCGACTGGATGAGGCAACAGGGACTGCCGTATCATATTAACATCCAGCAAAATCACCCCATGACCGCGGAGGAGCTTCGGCACATCCTGGACAATGGTCATGAGATATCTCTCTTTTACTACACGCTGGCGGAAAACAACTTTGCCATGACAGAGGACCTTTATCTGTCGGAAAGCGATGCCTTCTACAAAGTCCGGGGGTTTCGTCCCTGCGTTACGGTCAATTCGGTAACCCGATGGAACCACTGGGCAGAACCGGCAAAATGGATGCGCAAGGCCGGGGGCCAAGCAGACAATTCTTTTGGCGGATCGATTTTGCCCTATGAGCACCCCGCAGCCAATGGTTCGTTCTTTGGATTCGGCTTCGGAACATCCTACCCCTTCTACTTTTATGACGATTACCGAAGTGAAAACAAGCGGATCGACTATATGGAACAACCGATCATCTGTTATGAGATCGGACACCGAGGATCATTGCTGGACCTGGAGACCGATATGGTTACCGAGGTGCATTTTCCCCTCCAGATGGCGGTCAAGTACCACCTGGTGATGAACATGTTTTACCACCCGATCTATATTTCCAGGTATCCATTGTGCCGTAAGGCCATCGAGGAAATCGTTGACTACATCCGGCACATTGGCGCTAATGTCGTTCACATGGGCAATGACGCCGTTGCCCACTGGTGGAAGGCTCGGTCCAACTCTACCCTTGAACATATTACGGTTGAACCGAACTCGGTCTCATTTGAAAGTGATTGCCCCTATCCCGAGGGGATGATCGTAAAATTCCTGTTGAAGCGGAGTGTTTATGATGTGCAGACCGATGACCGTTTCCCTACGTCGTACCAAATTCGAAAAGAATTCGCCGGAAGCTGGATTTATCTCATCGTGGCATCGGGTAAACACCGAATAAAAATTCGCTACGAATGAAACCGGCCTAACCCGCATTTTTCATACGTTCTCGGAATAGCCTCGGCGGGTGGCACTGACGGAGATTTTTACGAAGATCGGGTCTTATACTGATACGGGTTAATTAAACCGTAATCGTATAAATTGGTCCGCCCGGGCGCACCACCTCCTTACCCCCAAACGAAAACCGGATTGTGACGGAGTTATCCCGAGGAAAAAACAGGCGTTGGATGGAAAGTCAGGCGGGAGACGGAAGCTTTCTGACCCCCACCATCTTCAGAACATCAGACTAAATGACCGTGCGCAATTATGAGAATCTTAAAAGATGTTATTCTGAGCGAAGCGAAGAATCTGGCGGGCAGTAGCAATGGAAGTCAGATGTTTCGCTACGATCAACATAACCAGCGGAAATAGGTAACTTTAAAGGATCAGCATCGCGTCGCCATAGCTGTAAAATCGATATCGATTTTCAATCGCATGCTGATAGGCTCGTTTCACCAAATCTTTGCCCGCAAAGGCAAAAATCATCGCCAGTAAAGTTGTTCTCGGTAAATGAAAATTTGTGACCAGTTGATCGACGATGTTAAAACGATAGCGAGGATAGATAAATATTTCCGTCCATCCCTCACCCGGTAAAACCTGGTGTTCCGTTGCCGCCGTCTCCAAAACTCGCACGCTGGTCGTTCCCACTGGTATCACTTTTTTACCTTCCGCCTTGGCCGTGTTGATAATCTCCGCCGTTTCCTTACTGAGGCGATACCATTCAAGATGCATTTTGTGATCTTTAAGATCGTTGGCGGTCACCGGTTCGAAAGTCCCCAGCCCGACATGCAGCGTTACGGTTACGACGTTCACACCTTTTTTTTTGATCTTATCCAGTAAATCGTTGGTAAAGTGCAGTCCTGCCGTGGGTGCGGCGACGGCTCCGGAGGAGTTTGCGAATACCGTTTGATATCGCCGGCGATCTTGGGGGTTGGCTTTTCCTTTTTGAATGTACGGCGGCAATGGCACTTGCCCGAATTGCTCCAAAAATTCCACCGCCGGTACTTTCGGTTCGGTAATTAACTCAAAACTCTTTGATGAAAGCCGCTGACCGATGAAAAATTTCACATCGCTGCCTTCCACCCTCAATTCGATTCCGGTTCGCAGCTTCGCCATTCCCCGGAACATCATCTCCCACTGGCCGGTTTCGATTTCCCTCAAGAACAGCCCCTCGACTTTCCCTTTTGTGGTTTTGTAAAAAATGACCCGCGCGGGTATGACTTTCGTATCGTTCAAAACCAGCACATCACCGCTGGCAAGATATTCGGGAAGATCATAAAAATGCCGGTCAAAAAATTCCCCGGTTGTCCGATTGACAATAAGCAATCGTGAATGGTCCCGCGGTTCAATCGCCGTCTGGGCGATTAATTCTTCCGATAATTCGTAATCAAGTTCTTCAATTCGCATCGTGGATTACCGGCCTGTGAATTTAATCATTCCCAACAACACGAGGACGGCGAAAAGAGCGGCTATACCGAGTCTGTAAACTGCGAAAGGGATGAGTGTCCAGCGTTGGAGCAGTTTAATAAAGGTTTTGATGGCGATTGAAGCGACGACGAATGAGACGATGAATCCCACTGTAAAGAGCGGCACGTCTTCGTGTGATAGAAGTGAACGCGTTTTGTACAGGTCGTAGGCGGAGGCGGCGAACATTACGGGTACCGCCGCTAGAAAAGAATATTCCGCGGCGATTTTACGGTCCATCTTGCCGAGCATTCCTCCGACGATGGTGCAGGCGGCCCGTGACATTCCGGGCCACATGCTCAGGCACTGGAAGATACCGACCAACAGGGCTTGCCTGGGAGTAATCCCGTCGAGCGAGTCGGTGGTTGGCTTGGGTTTGAATTTTTCCGCCAGAATAATTCCGATAGCACCGACTGCCAGGGCAAGAATGACCGGCTTTGGCCAAAAGAGATACTCCTTCATGGCGTGGTGGATCAGTTTTCCGACGACCAGGGCGGGCAGGGTGGTCAGGAACAAAAGCAAAAGGCCTTTCAGTCCGGAAAAGTCGGCGGGCTTGCCCTGCTCACGGTTTTGGACGTTGCGCTTGAAATTGAACAGGCCGGCGAAACTATCTGTATAAAGGACGACAACCGCGAGGATGGCGCCTAACTGAATGAAGACCGCAAAGCACTCCGCCTTTTGGCCTGTAAAGCCAAGCAGGTTGCCCGCGATAATCAAATGCCCCGTCGAGGAAATCGGGATAAATTCCGTAATCCCTTCCACGATGCCCAGCACCACGGCAAGAACCATCAGCCACATGCAATAATCTCCTGTAATTAGTATAGTTCTGTCCAAACATAATATGCGCCGGACGGGTATTTGTTCAATGGAATTATTTGCGGATTGTTGTCGGATGCGGAATGTGTTCCTGTTCCCATGCACCGGCAGACGGCTGACTGCGGATGTTGGATTGTGGTTAAAGCCAAAAACGCAGAACCTTAATCCTATTCTTTAGCCGCGAATTATACAACCGGCTGATCAGAACGAGTTTGTCGTTATCGTGATCGGTCCGTATCCAGACCCAAAAGCTGGATTCCCGCTTTCGCGGGAACGACAAAAGTCTTTTTCCGCAACAGAAACTAACTAAACATGTTACGTATAAGAGGACTATATTAAATGTCAAATCGGCGTTTTCGGTCCAAAAACCCAAAGCCGATGGTGGGAGTTGAACCCACAACCTCGGCTTTACGAAAGCCGCGCTCTGCCATTGAGCTACATCGGCGGCGGATATGTGATAAGTTCCGTAAAAATTCTTGGCCGCACGGACAACTTATTTTACTCGGCAAACGCCAAAGAGACAAGCAGGTTCTTGCCATTTAATTCAAAAATTCTCGCGTCTCGCTGGATCGGTTTCTTGAGTTCATGAATAAACCGATGGGAAACTTGCAGGCTATTTGCACCGGAGGCTATTTTCGCCGGCCACAGGGTTTATCTTTTGTTCCCAATAATCATCTATCCGGCGATGTAGTTCCATAATGGCAGGCCAGTCTTTGCTCGTCCAGTGCATCCCGCAATAACCAAAAAGAAGTCGCGGATTATCTCTCGCCCGATCGAGATCACGGCAGATGAATTCAAATTCGCTTCCGACCGGGAGTTCCTGACCGATGGATAAAATAATCGCGCGATCTCCGATTTCCGCCAGGGCGTATTCGACACTGATCGCCCCCGCCGCTACGCTCTGCTTCGCAATGTAGCCCGCCTCGGTATAAATCACCGGAAGGTTGCGCAGAGTGGCGTAAAACACGTGCGGTCCGCTGCAAGGATGAATCGCCACCTGCCCGAAATGCTCCGCGATCCTCAAATCTTGCGGCAAAATATGCTCCTCATATATACGGGGCGAAACGAGGTTCACCGAGCATTCGGCGATGCGGCGGTTGTGAGAGGGAAACTTCGGTAAACGTTTCACACCGATCCGTTTTTCCAGCCGATCGGAGACCGCGAGGAAGAAATCGGTGATGATGGTCATCGCCGCATGAAATTTTTCCGGCTCATCGTAAGGGCTGGTCAGGGCGTCGTTGCCCAGGATCATGTGCGCAAGGTTGAATGGTCCCTGCATGTCAGGAAAGGCGATTTTAAACCATTCCGGCGTCAGGGCAAGGGTTGTTTCCAGGTCTTCAAAGATCTCCGGGAGAATTCCGCTTTTCTCCGGATCAGGAATCCCGTTGGATACGACTTCGTCCATTGTTTTTTTTCTACCGTGCGGACTGTACTGTGTTGCCGGGTCGAGGGTAAAGCCAAACGAAGCCGCCAGATTTGCCGGTGAGATCCCAAGTCGTCGGACCGGGTAGATTGGATTGAGTTTCTCCAACGGGCTTAGCGCACTATACAGGCAGTTGAGTAATCGTTCCAGGGGTGAAAGATTGGGAGGAACCGAAATCGGTTTGTCCGGGTCCGGACGCTCTGCCCCAGGTGCGAGCCCGATTACCGGATATGGACGAGGCTGACCGCGCAGGATATATTCCTCCGCCAAGTCCATCCGTCGTTCGGGATGAGAGGCCAGGGCATTTTTCAGGTTCTCGAGTGCGCGATTGATATCATCAAGGATAGTCATTATCGCATCTCGCCACCATCTTAAATCCTTCCACCATCCGGCATTCCAGGACATGGCACATTCCGATCCGACCCAGACCCACTATCACAAATTTAGTCATGATAGTTTCTCCTATATGAAATGGGTTATTTATTTAAGGTAAGATAAGGTTCCACGGAACGATCGGGCGCATGTTTTTCACATTCCTTCAGGAATGCGATTCCGTCACGAAGTTGCTCGAATTGATCATTCCCGTCCTTGAAATACTCTTCGGAGGAAATCCATCCCCGAAATCCGCTGATCTTCAGGGCGAAGAACACCTCCAGCCAATCGAGTATTCCACACGGCAGATTGACCACCTTAAATTCCCATCGCGCGCGGCAAACGGGTTGCTCATGGAATTTACCGGTAAAGTTGAACATGACGTTCTTGGCGTGCACGTACGCCATGTAGGGACCCAGCACTTCCACCTCACTCCGTGGACGCATGCTGCCTTCCAGAATCGTATTGGCTGGATCATAAATGACCCCCACATGCCGTGGATCAACACCCTCAAACAATTTTACCGCCGCCAGGGCGGACGCGGTCAAGGCTCCCGAGTGCATTTCCACCACAAAACGAATGCCGGACTGCTTCGACAGTTCCACCACCTCAGGCATCGCGTCTCTAGCTAGTTTGAATATCTCTTGCCATGATTCCTTAAGGTGCAGCGACTCGCTGTAATCCCAGGCGATCCACGGATGCGCCACGCGTAAGGATATTCCACCCATGTTAGCGAGCAAATCAGCATAGCGCCGCATGTCATCCCTCTTCCATAATTTCGGACCGTTGATGAACCCTGCGATTTCCAGACCGGCATCCGCCGTCATTTTAACCATCTCTTTGACGCTTTGGGCTGCCTCCTCGTACGCGGGAAGCCCCCACTCTATCCCCTCAATTTTCAGCTTACGTGCCATCTCGATGATTTCATTATTCTTATACTTACTTAGACTGTTGGTGTTTACGGAATACTTAAAACGGCTCATTTTCTTTGTTTTCCTTGTATAGCGTTTCTATCCTGACAGCACATTATTCGGCTATCGGGCGCAGGAGATTTCCCGATGCCGAAACAACAGCGCGGATTCTAGCTACAGGGTTAATTTTTTGCAAACGAAATTGAATGGGGCAATGTGCGCGGTAAGATGAGCGTACAAAAAAAACTCATTGTATTGCGTTGGTTGGAATCTGAGCGGCCTAACAAAACAAATACAAACCGAAATACATGATCGCATATATAAAGGCTACAACCACGAGCGTCATTTTAAGTAAATCATAAAACATTGTATATCTCCTCCCACTGTTAAACCAATAATGCCCGCCACCCCAGCGGCAATAATCATATCCACCCCCATTATCCTTGTATAGACCCTGCCCTGTTAAGCATAAGATATAAAACCATTAAAAGCAAAACGAAGAGATAAACAAAATGTCGAATGACGAACTTGGGCATTGAACATTCGACATTTTTATTGTCCCAAAAAACCAGGCCTGGTGGCGGGGAAAACCATCACCAGGCCCGAAAAAATGCCACGATCGTATTCGTGCTCGCCGGCATCCCTGCCAGTCCTGGTTCTTGAAAGGTCCTCCCTGACCTTTGCGGTCGTGGCATACAGAAATTAGAGAGTTGGCTCGATTATATTTTACATTTCGGAAATAGCAACATTAATTTATGCTGATGGGACCAACCACCAGCCGGCGTCGACGTTTCGGAGCCATAGGATCCTGCGCTACATGCATTCGTTGATTCGATTCCCCAGCCATAGCGATAACATGGACCGGGTCAGTGGCGTAAAGATCGGCGTGAAGCTCTTCCCAAAGTCCTTCCACACGGTTAAATATTCCACCGGTGAGCATAACATTCATTAAGGGGCAAAGCCCGATCTCGTGAATGCGATGAACTAATTCCTTGATCGCGGGAACTCCGGAAGGTGTACTTCCGTAAATAATCAGAAGCTGGGGCTGGATCGTCCCGATAAATTCGGTAATTTCATCCTCCGGAACACCACCGCCGAGGAAAAAACACTGCCAACCCTCGGACTCCAGCAAATCAGCGCACATCTGCCCTCCAAGTTCCTCGATCTCCGTTTCCGCACAGACAATCACTGCCGATTTACCATTGGAAGGTTTACCTGCCAGTTGGGATTGGATCTGGTCTGTAAGAAAACGGTTGATACGCGTCGCCATGTTCCTAATAATGATGGAAATCGTATCTTCTCGATACAATTGATCGATCCGTTCCATGGCCGGAAAGAGAATCTGGCGATAAAGATCATGTGCCTTTATTCCGGTGGATAGGGTTTTTCGGATAATGTCACGGGCCGTGGAACGATTTCCCGCTAACAACGCCTCAACATACTTCGGTAAAACGGTTTGTAATTGCATGAAGTACCTCATTTTAAAATTGTCTTAATCTTTACATTTCAATATCATGTTGTCAAACTAGATAATCTAGGCAACATAGATAACATATTTATTATCGAAAAAGACCTCCCGAAACCTTTAATGAATTTATCTATACCTCCTAAATACCCCATATTGACAGAAATGTCAAGAAAATTATTAAATTAAAACAAATTGATTAAAAAAATAAGATAAACCGTATAACTTACTGTAAATATTGGACTAATGTAAGCATGTTCCGTTATTGTGCCCCGGTTGGCTGGCCCAACCGTGTCTTTTTGTAACCGTTCAGGCCCTCCTCCGTCATTGCGAGCGCAGCGAAGCAATCACGTAATGACGCTGGTTGGCAAATGAGCGAGATTGCTTCGTCACTGCGTTCCTCGCAATGACCGCGAGGGGTTCTGAACGGATACGTCATTTTTAATTATTCAAACCACCCTAATTTTTTGGAATTGGCGTAATAAAGCAAGCCAATGAACCGCAAAGCCACCAGAATTAAATAAAAATTAGCGGATGTCAAGGAATAACCCGACAAAAGCAATCGCATCCCGAAATCGGCAGAAGAAGGTATTCTACCTAGAAGTGCTAGGTAGAATAAATAACGTCTCACAATAAATTACGAATCGAAATTGCTCTTTGGCCTGAATGAACCGGACCAGGAGCCTCAGACTTCGGACCCTGCGGGAACAATTTATTTTACAGCCAGCCGCGGTCATACATGGTGGCGACTACTTCACGGACGGCTTTGATTTCCGCAGCGGTCCGATAGGTGGTTTTAAGCTCCTCGGCAATCTGGACTACCTCGTCAAACGAGCCGCCGATAGCGGTGTCGATGACGCTGTAGGTTTCTTCGCGGGGGGTGAGCGATCCGCTTCGGGCTTTTCGCCATTCGACGTAGGAAGCAATCACGCCGCCTGCGTTGGCGAGAATATCCGGCATGATCGTGATCTTTCGACCCTGCAGGATATTTTCAGCCTCGTCCGTGATGGGGGCATTGGCGGCTTCGACGATGAATTTGGCTTTGATTTTCGGTGCGTTCTTCGCAGTGATCACACCTCCGGCAGCGGCGGGTATTAGAATATCAACCGGTAATTCGAGTACTTCGTCGCGGGGGATGTTATTGCAATTCGGTGCCGAGGCCAACGAGTTACCGTTGGTGGTGAAAGATTTTTTGAGTTCGGGAATATTCAGGCCGTTCGGATTGTAACAGGCCCCGGTAATATCATTGATCGCAACGACTTTATATCCCATGCTGTGCAGGAAATGCGCCGTCCACGACCCGACGTTTCCGAACCCTTGAATGGCGACCGTGGTCTTGCCTGGTACGAGATTACACCGCCCGGAGAGTAATTTCGTAACCGTAGCCACGCCGCGCCCCGTGGCCTCTTCACGTCCGGGCAGACCTCCGACGCGAGGGGGTTTGCCGGTGACGCATTCCTGGATGTGAGTCTCTCCAAAAATCGTAGCCATATCGTGAGCATCGGTTCCCATGTCCGGGGCGGGGATATAATCGCCGCTCATCAACTCATGGCGAATCAGGTGGACCAGTTCTTTCATGACAATCGTTTTTTCCGTCCGTGTGAAATCATGAGGGTCGATCGCTACTCCCGTTTTTCCGCCACCGAAGGGAATTCCGACCAGGGCGGTCTTCCAAACCATAAGTTCAGCCAGCTTGCGTGTTTCCAGTAGATCAACGTGCGGATGAAATCGAATTCCGCCCTTGGCGGGGCCCCGGACGGTGTTATACAGACAAACGTAGGCCGTAGTTTGAACCAGTTTGTTTTCATTAACCCGAATATTAATGGCCAGCGTGATTTCCTTTTCCGGCCGCTCCAGAAGGGCGATGGCCGTTGGCGGTAAATTAATAAGTTTCGTAATTTGAGCAAGGTTCATTCTCATCAACTCCTTTTCTTGTTTGAATCCATTTCTATAACTATAACATCATCTAATAAATAGCAGATTGCTACCTAATATTATCGTGTAATCGCAAGTTTATGTCTTTGAAAATATATTGAATATTTTACCACAGTCATTGTCATATCCGCTAGCGGGTGGATACAATATTTGCGCATAAATGTTTGAATTTGGTTTAGAAGGCAAAAAGTTGATCGCCCGGATTTTGGACCTTCTAACGAGTGCAGGGCCAATTACTATCGAAGGTCTATGGGGAAGCTCTGCGCCGTTACTGGCCACCCACGTGGCCAACCAATCGAAAAAAACGATTCTGTATCTTACCGCCCATATCGACCAGGCCGACCATGTCCAGGAAGACCTGGAATTATTTTCCGGGTCGGTTGTGGAGGTATTGCCCGGCTGGGAAGGTTCCAGGCCGGAAATTCTAGCTGGCGATGAGATCGCTGTAGAACGGGTGGGACTGCTTTCAAAGTTGATCGAAGGCAATGATAATGGGAACACGAAGATTTTGGCGGCTCCCATTCAGTCACTTCTTTTTCCGGTACCAACCCCGGAAGTTTTGCGTGCGAATAGTCTGACTGTAAAACCCCGGCAGAAGATGCCGATTGAACAACTGGCCGGTTGGCTGGCGGAACGCGGATACAATCGGCTGGATCAGGTCGAACAGCCGGGGGATTTTTCCATTCGCGGCGATATTGTCGATATCTATCCCAGCGGAGTGGGGTTTCCTGTTCGCTGTGATTTTTTTGACGACCAAATCGAAACCATCCGTCGATTTGACCCTGCCAGTCAGCGTTCGCACGATCAATTGGAGCATTTTCAAATTACCGCCGTGCCGGAGTTTCTGGAGCGGCAACCGTCCCGGTGCTTTCTGGAATATTTGCCCGACGATACGCTTATCTTCTGGCACGAGCCTTTGGAGATCGCGGAATTAGGCCGAACGTTTCTTAACCGTTTGCCAGACCCTGTTGGTTTATATCCTTACGAAGCTATTTTTGAACAGGCCAAAAAATTCAAACAAATTTCCCTGGTTCGTTTTACCACCGAATTAAAAGGCGAACGGGTTCGTGTCGAATTTAACCCGCTGCCCAAATTCGACATTCAGCCGGATGTCGCATTGGACCAATTACTCGCCCTTCGGCGGGAACTCAAAAAAGTCTACGTCTTCTGTGAAAATATCGCTCAGCGCGATCGCCTGTCGCAGTTGCTTGCCGGCAAGGACAAAGTCTGGAACGAACAAATCCAACTGGTGGACGGTTTGCTGACGCGGGGATTTATCTGGCGGGCGGAAAGCGTTGCGTGCGTCGGGGATCATGAGATTTTTCATCGCTATGAATTTCGCCATCGACTTCGCCGCGGGCCGACGGTGCGAACGGTTGATCATTTCCTGGAACTCGAACCGGGGGATTATGTCGTTCACGTCAATCACGGCATTGGCCGATTCGACGGCTTAAAAACCCTTAAAACGGATGGTCGGGCGGAAGAGTTCATGGCCATTAAATATGCCGATAGCGCCGTTGTCCACGTTCCTGTCAGCCAACTCGACCTGGTGCAAAAATACGTCGGGGGTTTTAAAGGCCACCCCCCGTTAAGCACACTCGGTTCCAAAACCTGGCAAAAAACGAAGGAAAGGGTAACGCAGGCGGTGTCGTCGCTGGCCGCGGAGTTGCTGGATATTCAAGCCCGGCGGGAATCGCTAGGCGGGATCAGTTTTCCCGCCGACAGCGATTGGCAGCGTCAGGTAGAAGAATCGTTTATCTACCAGGAAACCGAAGACCAACTTTTAGCTCTTCGCGACATCAAGCTGGATATGCAGCGAAACAAAGCGATGGACCGTCTTCTTTGCGGGGACGTCGGATACGGAAAAACAGAACTAGCCCTTCGCGCCGCGTTTAAAGCGATGGAGGCTGGCTATCAGGTAGCGGTGCTCGTGCCGACCACAATCCTCGCCGAGCAGCACTACCGGACATTTCGCGAACGACTAGCCGAGTTTCCCTTTACCGTCGAATTTATCAATCGGTTTAAAACCAAATCCGAACAGGCAATCATTGTCGCCCAGGCCGCCAACGGTAAAATCGATCTTCTAGTCGGTACGCATCGGATCTTGAGCAAGGATGTGAGTTTTGCCAATCTAGGGCTGGTCATAGTGGATGAGGAACAGCGGTTCGGCGTTATCCACAAGGAACGGCTGAAAAAGCTTCGAGCCACCGTGGACATTTTAACCCTCACCGCCACCCCAATTCCAAGAACCCTGCACATGTCGCTGATCGGACTGCGGGACATCAGCACGCTAGCCACCCCGCCGCTGGATCGCCGATCTATCCATACGGAAATTCGGAAATTCGACATCCCCTTCATCCGCCAAGCCATCCTGCGGGAACTTAATCGCGACGGCCAGGTGTTTTTTGTCCATAATTACGTCCACGGTATCGAGGAACTAGCCGACAAACTCAGCAACGCCGTGCCGGAGGCGAAATTCATCGTCGGCCACGGCCAGATGCACGAACGCCAGTTGGAACGGGTAATGCTAAAATTCCTTCGCCGCGAAGCCGATGTCCTGGTCTGCACCACGATCATCGAAAGCGGCCTGGATATTCCCACCGTCAACACGATCATCATTAACAACGCCGACCGCTTCGGCCTCGCCAATCTCCACCAGCTTCGAGGCCGGGTAGGGCGGTACAAATACCGAGCCTACGCGTATTTATTGGTACCCAACAATCGCCCCATTACCCCCATCGCCGAACGCCGACTCCGGGCGATTGAAGAATATTCCGAACTCGGAGCCGGATTCCGAATCGCCATGCGCGATCTGGAGATTCGCGGAGCGGGAAATATCCTCGGCCCCGAGCAGTCAGGCCACATCGGCGCGGTCGGCTATGAACTTTACTGCGAACTCCTCTCCGCCGCCGTCCGCCGTCTCAAAAACGAGGAAGAACCACCAATCACCAAAGCCAATATCGACCTCGGCCTCTCCGGCTTTATCCCAACCCGCTACATCGGTTCCGAACGTCAGCGGCTGGAGGTCTATCGCCGCCTGGCCCAAGCCCAGACTATTCCACAAATCGATCAACTAGAAAAGGACATCAAGGACATTTTCGGAAAATCCCCCGGCGAGGTGAATTTAATGTTGTCCCTGGCCCGGCTGCGATTGCTGGCGGGAAAATACACTATAAGAACCATCGCCAAACGCGAGCAAGCTATCATATTCAATCTGCAAGACCCGCAAAAGTGCCAGGAAGTTTTTGAGCGTTCGCCCATTCCCCCGCGCTTTGCCGATCCGACCGAAGTACACCTGCGATTTCCACCACGCTATCTGGAACCCAAAACGCTTTTGCGAACAATGTTTAAAATGCTTGAGGAGAAAGAAGCAGCCAGTAGAAAACAGTAGGTCGGTCCTGCGTGGCCGCCCTATTGCAAAAGGCAAATTGCAAAGTTAATATGAAGATGAAAATGGTGGGCAGTGCCCACACTACGTAACCAAAAACAATATTTCCCGGCAACGTACAAAAAATAGAGGTTCAACGATGGTCATTAGTTATTATGATGTTGCGCAGATTTGTTTAAGTGGTCATATAATAAACGAGCACTTTGGAAAACATGCAGAAAGAAATAGAACTTTTTGCCATAAGTGCGGTGAAAAGACGATTACACAATGCCCATCATGTAAAACAAACATCAACGGTTATTATCATCTGGACCAATACGAAGGACACGGATTATTTAGTACGCCGTCTTATTGTCACAACTGTGGCAAGCCCTATCCATGGACTGACAATAAAATTCAAACAGCTATTCAAATATTTGCTGAGTTTGGCAAGCTTGATGAAAATGAAAAGGAAACCATCGAGGAAGACATAAAGAATATATCCAGAAATATTCCGCAGTCTGAACTTTCGGCTTTAAGAATAAAGAAAATATGGAAAAAGTACGGCCAAATTGCATATGGCGTGGTCATGGATTTTGCGAGCAAAACAACAGCGGAGATATTAAAGAATCCATAGGCTTATTAACTGGTAAACCGGTATTGACAGATTTTGGCAGGTGATTATCTTTGTTTTAGAGGAATCCGAGATGACTGGAAACGAAATAGTAAAAACTAAAGTTACTCCGTTGGCTGGACCTTCCGGAATGAAATTGTTGTTGTCGCAAATTCGTCCTGCATGGAAGAGCAAACGACTGATAGAGCGTGTTGAGGCGCTGATGTCTGTTGATCCAAGCAGCGCATGCCAACGTATTTTTAACGCCGCAATTCATGATCTGAAGGAGAAGATCGTTGTAGCTGGACTAGATATCGCAGCACAAGCAGCGGTGGAAAATAAAATGCCAGCGATCACAAAAGCTGAGGATATTGAAAATCTTGATGTCACCAGAACCATTGGGCTTGCCTACCATATGGGACTTTTGACGCATCCAGAATGGCGGAGGTTCATGCGAGTCTATGACATACGAAGGGACTTGGAGCATGAGGACGATCAGTACGAAGCTACGCCGGAAGATTGCTTTTATATTTTCAAAACCTCAATTGACGTAGTTTTATCAAAGGATCCAGTTGAAATTATCAAGCTGCAGGACGTGAAGGCTATTATAGAGCAACCTTCACCCGTTACGCTTAGTCTTACTGTTTTGGACGATTATAAATGCGCTCCGATTCCGAGACAAAAAGAAATCTTTTATTTTCTGATCAGCGTGTCACTCAATACAAACACCCCAGATCTGGTCCGACAGAATAGTTACAAATCGCTAGGTGAGCTTCGCGAAACTACAAGTTCTCAGGTTATCATCGAAGCATCTAACAAATTCTTTGGCAATCGTAATCCCCTATCTGAAACTGAGGCGCGTGTTGCTTTCAAGGCAGGTATATTTCCATACCTGAAACAAACGAAAGTTATGGATTTCTTCAAAAGTTATCTGAGCAATATGCAGAAAATAGGATACTCTTTCCAAAGTCACAAGGAACATGGGGAGCTTTTGTCTGGGCTTCAAGAAATAGGAGGACTAGAATTTTGTCCTGAGGAACTATTGCCAGAGTATTTGCGATGGCTGGTTCTTTGTTATATCGGGGAGAGAAGCTATGGACAATTCGCACGCTCCAGCAAAGCCTTCTATAGTTATGCTGGAGCGCCTTTAGCACTAGAAATCATGAAGACTTGTCGGCATGATAAAATCCCAGAATTGATGGAAAAGCTACGGAAAAACAAGGAAATTAAAGCAGCCTGTGCAGAGGCCAATGCCGTGGCGCGAAGATTTGAGGATATTGTCGACGCGATTGGCGAGAGCTAATGTTTGTGAATACCTCCTATACAGAAAAGCTGGTAGGGTGGATATTCTGATATCCACCATTTTTCTTAATTTCCCCCGTAAAATCCGCTAATTGAAGTTGCGTAGGGCGGGTCGTTATGACGCTTCGGCAGGTTGACCCGCTGATTGGAAACGTTGGTCGAAAGAAATGGCGGGTGAACCCGGAGTACCGGAACCACCCGCCCTACCCAATTCCCCCGAAAATTCGGAGAAGAACCCCCGCTCCCTCACGGTCGCGGCTCTTTTAATTTTGCATTTTGATATTTGCAATAAAAGTTTTTGTTTTCCCTTCGCGTGCTTGGCGGTGAAAAAAAGTAGACAAGTAGTCGAGTAGTCAAGTAGACGAGTAGAAAAACCGCGAAGCGCGAGAAAGTGGCTGTCAGCCACCGAAGCGCGGAAAAGGGGATATCATCCCCCTTGAGAAAGACGTCGGTTGTTAATACAATCTACCTCTTATGAAACGAAGGTTGGACAAATCCAATGGTCAGGGAGTTTCTCTATCTCGTCGCCGACGTAAAGTTCTACGTATTGTGCTTTCCGTTTTGGCGGTCGTGATTATTTTGGTGATTCTTGGCCCTACGCTCATTCCGGAAAATAAGGTCAGGCAAATTCTGATCGATAGGCTGGCTGGGCAGACCCAAAGCGCAGTGAAGGTGGAGCATGTTCATTTTGGCTGGTGGGCGGGCTGGATTTAAAGACGAAACATGACAATTCCAGTATCCATATAAACCTGATTCGAATTCCGTTTGAACCGGTCCGGTTTTTATTTGGGCGGTAGCTTACTGGTGTCAAACTGGATGGGGTAACGGTGGAACTGGTCCAGGGATCGGATTTTCCATTGTTTTCCATTTTTAATGGAAACACGAATCAGACTAATTTTCCGATACGCCGGGTAGAGATTTCCAATTTGGCGATTCGATTAAATTGGCCCGACGGGTATAAAAATGGGATCGTCTTTGCTGAGCCGCTGGTCGTGGAGGCTCAAAAGCAGACCCTGACTTTCTCCGGTAATGCCCGGCTGGTTTCCCGACAGGCATTTTCGGGCCTGTGCGGATGGGTTTTACGCCAGCTTGGCAGGGCGCAAAATTCCGCTAACACACCTGGCGAGTCGGATACGGTCCGATGCGGCCTTCTACGATCTGGTGTCTGGGGAAACGAAACGACGGCGGGGACAGGTCCATCGTATCCTGCGACCTTGTGCACACCCTTTAATAAATTCTAATATTTTGGTTTTCATACGCCCTATTTTATCCCAAGTTCCAAATGTAAGCGAGGACAGAATTTCAACTTGTTGAGTAATGCCCATTGTGCGATTTTCGGTGCCAATGGAATATATCGTTTTAATGTTTTGGCGTTCGGCATCAGCATGACATTGGCTCGATTGATGAACGGGTATTCGTCGATAATATCCGTCACCTGGCAGACCTCTTTTAAATTTGCCACGACAAATTTGATTTGGTAATCGGGGACGCTTGTGATAAGTCTTTTAAGGATGGCTGGGCGAAACGTAATCCGATGGGGAACCGAGTTGGGAAGTTTCGGGCTGAGGCTTAGAAGATGACATTCCACTTTGCGGTAAATAAACCCGGATGTCTCAATCGTAACGTGAAATTGCTGCTGCATCAATTTATGCGCAAGAAGGGCAATTCCCGGATGGATAAACGGCTCACCGCCGGTGAGCACCACATGGTCGGCGGGATACTGGCGAATAATATCAATAATTTCTTCAATCTTTATCTTTTTTGCGTTTTTAAGAGTCCAGGCATAGCGGGTATCGCACCAGGGACATTGAATCGGGCAACCGGCCAGACGCACAAAGGTGGAAGGCACACCCGCAAGTTTTCCTTCCCCCTGGATCGAATAAAATATCTCACTGACCGGTAACGTCATTTTTCCCATGTTTCGAGGAATTCCTCCTGATCGTTATAGATTTTAAGATAACTGTCATATCGCCAGGATGCGATTTTTTCTTCTTCCACTGCTGTTTTAATCGCGCAGCCTGGCTCCTGAATGTGGGTGCAATCGGGAAAGCGGCACTGGTTCAGATACGGCGAAAATTCCTCAAAGTAGACCGGCAGATTCCGGCGGTCGATTTTAAAAAGCGCGAATTGCCGGATGCCCGGGGTATCGACGATATACCCGCCGAAATCCAGTCTCAGAAGCTGTGCCATGGTCGTCGTGTGAACACCCCTGCTGGTGGATTTATTGACCGGGTGGGCCACGAGCGATAATCCGGGTTGCAGGGCGTTAATCAGAGAGCTTTTACCCACCCCGCTCACCCCGGCCATGGTCGATTTTCGATCTTTCATTAGGACTCGCAATTGCTCGATGCCTTCGCCAGTCACAGCACTGGTGCGAAGGACTTTATAACCCAGGCCGGTATAGATTTTTTCGTAATCGTCTAATGGTTCCTTTTGATTTAAATCGATTTTATTAAAAATGATTACCGGAATAAGTTCGCCACCCAATGCGGCGACGATATAACGATCGACCAGATGAATCCGCAGTTCGGGATTTTTTACCGAGGCGATAATCAGGACCTGATCGACATTGGTAACGATCAGATGTTCTTTATGCTGATACCGCCGAAAGAGCATTCCATGCCGAGGCCCAATTCGCTCGATAACGCCCTCCTGGTCGCTGAGCGGTGTAAAATCAATCTGGTCGCCGACCGCTACGGGGTTATGCTGATCGAGCACGAGGGATTTTAAAACCTGTCGGATCACACAATTTCGTATCACCTGGCCGTCATCGACCTTGACGAACCGGCCATGAACGGCCATCACCGTTCCAGGTCGCCAATCGACAGGCTGAGGAGCGGGATTTTGGGCAGCCCGCTCGATATCGACCAATTCCCCGGCCCGATGAATATCCACGGTTTTATTTTTGGTTAAAGCGCCTTTGGTCTTCAGAGACTCCTGACCGGCGGTGTCCTCAATTCCTTCCGCACCTTCCCTGACCTGCTTCGTCCAGACCCCCGACCCCTTTCGAGCAGGATTTTGAATATTTTGCCGAAATTCCAGCCGGACTTTATTCTTTTTATGATGCTTTTTTGACATATTTAGCAGGCGGGCTTGACCGCCATGTAAAAGACAGGTTACGGGCTACTCGCTGATTTTATCTATCCCCTCAAACAGCGCAGAACCAATCCGAACAATCGTCGCACCACACTCGACGGCCACCTGATAGTCCTGACTCATGCCCATGGATAAATGCTCAAACTCCTTGCCCAGCCGATAATCCACTTTGACTTCCAGAAACAATTCATAGAGTCTCTCAAAAACCGGACGGGTCTTTTCCGCATCACTCACCTGGGGCGCCATGGTCATTAATCCACATATCCGCATATTGGGCATGGTGGAAATCTGCTCAATCAAATGCCCGACCGCGGCGACCGGCAGACCGTATTTCTGTTCCTCACCCGAACAATTCACCTCCACCAGCACGTCCTGCACCTTGTTAATTTTACTTCCGAAACTATTGATTTCTTCCGCCAGCCTGAGAGTGTCCATCGAATGAATGTATTGGACAATCGGCAAAAGAGGTTTGACTTTATTTCGCTGAAGGTGCCCGATCATATGCCAGAGAGGTTTGGCAAGCCCCTGGCTCGTATCATGAATCGACCGCCGGGACAACTGCTCCTGAACCATCCCCGCCCGCTGAACCAATTGCTGCGCCTGGCTTTCACCAAGATCGATTTGCCCGAGTTCCAGCAGAACGCGAATCGCCTCAAGGGGCATCGACTTGGTCACCGCCAGGACTCGAATACGCTCAGGCTCGCGACCGGCGGTCACCGCGGCTTGGGCAATCTCGTTTTTGATCCTGGTTAAATTGTCCGTTATAACTTTTTTTATCACCGTATTACGAGCTGCTGCCGGTTGAATCATAGATACACTCCCAATGTTTACTAATCACCAAAGCATATCGCCAAACGAATAAACAAGCAAGCAGGCAAAAATCTTACTTGAAGATATAAGAAAAAAAGGAATAATTTGAAGGATGGTTATTTACATTACCGAACAAGCGGCAAAAGAAATTCGTCAGATTCTCTCGGAACAGCCGTCGGAGACAAGTAAATATCTCCGCATCGGCATTAAAGCCGGTGGATGTAAAGGCTTCACCTATATTCTGGATTTAAGCGTCAAGCCCGAGGCAACGGACGACGTGAGCGAAATAAAAGGTATTAAAATTCTATGCGACCCAATCAGTTCCCTGTACGTGGAGGGAATGGCTATCGACTTCAGCGACGACCGCCTGAACCGAGGTTTTATTTTTAACAACCCCAACGCCAAAGAGATTTGCCCCTGCGGCGTCAGTTTTGGAATCTGATTTTTTGTAACAGTTCAGGCATTGTCATTGCGAGGAGCGCAGCGACGAAGCAAGCTCATTCCTTTTTTTGATGCAGGTACGGGATTGCCGCGCCCGCTTCGCGGTCTCGCAATGACAAATTCAATGGGGCGCGTATTGAATTCCACCGTCAAAATCAATGAGCAATTGTACGATTTTTTGAGCGGTAAATTTCGCCAGGTCATCTATCGTTACCGGATGATGGTAAAACGGCGGGCTGATCGGGGTAACAACGGCCCCGGCCTGGGAAAGTCTCAGCATATTCTCAAGGTCAATCGTGCCAACGGGCATTTCGCGGACGGCAATGATTAGTTTCCGCCGCTGTTTCAGATGGACCTGTGCGGCTCGTTTGATGAGATTATCCGAAATGCCGGACGCGACGGCGGCCAGGGTGTTCAGGGAGCACGGACAGAGGATCATCCCCGCAGTCGGCACCGACCCGCTGGCGAGTTCGCTTTCCATGTTCGTTTCCTCTTCGACGACAATCCGCTCTGCGGGCAATCCCTCAAAGAGGTTTTCCGAACCCAGTTCATCGGGAATGATTTTTTTTGCGGCGTTGGAAATAATAACGCGAGTCGAAATCCCAAGCTCCTCGACCAGAATTTTTAAGACCCATCGCGCATATATCTGCCCGCTGGCCCCGCAGACACCCAGAACGACCGGTCGATTAGATTTTGGAGGGATAAATTGAGTCATTTTTATTCGTTTAACTGTACGGAAATATTCTCCATCTGTTTGAGGCTGGCCCGGGCCCGCGCGGCAAAGATGGAATTGGGATATTGCTTAATAAGTTTCCGAAAATAGTCGCCCGCCAGGGCATGGGCCTTGGGGTCCATATTCACCAGGCCCCAGGCCTTGAGCAAACTGGCAAGTTCAAACAAGGCCTTGGCTCCGGCGCCCTGCCCGTTGCGATGTTCGGCATATCGTTCCAGAAGCGATTTTCGCTTCAGAGGATCAGGATCGGTCAGGGCGTAGCGAACCATCAGATCATCGTGAAGAGTGCTGGTGGAATACTCACCGGCCATTTCGAGCAGATGATCACGGTATTGCGGATGGCTGGGATCAAGTCGCATCAATTCCATCAAAGGAACAGAACCGAATCGAGGATCATTTTCATTATGAATAATAAGTTCCCGCAGTTCCTGGGCCTGCTCTGCGAGGGAGGGTAAATCGACCGGAGGAATATCAATCAACCTGGGTTCCCTGAAAAATTCACGAACCGACATCGGCGGGTCCGCGGGTTGGGTGGAAACATTTTTTTTACTTGAAGAATCGCGGGATAACAACTGATTGAGCAAGTTTTTCGCTTCTCCTGTGCGCCCGTCGCGAAGGGCAAGAACGGCCAATCGCAGCAAAGCCTCTTCGGCATAGATCGAGTTAGGATAGTCCCGCGCCAACCGTTGCCAGGTCTCGCGGCTTGTCGGGCTGACCAGGTCGGTAGTATATTCAACCGTCCAATATTTCAGCAAAACGCCGTAATCAAACCGCAGATCCAATGCCATGGCCATAAGGTACAAGGCGTTGGGAACAAACCGGCTGTGAGGGTATTTTTTTAAAAATCGCTCACAGGCGATGAGAATTTTAGTTCGATCTTCCTGGGTCAACTGCTGGGCAATGTATGGAAAGTCGATCTGGACAAAATCCACAATCGCCTGAAGATCGCGAACCTTGTATCGCCGCCAGTTTTTTAACGTCTCCTGGAAAACCTGGGCCGAGATATCTACGGGAGAAAAAATCGAGCTGTCGGGACCAACCCGCTGCGCGATTAAACGAAATTCCAACTGGTCCGACCCAATGTAATGATAAAACAAGACCACGGGAATGGCACAAAACGGAATCATTCCGATCAGAATTCCACCGGGACGGTATTTGACCAGCCGGGCAAAACTCAGAACGGTGGCGGCGATTACTGCGGCGGCAAGAAAGGCCAGTATCCACGGGGCGTAAAGAAGGATTGAATCGACAGGCTTAAACTGCAACATGGTTTCCCCACGCGTGGCGACGATAAAATAAAGACCGAGGGGAAATAAACTGAGCAAGGCCACCCCAAATTTAAACGGAAGCCTCTGTTTGCTCACTCCAGCGATAAAACTCGAAATAATCAAAAAAAGGCATAAGACCGGCAAATGGGCCAAAAACAAAACACATAGAGAAAAAACGATGGAAAAACGAAACCCGTAAAACTGCGAAATCAGGATGGGAACGACTATAATGGTCGCCATCAACATGCCCCAAATCGGTATCAGCACCGGCGCGTCATGGATGCTGATGGGATAAAAAAGATAATCGATCAAAGTTTTGTGGTATGTAATGGCGTAACTGTGCCAGGAAAAATCGAACAGTTTCGCCTGACGCATCCAGAAAATAAAAATGGTCATCAGGGCGTAAAGGATGATAGTGGCAGTCAGAAAGATATACGCCCTCTGCCGAGACCATCGGCCCGGACGGGACCAGATGTCCGCCAACTCGAATTCATACACCTTGCCGTCAATGATCTTTTTGTCGGTTTTTATTTTTCTGACGTTACCGCCCATACCGCACCAAAACAAATGTTACAAACCCGGATATTCTTAAATCCGGTAGCTTCCATCAATTTTATAAAATCATTTCCATCATACCAACTTCTGACCGATTGAGGTAAATATTTATACGCGCCGGACCGCGCCGCCCCTGTAACCAACGAGCCAATCAGTGGAAGAATGTGATTGAAATAAAAATTAAACAAAATACCCATGACCCTGACGCGCGGAGGTTGAAATTCCAGGACAGCCAGTATCCCTCCCGGACGCAGTATCCGGTATATTTCCAGCAAGCCCGTTTCAAGTGATTGAAAATTCCGCAACCCGAAGGTACAGGTAAGCAGGCCAAAGGAATTATCCGCAAAAGGCATCGCAAGAGCGTCAGCCGCCAGACAAATTACAGGTTTAACCTCACTATCCTTCACAAAAGATTTTCGCAGGTAGTGAAGCATCCGGACGGAAAAATCAGCACCAAGAATCTTGGCCTGGGGAAATTGCCGTTTCAGCGGCTTCATCATGGAACCTGTCCCGCAGCAAAGATCGAGGATGCGCTCGGGCAAGGTATCGCGCTCCGCGATCATGCGGACAAGCTTTTTCCGCCACCGCTGGTCCTGCCCGAAGCTGATCAACGTATTGGCCAAATCGTATCGCCGCGAAATAGCGTCGAACATCGCTTGCACTCTTTTGGCCTTATCGACCTGCCGGTGCGGATCACGAAGTGACTCCACCGTCCAAAGCTCGTCCCTGCCATTTTCCTTATCTATTGTATTCAAGTTCATTTTCACTAATTTCTCCACCCGTCTTGATTGTTTTTATGTTCAACTATACTATGTTCTTCAGATCATTTTAACAAGGAAAGCGTACGAAGGAATTCAAAGGGATCGGTTGTATCCGAAAAATATTGTGTAGTTTGATTAATTGGTATTCTCGCCACTTCCGTCATGGCTTTTGTTGTGTATTATCCGCCAAAAGATGAGATTACAAAAATAACAAATATGCTAAGACAGTAAGCGTTCGGCATACGCTTACTGCGAACAGTTAAGAAAGAGAAAAGTCTTAGTGCTACTATCCGTCAACTTCTTGTTTTCTGTGCTTGTTTTTATTTTGCCGTTGTTGCAACATCCGTTATATAAACCCGTTAAGGACGATCCGTAGGCATTGTTTCTCGTGTGCAGTGGCAAAAGGTTGCTCTTCTTGGCGTCATGGCGCCTTAGCGGTTAAAAAAATTCTCTTTCCAAAATTTGCTTTTACCTAAAAATGTGTTATCCTTAACTGTAGGGGCACAGCAAATCTCCTGCCGCTCTTTAAAAATTAAGAACTCTTATCCGTGTCTAAAAAACTCTTCTCGTCTTGGCGACACCTTGGCGGTTTTGAAATCGCCTTCGCCGCTTGTGCAAATTGTACCGCTCTCTCGCAAAAAAAATGAAATTTGGTCAAAAAACAGTACACTTTCGGTCAAGTTTGTAAGGATGGTTTTCTTAAATCCACCATTGTTGATTAAACGATACCGGGAAAACTTATCCGTCCTACTATCCGTCAACTTCTTGCGGTCTTTGCGGTTAAAAAAATCTTGTGGTTGCGGCCAAAGTCACGCTAGATAATTTGTGGCTAAAGGGGTATTGAACTTTGGGTTTTGGAAAGTTTATCCTTGAGTGCGAAATTTATTTGCAATAGACTTTGCCGTAATGTTGCTTTGTAAAAATATATGCGGAGTTACGGTAACATGATTATTACCATCGACGGACCTGCCGGTAGCGGTAAATCGACCATTGCCAGGACGTTAGCCGAAAAGCTCGGCTGGATGTTTCTCGATACCGGTGCGATGTACCGCGCGGTGGCCCTCTTGGCGCGAAAAACCGGTTTGACGGTGGACAAGGCCGACGAAATTGCTCAATTGGCTCGCAATGCCCAAATCCGTTTTGAACGGGAGGGTGCAGCGGTAAAAGTGTTTGTCGGCCGTGAAGATGTTACCGCGAATGTACGCACCGAATCGGTCTCGGAATTGGCAAGTTCGATATCCGCTATTCCACAGGTCAGGTCGGCGCTCGTTAAAAAGCAGCGGGAGATTGCAAAACAATATGGAAATATCGTTACGGAAGGGCGGGACCAGGGGTCGGTGGTTTTTCCAGACGCCGAGTTGAAATTGTACCTTGACGCGGATATGGACGAGCGGGCGCGAAGACGTTATGAACAGCTTATCGCTCAAGGACAGCCTGCGGAGATGGAAAAAATTCTCGACGCCCTGAAAAAACGAGACCTTCGTGATACAACCAGATCGGTCTCGCCACTGGTCGTGCCGGAAAGTGCCACGATCATCGATACGACACACCTGACACCCCTGGAAGTGCTTGATCGCATTCTTCAACTCGTACAAGAACGGAGACGAAACGTCTAATGCGAATATGGTATACTTTTTGTCGTGATTGGTGCCGATTTTACGTTAACGTGTTTCACTGGGGGCGGGCGTACAACCGGCATTTTGTGCCACCAAGCGGATCGGTTTTGCTCGTGAGTAATCATCAGAGTTTTTTAGATCCCGTCGTGGTTGGTTACTGCTTGAATCGCGAGGTGGATTACATGGCCCGCGATACGCTTTTTAAAAATCCTGTATTCGGAAAGATAATCCGTTCGGTGAACGCGTTTCCCGTCAAACGAGGTGAAGCCGATCTGACCGCCATCAAGGAAACGCTTCGGCGGCTGCGGGACCAAAGAGTGATGCTTCTTTTTCCGGAAGGCACCCGCACTCCCGATGGGCTTATCCGGGAATTTAAACCGGGATTTGCCTTACTGGCGCGAAAGGCCAATGCCCCGATTATTCCGGTTGTTGTCGACGGAGCCTTTGAAGCCTGGCCGAGAAGCTCTCCGGTTCCCCACCCGTTCATTCCCATTAACGTCATCTATGGAAAACCGATTTTACCCGAGGAAGTCAAAAGCCGCACACCGGAAGAGTTTGTAAAAATGATCCACCAAATAATGATCAAAATGCAAAATGGATTACGATTAAAAGCCGGCAAGACACCCTATAATTATGAAAAGCTTACAGCGAACAGCTTACAGCAGACAGCTTCGGAATCGGGAGGAGACTCGACTAATGAAAATCTTACTGGCTAAAAAACGCGGGTTTTGTCCAGGTGTTCAGCATGCGATTGAAAAGGCCAAGTCCGCGCTCGGCGCCAATCGAATCGTCTATAGCCTGGGACCCATCATTCACAATCAACAGGTCGTCAGCGAATTGACTCATCAGGGTTTGAAGATCGTCGATTCGGTCGACCAGGTGCCGCCGGGTTCCACGGTTCTCATCCGTTCACACGGAGTCGGACCCGCCGTCTTTCAGCAGGCCAACGAGCGAAATCTTAACGTAATTGATGCGACGTGCGTACTCGTCAAACGAGCACAGAAACTCGTGCAGCAGCTTGATGAAGCCGGATATCAGGTCGTCGTCATCGGCGATCCGGACCACCCGGAAGTTCAAGGGATTATCGGCTATGCCAAACACGTTGTGGTGCTCAATAATGAGGAGGATATCGCCAAATTACCCTCATCGGCGAAAATCGGTGTAGCTGCCCAGACCACGCTCAGCAAAAGTCATCTGGCCGAGATGGTCGCAAAAATTATCGAGCATGGTTTCAATGAAATTCGTCTGGTAAATACCCTGTGCGGAGAAGCGGTTGGCCGGCAGTTGTCCGCCGTCGAACTCGCCCGTCAGGTCGATGTCATGTTCGTCCTCGGCGGTAGGCATTCCGCCAATACTCGGGAACTGGCGCAGCTCGCTTACGCCTGCGGGACCAGAACATACCACCTTGAGGATTTTTCCCAATTCGAACCCCAAATGATGGAAAAAGCTGAGATCATCGGAATCACCGCCGGAGCCTCGACCCCGGAAAATATCGTGCAGGAATTTGTAAAGGGACTGGAAGAATTGGATCAGAAAAGATCATGACCCCCATACCGCCGAACATCCTGACAACCCTGAAAAAGAATTTGGCCGTCCTGAATAAAATCGAACCGGCTCTCGCAAAACAACTAGCCGATATCAACTGGCCCGAAGATTTAAAATTCATTCCCGCCCTCGACCAAACCCCGACCGCCTTTAGTAGCCAGTTTGGCCGTTCCGGGTGGTTCGCTTTTTCCGGCGCGCCCAAAGTCCGCGAACAAGTTATCTGCGATCAATTTTCCCCCGGCTCGTCAAATGTCATCTTGCCTGCGACGGGCCAGGGCGGAGGCCTGCGGCTGCTCCTGGATCGGTTCGATCCCGCCCGGTCGATTTTTGTATGGGAACCGAAAGTCCTACATCTAGCCGTCCTCCTGGCCTTGTATGATTTCTCGAACGATCTTTCCGGCCAACGCCTGATCTTTCTAACCGATCCCGATTTGAAAAAAGGATTGCTCGATTACCTGTCCGCTCATCTCGAATTGGCCCTGCCGGACAAAATGATCTCCTGGCCCTGGATCAGTGAAAACGACATGCAGGCGATTTCGGTAACCGTAGATCAGGCGATCACGGAATTAACATCACTCGTGTCTGAAAAGACCGCCATTCTACAGGAACAATTCAACCAAAGTACAGCCACTCCAATCGCGAAGAATATTAAAAATGTAAAGATATTCTCCCTGACGCATCAAAACCTCTGCCATCAGTTAGCCAACGATTTTTACAGGGCGGCGGAAAAACTCAAATTTAAGGCTGATATATTTCTGCTGGACCAGCCCGCCCACACCTCCGGCATCAGCATCCTAAATCATTTACTGGCATCTCCCCCGGAAGCGATTATTTCCATCGGCATCGAAAAAAACCGCTGGATGGTCAAAATCCCGCCAACGATTCCATTTATCACTATTCTCGCTCCCCCGGGTATTGCTCTGGGCGAAAAGGCCCTTGAAAACTTAACTCCCGAAGACAACGAAATCTTTGTCCTGGGCTCCCAGAGCGATATGGACCATCTTAAAGCAAAAATACCCGCCAAAAAACTATTCGCATTCGAACTGGCCGTCAATCCCGATGCCTTTTGCCCATTGCAAAAAACCGCCGACGTCCAGGTCCTCGTTTTCGCCGACAGGCCCGACCCCGATCCGGAAAAAATCGGTATTCGCCAGCAATCGCACAAACACCTCTGGCACGAGATTGAAAAAATGATCGGCCAAAATCCCCTCGCCTTCCACGCCGACCAGACGGGCAATCTGATTCGTAAAGCCTCTAATTATACCGGCATACAATTTTCCGATCAGGATTTAATCAATTCATTTACAAGCCTGGTCAAAAATATTTTAGCCCCCGCCGTGGTAGCCTCCAAAATGGTTGCCGATCTCATTAACGCAGGATTAAAAATCAAAATCTGCGGCTCCGGCTGGGAGGCAATTTCAACTTATGCCCATCTCGCCCGATCACTGCCGACAAGCCCGCAAGAACTGAACGAACTCATCAATTCCGCCGAGTTGGTCCTGTACATTGACAATCAAACCAACTGCCGCCAAATAGTTTTTAACACTCTATGCGCTGGCCAGCCAGTCGCGGTAAAAACATTACCCGACGGAAAAATGAAAAAATACCACGAACTGACCCACGCAGTACATTATCTGAACCATGCCGCCGACCTTGCGGCACAACTCCACTCAATCCTCCAAAATCGCCCCGCGAATCAGCATCGATCCCTTCTCGCCCGCAAGTATCTGGCCGAAAATCACAATTATGCCAAGTTGCTTCAAAGGATTTTTACCCGCTGACAGCGGGTTTTTACACGCTTCGCGATCTTTTTGACTCACTTTCTTTCACTTTGCATTTTGATATTGGCAATTTGCTCTTTACCTTTAACCCAAGTTATACGGAAATGTATTAGTTCCTGTTGCGGAAACAGACTTTTGTCATTTCCGCGAAAGCGGGAATCCAGTTTTTGGGTCTGGATTCCCGCTTTCGCGGGTATGACATTTTCGGTTTTTACCGTCCTAATAATCCGTACCCGGTAATAAGATTAGTGGAACAGTCATAAAGGATACTCCACCACCGAGAGGCAGGCGTAATCGCCAATGGCTTCACCCAGTTGAGCCGGCATTACCCGGCATGCCGATGAACATTGCGCCAAAGCCTCTTCTCGAATTACTTGTTCAGCGATTGGCCAGAGCAATTCGTGTTGCCGGATAAAAATACTGCCGATGACTATTACTTCGGGATTCAGGATGTCCATCAGAATCGCCAAACCGTATCCCAGTTTACTTCCAACCACGGTCATGATCTCCAAGGCCGTCGGATCACCGGCTTGGGCGGCTTGCCCAATCAGACGAGCATCGCATTGATTTACGTCATTCACACTCGAACAAAAGCCGACGGATTTCCCCTCCGACAAATGCCTCAAAACGACCTGCCTGGCCAGTTGAGCAATTCCTCCACCACTACAAAACCCTTCAAACGATCCGGGTTTCCCGTAGCCCACCGGCCCATCCTTTTCCAGACGAACATGGCCAACTTCGCCAGCCATTTCACTGGTGCCAAGGTACAAATTACCATCGAGGATCAATCCCGCCCCCAAGCCCGTACCGAATGTGAGAAAAATCATATTTTGGGTTCCCCGCCCCGCTCCCCACTTCCACTCTGCCAGCGCACAAGCGTTGGCGTCGTTTTGCAGGCGAACCGAAATCCCCAGCCGGGCCCGAAACCGTTCGACGATTGGAATTCGGTCCCAACCTGGCAGATTGGGCGGACTCATGACCAAGCCTCTTCGACTGTCCAGCGGTCCACCACAACTGATTCCCAAGCCCTGAATCTGATCCAAAGACACTCCTTGCGCTTTCACCATGTCTCGGGTGTAGTCTTCTAACTTCAACAATGTCGGCTCGGGGCCCAAGCCTGATTCCGTGGCAAAGACGTGGCGATCAATAAGTTCCGGACGATCAGGACCCGATCTACCCAAAACCACGGCACATTTGGTTCCCCCGATATCGAAACCCAATAAGTATTTATCTGTGGTTACCATGTCAGGTTTATTATATCGGCGACGTGCAGCAATATCCATAATCCGGTAATGGCTTAACATCCACCGCCTGAGTCTTCTAAATTGAATCCTTGTGAATACGTTATCCACTCGAATTCATTTTCATTCTTTCGAAAAGCTATTTTGGTGGCACGATGGGTCGCTCAATCCACCGCAGGACGTGTAGAACGAGCGTATAAGACGCCAGCTCGATCAGCTTGGCGATACCGAAATAGATCAATTCCCGCTGCATTTCCAGGCGAATTGTCCAGACGATCTGCAAGCAAAAAATGAAAAAGGTAACGAGTCCCTGAATGGCCATAACCAGGATCACCCCGTGGTGTGGCAGGCCGAGCCGTGGCGTTCGACCTTGTGATGCGGCATACATATCGTGTCGAAGGCTTCGAACCTGCCATAGCCACAGCAGAGTAACTACTATGGATAAGGGGAGAAAAGCCAGGCCGTACCAGCGATATATCCGATCCAAATGGGATTGGTGCATCCAGAACATGAACAGCGGGGTCAGCACAATAACGGCGAAGTAATTTGCCGTAAATAAATGCAGCCCCAGGCTCAAATACCGAGGGGTCATCGGAACTGAGACAACCTTTTCGGAAAGTTCCTCAAACCCATTGGGATTCCAGGGAGCGGGGGGCCGATAATGGTCGTCGCCGCCCAACCTTCTCCATTCGCGGTACGCAAGCACCAAAAAAATCCCGATCAGGACATAGAATAACCATGACCAGAGGAAGAGGAACCGATAGGCGAAATCCGAGCCGTGGCAGAGCCACATGACGGTGTCCATGAAAACCCCAGCGAGGATGCCCGCGACGATCATGCCCACGGAACGGATGAGGGCGGCGGCGGAGGAGAGCTGTCCGAACCGTGAATGGGGCAGCAGTCGCATGAACATGGGAAAACCACACAACCCCTTAAGAGTTCCACTGAACGTGCTGACGAGGACCATCCCGATAGTCAACCAGAAAAACATCTTAGCCGGCAGCGTGACCGGTATCCATATCCAGCCGCTGAAACTCATCGACAGGGCGGCAAAGACGGTCATGTAAGTCATGATCCGAAGTGGGTGCCAGCGGTCCACGTAGACGGAGATGAAGTAGGTGGCGACCAGGGAGGCGGCACCGCCAAGGGCACCGAGTTGGCCGATCTGGCCTAGGCTCAGGCCCATTTCCTTGAAAAAAAACACCCCGAAAATCCCAGTGGCATCGGACATGCCAATGCACGCGTACATCAGGTAGAAGTACCAGTACAGGGGATGTGAATACGATTCGCGGAGAAAGCTCCTAATCCCCGCGCCAGCGCTCTTGTTCTCGGGCGGAGGGGGAGGATATTCCCCTTCCTTGACGAAAAGGCACATCAGCCCAAAGCCTACAAAGTAAAGCAGAGCAATCCCAGTGAAGATTTCTCGCATGTAGCTTTCAGCGTATTTGAAGATGAACATGCTGTACACCGAACTGGCCCCAACGGTGACGAATCGAAACAGACCCATGAATCTCCCTACGAATTGGGGAGGAACCACATCGTTGAAAAGATAGTAGTACACTGATCCGACGAACATGTTGAAGAATTGAAAAGCCACCATGAAAATGCCGATCAAGATTACCGTCAATGTGGTCGGCGCAAAGGCATTTAGGGGACCAAATGTATTTCGGAGTAGAGCGGAAATCTCCACGCTCCACCCGAGCAAGCCGAGACTCAGCACGAGGAATGGCATGGTCCACAGAATAAATGGTATCCGCCGTCCCCATCGGCCGCGGTAACGGTCGCTTTTGTAGCTTACCCACGGACAGACCGTCATGTTCAGGATTCCCGGCAGTGTGGTCATGATCAGGGCCATGACCCAGTTGGACACACCCAGTGCCTTGAGTTTCAGGGGAAGAATAGTGGGCGCGACGGTTTCCATGAGCATGAAGCAGAAATCGCCCCACAGTAACCAGGCGAATAGAATGGTCAGCGAAGTCACGGTATATGTCAGGGATCCGGCATGGTATCGCCGGTCCTTGAGGGCAATTTTAGGGATTGCTTCCTGATCGGAATAGGCCGAAGGAGATTGCAACATTAATAAAATCCATCCCTTGTCATAAGTTCGAACTGCTCATCCTTAACGCGTGTGCATCCATTGAAATGCATACAACTTTGCCTTATCAAGCACAATTTTCAATCGAACGGCTGAAGTGATCTTGAAAGGCATATCCCGTCCATTTTTCCAAGTGACTTCTGCATCGACTTGGTTCGTGAGTAAGGGCGTGCATTCGTCTAGTGAATATCCCGGAATTGCGCGGCCGTCAGGATATTGAAGCTCCACTCGGCAGATTCCGCGGGTTGCGTCGACGTTGAGATGAAGTTTTTCTCCGGTCCGGAGCGGGTGCGTAAGCAAATAGCCATCGCCATCAGCATCGAGGGAGACGAACCCGTCTTTACGAAGAACCGCGAAACCGACTTTGGCGGTATAACCCTTTCTCAGACCCATTTCCCCCTGACCGCCCAAACCATCCCCACCCCGATGATCGGTTGGTTGACCGCAGTAATAGATTCGCATAGTGTCACCCAGAACGGCGGGCGGTCCGTTTCCGATCGCGATCCGTCCGAAATCCCACTGCCGCGGCTCGGCGGATTGAATGAAGTTTTCGCCCGGACAGACCCGCTGCCAGGTCTCACCATCCCGGCTGGTGGCGAGCTGAATATCGATTCGCTGTCGGGGAGCGTTTCCGCAGTCGGGGGTGTTATGATAGATTCGTAAGTAGCCGATATACGAGCCGCCCCACCGAAAACCGTGGAGATGGTAAAATTCATCGAATGGCTCGTCAAAAAACAGGTTCGGCATCAGCACGACCCGGTACGGAGACCAGATATGTCCGTCGTCGCTGGTTGCGACAGCAGTGCAACGGGCATGTCCAACCCGCATATCCTCGCGGTTGAACATCTCCACGGCATGACCGGTTTTATTCAGATCGACAAAATCGGTCCGCGTTTCGTCCCACAACAATCCCCCGCACTCGTTGCAATTGACATTGGGAGCGGCTTCGGGCGGGGTCCAATGTATCCCGTCCGGAGAATAGACGATGTAGTGCCCGCGCTCGGGGCCGCGATGGTTTGTTTTTTTATACATGAACAATACGGCTCGGTATCGTCGGTCGGAATTTTCCTCTTTCACCGATTTAGCCACACTCAAATTGGCCAGGGACCATCCTTCGCAAGCGGAAAAAAGGATGTTGTTGTTACGGCTCCCCCCCCATTCCACGAGTCCCAGCGAGGGTTTCCGCCAAACCGCCCCATCGTCCGATTCAGCGTAGCAGAAATGGTCTCCCCGGCCATGGGTCATGTACCAGCAACGATAACGTCCTTCGTCGAACACGAGAGTCCCGAACATCAGAACACCCATTTGCTCATGAGGCTCGGTGGCGACTAGAACTGGATTTCCGGAGTATATTTCGATTTTTCCCAGCCGTCGGATCAATCCTGATTGCCTTGCCAAAAGTGAATCGTCAAGCAACACTTGATGAGGATCGGAAAGTAGAACATGGCGCATGGAAGGGGGAAAATCGCTCATGGAGTTTTCTCCCGCATATATTTTCGGGCCAGGATGACGGCCTTATTCAAATCGCCGCTCGTTTCCGCCAAGGCCCGTTCACAGGTAAACTTGTCCCCACCGGTTGCCTTTAAAACATGTTCATACTGCGCGTGAGTAAACAATGGAACCTTTGCCACCCGCCACCAGTCGTACACCTCAACCCCTTCGAGAATCACTTTTGAGCTTTCGAAAAGGAATCGCACCGCGGCATCGACATTTCCGTCATGTTCCGACAAGGCCCGCTGACAGTCCCATTCTCCGCAGCCGGTTTTTTGCATCACTTCTTTCACTTGCACCGCATTGAATTTCATAGTCGTTTGCTCCACGCGAGCAAGGAAGGCAGAGGATTTATCGCCACTGACTTGCCGCGCACGAGGTTAGGTAACGAACGTTTTCCACCGGTCAAATCGAATCCGAACTCCGGCCGGTCGGAACGTACAGCATACATTTCAAAATGAAGATGATCCGGATACGCCATGGATCGAAATCCGCTTCGACCGATCACGCCGAGCCTCTGCCCCTTGGCGAGAGCCGACCCGAATTTAAGACCTTCGCCAAAATCGTCCATGTGACAATACGTGTAAATGAATCCTTTCGTATCCGCGACCGCCAACATGTTTCCCCAGAAATCATCGCTCTCCTTTGTTTCGTCAAAGCGGCGGACTGCCAGTACGATCCCGTCACCGGCGCAAACCACGGGAGTGCCGCTCTCGGCATAAACATCAATCCCCATATGATACCCGCAGGGATTGGGCCGGCCCTTTCCCAGCCAGCCGGTATTGATCCTCCACCGATTTCCTTCAACCGGAAAACAACCATCGGATAATTCCCGGTCCCACTCGGTATCGGTTCCGACAAACAGCCGGGCCTCGTGATTTAAATTCAAGGCCGATTGGTGGAAGCCTTCCTGATCCATAAACGAATGCGCCGCGACGGCCGAGATTGTCCATCCGCCATAGGAAACCACATTGCAACAGGCATTCACTTCGCCGGCGGTTGCCGCGTCGATCCAATCGACGCGTTCAAACAACGGCAGGCAAAACACCGTGTCGAACAATTGCACCTCGACACTGACCCGTCCGCAATGGACCAGGGCGGCAAATTCCTGAACCCCTTTCGGATTGGTCACCGGGCATTGCTCGTTTACATTCCAATCGAAATAGGCCATTCGTGTCTCCCAATGGTATTGACGGTCATCATTCTCCCGTAAGCCATTGTAACTGATCAAGAACTTCGTTTCTAGCCCGGTCGGCTTCCTCGATTTTATCTTCTTGCCGGGAAACCTGCTTGACGACCCGGTCCAGGATATTCTTTGCCTTGTTCGCCTTGTCGCCGGAAGATTTGGCAATGGCTTGTTTCAGCATCGTCAGGGTCTCATAATCCTCGGCGGCCTCGCGCATCGCCTCCATCTGTTTGCTCGGTGTGACGCCGTTTTCATCCCAGAACATGATAGAAAATGTTGTACTCGAGGCAAAATCGTTCCATGATCCAATGGTACCGAAGGGAACATGTCGGGCGTCAGTCAATGCCCAATAGCTGTTACCGACCATATCATGTTGGAATACAAACCATCCCTGACTTAAGAAGTAACCATAGGTACTCACTTCCCTTGGTGAAGCGGCACAGACATGCACCATCAAATCCTTTCCGGACCGACGGATCTTTTCATAGAAGGCTGTAAAATCCGGTTTGTCTTTACTCCCGTCGTTCGAACGATAATCGTTACGGTTCGGACATAGAATATCACTCACTTCAAACAACTCGGGCACAGCCTTTGTCGGATCCGCCCAGATCGGGTCGATAAACACCCGTATCTTGGGATTTGCTACATGTAAAGCTTTTGCCCATGCAATGCTCGATCGATCCTTACCGGTGCTGTTAGTCTCGTCGCGGGGCAATATCGCGATGCGTTCCGCCGGAATTCTCTGGAGTTCAAACCGTTTGACCAGTTGGCCGATAAAGTTCTTCAGTGCATTCCGGCCGGCGGGACTGTCCAATGTGAAGTTGGAGTTCGGTATAGTCTCTTGTTCGCCGAAGTACAGCAAAAACAACCGGGCATCTTGTCCCCACCGGCGGATCCAGTCATCGAAGCCGCTCCAGTCGATTACACCGGTGAGGTTGCCGTCCTTATCGATTTGTTTTCCTAATTGCGGCCAAGGGATTGAAGCCGGGGAATAAACTGGAACATTTATCAAATATTCTTTCATCAGGCCGATAGCCTGTTTCCTGGTATTGTCATACCGAATATACCCTCCTTCGTGACAATAATCCCACGTCAACGTCATCAACGTCGGTTTTTCGGGGAACCGCAACGGCTCTACCTTCAATCGTATCGGAACCTCCTGCCTAGCCTTTGGACCGTCACACGATACCTGAATGGTTCCAGCAAACAAACCTGCCTTGACTCCCTGGGGATGAAGGGTAATCCACATCTGGCGCGTCGTTCCGGCAGGAATGCTTGTCTGCCAGCCCTTTTCAGTTCGTTTCGCTTCCGGCAGGGCATGACCGACGATCTTGCGGCCCTGGGTTTCCGTAAAGACGACCTCGCGCATCAAAACGGCATCGGCTGGAAATCCCTGGCCGAGATTGCAGGTCAGCGTGACATTTTGCGGCTGCTCGGACAGGTTCGTCAGATTCAATACCGCCGACCGGTATTCTCCATCCATCATTCGAATGTCAATAGCGGCATTCTCCAATCGCTTTTGCGTTGGCAGGTCGAAAGGATGAACATCGCACCATCGGTTCTGGGTCCAGATCAGCAGACGCTGGTCCCGATTCTTAAATTGCTTTTGGGCCCAAGCCGCATGGGTGGACCATATTTTTCGATGCAGTTTGTTGTAGGGCAGGCCCTGTCGCCACTGGATCGCCTTGACCTCCGGCATTGTCAAAACTTCCCGCCATAGAGATTCCTGACGTTCGAATCCCGGCAATCGTTCCAGCGCCGACAAATCACCGGCCAATCGACCCTGGACGATGGTCGTCAGCTTCCTTTGCCGAATGAGTTCGGAAATATCCGCGACCGGTTTTCCTCGGGGAAGGTCTTTTTGATCGTCTTTTCCCCCATACACCATTACCTCGTCGCACACAACATACGTACCGCTCGGAATCACCACAAACCGAACGTACCGTCCCCGTCCGGGCAGATTCATCGCCCCAAATACATGCGTCATGTATCCGGTCGGTGATGGGGACCCGTTCTTGACGCCTGCCACCATCAAATCGCCGAGAAAATAAAATTCCTTACCGTCATCGCTGACCAGGAGGTAAATTGAAAACGGGCTGTTTACCCCCGCCCGTCCGAAGGCCGTCGAAAACCCTGCCCCCGTGATCGGCTGGACTTTTCCCAGATCCACCGTGATCGTTACCGTGTTCACCCAGGACCAGCCGACGGAAAGCGGGTCCGTCCACAGGCATTGCGTCTTCGTGGTTTTCCCATCCGTCAATTGGACCTTGTCCCCGTCATCTTGGGTGTAGGTGTAGTTGGCTTCCGGAATAAACGTGTATGGACAATTTAAAGCCATATTAGCTCCAGACGCCTCAATCCCAGCGACCATCGTCAGCACAAGGCAGCTCAATACACAGTTCAGCATGATTTTGCTCCGTTTTAAAAGAAATGAAAGTCAGACACAGGAAACAATGGAGGCACGGACAACGCTTTTGAGTTGGAAAGAGAAGGACTTATTCTTTTCGCGGCCAGAACCACTTGCCGGCGGGTGTTTTTCGCCCGTGGGCCGCGACATGGCCATCCAAAAATAAAAAATTCGCCTGCTCCCCATGAAGCCACGCGATCGCATTTCCCCAAAAGTAACCGGAGTACATCGAATCTCCACGGACGCGCCAGAACGATCCTAAAACATACCAATTCACATCAACCATGGACACCTTTTCCCAGGGATTAATGACTTGCCCGAGCTTCAACAAAGGCGCGTCCCATTCGTCTCCACAGCCGTACGACCGCCCGTATTCGATCTGGTACCGCGCATAGCCCGCCTGTGGCCAATTTGCGGAAGGACAGTTGACCAGGTTGGCTCGCGGACATCCCGCAGTGTCTTCCACAACCAACCAGGGATTACTTCCCGTGATTATCTGACAGAAGTTTGAAAGACTTGGCACCCACCAGTGGGCTGGACCCAAAAGCGCCGGTGGAACAACCTCATTGTTCTCCTGGATATAAAGCGATTCAAAAATTCCGATCTGCTTCAAGTTCGCCTGGCAAACCGCTTTTCGGGCGGACTCCCGGGCGTTGGCCAAAGCAGGAAGCAGGATGGAAATCAGGACAGCGATAATCGCCACCACCACCAGCAGTTCAATCAAGGTAAAACCGTTTTTTCTTTTCATTGCCTTTATAGCTCCTTAGCACAGGTAAAGCGACGGTCCGCGGTGAGGCAAACCGCCGCGTTTTCTTGTCTGAATCCTCGGCTTACTGCATATTGCTCAACACGTACGACAGGTCCGTCGAGGTAATCTCGCCGTCACCGTCGTAATCCACATCGCCGTTCCAGTTCAGTTCGTTGGTCTTTGTATCCATCGCCGCCAGCACTGCGGCAAGATCGACCGTGGTGTAGACCACCAGCTTGTGCAGACCGAACATGGTGTAGTTTTTATACTTGTCCACCATATCGTTTTCCGCCAGCGATCCGGTATAGGTCGAGGCATCATGACCAACAACAACCACATCAAGCCCGATGAGTTGATTGGCCGACAACTCTGACGGAGTCATTCCCACGCCCGATAGCGAAAAGACCTTGAACGAAGTAAGCGCCGCCTCGTAATACAGCCAATCGCCGTCTTCCCGTCCAGCCGCATCGAAGCCCGCCTGGGTGGGAATCGACACATTGTCCCTCAAGACCGACCAGACCTGCGAGCGATTGCCGTTCTTGATTCTGACGGAATACTGCTGGGCGTCGGCTTGAGTGAGGCTGTAATCGACCGGGCCTGGTCCGGTGGTATGAATATACAGCTCCACCCCGTCTTGATCATTCCAACCGGGGTAGGGGGTGTCAGTAAATTTGTGGTCCGTATCAAAGACTTTGACGGCGATATACACCTTGCTGCCGTCGGCGGACCATTTGGCCGAATACCATGCTTCGTCAATATCGAAGGGGTAGGTGCTATTATAGACCGTATCCAGAGGGGCCCAGAGGGCGCCCGCCCAGTCGGCAAGATCACCGTCAACCGTAACCGTTCCCTGCGGGATGGAAGCGGGTCGCCTGTACGGCCCGGCGGTAATTATATAGATGTTGCTGTTCACCACGCTGGGGTCATAGCCCGGTGCCCAGGCGCGGGCCTTTATCGTAAGGTTATCGTTGACCGTGATCGGGGTCGTATACTGCGTACCATTGTCCAGGGGATAACTGCCATCCGTCGTATACCGAATGATTGCATTCGGAGTTATACTACTGAGCTCCACATTTTGGGAAACCGCATAAGCTCCGCCCTCCGGAGAAAACGTCGGCATGGCCGCCGGCGGCGGGGGGTTGTCCGGAATATTTAGGACCAGGAAATTGTCCACCATTGGTCGGTTATTATTGCCATCGGTAAAATAGATTCCGATATCCGTTTTAACCGGAGTGAACATGGTGCCGGTTCCGGTAAACGTTGCCACATTCGTCCAGGCCGTCCAACCGCCCGAGCCGTCCTGGCCCCGGTAATCCCACGACATGGCCTTGGTCACTGTGTTCAACGTCATCTTCATCTGATACCACGAGGTGTTGTCCAAGGAAGCCAAATAGGTTGGGAGTCCCGTTTCAGACGTTCCGCTGGCATTCTTGTAGCCAATCGTAAAGTGCATGCCCGTTTTTTCCGGATTGCGCCCCGGCGACATGTACTGCATGCTGCCGTTCGTCGCTCCCTTAAGCCACAGTTCCACAGCCACAGTATTCCCGTTGAATTGGTTGAAAGTAAAGTAGGCGCTCGTCTCGATGGTCGGTTCGGTGGGGGTTCCGGAAAGATTCTTGGTGGCACTCGCCCAATATCCGGAATTCAGCGCCCGTCCGACGAAGCTGCTATCCGGCAACTGCGGGACAAAGGTTTCCATCCCCGTTGCTGTCGAGGTAACTACGGCCTGGGGGGAGACAGAAGTGTCCGTCCAGCCGTTGATCCCATTGACCGAGGTATTTTCGGTAAACCCGCTCTCAAAATCCTCATACAATAAAGTCAAGGTAGTTCCGCGTTTGGACTGAACCACCGTTACGTCTTTCGGACTGCCTTCCACGCCCAAAGCGGTTACGCGGACGGTCCCGGTTCGGCCATTCTCGGTATTTGTATTTTCCGTTAAATTCAACGTGATCGTTCCGTTGTCGGTGCCGCTGCCGCCGGAGAAGATGGACAGCCAACTTCCACCGCCGGTCACCTCGGCCGTCCAACCCATGCCGCTTCCCGTGCCGACGTTTTGCACCTCAAACGTCGTCGTTCCCGACGCGGAGGATACGCTCCGGCTGTCGGGAGTAACCACGAGCATCTTTTCGGGAATATCCTGCACCTGCAAATTATCCATCAACGGTAGCCCGTCGGAGCTGGCAGAACCAATCAGTCCGATCGAAAGTTTGCCAGGAGTGAACATCGCGACCGATCCGCCGGTGAACGTCGTCACATTCGTCCAAGCCGTCCAACCGCCCAAACCATCCTGCCCTCGGTAGTCCCAGGACATGGCCTTGGTCGCTGTGTTCAAAGTCATTTTCATCTGGTACCACTTGGCCTTATCAAAGGGAACCGAAAAGCTCGGGAGTTCCCCCGGCATTTCCCATTGCCCACTGGCATTCTCGTATCCGACCGTAAAGCTTTTACTGCCGTTTTTGGCGTATGCAGCGCTCATGTATTGCGTGCCGGAGCCAGTCCCCTTCTTCAGCCACAGTTCCGCCGTGCCGCCGCCGCTATTGGCGTCCTGATTGTTGAAAGTGAAGTACGAACTCGTTTCGATGACCGCCTCGGTTGGAGTTGCGGAAAGATTCTTGGTGGCACGCCCCCAGAGTCCCCAATCCAAAGGCCGTGCAACGACAAGGCTTCCCGAAAGCAGCGGGACAGAAATTGGATAGTTTGGCTTAACCGAGACGCCCAAATTAGTGGGAGCGCCACTTGTCCATCCGTTGATCCCATTAACGGAAATCCCATCCGTAAACCCGGTTTCAAAATCCTCCGACAAAAGGATCGTCGCCGATGCCGTTCCCGCCAGAAGCGTTAAAATTAGCCCTGACACCATCATTCCCAATAGTACTCTTTTCATGACAATCTCCTTTTTAAAAGGTTTCCCGTCAGCAGAACCTTCCTGCTTGAAATACAAGGTTCACATAGTTACCGACAACAATCTTCCCAAGGCGGCGAAGCGAGGTGAAACACTCCGCCGCGATACATTGTCTTTAAGCCCGAAATTCAAAACCCAAAACTATTTGCGCCTTCTCAGCAAAAGTCCACCCAAGCTTAGAAGGATCATCGTTGCCGGTTCGGGAACGTTCTGCACCTGCAAATTATCCATCAACGGTAGCCCGTCGGAGCTGGCAGAACCAATCAGTCCGATCGAAAGTTTGCCAGGAGTGAACATCGCGACCGATCCGCCGGTGAACGTCGTCACATTCGTCCAA
>JBAZZQ010000034.1:0-44238 GCA_041658725.1 Phycisphaerae bacterium | reverse complement strand
GTGGCAATCACATCCTCCGTTTGCGGACGGCGGTCAAATCCGGTCGATGGGAAAACTTTTGGTCGCATTACCTTTGCCTCAAAGATTCTGCATAAGGACTACGTAAAATGAAAACTACACCCATAGATAATAAGATGATGTAACCATTCAGCCCGTGCATTGTGCCACGGCTGGCTTGTCCAGTCGTGTTTTAAGAACACGGTCGGACAAGCCGACCGTGGCACAATGGGTGGCGGTTACAATTATTCTTCCTTTGTCGGAACAGTCGTTGCCTGGGTGGTTGGTTTGTCTGATTCAAAGAGATTATTCAGCGACCATCCCTTCCCTGCCTTTGAAAATTTTATCTCCGGCATGGGTTTGCCTAATCGCTTGTAGGTATTGGCCAGGGATGATAAAAACATGTCCCGATCCATACGCTCCACGCGACCATCCACAAACGCCACATTGATCTTCTCGCCAGCAAAGGCGGGATTCTCATAAATAAAAACCGTATTGGGCGGAGAGTCTATTTCCAGTATTGGCACGAGAATATAGCTTGGCCCTTCAAAATCCTTGGGTTTTGATGGTGATTCTAAAACGGTGGAAGACCCAAGGTATTTTTGCAATTGGTTTAACTCTTCAGGAGCTTTCCCCTTATGGTCCTGGGCATACATGACTCCCGCCAATGTGATTTGTTTCAAATTGCTCATGGATACAGTTTCTCTTGCGGACATTCGTGCTTTGCCTAAAGACGGCAGCAGTATCGCCGCACCGACAGATGCTCCGACCAGAGCTGAGGCATTGGTTTCAACGAACGGTCCCTGGTCGTGGCGGCGAATTCCATCGGCGGTGTACCAGGAATAACCCACTTCCGGTCCCATGTGCTTGACAATATCGCTTGCCGGGGGAAGCATCATTGGAACTTGCAGTGAGCCTTTTTCCTGAAGTATCATGGCGATCATCGGCCAGAATTGCTGGAGCACCTGCATTGTCTGCCGGCTTTGAAGTTTGTGGTCCATGTATTTAAAGCCGATGATGTTCTCCGGCAGTTTTTCAGTAACTTTTTTAAATCCCGGCGTGGATCGGATCGAGCTGGCCTGTGCGTTTTGAGTCGTCGCATACCGGACGGCTGCGGTAGCCAGTTGCATGTTCGTTGCGAGAACGAACTGGTCCTTGCTGATGGTCCAGGCGGGGGCGACCTGCATCATCGCCAGTTGCGGAACCATCCAGAAATGAAACGTCAGGCCGTCTATTTTCTGCTCAGAGGCCTGAAACTTCCCTTCGCTTTTTTCCGCGAGATATTTTTCCAGGGCGGTCATCGATTTTTCAAAATCCTTGCTGTTTTTCAATTTCAACATAAAGACCCCTCCCCCCATGGCTGGATTCCCCATGATTCCGGTCATCGGCACGGAATACGAAACCATCTGCCCCGCGAGGCTGCCCAGAATGTCCCGCCGGATTTTGACCTGGGTTTTGATTTCAAATTCCTCGATCTCTTTTTCCACCGTCAAAAATATTTCCGGTTTAACCGTTTTGATCGTGTCCATCGCCAGATCGTAAATCCCGGCCAGATCGACATCCGCCACCTCCGCTTTGATCGCGTCCGCCGGAACCAGGTCCATCGCCGAGAGATTTACCGTGCGAATATATTTAAATATTCCTTCCCGCGGTTCGGGCACTGTCAACAAAGATTCCGCCACGATATCCGGACCGGAAAAACCCGAACGGGCTACTAATGTCTTAACATCGCCCAGCCCCAGATCGCGCATCACCTCGCCGGCGGGATGAGTGGTTGTCTTCGATTCCTCTTCCAGCTTCGCCTTGATAACCTGCCCGATTGTCTGCAAATCAACGTAAAATATCTTGCCTTCGCTCATTGGCGGTAATTTTGTCAGGGACTCCAGGTATACTGATTTCACCATTGGCCTATCCACGGGGTTAAGGTATTGTGCGATCATGCCCGCCTCGTCATTGATCACCACTACAAAATAATTTCCTGACCATCCCCACAAAATCGGAGGAGCGCCATCGTCCTCCTCTTTCACCCGGTGCATTATGTTTCCACCCACATTCACTTCGATTATTTTCCCCTTTTTCGCCGTGGCTTCCAGTTTCGTCACCGCCCCCGCCAGGGCAGTGCGTTTCTCCCCCGCCGATAATATTAAAAATCCATAAATTTGCGGACCCTGCGTAGAACTTTTCTCACCAACGCCGATTGCCACCGGACATGTGTAAGCCAGTTTCAAAAATGCCAACCCCGCGTCAAATGTGGCCTTCTGCCCTTCCTGGGTCATTTTCGTCTCGATTTTTTTCCAAACGGAGTCTTTTAACTGTTGGTAAAACATCTGGACGCTCTGCTCATGCCACAGTTGGCCAAGCTCGCTTTGATTAAACGCCGGTTCCATCTGGTCCCAGCCGCTGGCTCCAAAGGCTACCATCAAGTCCGGCGGCAAAATATCGATCATCGTCTCCGCCGCCGGTTTTCCTTGGGCGCCAAAAAGCACCGGAACAAATAAACCAAACCCAATGAGCATCGGAATGAATTTTTTCATGGCATACCCCTTACTTATAAAACGATGTTCTGTGTACCAGCCCATGACTGCTATTCTACCCCATACGGCCACAGCGTCAAGATTGTGTTTGACAACTTGTCGATGTTATGGGATAATGCACTTATATGGTTCAAAAACCAGCATACAAAACCGTCATTCGTTCTTCGGAGCTTGCCCTGGCTCTATTGCTACCTTTGCGTTTTTCGTAGGGCCGACCTAAAATAAACTTTCATAAATGTCAGCCCTGCGAGTAAAATCGTGGGGCTTTTTTATTTTCCGGAAAATTGAATTTGGAGGTAACCAGTCATGACAGACGAGGCACAAAAACCAGCGGTCACACAGGAACAGGAAACAGTAAAGATTTTCGATACCACTCTCAGGGACGGTGAGCAGTCGCCCGGTGCGTCGCTGAATACGGCGGAAAAAATCGAAATTGCCCGTGCGCTGGAACTATTAAACGTCGATATCATCGAGGCCGGCTTCCCGATCTCCTCGCCCGGAGATTTTGAAGCAGTCGAGGCCGTTTCCGAACTCGTCAAAAACTGCACCGTCGCCGGTCTTGCCCGTAGTATGGAAAAAGATATCCGCGCCGCTGCCGAGGCCCTCCAAAAAGCATCCAAGCCTCGGATCCACATCTTTTGCGCCACCAGCGAAATCCACATGAAATACAAACTCAAACGGGCACGTGAAGAAATCGTAAAAATGTCAGTTGACGCCATCCGCCTCGCCCGGTCGCTCGTCGAAGATGTCGAGTTCAGCCCCGAGGACGCCTCACGCACGGACCCGGCATTTTTAGCGGAGGTGGTTTCCGCGGTAATCGAAGCCGGAGCATCCACCGTCAATATTCCCGACACCGTCGGTTACGCTGTGCCCGATCATTTTTCATGGATCATTTCCATGCTTCGTCAGCGAGTGCCGAATATAAATAAAGCCGTCATCAGCGTTCACTGTCATAACGATCTGGGTCTGAGCGTGGCCAACTCCCTCGCCGCCGTCAAAGCCGGGGCCAGGCAAGTCGAATGCACCATCAACGGGCTTGGCGAGCGCGCGGGAAATTGCTCGCTCGAGGAATTCGTCATGGCCTTGAAGGTCCGTAACGACCATTACAACTTAAAAACGCGAGTCAACACCACTCGCATCTGCCCGACATCCAGGCTGGTAGCGTCGCTGACCGGCATTTTTGTCCAGAGGAATAAGGCGATTGTCGGTGAAAACGCATTCGCTCATGAAGCCGGCATCCACCAGCATGGCGTTATGGCCGAAGCCAGCACTTATGAAATCATGCGGCCGGAGGACGTCGGAATTTCCGCCAACAAACTGGTCCTCGGCAAGCACAGCGGTCGCCATGCCTTCCGGGAACGGATCGAGGCGCTGGGCTATCATCTGTCCGACGAACAGATCGACAAAGCCTTCGATCAGTTTAAAATCCTTGCCGATAAGAAAAAGGAAATCTTTGACGAGGACATCGAAGCCATCGTTGAGGAACTCAGCACGACAGAACCGTTTGTCTGGGAACTGCTGGCGTTGCAGACCACAGCCGGGACCGGCGTCATGCCCACCGCCACCATCAAGCTCCGTAATTCCGACGGCCAAACCATCCAGGACGCCGCCACCGGTGACGGTCCGATCGACGCCGTTTATTCAACGATCCAGCGGATATGCAACCTAACGATCAAATTGTTGAATTACCAGATTCGCGCCCTGACCAGTGGGAAGGAAGCCCAGGGTGAGGTCAATCTGGAAATCCAGATCGATGGCACAGCGATTCGCGGCCGGGCGGTCAGCACCGACATTATCGAGGCCTCCGCCAAGGCGTACATCGCCGCCATCAACCGCTACCTGGCGAGGCATAAGAGCTAATGATGTGTGTGCCACGGCTGGCTTGTCCAGCCGTGCTCTTTTCAAACGATGAGATTATAAAACACGGCTGGACAAGCCAGCCGTGGCACAGATAACATTATACGCAAATTGAATAATAGCTTTTATTGAGTAAAGTAATGACCAAGCTGACCGTGCCAATTACTGCTGTGTCTTTGAATCAGGCCATCGACGACATCCGTCGATCTGCCCAGGCGGGTGCAGACCTTGTCGAAATTCGGCTCGATTATTTGGCATCGGTCGATTATCAATCGCTGGTAGAAAATTCCCCTGTACCCATTCTCTGGACACTTCGCCACAGCAGCGAAGGCGGGAAATTTACCGGCTCCGTCGAATCGCAAATCGACCAACTGTCCGCCGCCATTAGCGCAGGGGGAAATTACGTAGATATCGAATTTCAGCGATGGACCACTTCCGGCAAAGCCCAGGAACGACTACTGAATAAAATTTCTCAGCTTCGGACCGGTGGAAAAAATGTAAAACTCATCCTTTCCTGCCATGATTTTCAGGCAACTTCGCCCGATATTCTTTCCCTGGCTCAAAAAGTCGCCGCCGACCCTTTTTGTGATATTATCAAAATTGCCGGCTATGCCAAAAGTGTCGATGACAATTTTTTAATTTTCGATTTTCTGAAAAATTCAACCAAGCCGGCTGTGGGAATCGCCATGGGACCGCTGGGGTCTGCCTCTCGCTTGCTGGCGGGAAAATTCCAGGCGGAACTAATCTTCGCCGCCCTTTCCGAAAACAAATCCTCCGCTCCGGGACAACTGACGATCGGTCAAATGAAAGAGGAATACAACTGGGATCATCTCAATCCGAAAACCCAACTGGCCGCCGTCATCGGCCATCCCGTCAATCATTCACTTTCTCCAATCATGCACAATCAGGCGTACAAACAGATGGGACTGGACGCGATTTATTTAAAATTCGACGTGGCCGATTCCTACGAAGATTTTGCCCGGTTTATCGACGGTTTGCGCGCGAGGCCCTGGCTGGATTGCGTGGGTCTGAGCGTCACCATCCCGCACAAAACCAACGCCATCCGCTATTTGAAAAACCAAAACGCCTCGATTGATCCCCTGGCTGAAAAAATCGGAGCGGTAAACACTCTTGTCTTCAACCGCGATGGTTCCCTCGCCGGCTACAATACCGACTACCTCGGTGTCCTGGAAACTCTCCGCGTCATTGCCGGCGTGGATAAATCCGCCTTAAAAAACAAACATGTCAATGTCCTCGGCGGGGGCGGAGTCTGTCGAGCCATTGTGGCCGCCATGACCAGTGCCGGGGCTGACGTGACTATTTTCAACCGCACCGCCGCCAAGGCCCAATCCCTGGCAGAAGAATTCCAATGCCGCTGGGTGCCCTGGGAAAAACGAAATTCCGCCCCGGCTGAAATCTTCATCAACGGCACCAGCCTCGGAATGCACCCCCATATCGAAGAGTGTCCTCTCGACTCGTCGGCCCTTCGACCGGGCATGATAGTCTTCGATACCGTCTATAATCCCCTGGAAACCCGGCTTCTACAATACGCCCGACAAGCCCAAGCCCTCCCCGTCAATGGAGCCGATATGCTCGTTTATCAGGCCGCCCAGCAGATAAATCTTTGGTTTAACCGTGAACAAAAAGAGGAATTTTTCATTCCCATAGATATAATGAAAAACGCAGTTTTATCCAAATTAAGAGACCAGGAATAATTTTAGTATGGTTGATTTCAATAAGAACATTTGGGCACCGTGGCGAATGGAATATATCAAGCAGTTGTCCGAGCCAAAAGGAACGTGTTTTCTCTGCCGCGCTCGGGACAACCCTCATGAGGATGAAAAAAATTACCTGCTATATCGTGGCGCGAATTGCTGCGTCATCCTAAATCGATTCCCATACACGACCGGACACATGCTGATCGCCCCTTACGAGCATCAATGCGACATTGAAAAAATGAGCGACGAAGTCCTGCTGGAACTCATGCAATTACTTAGAAAAATGAAACACCTGCTGGAAACCGTAATCCAGGCGGAAGGGTTCAATGTCGGGCTGAATCTTTGTCAATGCGCGGGAGCCGGACTGCCCGATCATCTCCACATGCATATCGTCCCCCGCTGGTCCGGGGATACCAATTTCATGTCCGTCCTCGACGATGTCCGCGTCATTCCCGAAGCTCTGGACAAAACTTACAAAAAACTAAAAGCCGGTTTGGCGGAAACCGCTTGACAATCCCGACCAAAAGCGTTACTGTGTCCCACTTTGTCTAAGCGACTAACTAATTGTACAAGAAGAGTAAACAATGCAACTTGGTGTCCGCGACGTAGCAAAGCTTTTAAACGTCAACGAGAAAACCGTTTATCGATGGGTTCAGCAGGGAAACCTGCCCGCCTACCGGGTGAGCAATCATTACCGGTTCAACCGGGCGGAACTTTTGGAATGGGCTACCTCCCGACGAATTAACGTGTCGGTGGATATTTTCCACGAACCGGAAAGTGCTTCGATTACTGCGCCGGGATTGGTCGATGCGCTGATGGCGGGCGGGGTCTACTACAGGCTGGAAGGTCGGGATAAAGAATCAGCCCTCAAGGCGGTGGTGGAAGTAATGAGGCTGCCGGAAGAGGTGGACCGCAACTTTTTGCTGCAAGTCCTTTTGGCGAGGGAAGCGATGGCTTCAACCGGGATCGGCGAGGGCATTGCGATTCCCCACGTGCGTAACCCGATCGTCCTTCATGTTCCCAGGCCGATGATTACCCTGTGCTTTCTGGAACAACCGATTGAGTTCGGCGCCCTGGATAATCAGCCGGTCAAATGTCTATTTACCATGATCAGCCCGACAGTCCGGGCTCATTTATTTTTACTTTCCAGACTGGCGTTTGCCCTGCGCGACCCCGGATTCAAAGACGCGATTCAGCGGGAAGGGTCTCGTGACCAAATCATGAACGAAGCGCGGCGTGTGGAATCCAATCTGGAGCCGGCCAAACCAGCCGACGGAGGGAACGGAGCGAATTAAATGGTTTTGGAGCTTTCTGCGCTGGCCGTCATGGTCTTTGGCGGACTTTTGGCGCTTTTAACATATAAAAAACCTCGGTTGTGCACGGTTTTCGGAGCAGGTGGAACGGTTGTCGGCTGTCTGCTGGGGTTGATCCCTGCTGTCAAAGTGCTGCTTGGATCACAGATAAAAACGCTCCATGTCCCCTGGGATATTCCCTACGGATCTTTTTTTGTGCAAATCGACGCATTGTCTGCCTTTTTTCTCATTCCGATTTTTGGTCTGTCGGCGGTGGCGGCAATTTATGGCGGGGAATACCTGCTGCACTATCGAGACACCAAACGGCTGGGCCCGCCGTGGTTTTTCTATTCCCTGCTGACGGCGGGGATGGCGATGGTGGTGATGGCCCGTAACGGAGTGCTGTTTTTAATCGCCTGGGAGATAATGTCGCTGGCGTCTTTTTTCCTGGTGACCTTTGAAGATGAAGAAGAAAGTGTACGCCAGGCGGGCTGGACATATCTGGTGGCAACGCATCTGGGAACGGCATTTTTGATCGTGTTTTTTATTCTGCTGGGCAGGCAAGCCGGAACGTTGGACTTTGACCGGATCGGACCGGTGGCTCCGGCGCTGACGGGAATTTTGTTTTTACTGGCGGTGGTGGGATTCGGGACCAAGGCGGGATTCATGCCGTTACACGTCTGGCTGCCGGAGGCGCATCCCGCCGCTCCGAGTCACGTCTCCGCGGTCATGTCGGGGGTGATGATCAAAACCGGCATTTACGGGTTGCTTCGGGCAATTCAACTGATCGGTCCACCTCAGCAATGGTGGTGCTGGGTGCTCATCGGGATCGGATTAAGTTCGGGTCTGCTGGGCGTGTTGTTTGCCCTGGCCCAAAACGATTTAAAGCGTCTGCTGGCCTACAGCAGCGTGGAAAATATCGGGATTATTACCTTAGGTCTGGGCGTGGGGTTGCTGGGAATAAATATCGGTTCACCGGCCCTGGCGGTTCTGGGATTCGCGGGCGGACTTTTCCACGTGCTCAATCACGCGACTTTTAAGAGTCTGCTTTTCCTGGGAGCAGGCGCCGTCCTGCACGGAACCGGAACACGGAATATCGATCACCTGGGCGGATTAATGAAACGCATGCCGTGGACCGGGTTGACGTTTTTAATCGGCGCGATCGCCATTTCAGGCCTTCCTCCGCTCAACGGATTTGTCAGTGAATGTTTGATTTACCTGGGCGTATTCAAAGGTCCGATCCCGACCGGCGTCCAGGGGATCATTCCCCTTTTAAGCGTGATCGGTGGTTTGGCCCTGATCGGCGGGTTGGCGGCGGCCTGTTTTACCAAGGCGTTTGGAATGGTTTTTCTCGGTGAGCCAAGAACCAGCGCCGCGGCCCATGCCCATGAGGCGGGACCGGCGATGCGTTACTCGATGCTGATTTTGGCCGGCGGATGTATTTTCCTGGGATTTTTTTCACCGATGGTGATCCGCGCTGGAATTCGGGTCCTGGGCGACCTGACACATCTTTCACCATTGATCGTTACAACACAGATTGCCGGTGCCCAGGGAATCCTTCTGCGCTTTGTCGAAGTCGCCGCTGTTTTCGTCGGTCTGGCCACGGCCATCGCCGTTGTGAGATGGCGGATACTGGCAAGACGCCCGGTGACAGAAAACGGAACCTGGGATTGCGGATACGCCAAACCAACGGTCCGAATGCAATATACCGCTTCCTCGTTTGCCCAGCCTTTGGTTTTTCTATTTCGAATGTTTCTTCGGACCCAAAATCATTTTTCGGCGCCGAAAGGAGTTTTTCCGCAAACGGCCTCCTTGCATACGGATACCCCCGATACCGGTCAGAAATATATTTATAGTCCCGTGTTTGGTGCAATTGAAACGATTGTCGACAGACTAAGGTGGTTGCAGCATGGCCGGGTACAGATGTATGTGCTCTATATCGCCCTGGCTCTGTGGATACTCTTAATTTGGAAGTTGTGGTAAAAACGTGGTTGAACCTTATGTCAATATAATGCTGGCGATCATACTGGCCCCGCTGCTGCCGGGCGTGATCAATCGAACCAAGGCGATTTTTGCGGGTAGGCGTGGCCAGCCGCTGCTGCAAGTTTATTTTGACTTGTGGAAACTGATGCAAAAAGGAGCTGTATACAGCAGGACGACCACCTGGTTATTCCGCGCAGGACCCGTGATCGGACTAAGCGCGATTCTCGCTGCGATCCTGCTCGTGCCTTTGGGTGCCGCGGAATCGGCAATTTCATTTAAAGGCGATTTGATCCTGTTTGCTTATCTTTTTGGGATCATGCGATTTTTCACTGTGCTCGCCGCCCTGGATACCGGTTCAGCGTTTGAGGGAATGGGCGCGAGCCGCGAAGTCACCTTCGCCGCCCTGGCGGAACCGGCCCTTTTAATGGGATTGGCCGCATTGGCCCGCCAGACGAATTATCTTTCCCTTTCCCACATGCTGACGGGAGTTAGCCCCGCGATGTGGGGGGCGGCCAGTCCCGTGCTGGCCCTGGTGGCAGCGTCTTTGTTTGTGGTTTTCCTGGCGGAAAATGCCCGCATACCGGTGGACGATCCGAACACGCATTTGGAATTGACGATGATCCACGAAGTGATGGTGCTGGATCACGGCGGACCGGATTTTGCGTTTATCGTTTACGCGGCATCGCTGAAGCTTTGGGCGCTGGGAGCGGTTTTGATTGGAATCGCGGTTCCAATCCGCAGCGGGCGTTTATGGATCGACGTACCGGCGGCGGTGGCGGGAATGCTCTTGCTGGCCGTGCTGGTCGGGATCATCGAATCGTCGATGGCGAGATTAAAACTCCTGCGTGTCCCGCAACTGCTGTTGGGCGCGACGGCGTTTTCGATTTTGGCGTTAGTCCTGGTGCTCCGATAAAAGAATGACAAAGAGAAGAAAGGCGATAAGGTGAATAACTCGGTTGATACGATCATGGTATTTCTGGTGCTGACAAACCTGATGCTGCTGGGAACGAGCCGGCTGGGAACGTGCATCCGTGTAGTGGCGATCCAGGGAATCGCCCTGGGCTTGTTGCCGCTTTTCCTGCATAGGAATTGGGGTGAAATCCACCTCTGGCTGCTGGCGGGAGCAATCATGGGTTTAAAGGGCGGAGTGTTTCCCTGGCTGCTGTCGCGAACGCTTCGGGAGAGTAACGACTCCCGTGAGGACGAGCCGTTCGTTGGGTACGGTCTTTCAGTGGTTACAGGACCGCTGGCCTTGGCGACATGTTTTTGGGTAAGTTCGCGGCTGCCGTTGAGTCCCCAGATCGCCCCGTCATTGGTGGTTCCGGTCGCCCTTTTTACGATCATGGTGGGATTGTTTTTGATCGTCAGCAGGAAAAAGGCATTAACACAGGTGTTAGGGTATCTGGTGCTGGAAAACGGGATTTATACGTTCGGTGTAGCCCTGGCGCAAAAGCAACCGCTGCTGGTGGAAATGGGAATTTTGCTGGACGTATTCGCGGCGGTATTTGTGATGGGGATCATCATATTTCATATCAACCGGGAATTTGATCACATCGATACCGATCAGTTGTCGAGCCTGAGGAGCTAAAGCGAATGATATTTTTGCTGATACTTATTCCCCTCGTCGCCGCCGGGCTGGCGTTCGCGATTCGACAAGACGCTCTTCGGCGAGGAATTTTGGTTGCGACGGCGATGGCGCATACGACGTTGACACTATCGGCCTGGTGGGTTCGTCCTGGCCCGACGTTGCGAGGCTGGCTCATGCTCGATGCCCCGGGACTTTTATTTTTGAGCATGACGAGCATTTTATTTCTGGCGGCGGCAGTTTACGCTGTCGGATATTTAAGGACGGAAAAACCCGGCAAGCGAGAGGATTTCGAAGAAGGGTTTTTATTCACCAACGCTCCGGAAGCGGTGTTTACCGGATGCCTCCTGATGTTCCTGACGACCATGACGCTGGTGACCACAAGCCAGCATTTCGGTCTTATGTGGGTAGCGGTGGAAGCCACGACCCTCGCCAGTGCTCCTTTAATTTTCTTTCATCGCCACCATCGATCATTGGAGGCGACCTGGAAATATTTGCTGATTTGTTCCGTGGGAATCGCGTTGGCGCTGCTGGGGAATTTTTTTCTGGCGGCCGCCGCGACGAAATCGGGCGGGGAGTCCACGGCTCTGGTGCTGAAAGATTTGATCCGGGACGGCGGGCATTTGAACGTCCCGTGGCTGAAGGCGGCGTTCTTGTTTTTCCTGGTAGGATACGGAACGAAAATGGGATTGGCTCCCCTTCACACCTGGCTGCCCGATGCCCATAGCGAATCGCCTTCCGTAGTCTCGGCCCTTCTTTCCGGTGCGTTGCTCAATTGTGCATTTTTGGGAATCTTGCGTGCCCAACAGGTGTGCGCTGCCGCGGGGCAGGATTTGTTCGGCCAAAATTTGCTGATCTTATTCGGACTTTTTTCAATCGGCTGGGCGGCCGTGTTTATTCTGGGTCAGATCGATTATAAGCGGATGCTGGCGTATTCGAGCGTGGAGCACATGGGGATTCTCGCGTTGGGCGTCGGTCTGGGCGGGGCGGGAACGTTCGGAGCGATGCTTCACGCGGTGAACCATTCGCTGACCAAGGCGATGCTGTTTTTTGTGGCCGGAAATATTCTGGCTGTCTATAAAACGAAAACAGCGTCGGATGTCCGCGGAGTGCTGCGAGTGATCCCGATTTCCGGAGTGCTGTGGATAGCGGGATTTCTGGCCATCACGGGCCTGCCGCCTTTTGGAATATTTTTAAGCGAATTTACGATCGTCAAGGCGATGTTGGATCAGGGGCGGACGTGGATCGCGGTGGCGCTATTGAGTTTGCTGTCACTGATTTTTGTGGGAATGTCGAGCACAGTTCTGAAAATGGCCCAGGGTCGGCCTTCGGACGGGGTATCAGGACCGGCCAAAGGGGAAGCGTATCTGGCGATCATTCCGCCCGCCGTCTTTTGTGTTTTGATTCTGATGCTCGGGCTTTACATTCCACCGGCAGTCAGCAGTGTCCTTCATGAAGTGGCGCGCGGGCTGGGAGGAAACTGATGCTATCTATATATAACGGTCAAGCGGTCAACGCAAAAGAGGTTCCTCAGCTAAGCCTGGCGGAATTTCGCGACGCAATCTCCGGTGAGCGGATCGTCTCTTTGTTTGGTCAGCCGGAAGCGAACGATCATATCCGGCTGGTCGCTGTCGTGGGGCGGGACGGTGAGGGAACGTTGGGCGTTGTGTCCACGGTGGTTGGCGAATCGTATCCTTCGCTGACTCCCGATTGCCCGCAGGCTCATTGGTTCGAACGCGAGATTGCCGAGCAATGGGGTATCGTGCCCAAAGGACACCCGTGGTTAAAACCGATTAGATCGGACGTAACGGATTTTTTCCAGGTGCTAGGAGACGAGGTTCACGAAGTAGCGGTCGGTCCGGTGCACGCAGGGATCATCGAACCGGGGCATTTTCGATTTCAATGCCACGGTGAAAATGTTTTGCACTTGGAAATTTCTCTCGGATACCAGCATCGCGGGGTGGAACGGGCGATGGTCGGCGGACCGGGAAAACGGACGATCCATTATATGGAGACGGCCGCGGGTGATACGACGGTCGGGCATACGCTGGCGTATTGCCAGGCGGTGGAGGCGATGACGGATTGCCGCGTTCCCGTTCGCGCTCAGTCGATTCGCGGGATTGCCCTGGAGTTGGAACGGCTGGCGAATCATACGGGCGATTTAGGCGCGTTGGCCGGTGACGTGGGGTATTTACCGACCGCGTCGTACTGCGGACGAATTCGCGGTGATTTTTTGAATATGACGGCACTGGTTTGCGGGAGTCGATTCGGGCGAGCTTTGGTGCGGCCGGGCGGGGTGGGGTTTCATCTGGAAAAAGAGCGGAGCAACGAACTGCTTGAGCGATTGGATAACGCGCTCAAAGACGTAACGGTGGCGGTGAACCTGCTGTGGGAAACGCACTCGGTCATGGGACGTTTTGAGCAGACTGGACGGATGTCGAGAGAGACCTGTGAGGAAATCGGTCTGGTGGGATTGGCCGCCCGGGCGTGCGGTGTGGAACGCGATGTGCGGTTTGATTTTCCGAGCGGGATTTTTCGGTTTTCTCAAATCCCCGTTTCGACGTGGAACACCGGCGATGTTTTTGCCCGAGCCTATGTGCGGTGGTTGGAGATTCAGCGGTCGATCACGTTTATCAAAAGCCAACTGGAAATGCTGCCGGAGGGACTCCTCTGCGCGGTGGCGAAAGAAACGGCGGCAAATCAATTTGTAGTTTCGCTGGTGGAAGGTTGGCGAGGGGAGATTTGTCATACGGCCCAGACCGGCGAGAATGGCCGCTTGTCGCATTATAAAATTGTCGATCCGTCGTTCCATAATTGGATGGGTTTGGCGATGGCGATGCGCGATCAGCAGATTTCAGATTTTCCATTGTGTAATAAAAGCTTTAACCTGTCCTACTGCGGACATGATTTATAGGATGCCGCGATGCTGAAAGAGATTTTGGCTCGAATACAACAAGGACACAAGACCATCACTTTTCCGAAAGGTGAGCCGGTGCTGCCGGATCGGTTTCGCGGTCGTCCTACGGTCGATGGGTCGAAGTGCCCCCAGGGATGTCAGACATGCGCCCAAGCCTGTCCGACGGAGGCAATTACCCACGGGAATATCGATCTTGGACGATGCCTGTTTTGCGGTGATTGTGAAAAGGCATGTTCGCGGGGAGCGATTACGTTTTCGAGGGACTATCGTCTGGCGGCACGAACGCGCGAGGACCTTGTGCTGAAAGATGAAACATTAAAACTGGCGGAGGCGTTGGAGAAACAGACCCGCCGGATTTTCGGTCGGTCGCTGAAATTACGGCAGGTGAGCGCGGGCGGGTGCGGTGCGTGCGAAGCGGATACGAATGTGCTCACCACGGTTGTTTTTGACCTTGGCCGATTTGGGATTCAATTCGTGGCCTCGCCTCGGCACGCGGATGGATTGCTGGTGACCGGTCCGGTGCCGCGGAACATGCGGTTGGCGTTGAAGAAAACTTACGATGCGACGCCGGCTCCCAAGATTGTCATCGCCGTCGGCACGTGTGCGATTTCCGGCGGGCCTTATCGCGATCATGCAGAAGTTGGCAATGGCGCAGATAGCATGTTGCCGGTGGATTTATATATTCCGGGTTGCCCTCCGCATCCGATCACGATTTTGGATGGATTGCTGCGGTTGTTGGGACGATTATAAATTTTATCGCCTTGAGGCCGAGGACAGGGTCTTTCGTAAAAGCCAAATTTTATAATCAATGTCTTCAAGGGTATAGAGATGTTCATTGGCCTCGGGGTGGAAACCCAGACGGGGGTCGAAAGCGACCAAGGCGCGGGCTTCGGTGGTGTAGGCCAATTCCCGTTCAAAAATTTTGGTTAGCTTTTTCAGGAACGGAGCCTGGGATTTGAAATCTGTCGCCTTTTGGTATTTTCGATAGAGGGGGAAGAATTCCACGAGGTCGATGGTGCAGCGGATCGACAAGGCGATATGGCGGGCCAAATTGAGTTCTTTCTTCAGACGTTGATTGTCCGGGTCGTTTTCCATCGCCTGCTCCAGGAGGTTGATCCCCTGGCCCCATTTTTCCAATAAAGCATCAAAGGCTCCGACAACACTTTTAGGGGGGAATGGGCTAAGCCAGGTGTCGTAGTTGTCGCCGGAGATCAGGCGGCCCTTCTCGTCTCGCGGGAGTGGCATCCAACCGGCGATCCTGGGTCGTTTTTTAAGGCTCAAGGAAAGCGGGTAGGCAACGGCCCAGTTGATCGGTCCCCAATAGATGAACGAGACGCTGAAGGGATACTCGCGCCAGGCGTTGGAAAATTTTTGCCAAGCCTGGACGATGGAACCGGCGGACGTGGGTCCGAACTCCTCGTCGGCGACCTGTCGGATGGCGTCGGTCGGTGAGAGTTGAGGCCACCGGGACATTTTGCCGGTGAGTTTGCTCATGGGCGACACGTCTCCGCCAAGGATCCAGCAGCCCAGGTAACCGTCCACCTTGTTCTTTTGCATCCGCTGGAGTTTCGTGGCCAGCAGGTGCGGTAACGGCAGGTACGGAACGGAAGCCAGCTCATGGGTGGTTCCGATCTGAATCTTGGCCATCATGCGCAAGCCATTTTTATGGGCAAGGGAAAGCTGCTTTTTGTAGCGTGGGGATGGGCCGGGATAGGAAAAGCTGTATTCGTCAAGGGGAAAGGTCTTGCCGCAGACCTTTTTTTGGCCGCCCCGCTCCCAATCGGACATCAGGATGACGTCCTTGGGCAGTTTGCTGATAAGTTTTTTCTGGGGGTCAGATTCAAGAATGACCCAGCTCCAGGTCCAGGCGATGACGTCGGCGGCGGGAGCGGCCCGCTTGACGCCGCGGTTCATCTGGGTGATGATCTCGGCGACGACATCGATGGGGTCGCGATCCCGACAGCGTGGGCAGGTAAAGTTTGTTTGCATCCAGTCGGAATACGCTGGATCCTTACAAACTTCCGGAGAGTTCGAGTAATGTGAGTAGCAGTGGGTATGGAGCTCGCTGGCGGTGATGCAGAAGATGCCGCCCAGTCCGGGAACTCGGTGGAAAAGGTTGTACATTCCTTCTTCGAGGTATTCGCCAACGGCGGGAGTGCTGGAACACAGGGCGTAGTAAATACCGTCGGCTTCGGGGCTGATGTTTTTAAACTCCACGGGTTGGCCCTTGATCTGCGGATATTTTTTCCAGAACGGGTCCTCGGCCCGCAGGCCCCGGGGTTCACAGACGTAGAAGTACAGCTTAAGATTATGTTTGCGGAGTTTGTCCGTAAAGCGGCGAAGGTGGTCCACGGGTTTCGCGCCGACATTGGGAAAGAGATTGGTGGGAACCAGGTGTCTTAGTTCCCCGTGGAGCCAGACTCCGTTAAAGCCTTCATCGGCGATCTCCTTGAGGTAATCGTCGGGATGGGTCTGGAGGGCGGTTTCGATTTCTGTGTGATAGAAATCGGCCCAGGGGCTGCGGATGATGCGGGGGGCGAAGGAGAATTCGTCCTTCATCTTGGTTCCTTTATGTAAAATTATGATAAGGTAAAACCTTCGGCAAAAGGATCGTCGGGATCGATTACGAACGAATGAAAACCGGTCAGGAAGGGCCGGCAAGTAATCTGCGGAATGATGGCGGGAATATTCCCGGCCTTTGTTTCGGCTAAAATTTCTCCTTTGAAGACGGACCGGATTGAGCTTTCATGCAAAAATGTCTGTCCGACAGGAAGTTTTCCTTTTCGATGCAAAAGGGCCATGCGAGCACAGGTGCCCGTTCCGCAGGGTGACCGGTCGGCCTGGGCTTGGCCCAGGATCACGATATTCCGGGCATCGGCATGAGGACCGGAGGGTGGGGCCGTAATCATGCAAATATCGATGATCCGAATATGCTCGAGGGTGGGATGCTGAACCTTGATCTGCTCGTTGGCCGCCTGGCGAACCGCTATTCCCAAACGAATCAGTTCATCGGTATATTCCGGGTCAATACTTTTAAGACCGAGCTGGAGATAGTCGACGATCACAAAAAAATTGCCTCCATAACTGATGTCCACCATAATCTTTCCGTGTCCGGGAAGGTCGATTTGTTGATCCATCGCCCAGGCGAACGAAGGAACGTCAACCAAACTAACTTCCTTGACTTGGCGGTCCTCGTCGGTGATGACCGTTCCTTCCACGATGCCGGCGGGCGTCTCCAACTTTACTAGGGTTTTGGATTGTGTAACGTCAATCCGTCCCGTTTCCACCATCATCGCGCATATCCCCAGCGAAGCGTGTCCGCACATGTTATAATAAAGCCCGCCATCCATATAGATTACCGCAACATCGGCTTGGGGGTCGATGGGAGGCAGCAAAATCCCACCGAACATATCCCGGTGGGCCCGCGGCTCCCGCATCAGGGACTTTCGCAACCAGTCCATCTTTGTTCGCAGGTATTCCATCCGCTCGGCCATGGTCGAACCCTTGACCCTCGGAAATCCATCGACGATAATCCGCGTCGGCTCACCGGCCGTGTGCGAATCGACAACCCGAATAATCCGTTTTACCTTCATAGCAATACCTTCTCCGGCGATTGGGCGAGGTGAACCGGATACAAGCCGCGACCGTGAGGGAGCGGGTAATTATTTTTGTAACCCGCTCCCTCACGGTCGCGGCTCGTATCCGGCCCGAAAATCTTGGCGCACCATTAATGCTGAAACCACAAATTTATTATATCGGCTGGATCAATCCTCGGCAAATAAAATTGGGAAAAGAGGTTTGTGTCATTGTTAAGCTCATTCTAACATTCTTGAGAATGATAGAGTGAGAAATGGTTGCTTCTATGGGGCGAACAAAAGGGTTTTCTGGTGGTGCAAAGGAAAACCAAAGGTGCCGGTTCAGGCCGTTGCATGCCCTGCGACCGAATATCCCAAATTACAGGGTGAAGGTTTCAAATTCTCCCTGGCAAGGCGGGCCGGGGTTAAAGTGAATTGTCTTCAATGCAGGTTCCAGGATCATGGCCCCCTGGGTCCGAAAATGCAGGATGGTTCCTTGCTCATGGGCACAAATCGACAAGGGAAGATTCTCATGATCCGCCAGGCATTGTTTGAGGTAATCCACTCCGATGGCTGGCTTGTTTTTAAGGAGTGACCGAAGTCGTTCTGCGCGGGCGAGCGAGCTTCGGGCAAATTCCCGGGCCGGTGGATCGGCGGGATTCAAGTCCTGATTCGTCGATAGGACCATGCCGGGATGCTGATAATGATTTGGGCAGACGAGGATCGGCTCGTCTTCGATCATATCGACTCGATTCCCCGCCGCTTCGATCAAGGCGATCTTGGTATAACCGTCGGCCAGGAGAATATTAAACGCCCCCGCCTTTTTGGGTCCGAAGATCGTATCCATGGCCTCGTAATAATTTTCGCAGCAAAGGGCTTCGGTGAGCAAGGCGACCAGGGGAATACCCACGGCAGGTGCGATATTAGGCAAGTGACCGGAGGAAGTAAAGGTTACGCCCATGCCCAGTTTATTTATTCCGCAGCAGCAGAAAAAAGCGCCTATTCCGACGATGAGCATTTGTGGGCAAGGAGCCGGAGGACACAGTTTCGCCACGAACCAATTTGGAATGTCGAGGTTAAAATCCCAGCATTGTCCGATCAGGGCGCGTCCGGTTAAGCTGTGTGCCGGGTCGATGCAGCAGGCTGTGCATCCGCCGGCGGGTCCGGGCCAATCGCGATCCGAGCTGATATGGGTCAGCTCGGGCAAAATCCCCTGCATCAAAACCTGTTCCACGGGCAACTTCGCGCCGTCGGCCAATCCGGTTATGAAACGATGGGCCGGCGGAGAATAATCCGGTAACTCCGCGCCGATCCGCTGAACATATTTTTCCAGATTCGCCGGGGAACCGAATCGCATCGGATTACAGGGGTCGGAAAAGTAACGATTGTTGAAAGAGCGAATATCGTCCCCGACCAGGCCGCCAAGTTGCCGACCCATGTCAAGCCAATCACCGCTCAAGTCATAAAGCGGAATCGTTTTTTGTTTCATTTTTTTCCTCGGTGCCGTTTTCGGGCAGGGGCTGATCGCTCATAATGTCCTCTTTGGTGCCTTTTTCCACTTGTTTGAGTTTACTTCGCTTGCTCAGGTGGATGTACAATATCCAGATCAGGAGGGTAAGGGCGATCATGCCGGCGAAGATTTTTTCCACCGTAGCCACTTGCTTGGTCACCTTCGTAATACGGTCGCTAAACACCCAGCCCAGCGAGATCAGAAGAGGAACCGAGCAAAGGGCCCCGGTAAAGTCAATCAGGATGAACTTCCAGGCAGGAACTTTGCACATCCCCGCCGTCACGCACATGATGGACCGGACCCCCGCGAAAAACCTTCCGAAAAAGATAATCCAGTTTCCTCGTTTTCGGAATTGCAGTTTCATGTGGGCGATATGCGATGGAGTCAAGAGGGCGCGAAAGGGTTTGAGTTTCAAGACGTCCATACCAAATCGCCGGCCCGCATAATAAAGGACAATATCTCCGCTTAATACGCCGACCATTCCGATCAGGATGGCGTAGCGAACTTCTCCGTAGCCCAATCGGCACAAGGCTCCGCCCAGGAGCAGGGGGATGTCTTCCGGCAACGGCACGCCCAGGCTCGCGGCAAAGAGCAACAGGAGCATGCCGATATAGAGCGACTTGCTTAAAATCAATTCGAAATTGATGGATAAAAATGCCAGTAACCACATTTTACGGATATACCTTTCCCATCATTCGCGGAAACGCGATGGCTTCACGAATATGTTTTAACCCCGATAACCATCCGAGAGTTCGTTCGATGCCAAGCCCGAATCCGCCGTGCGGAACGCTTCCGTATCGCCTTAAATCCAGATACCACTGGTACGGTTCGACGGGCAGTTGGTCTTCTTGCATGCGTTTCAAGAGGCGGTCAAGGTCTTCTTCGCGGGCCGACCCTCCGATGATCTCGCCCACACCTTCCGGGGCCAGGAGGTCGAAGTTTTCCACGACCCGGTCATTGGTCCGGTCCTGCCGCATGTAAAACGCCTTGGCCATGCGCGGATAGTGTGTGACAAAAACCGGCCGGTCGTGCAGTTTGGAAATAATCGTCTCATCGGACCCGCCCAGGTCCTTGCCCCAGGTGAATCCCTTGGCCAGTTCCAAATGCTGGGGAATATTTTTCACCTGCTCCCGAAGGTCGGCCAACTGATCCCGCATTTGGATGATCGCGGCGGCAAGTTTATCTTTCTGCCATGATTTTGTCGCCTTCGTCTGCTCGTTTTCCGCTTTGGCCAGCTCGGTTTCCAGCTCGGCGATTTTCTTTTCCGACTGGGCCTGCTCATTTTTCAAAAGTTCTTCCGCCCTCGAACCGTGCAGGATTTCCACCGCCTCGGTGTAAGTAAGTCGGACGAACGGCTTGCGGATATTTTCCAGCTTCGCGACGTCCCTGCCGAGAAATTCCAGGTCCGACCGATGCTTGTCCAATACCTGCCCAACGATATAACAGATAAAATCTTCCGTCAATTCCAGTAGGCCATTCAAGTCGATAAACGCCACCTCCGGCTCGACCATCCAGAACTCGGTCAGGTGCCGGCGGGTCTTTGATTTTTCCGCCCGGAAGGTCGGACCGAAGCAGTACACTTTGCGAAGGGCCATCGCCGCCGATTCCAGGTAAAGCTGACCCGTCTGAGCCAGGTACATCGGCTCGCCAAAATAATCAACCTCAAACAAGGTCTGGGTTCCTTCACCCGGACTGGGGGCAAAGATCGGGGTATCGACCAGCGTAAATCCTCGGTTATGGAAAAATTCCCTGATCGCGAAAATCAACGTGTCGCGGATTCGCATGATCGCCGTCTGGCGGGGTGAGCGAAGCCACAGATGCCGCAGTTTGAGCAAAAATTCGATACCGTGTTCCTTGGGAGTGATCGGATAATCGACGGCCTGGTGCAGCAGTTTTCCGTCACCGAGGGCCAACTCATATCCGCCCGGCGCCCGTGGTTCGGCACGAACGTTACCTGTTATTTCAATCGCGCTTTCCTGCCCGATGTGCTCCAGCGTATCGAAAAGCAAGGTCTTTTCCGGTGTTTTTTCCAGGACGGCCTGACATTGCCCAGTGCCGTCCCGAATCACCAAAAACAAAATTTTTCCGGAACTCCGCAACTGCCAGACCCATCCGCTGAGGGTTACTTCATTGCCGACATATGCCGCCAAAGCGCTAACGGTTACATAATTTTTGTTATTCGTCATGAAACAATCCAATTGATAGAAAATTCTATATTCTTTTGCGTTTTTCCGCAATGGACAAATCTTACCTGTTTTAAATGTGACTGAAGGCGACTATAATCGTATAATTCATAGTTGAATTAGAAGAAAGCGAGATTCTTTTATGACCAAACGGCGAAAATATATTGTTGGTGGAATGGTTCTACTGTTCCTGGTTTGGATAATCAATGGCTGGTACCAGGGCCGCAAGAATGCCCCATCCCTTTTCGACAAACCGGAGTTTACCACGATCGTTCGTGGCGATCTGGATGTTCCGATCATCGCCACAGGTTCGGTCGAGCCATCGTCGCGAACGGAGATCAAGTGCAAGGCCAGCGGAACGGTGATGAATGTATATTTTGAGGCGGGCGACATGGTCCATAAGGGCGATCTGCTGGTGAAACTCGATCCCATCGACGAAAATCAGTCGGTGGAAACCGCCCAAGCCGACGCGATTCGCGCCAAGGCCAATTTGTCCCTGGCCGAGTCGGAGAGGCAGCAAGCCGAGCAGGACTGGCCTACGAAGATGGAGACGGCCATGGCCGGCCTGGAAGCCGGTCGAGGAGGACTCCAAGGCGCAGTGGTGGAATTCAAAAGACAGGAGGAGATGCGGCAGGGATCGAAGAACGGCGAAAAAGTAACCATGAACATCGTGAAGACTCCCACGGTCAAACCGGTCGCGCTGGAGCCGACAGAGGACCCTCTGGTTGTCCAGGCCGGCAAGAGTCTGACGATTTCCGGATTGGAGACCGTCGAAGCCGCCCGGCTGGTCCAATCGGGGCGAGACGTCATCAACAAGTCGACCCCGGAAGGTTACAAAGCCACCAGTCCGTTGGAGTATCAGACCGCCTTAATCCAAATGTGGCAGTACCAGGCCAAATTGCTGGCCGCGATGGCCGACCTCCGCAACGCCGTAAACCTTCGCATTATCATCGACCAGGCCAAAACAAAAGTGATCCTGGCCCAGGAAGCGAAACGGATGGCCGAGATCGCCCTGTCCCAGGCCCGGCAGCGGCGGAAGGAAACCGAAGTCTTTGCTCCCAGCGACGGTTTGGTGCAGGAAGTGTTTGTCAAAAAAGGGCAAATTATTTCCAGCGGGATTACGACTGTGACGGGTGGAACGCCGTTGATGACACTGGCGGATGTGAGCAAACTTTTCGTGGTTTCCGACGTGGACGAAGCCGATATCGGACGAGTCCGAGACCTGGCTCCCGAGGAGCGGTCTTCGAGGCTGGGATTTATTTTGAAAACGCTCCTTACCCCCATCCAGACCACTAAACCCGTGCTGACGAAAGAAAATGAGCAGGATTTGGCTTTGCTCCGGCACGCCAATAACGTCGATATAACGGTGGACGCGTTTCGCGAGGAAACTTTTACCGGCAAAGTCGATCGCGTGGACCCCAATCCGAAAAATGTGAATAATATCGTTACATACAACGTTCGGATTCTCCTGACCAGCCCCAATCGGACGCAACTAATGCTCGGCATGCACGCCAACGTCAAATTTACTTCCCAGAAATTAACCAATATCCTGAAGGTCGCCAACGAGGCCATCAAGGTTAAAAATGAGGAGCGGGGGGTTTACATCGACGGTCCGGACCAGAAACCTTTGTTTGTTCCCGTCAAAGTCGGTTTGACCGATAGTGTGACGATCGAACTGAAAACCGACAAGATCAAAGAGGGCCAAAGGGTTTATGTCAAGTTGCCCTCTTCCAAAGAAGAAAAAAACAAAAATGACGAATAACCCATTAATTAAACTTCGGAGCCTTCATAAGGTTTACCACATGGGTTCCACAGACGTTCATGCCCTGGCGGGAGTGGACATGGATGTTTTTCCCGGTGAATTCGTCAGCATCACCGGAGCCTCGGGTTCCGGCAAGAGCACGATGATGGGAATTTTAGGCTGCCTGGACCGGCCGACCAGGGGAGAGTATTTTTTCGACGGTCAGCTCGCCAGCGACCTTTCCGAGCAGCAGTTAGCCCGGATTCGCAACCGGTCGATTGGATTTGTTTTTCAAACCTTTAACCTGCTGCCGCGGACCAGCGCGGCCGAGAACGTAGCGGTCCCGTTGTTTTATGCCCGTAAAATCCGCACCCACCACACCGCCATGGAGTCGTTGAAAATGGTCGGGCTGGCGGACCGGGCCCATCATGTCCCAGCCGAATTGTCCGGTGGCGAGCGGCAGCGGGTTGCTATTGCCCGGGCCATCGTCAATAGTCCCAAGCTGATCCTCGCCGATGAGCCGACGGGAAATCTCGATACCCACACGGGTGCTCAGATCATGATGATCTTTCATCAGCTACACGCCAACGGAGTGACGGTCATACTGGTGACCCACGAACAGGATATCGCACAGCAGGCCCAGAGGATTATCCAGATGCGCGACGGAAAGATTCTGCAGGACGGTCCGGTTGATCCTGAAAAACGCATACAGGCGTTGGATGCGACCAAAACGCTGGCGGCGGAAAAGCGAAAACAGAATAATAATGCAAGTTAGCCGCCGCACCGGCGACCGCTAAACGCAAAAGAAGAAACAGGTTGGAACAATGTTTTATTTACGAATAGTATGGACGGCGATACGAGCGCTTCGGACGAATCTGCTTCGGTCCCTGCTGGCCACGTTAGGGGTGATTATCGGAGTGGCGGCGGTGGTGGCGGCGATTTCCATCATGCAAAGTTTGGAAAACGACATCATGAAAACGATCAGCAATCTGGGCTCCAATGTGCTGTTCGTCTTCCCCGGCGGGGCTCAATCGGGAGGACGACAAATTGGAAAGGTCCAGACCCTGACGATAGAAGACGCCGAAACTATCGTCGCTCGTTGCCCGGCGGCGATCCGTTCCGCACCGGAAGTCTACGGGCTTTCCCAGGTCAAATATTTTTCCCGAAATGTGCAAAGCACTGTTTTAGGAACGATACCACAATATATCGACATTCGCAGTTACCATATCAAGGAAGGACGATTTTTAAACGGCAGCGATGTGAAATCCGAGGCCTACGTGGTGGTTCTCGGCTACAAAGTGGCCAAGGAACTTTTTGGTCTTGGCACTCCGCTGGGGTCTTTTGTCAAAATTGGCGGCAAATCCTTCACTGTCATTGGGGTGATGGAAAAAAAAGGAGTTGTCGGGTTTACCAATGTTGACGATCAGGTCAACATTCCCATCACCACCGCGATGAAGCGTCTCTTCGGATTCCGCAACATCCAGTCGATCTCCGTCCAAGCCAAAAGTACGCTGGAAAATGAGGCGGCGAAAAAACAAATTACGAACCTGCTGCGCAGCCGGCATAAGATTCCTCCCGGAGAAAAAGATGATTTTGGTGTCTCCAGCCAAGAGGAAGTAGTAAAAATGTTCAAAAATGTCTTTCAGATTATGGAAATTGTTTTTTACAGCATCGCCGGGATCAGCCTGGTCGTCGGAGGGATCGGGATCGCCAACATCATGCTTGTTTCGGTCACAGAGCGGACTCGTGAGATTGGGGTCCGCATGGCCGTAGGAGCCCAGCGAATGGATATTCTCTCCCAATTCCTGGCGGAAAGCAGCGTGATCAGCGTCGTTGGGGGATCGTTCGGACTCCTCCTGGGTTGGTGGTTGAACCAAGTCATTACCACTTTGTTCGGAAAACAATTCGACTTTACTGTTCAAATCTCCCCCTCGGGAGTTCTTGTCGCTTTAACCGTGGCTTTTTTCACGGGGATGATCAGCGGAATCTACCCGGCCTACAAAGCGTCAAGGTTGGACCCCGTGGAAGCGTTACGGTATGAATAAGAGAAATGACGCATTGAATGGTTTTGGCATAGCGTTCGGCCCAAGCAAGTTCATTTTGGGCTTCCTTATCAAAGGGTATACAGTCTTATCTTAATCGCCAATGGTGCCGCAGGAACCACTCGGTGGAAAGCAGTGCGACAAAAAGGATCAGCAGAAATATCCGATGGTCGAAGGTTCTAAATTCACTCAAGTTGGTTTCCTGAGCGGCTCGGGCGGCGAATTGCTCGCGCAGATTTCGCAGGATCTGACCCAGGTTTTCCGGGGCGTTCATTTTTTGCGTTCCCCCCGCCGCGGCGAGTTCGTTCAGCAGGGATTTATTCAACCCCACCTGCCGAAGCTCCTGGTCGATTTTATAGACCGTCAGGGCGATGGTGTCGATTAAAACACCTGCGGCCAATTTTCCTTTGGCCCGGATTTTGTAGTCGCCGGGTTCTTTGATGTCCATTCGACCTATGTAATAGTCCTGCTGCGGATTTAACGATATCGAATTTACTATTTTTTCGTTTTTCAGAAGTTCCGCACTGATCGTTGCGGTGGTGACGGGCTTGGCGGCAGTATCGAAAAGGTCGCAGCGAATTTTGACGGGTTCACCGGTTTGGACGGCGTTTTTGTCAAGGTTTAAAACCAGGACCGGTTTTTGTTCGGCGGTGACATCTTTATTCGCCAGATCGCGAATTAATTGGCCCCAGAACGGTTGATACAATTTTTGCTGGAGGATGGGATTGGAGTTCAGCGCCCAATGCCATGTGCTTTCGGTGGCGAGCAGTGCCGATTTTCCCTTTCCCACCGGGCGAAGGGCGAGAACCGGCAAAACCTGATCCGGGGTCGAATTCGGGTGTTCCAGTAAAACATTTGTCCCCGGCAAGGGTGCTCCCAAAGAAAAAAATCCATGAAATCGCGAATCTTTGGCCAAAGAAGAGTCCGGCTGAAAGAACGGTTCGAGATTTTTCAGAACAGGATGTATTTTCCCGGCGATGGTCATTCGGGCGATAAACGGCTGATCGAGCCAGGCGATTTTTGATTCCAGCCGCACGGGAAGAATGTCGGCCAGCACACTTTTTTTCAATTCACCGATCTCTTCCCCGGGAATAACAAGTAAACCCCTTCCGCTTTCGACCAACTGTTTAATCCACTGGCCCTGCTGATCGGTAAATGTCCGCGCGGAAACATCTCCGAGGATCACAAGATCGAATTTTTCAAATTCCGCTTGGCTGGCTGGAAGATTCTTCGGCTGATAATTCGGAATTTGACTGGTTACGAGAAATTTTCCGGGTCGGACCTGCACGAAACTGGCAAACGTGACCGCCGGGTCGGATTGGAGGTATTGTTTTAAAAATTTAAATTCCGGCCGGATTTGTCCTTCGACGATCAGGATGCGGATTTTTTCCGGCAAAGCCAGCGCGTGAAACTCGCGGAAATTGTCCGCGAGTAAAAACTCCTGAGGCAGTTTAGCCAATTGCAATCGGCAAACGGTTTTCCCGAGGGCTTCGGGTTTGATTTCCACTTCCATTTGCCGTCTGCCGGCGGGAGAAGAAATCGGCACGGTTTTTTGCGAAGCCTTTTTATCGCCGACGGTGATCGTCAGATCGTAATTTCCTTTTTCGGCCCCCTGCCAATTGATACCGACCGAGACTGGGTTCTGGGACTGGGCCGTCATTTTTACCGGTGGGTCGGGCAGATCAATCGTTAGATTGGCCAAGCCCCCTGGACTATCCGCCGAACCGATACCCAGACAATGGGTTGGTCGATTGATCATACTGACCGCATCCACCGGATTTTCGGGACTCAGATGATTGCCGTCAGTCAGCAGGACCAGGGCCTGAATATTTTCCAGAGGCAGATACGAGCTTAAGGATTTAAAAGCGGTGGCAATGTCGGTTGATTGTCCTTCTGGTTGAAGATGCCCCACTTTGTCCAAAGGAACAGGGAGCAATTTGTCCGAAAAAGAAAAAAATCGGGCGGGCGGGTCCTGGGTCGCCAGGTCCGTGTTTTCAGCCAGCAAGTCTTTGACGAAGCTAAGCCGCCCCCGACCGGCCAGATCATCGATCTGCATCGACCGGGAAGTATCCACGAGGATCAATGGGATACTTTCTTTGACGAGAGCGGTTTTAAATCCGATCGCGGGCTTGAAAACCAGGATCAGCAGGATCAGAACTCCGCTGATTCGCAAGACTAGCAACATCCTTAACCGTGCAGGACTGATGGACCCTCGTAATCGTCGATAAAACCAAACGGCACTGGTAATGACGATCAGAGTGATCAGTAGGACCAGAACGTTCTTTACCTGAAAAGTCAACTGCCATGCTAGCATGAAGATACTCTACGCATACTTTCAATGAAGATCAAGTAAGGCTTTGGCCTCTTTTTGTCCGATAAAGAATACAAAATTGTAATCATATTTCGGTGCTGTTACAAAAATGTGGCGATGAGTACTCCAAAAGAAGCCGGGAAGGTTCAAAATCTTGATGTGGGGGCTTTTTTTAGTTTTTTTGATCCGAGATGGGTTTGGTACAATAAGTGCTATAATGTTTCAAGTCCCGGTTGCCGGATATAAAAATATCACACGGATTTCAATCGGATTAAATGGTAAGGTTTTATTTTTGGATGAAGGAGAATTGAATGACGCGATTTACTTCCAGAATGTCGAAATGGATTTTGATGTCGATCCTGTTCCTGTCGATGATTGCCGGCGGCTGTGAGGGAGACTGGGTTGCCACCACTCTGACCAGCACGACGAGTACGCTCGGCAGCACCGTGGGCGCGGCCCTGGGAACGGCCATTGCGAGCGCGATTCTTGGTACGCCGCCTGTATAATTCGATTTCCAAAATGTCAAAATAAGGTGCAATTATGGTAACCCAAATGCTGATCTACCGGTATCGAAAATTTGTATGTGTGCTATTTACTGGATTACTCCTGGTCTGGCCGGTTCTGGCGAGCTCGCAAACCGCGGCGACGCAGGAAGTATCCGTTCCTCCGATGGCGGAAGAAGAGAAGATCGATCAGGTGTCCCAAGCCGCCCCTGAACTTCCGGAAAGACCTTTCAGTCTGGCTGTGACGTACTACCTTCTCAGCGATTATGTATATCGCGGAGTGAACTTTTCAGAATATTCCGGGGAAGGACGGGAGAAGCTCAATCATCAGATGGCGACCTCGATTGACATCCCCCTGGGAAAAAAAGGCAATCTGGGCAATTTCGGGTTTGATACATTTTTTGAATGGTTCGCCCAGCAGGACAAGCTGGAAACCACGCCCCCAGGCCATAACCTTCAGGAAATCGATTATACCCTGCGGTACAGTTATGACGTTGAGCCGATTAAAACCAAAGCCACCGTTGGATGGACGGATTTCACGTTCCCCCGAATTCTAAGCTCACATGACCGGACGAATGAATGGTTCATCCGGCTGGAACACAACGACGCGTGGATGTGGCGAGGGCTGGGGTACAAAGGCGAGGATGGGATTCTCAATCCGAGCTTTTGTTTCACCCAGGATACGGGTTATATTCTTGGGCAATGGTACGAAGTCTGTGTCAAACACCCGGTTACTCTCTGCAAAAATGTAACCTGGACCCCGCAATGCGTCTTTGCCTTCGACGGCGGATATATTCAACCATCATTAAACGAAGGAAAAGGCAGCGGGAAATTCGAGTATGCCTATACCCAACCGGGGATGGAGTTGAAATATGATTTAACCGAATTGCTTCACCTTCCACCCCAAGCCGGGTCGGTCTACATCAGCGGACAGTTGTATTACAATGCCGTCAGTGCCGTCGAAAAAAACCGAAACGAGGCGTCCCATCAGGTTCTCAAGGATTTGCTCTTCGGAGGGCTTGCCGTCGGCTGGAGCTGGTAAGAAGAGCCTATCAAAAACCTTATGTCGTGGGAAGCCCATCGCTTTTTCGAATAGTGATTAACGTATCGCCGGGTTTCAAGACCATCTCCGCGGTGGGTGCGAAGATGGTTGTTCCATCGGAACGCTTGATGGCCACCACCATGGCACCGGATTTCTCCCGGAGTTGGGAGTCACGCAGGAGTTTTCCCGCAACGGGCGAATCGGAGGAAATTTCCACCTCGCCGATTTCCAGTTCCACGCCCCTGGTGGCCACGTCGGAAAATTCCACAATGGCCGGTCGAAGCAAAAGATTGGTAATTCGAGTAGCGCCGATCTGATGAGGATTAATGACCCGGTCGGCGCCGGCGCGCATGAGTTTGGTTTCCGTTCCCTTGCCTTCGGATACGGCTACGATTTGTAATTTGCCGTTAAGCCCCCTGGCCGTCAAGGTCACGTACACATTGTCCGCGTCGCTCGCCAGGGCCGTGACCAGCCCTTTGGCATTGCGAATCCCCGCATGGATCAACACCTCCTCTTCCGTGGCGTCGCCGAGGATGTGCAAATAACCACGCGCGTCTAAAACCGACGCCTTAGCCGGATCGTTATCGACGACGACAAAGGGCACTTTTTTATCATGCAGTTCCTCGCAAACAGGCATTCCGATCTGCCCGTACCCGCAAATCACATGATGACCCGCCATGCTTTGAATTTTCGTTTCCAATTTTCGTCTCCCAATAATTTTCCTTAATTCCCCTCCCGTCACCATGGCCAATAAATTGGAAAACGCCACCAACCCCACGGTCGCTCCGACCAGGATGACAAAAATCGACCAGACTACCGTCTTCCATCCCAGGAGTCCCGCGTCTCGAGCCCCGGTCGTCGTTAAAAAAATAACCGACATATAGAACGAATCGAGAACCCCATACCCCAGGGCATGATATCCAACGGCCCCGACTAAGAGGACCAAAACCAACATCAAGAGCGATAAGGTTAATCGCCTTCGTGCATCCACGCGCTACTCTTTCTCTTCTTTGCTTTTCTTCTTCGCCCGGGCCGGCATAAACTTGCTGCCGAGCGTCTTTTTCATTACCCCTTCGGGGGCAAATCGAGCCAGTTCGTCGCGCCGGGCAAAAACCGGCAAATGAAAGCGTTCGGGAATAACGATTTCAGTTGAAATGAACGGGGTTTTGACCGGAGGCGGTGCGGGGTGATAGTCGTCTTTGTCGGTCTTGGCCGGTCGGCTTGCTTGCATCGCCGGCTCCCTTCGCGCCCGGTCAGGACCCGCGGCTTGTTTGTTCAGGCAAGTCAGCGGTCGTCCCAGGTGTCTTTCCAGAATGCGGACTGCCGCGGCCCGAGGCTGATCAACCAGTACCGTGGCCGCAAACTCACCTTGATAGGCAAAGCGGTCCAGGCGCTTCCAGTAATTTTCCAATTGCGAGGGCAATTCCCATGAAATCAAATGATTGATCTTAGGTAAATTCAATCCGTTCAGGGCGGCGTCGCATCCGACCAACACACCCTTGCCCGCCGCGGCTACTTGATCCACCAGCGTTTGCTTGGCGTCCAGCTGCATCGAATATTCCAAAAGTTCGGCGGGCAGTTGTCTGGCGACAAATTTTTCGATCAAAAAACGACTGATGCGATCCGAATCCGTCACCACCAGCGCAATCGTGTTTTCCTGGGCGGCAATAGTCTCGACCAACTGGTCAAATCGTTTTTCGTCACTGACCAAAACGTACTGCAACTTCACATGATCCGCCGACCACTGCGTCTCCGGACGTGATAATTTGACCTTTTCCAGACGATTCGGATCACAGAACCATCGGCCTTTTTCCAGGACCTGTTCCGTCAGTTCATTGGCGCAAATCAACGTCTGGCGATCCGTGCTGATCGAATGAACCAGGGTTTCCAGCTCATTTTCATGCGCCATCAATCGATCCAGCTCGTCCAGTCCGAGCGACCGGATGTTGGCGACAAATTCTTTTTCCCGCTTGATGAACCGCTCAGCCACCGCGAGCTCGAGTATGACAATCGGACACTTTTCATGAAATTCCGGATAAAAGTAATCGTCTTTGCGAGTGAATTTCAGAACCCGGGCTTTAAGGATCGGACACAAACGCCCGATTACCTTGGCCAGTTGTTGCACGGTATCGCTCGTAGGGGTAATAATTATCGCCTTGCGCATTCGGTCCCGCAGCCAGTGCTGAAGAAACGGAATAGCGAAGCACGCACTTTTACCCATTCCGCTACGGGCCTCGAAAATAACGTCCCGATCGGCTAAAACCAGGGGAATAACTTCCTTCTGCAATTCCGTCGGTCGTTCCAACCGGGCCTCAAGAACCGCCTCCTGTAGTTTCTTGCTTAAATCAAAATCCTCAAATCGTTGAAAATTCTTACTGTCCATGATTCCGAACTCCTTATTTCTGACGTTTAGCAGTCGCCGGCACGGCGACTTTTTCTATTTTTAAACATTAAATCGAAACTCAATCACATCGCCGTCTTTAACAATATAATCTTTCCCTTCCAATCGAAGTTTCCCAGCCGCCCGAGCCTGTTTTTCCGATCCGATGGCCATCAGATCATCGTAATGCACAGTCTCGGCCCGGATAAACCCACGGGAAATATCGCTGTGAATCTTACCCGCCGCCTCCACGGCCTTGGCGCCTTTTTCCAACAACCACGCACGGGCGTCGTCCTCACCCGATGTATAAAACAATATCATGTTCAATCCGTCCAGTCCCATTTTTATCAACCGGTTCTGGACAGGTTCCGTCACGCCCGCCTCGGCCATGAACGTCGTCCGGTCTTCCTCGGAAAGCTGCCACAATTCCTGCTCGAATTTCCCGGCACAAACCATCGACCCCTTGATCATTCCGCCCAGTTTCAAATCAAACTTTCGGGTCAGTTGATCTTCGGACACATTGATAATAACCAACAGAGGATGTTGTGTCAAAAGGGTAAACCCCTTGAGCATTTTCATTTCTTCAGCCCCGTTGGGAACCTGATCGACCGGCTTACCCTGCTCCAAGGCCGCCAGACACCGCTTGAGCATCTCCATTTCCTTCTTTTCCAATTCCTTATTCGCCGTAGGAGTCGGCTTTTTCGACGAAACTTCCAATTTTTGAATCCGCCGCGTAATTTGTTCCATATCCGCAAAAACAAATTCGTCCGTCAACTCATCCAAATCCGCCTGCGGGTCGATCCGATCACGATAGGCCGGAACCGAAGAATCCTCAAACGCCCGCAGCACGATGATCAAAAGATCGCATTGCCGAACCTCGGCCACCACCCGTTGAACATGCTCCCGCCCCGTCTGGTCCGTCAAATCAAAACCGGGAAAATCCATAATCTCGAACATCGCCGGAGTGGTCTTTTTCGAATTATGCATCTTATGCAGCGCCTGAAGTCGCGGATCATGCTCATACTTCAAAGTAGCCAAATGCATTCCGCTCCCCGGCTGAACTTCATGTAAATGTTCCCCGCCAACCCCGCTGATCGCCGACAACATCGTCGTCTTACCGCTATAGGGCGGACCAATCACCGCAAATCGCACTCCCATAAGTTACTCTTTTCTACCCAGTTTTTATAAAGTGGGTCTGTTTCCTCGTTTAGCAGTCGCCGGCACGGCGACGTTGTCCTGCATTCAGTTGCAACCCAATTAAAGCATATCCCTGAACACTTATCAACAAAATTGGTAACCGTTCAGGCCCTCGTCATTGCGAGCATCTAACCGGCTTCGCCAGCGATATCCACAAAGAACTGGGTAGCAGGGCCGGTCGATCCGTTGCCGGAGGGATTACGATCCAAGCCTTTTTCTTCTTGACACCATACGGTTTGCATTGTATAGTATGTATAGCATACTATAAGAAAGGAAAACCATGCAATTTGAACGGGAATTATTAAAAGGCGTGATTCCGGTACTGGTGATGGAGGTCTTGAATCGAAAGGCCATGTATGGCTACGAGCTTTCCGAGGAATTGGAAAAGCGAAGTGAAAAGATTTTTACTTTGGGCAAGGGTACACTCTATCCGCTGCTGTACAACCTTGAAGCCAAAGGCTTGGTCGAAGGTTCCTGGGACACCGGCCCGACCGGACGGGACCGCAAATACTACGCCCTGACCGCCAAGGGCAAACACGAACTGACCAAGTCCCGCCGCCAGCTCGAAACCCTCAAGCGAGGCCTGGACCTTGTCTTTCAACCAAGCATTTCACCGGCGTAAACAAATCCCTTAACCAGGGTGGCATGGCATCGTCTCCGAGGCCATGTCTTGTAGGGGCACTGCTTGCTGTACCCTCTTAAAACATGGCCTCGAAGACGATGCCATGCCACCCGAAATAGAGGAAAGGAAAAATCATGACGAATATATCCGAACCATTCAAACTCCCAATTATCGTCGAACAATACCTGACCGCCGTCACCCGCCGCATTCACAACCGCTGCGTCCGAAGCGAAGTCCTGATGGAACTTCGCAATCACTTTACCGAAGCCCTGCTTGAGACTTCCGACGCCGACCGTGAAAAAACCGCTAAGGAGTTGATCGAAAACTTTGGCGATGTCGCCGTTCTAGGCCAACTGATCAAACGCGCCAAAAAACGCTGCCGCCCCGCCTGGCAAAAGTTCTTGATCCGCTCCCTACAAGCCCTAGCCGCCTTGATTGTCCTGCTCATCGGTTATGCCGCCTGGTTCTACTTCGACAAGCCCAATCCGACAATTGATTATGTGGCGGAGTTTAACGAACTCGTCAGACCGAAAGTAGATGAATCCCAAAACGCCGCTCCTTATTACATCGAAGCACAAAAACTCTTGGTAAACCCTTCTGACGACGTTAAAGAAATTCTAGGTTATATCGATTCCTCTTTGGCTCCGAATGAAGAAAAGAATCTTCGACTTTGGCTAAAACAAAACGAAAAAGCTTTTGCGGAACTTCAAGAAGGATCGCATAAATCATATTTCTGGTACACGTACAACGGCAAGGAAACCATTAGTATACTACTGACCTATCTGGCTCCTCAACGGGCACTGGCGAAGGGATTATGCTGGAAAATGTGGCTTGAAGATGGGAATAATCAGCAACAAATCCTTCAGGATTTGCGAACCCTTTATCAACAAAGCCGACACCTTCAAACACAAACCGTAACGCTTATTGAACAACTCGTGGGTTTGGCCGTCCAAACTTTGGCAGATCAACAGGTCTTGCGATTGTTAAAGGCCGGCAAAATTAAAACAGAATCTCTGCCCGAATTGGCAAAGATGCTGGAGGAAATATATCCGGTAAAATATCCGAAAATGGATATACAAGGAGAACGCTTGTTTGCTTTAGACGTGATCCAGCGCATATTTACTGACAATGGGATCGGAGGCGGGCATATTTGCCCCAAAGAGATGAACAAATATTTGCACTATTCGACTGAGTCTAAAGAAATGGATTCCCTCTTTAGTGTTTTAAGCTGGACGTTAATTCATCCTCGACGTGATGTTACCACTGCAAAGGTTAATGAATATTACGATCTTTTTGAAAAAGAAACGTCAGTAAAGCCCTATGATAGAGATAAATCCGGAAAACCTCTTAGGCAAAAGTTCCTCGAAAACAACCTACACAATTTTATGATTAAGTTTTTCGTGCCAGCCTTAAGCCGAGCCATTGAAATGAATTTTCGCGGTAAGGTCGGTTTAGAAGCCACGCAGACAGTGATCGCCTTGCAGCGATATAAACAGGAACATGGAAACCTGCCGGAAAATCTCACCGCCTTAATTCCGGTGTATCTAAACCACCTGCCCCAGGACCCCTACGGACCAGGACCGTTGACTTATAAAAGACAGGGAAGCGACTTTATTCTCTACACCTTCGGCCAGAATTACGAAGACGACGGCGGGAAACATGAGGAACTATGGGGCACCAGTCGAACCAACCTCAATGGCGATTACGTCTTTTGGCCGCCACAACCCAAACCTCGACCGGCTAAACAAGCACAATTCCCTCCTCGGGGGGGGCCGCCTGGTGTCGGACCGGGTTCTATCCTCCCTCCGGGTCCTTTTGGCATCGGAACTCCCGGGAAGGGTCCAAGACCAACCACTAAACCAATCCGATAAGATTTGGGCGGGTGGCGTGGCCTCGTTCTTACGTGGCCCTGTTCGACATCATTAAGACATGGCCACGTAAGAACGAGGCCATGCCACCCAAAAATGATTTTGCAACCCTAATGAAAAAAGACCGTAGTAAGCCTTGCCTTGTTATCTGCCGTATTTGCCCAGTTGCTTAACCGCCGCGGAAAAATCCTTCGGCGGGTTGAGCTTGAATTCCATCGTCGCGCCGCTGATCGGATGCTTGAACTTCAGCAGGTTGGCGTGAAGGGCTAATCGGGCGATCAGCGGCTTTTCCGTTTCCTTCCGATGCGACGGTTTATATCGCCGTTTAAATTCTGAAAGTAAAAGCGGATCGGGCAAGCCATAGTGGCTATCGCAAAGAACGCCGCATCCGACGGCTGCGAAATGGACACGAATTTGGTGCATTCTGCCTGTAACCGGCTGAGCCTCGACCAACGCGAATTGCCGAAATTGATCCACTACGTCATATTCGGTGGCGGCGGGTTTGCCTTTTTTATGATCGATCATGACGGGCCGTGCCTGGTTCTCGGTTTTCTTGAGTGGCAGATCGATCACGCCCTCCCGCGGCTGCATCACTCCGTGAACGATCACCAGGTACGTTTTTTCCACCGCGCGGGTTTCCCACTGCTCGGAAAGATTCTTCTGCGCCTGGGCCGTTTTGGCCAGGACCATTAATCCCGACGTCTCACGATCCAATCGATGCACCAATCGCAGCGGGCCCGGTAAATTCTCCATCCGCGCCTCCAGAACATCCAGCACGCACACCGCGGCAAACTGTCCGCGATTGGAATCCAATCCTGAAGGCTTATTGATCACCAGAAGATGCTCATCCTCAAAGAGAATTTCCACCACCGTCGATTTGTGTGATTTGGGTTCTACCGCTACTATATCCGCTGCCGTACGGTCGCGGCTCGTTTGGACCAATTCATCGGGGATTTCTTCCCAAGCATCGTCTTCAAATTCGTCTACTTCATCTTCGTCAACTTTTCGTTTGGACATATTCTCTTTCGTCTTCTAAAAATGGCTGGAAATTTCACACGGCCTACATTATAAATTTTCTATCAACTTTTGCAATGAAGGGATGGCTTTAAAAAAATGTTACAAACGCCGTTATATCAGGTTCATCTCGATTCGGGCGCGAGAATGGTCGATTTCGCCGGCTGGTCCATGCCCCTTTTGTATACCTCGCTTCTTGAGGAACACGTCTGGACCCGGCAGAACATCGGACTGTTCGACGTCTCCCACATGGGCCGTTTGGAAGTCAACGGCCCCGCCGCCGTCGAGACCCTCGAATCCCTTTGCACCCGAACCATCATGGACCTACCCATCAATTCCACCCGTTATTGCCTGATGTGCAACGACCAGGGCGGCATCCTGGATGATCTGATGGTCTCGCGGCTGGAGCCTGAAAAATATTACGTCGTCTGTAACGCCGGCAATCGGGAAAAAATCATCGACCACATCGAAGCCAACCTGAAAACCTCAGCCACCCTGGTAGATCGCACCTTACAGACGGCCATGCTTGCCCTCCAGGGACCCAAAGTGGCGATGCTTCTCTCCAAACTCATCCCCGGCCCTCTCGCCGAACTGACTCATCGAAAAGTGTTTGTCGATAAATTGATGGGAATTCCCGTCATGATCTTCCGCGGCGGATACACGGGCGAAGATGGCTTTGAAGTCGTTTTGCCCGCCTATGTCGCCTCGATGGCCTGGGCACAATTGCTCAGCCTGAATCTGAACGATGGTCCCGTTGTCAAACCCGCAGGCCTCGGCGCCCGCGATACCCTGCGCCTCGAAGCGGCCCTGCCGCTCTATGGCCACGAACTGACCGAACAAATCGACCCCCTTACCGCCAAGCTCGATTTTGCTGTCGATTTCGACCATGACTTTATCGGCAAAGAGGCCCTCGAAAAAATCCGCCAATCCGGCCCCAGCCAACTCCGAATCGGATTAAAAATGCAAACTCGCCGGACCGCCCGACAAGGTTCCAAAATTTTATCTAACGGACGCCAGGTCGGCACCATCACCAGCGGTGCCTTTACCCCAACGGCGAGCGCCAGTATCGCCCAAGCCTACATCCAATCCGATCTCGCCCAGGTCGGCAAAACAGTAAAAATCCAATTCAACAACGACCTCGAAGACGCCGAAATCGTCCCCCTGCCGTTTTACAAAAGAACCAAATAAATCAGAAATTCTTCCATCTTTGCCTAAAAAGAGACGCGACCGTAAGGGAGTGAATATTATCCCCCCTCTCAAAACGAAAGGACGATTCCAAGGTATTGATTACGCTTGAACTCCCGTTTCGATTTGCTGACTTTTTTCGCGGATGATTTGACGAAGTTCATCAATCGACCGCAATGCTCCCTTGTCCGTTTCAAAATACCAATGGTCCCAGCCATTACACGGACTACCTCCCATAAGATGCCTGCCCGCTTGATGGATCGAACCCTCAAAATCGTCCAGCTTTAAATTTCCATCCGCCTTGATTGTGGCCGGTATCGATTTTTTTTGTTGAAAATACAACCGTTGCCCCGGCCAAAGTAACCCATTCTCCAACAAAGCGCCAAAAGCAATTCGCCGTTCCAGCCGCTTTTTATCCCGCACCTCAAAAACCGCCTCGTCGAGCGTTTCTGGACCAATCCCTTCGATCCGCTTCTCGGCCACCTTGATATAGGCCGTTTCTTTTTCGATCCCAATCCACTTCCGATGTAACTTCTTCGCCACAGCCCCGGTGGTTCCACTTCCGAAAAATGGATCCAAAACAATATCCCCCGGATTGCTGGAGGAAAGAAGTATTCGATATAAAAGCGATTCCGGTTTCTGGGTTGAATGCGCTTTTTTTCCTTTGCTCTTGATTCGCTGTGAACCGGTGCAGGTCGGCAAAACCCAATCGCTGCGCATCTGCAAATCATCGTTCAGGGATTTTACAGCATGGTGGTTAAATGTATATTTGGCGCCTTTTTGTTTACTGGCCCAGATCAACGTTTCATGTGCGTTGGTAAATCGCACCCCGCGAAAATTCGGCATGGGGTTGGTCTTGATCCATACGATATCGTTCAAAAACCAAAACCCAAGATTTTGCATAATCGTCCCAACTCGATAAATATTATGGTATGAGCCGATGACCCAGATCGCTCCGTTATCTTTAAGCACTCTCCGGCAGGCGACCAGCCATTGTTGGGTAAAATCATCGTAGGCGGCAAAATCGCCAAACTGATCCCAATGGTCATCGACCGCGTCGACTTTCGTCATATTAGGCCGCCAAAGGTCGTGTTGAAGCTGAAGATTATAAGGCGGATCGGCAAAAATCAGATTGACGGAATTCTCCGGCAGCGAATTGAGCACCTCGATACAATCACCCTGCAAGATTTGATTTAATGGTAATTTTTCGGTACCCATATAATTTTCCCGGCGAAAATAACCACGATTGTGCCACGGCTGGCTCGTCCAGCCGTGCTCTTCGTGTTTCCATCAAGACACAATGACGATTACCTGTTTATTTCCCGATGATATTCCTGGATCGGTTTGACGTTCCAGTCTCGTTGCCGGAGTTCCCGGATCGCCAGGGTCATCGCCCGGGCTCCGGTGAGGGTGGTGACGATCGCCACCTCGTGGATCACGGCGGCGGCTCGGATTTTTCCTTCGTCGGTAGCCTTGCCCTTGCGGGTCGGGGTATTGATCAACAGGGCGATCTGGCCTGTATTGATCATATCGATAATGTTAGGCCGTTTTTCTTCCGATATCTTCGGGATCAACTGCGCCGGAATGTTCGCTTCGTCCAAGACCTTCCATGTCCCGGACGTACTGATAATATTGAATCCGAGCTCCGTCAGATCCCTGGCAATCGGAACAATCAAGTCCTTGTCCGTCTCGCGAACGGAGATGAAGATATTTCCTTCCTTCGGCAGCGGGGTCGAAGCCGCCATCTGACTCTTGGCGAAGGCCAGCGGAAAATTCTCGTCGATCCCCATCACCTCGCCCGTCGAACGCATCTCCGGACCCAGAATCACATCCACTCCCTGAAACTTGATGAATGGGAAGACCGATTCCTTGACCGAGGTGTATTTCGGCCAGGGGGCCTCGCGAATCCCCATTTGAGCCAGCGTTTTTCCCATCATAATTTTGGCCGCCACCTTCGCCCACGGGATGCCCGTCGCCTTGCTCACAAACGGAACCGTCCGCGAAGCCCGCGGATTGACTTCCAGCACATAAATCTGATGATCCTTGATCGCGTACTGCACATTCATCAGTCCGCGAACCTCAAGCCGTTTAGCTAGCGCGATCGAATGGCGTCGAATTTCGTCCACGATATCCTTCGGCAAGGAATACGGCGGCAGCGCACACGCCGAATCCCCGCTATGAATCCCCGCCTCTTCGATATGTTCCATAATCCCCGCCACGATCACGTCCTGGCCGTCGCTGATCGCATCAACATCGACTTCCGTCGCCACTTCCAGGAATTTATCGATCAATACCGGATTTTCCTTCAACGGCCGTTCGGAATATTCCTCCGCCTCGCGAATGAAATTCGCCAGCGTCTTATCGTCATAAACAATTTCCATCCCCCGCCCGCCCAGCACAAACCCCGGCCGGACCAGCACGGGATACCCGATCTTTCGCGCAGCGGCGACGGCTTCTTTGGCGTTGGTCGCCGTTCCATTTTGCGGCTGAAGCATGCCAAGCTCGTTGAGCAATTTTTGAAACAGCTCCCGATCCTCCGCCATTTGAATCGAGGCAACGCTCGTCCCGATAATCGGCACCCCCGCCTCGGCCAGACCCCGCGCAAGGTTCAGCGGCGTCTGCCCGCCGAACTGAACGATCACTCCGTAGGGCTTGAGGTTATCGCAAATATTTAAAACATGCTCCAGCGTCAACGGCTCGAAAAATAGCAAATCCGACGTATCATAATCCGTGCTCACCGTCTCCGGATTCGAATTGACCATCACCGCCTCGAACCCTTCCTCGCGGGCGGCAAATGCCGCGTGCACGCAGCAATAGTCGAACTCGATTCCCTGACCAATCCGATTCGGTCCCCCGCCCAGAATAATGACCTTCGGCTTGTTCGTAATCCGAACCTCGTTATCCACCCACCCCGGTCGATTTTCCCCGCCCGCCACAATGGCCGGCGCCTCATACGTCGAATAGTAATAAGGGGTAACCGCCTCAAATTCCGCGGCGCAGGTATCGACCAGTTTATAAATCGCCTCGATCCCCATTTGCTTTCGATAATGCCGAACATACTGCTGTGTGTCATTCCAGATATTCGCCAACTGCATGTCAGAATATCCCCACATCTTCGCCTGCCGAAGCACCTCCAGCGGCACATCCTCAGTCTTATGGTAATCGGTCAGCGCATCTTCAAATTCCACCAACTGCCGGATATTCTCTAAAAACCACGGGTCGATATACGTCAGCTTATTGACCTGCTGGACCGTCCAGCCCATTTTAAAGGCATATCGAATATAATATAATCGCCCCTGGCACGGCACGGTAAGTTTCTGACGTAAAATATTTTCCGGAATGGGGAATTCCTGAGTCGCCGTTTCCCGCGTATCGGCTGAGTCGTCAGGCTTGGCGTGATCGCTGCGAGCAGCCTTTTGGGCCATCAATCGCTGAGTTTTCAACCATTTATCATTCCGGTCCAGCCCCAGCCCGAACCGGCGGATTTCCATCGACTGAATCCCCTTCTGAAGCGACTCCTTAAACGTCCTGCCAATACTCATCGCCTCACCGACGCTCTTCATCTGCGTCGTCAACGTCTCGTCGGCCTCCGGAAATTTCTCAAACGTCCACCGCGGAATTTTCACCACGCAGTAATCTATCGTCGGCTCAAAACACGCCGGAGTCTTTTTGGTAATATCGTTCGGAAGCTCATCGAGCGTATACCCCACCGCTAACTTGGCAGCGATCTTGGCGATGGGGAATCCCGTCGCCTTGCTCGCCAAAGCCGACGACCGTGAAACCCGCGGATTCATCTCTACCACCACCATTCGGCCATTTTTAGGATCAACCGCGAATTGAATATTCGACCCGCCCGTTTCCACCCCGATTTCCCGAATCACGGCAATCGCGGCGTTCCGCATCAGCTGATATTCCTTGTCCGTCAGCGTCTGCGCCGGCGCCACCGTGATACTATCCCCCGTATGCACTCCCATCGGATCAAAATTCTCGATGCTGCAGACAATCACCACGTTGTCTTTTTTGTCCCGCATCACTTCCAGCTCGTATTCTTTCCACCCGATTACCGATTCTTCGATCAAGACTTCATGGATACGGGAATATTCGATACCGCGAGCGGCGATCTGCTCAAATTCCTCCACCGTCGTCGCAATCCCCCCGCCATGCCCGCCAAGCGTAAAACTCGGACGAATGACACACGGCAAACCCATCGTTTGCATCGCGCTGCGGGCCTGGGCCATATTATAAGCCAACCCGCTCCTCGGCAACTCCAGGCCGATCCTCTCCATCGCCTGCTTAAAAAGTTTCCGATCCTCCGCCTTGTGAATAGACTCCCGCGACGCACCGATCATTTCCACCCGGTACTCTTCCAGCACCCCACGGTCCGCCACCTCCACAGCCGTATTCAACCCCGTCTGACCTCCCAGCGTCGGCAGCAGCGCGTCGATCGGCTCACCCGTCGCACGCTCCGCCTGTAACACCTTAACCACCGCGTCCGCCGTCACCGGCTCGATGTACGTCCGATCCGCAAATTCCGGGTCCGTCATAATCGTCGCCGGATTCGAATTGATCAGAACGACTTTATATCCTTCTTCGCGAAGAGCCTTGCAGGCCTGAGTCCCCGAATAGTCAAATTCACAACCCTGACCTATAATGATAGGTCCCGACCCGATGATCAATATCTTATGAATATCCGTTCGCTTCGGCATGTTGCTCTATTATATTCCTATTTCCTTGTCAATCCAGTCTTAAGACCCGCCAGATACAAATCAGGGAGAAAATATCATAACCATGCCCCAATTTCAAGTACCATCGAAGAATTTTAGTAATCTGTCCGCTTCTTTAAGAGGCACGACCGTAAGGGAGTGTTCTTCCCTCCACCGTAAAAAACTGAGAGATTACGAATTTTACACCCCGCCATTGACTTTTCATCTCCAACCGGGGATATTATTACATTAAGCGGATGCATTAACCTCTTAAGAGCCGCGCACGTAAGTAAGCGGGCATCGAATTTAGGTCACGAATCCGCATCAAGTAACGTTAAAAATGGAGACCATTCCAATGCCAGCCAAGAAGATTCTGATTATCGACGACGATCCCGACTCAGTTACCGCGTCCCGTTGCGTCCTGGAAAGCCAGGGCTACGAAATCCTCTCCGCCTCCGACCCCACAGAAGCCCTAGCCGCCGCCAAATCCATCAAACCGGACCTGCTCATCCTCGACGTGATGATGGTCCACGAAACCGACGGCTTCCACCTGGCTCGCACCTTCAAAGACGACCCCGCCACAGCCAAAATCCCCATCCTCATGATGACCAGCATCGGCAAAAAACGAGACTTCGTCTTCGAGGGCACCCAGGACAACGACTATCTCCCCGTCGATGATTTCCTAGAAAAACCCGCCCCACCAGAAGCCCTGAAAAAATCCGTCGCCAAACTCATCGGAAAATAAAGAGGCTTTAGGCTTCGGGCTTTAGCCAAAGGTCCAAAGCCCACTTGGACAGCGTGGCTGAAAGTTGGCATTAAGGAAATTTCAGAAAATTTATTTTTTGACCCGAATTAACTCGGTGGCAGTCCTTGTGGTCGTAAATAGCTACCCTCGAGCTGACCCCAATTCGCCTTGCATACACTCAATGTTCGATGACGCCCACTGCTTTTTTCTTGAATCCCAAAAAGGTTCGGCTAAAATAACACATAAATAAGTCCTAACCATATAGTGAGAATATTTTTAAAGATGGATTTAAATTCGTTTCTCAAAGCGATCAAATATGAATTTCATGGTCCCGATGGACGCGGGGACTTCGACGCGATAAGTTCCGTAGTTTGGTCGCAAGGGTTCCGAACCATTGACTTGTTCGCCGGGATTGGAGGCATTCGCCTCGGGTTTGAAGCAGTCGGAGGACATAGCGTTTTTTCCTCCGAATGGGAACCCGAGGCGCAAGATACCCTACGCAGCGAATTTTGGAGTCCGCCCGGCAGGGGACATAACGAAGATTTGTCCGGAGGAAATTCCCGACCATGATATCCTTTTGGCGGGTTTTCCGTGCCAGCCGTTCAGCATTATCGGGGGCCAAAAGGGGTTTTCAGATACTCGAGGGACGTTGTTTTTCAATATCGAAGAAATTCTGCGAGTTAAACGTCCCCCGGCCATTCTGCTCGAAAACGTCAAACAATTCAAGACACACAATAACGGAAAGACTTTTTCAACGGTCATCGAGAAACTGAAAGGACTTGGATACTTTACGCATACCGCAATATTGAATGCGCTTCACTACGGGGTATGTCAGAAACGGGAACGAACTTTCATCGTAGGATTCCTTGCAGACCTGAATTTTGCCTTTCCAATCCCCTCAACGGATCGTCCCAGTCTATCCGAAATCCTAGAACCGGACGAAAATATCCCCCCCGGCCTATGGGCATCGGAAATGATTCAGAAAAAACGTCTTGAGCGTCTGAAACGCCAAGGGAAGAACCCTTTTTATCCATCCATCTGGCATGAAAACAAGGGAGGGCACATTGGAATCTTTCCTTATTCTTGCGCCCTTCGGGCAAACGCCTCCTACAATTACATGCTTGTGAATGGTCGACGGAGGCCTACAGGACGGGAGATGTTGCGATTCCAGGGTTTTCCGGAAACGTTCAAAATTGTCGTCAGGCACTCTGCTATTCGAAGCCAGGCGGGAAACAGTGTGGCGGTACCGGTAATTCGCGCGATCGCCGCCGAGATGATATCTACCCTCAACTCGGCAAAACCCTCGGAACACCAGGAAAATCAGGAGGTTCTTTTTGAATCGCATACAAGAATACAACCGGAAAAAAACGTTTTCCAAGCCAAACCACCCAAACGTACTCGTAAAATAATCAAAGACCACAACCAACAAATGGAATTAGACCTTCTTTCCATGACACAATAGGGTTTTATGCCAGCAAACCAAATCAAATTGCAGGAAGCTAAAAACCGCCTTGACCTCCTGATCGCCAAAGCAAGATCTTACCTGTATAAACCAATCGCCATCGCAGAGATATTGTATCGCCATCGCACGAGCCAACGGTTTGATCTTTTGGGTGTAGTTTTCATTTTACGTAGTCCTTATGCAGAATCTTTGAGGCAAAGGTAATGCGACCAAAAGTTTTCCCATCGACCGGATTTGACCGCCGTCCGCAAACGGAGGATGTGATTGCCACC
>JBAZZQ010000033.1:0-45435 GCA_041658725.1 Phycisphaerae bacterium | reverse complement strand
GCATCCGTGCCAATAACTCCGTTGAAGGACGATCCATGTCCCAACCTCCTTGAAAATACACACCTGCCGTGTCAAGTATCTCAAAAATAGGAGGTTGCGCCAATTAAGATGTTTAAAGCAGTGGTTTCGGAAAACCCACCCTACCTCTGTGAGCCCCCTAAAGAATCTTCTCTTTTGGGGCAACCAAAGGCTTTCCTCTTGGGACAATAAATAGTATAATACAGGCTTTAATTTTGACAGATAATTAAGGAGGAATGTTTATATGCCGCAGGCGTCAAAGACGGGTATCGGTCATACGGCTCAGCCGATAGTGAAGGAATTGGAGAGCGCGGATCGATCTTCGGTTAGTATTGGGTTCGATGTGGGGTCCATCGCTGTTAAGGCGGCGGTGCTGGATGAGAAGGGGAACGTTCTGGAACATCACTATCGGCGGCATTATGGGCAGCCGGTGAAGATAACCTACGAATTGCTGGAAGAGATACTGCACCGGCATGTCGGGAAAGAGGTTGCTACTTTTGCCGGGACGGGGACGGCGGGGCGGTTTATTTGCAAGCTTATGGATGCTCGGTTCGTTAATGAACTGTCGTGCCAGGCGGCGGCGGTTCGGCATCTGGTTCCGCAGGCTCGGACGATCATCGAGATGGGCGGGCAGGACAGTAAGCTGATTTTTCTTTCCGCCGATCAGGCTGATATGTCCGGGGTGGAAGATTTCGCGATGAATACGGCGTGCGCGGCGGGTACGGGTAGTTTTCTGGATCAGCAGGCGTCTCGGCTTGGGATTAATATTGAAAATGAATTTTCCGCGCTGGCGTTGCAGTCGAAAGTTCCTCCGCGGGTGGCGGGTCGATGTTCGGTTTTTGCCAAGTCGGATATGATTCATCTTCAGCAGCAGGCTACGTCGGTTCATGATATTGTGGCTGGGCTGTGCTTTGGTCTGGCGAGAAATTTGCGGAGTAATCTTGGGCGCGGGAAAGATTTTAATAAGCCGGTGGCTTTTTGCGGCGGGGTGGCGTTTAACGCCGGTGTTGTCCGGGCGTTGCGCGAGGTATTGGAGGCGGAAGGTGAGGGGCAATTTATCGTTCCCGATCTTCATGCCATTACCGGAGCGATTGGGGCGGCACTTATTTCACGGCGAGATTGGGACCATAAATCTTGCGCCGAGATTAATCTGCATCCCCTTCGCGAGTATCTAAAATCGCAGCAGACCATAGGTCATCGTCTGGCGAAATTGCAAAAACCTACCGACGGTTATCCGGACATGGAAACCGCCGCCGACCAGATTTTCAAGCAATTAAAACCTGGACAAAAGATTCCCGCGTACCTGGGCATCGACGTTGGTTCGATCAGCACGAACGTAGTGGCTATTGACGATCAGAGCCGGGTTTTGGCGAAATCTTATTTAATGACCGCCGGCCGACCGCTCGAAGCCGTTCGGAAGGGGCTGGTGGAAGTCGGTTCACTTCTGGCCGATAAAGTTGAGATCAAAGGAGTGGCGACGACGGGATCGGGACGATATCTGACGGGCGATTTCGTGGGTGCCGATACGGTGGTCAATGAAATCACCGCCCAGGCCACGGCAGCCGCTTTTATCGATCCTAAGGTGGATACGATTTTTGAAATCGGCGGGCAGGATTCGAAATATATTTCCCTGGAAAACGGCGTGGTGGTGGATTTTGAAATGAACCATGCCTGCGCGGCGGGGACCGGCTCGTTTTTGGAGGAGCAGGCGGAACGATTGGGAATTGATATTAAAACGCAATTTTCAGATATGGCCTTAGCGTCGGAGTGTCCGATTCGGCTCGGCGAACGCTGTACGGTATTTATGGAATCCGATCTGATCAACTATCAACAGCAGGGCGCTGGGACGGATGAGTTGGTGTCGGGACTTTGTTATTCCATTGTTACCAATTATTTGAATCGGGTGGTCGGGCATCGGAAAATCGGCAAACGAATATTTTTCCAGGGCGGGACCGCGTTTAACAAAGGAGTCGTGGCGGCCTTTGAAGCGGTGACGGGGAAAACCGTTACCGTTCCTCCGCATCACGAAGTAACCGGTGCCATCGGAGTGGCTATTTTGGCTAAGCAGTACATGGAATCGCTGCCGACCGCGACGGCGAGCAAGTTCCGCGGATTCGATATTTCACAGCGGAAATATGCCATAAAATCCTTTGAGTGCACCCACTGCCCCAACAACTGCGAAATTAATGAAGTGACCATCGAAGGCTCGGAGCCGCTGTATTACGGTTCGCGATGCGACCGGTACAACGTCAAAAAAACCGATGAAACGAAAAATAGCACTATTCCAAATCTCTTCCATGAACGTCAGCAAATGCTGGAGAAATTCGGGCGAGCGCGCCGAAAACCACGGGGTGATCGAAAGACGGTTGGAATTCCGCTGGCGTTATCGAATTATCAATTGCTGCCGCTTTGGGGCACGTTTTTTGATGAACTGGGATTCGATCCGATCGTCAGTTCCGCGTCAACCAAAAATCTCATCCGGCGGGGCGTGGAGGTTGTCCTCTCTCAGCCGTGTTATCCGGTAAAAGTCGCACATGGCCATGTGCTGGACCTGCTGGAGAAAAAAATCGATTTCCTCTGGCAACCCAGCGTGGTCTCCATGGAACGCGAGGAACCGGATATCAATAACCAGTTGTGTCCTTATGTTCAGACCTTCCCATATCAAATTCGGTTTGCCATCGACTTGAAAAATTCCGGGACGAAATGTCTGGAGCCGTTTGTGCGTTTCCAGGATGGATGGAGCGTTCTGGTCAAATGCCTTTTGCCTCTGTGCCAAGAGCTGGATGTATCCAAATCGCAAATCGTTAACGCGCTCAAAATCGCTTGTCGGGCGCAAAAGGATTTTGAACTCGCCTGCCGTCAACGGGGGCGACAGATTCTCGATCAGATCCAACCGGGCGAACGAACGATGGTTCTGATCTCGCGGCCTTACAATGGATGCGATCCGGGCGTCAGTCTGGACATTCCTGGAAAGTTGCGGAAACTCGGCATTTTGACGATTCCCATGGATTTCCTGGATTTAACGAAAGGCCGGTCGAACGCACGGCTTCAGGATAAGGACGGGATGTACTGGAAATATGGGCAGAAGATTATGAAGGCGGCCAAGATCGTGCGAAACGATCCGCGATTGTCCGCCATTTATCTTTCCAATTTCAGTTGCGGTCCGGATTCGTTTATCGCGACGTTCTTTAAGGACATTATGGACCCCAAGCCGTGTCTGATGCTCGAAATCGACGAACACAGCGCCGACGCGGGAGTGGTAACGCGGCTGGAGGCGTTTCTCGAATCGCTAAAGAATGCCGGGATACAGGATATTCCACCGATGCAGGAACACGAGTTGGACATTCCCACGTATGATTGTTCGAAACGAAAAATTTATATTCCCTGGATGGGCGATCATGCGTTTGCCCTGGCGGCGGCGTTTCGAGGAAGCGGTCAGCCGTCGGAAGTGTTGCCCCTGGCCGATCAGAACTCGCTGGAATTGGGTCGGCGATATACGACGGGCAAGGAATGTTTGCCTTGCATCATCACCACGGGCGATATGCTCAGAAAGCTGCAATCACCGGATTGCAAACCGTCTGAGGCGGCGTTTTTCATGCCCGGCGGGTCGGGTCCGTGCCGATTCGGTCAATACAATTGCCTGCATCGGCTGGTCCTGAAGGAAGTAGGACACTCAGAGGTTCCTGTTATTTCGCCTTCGCAGGACAAGAGTTTTTATGAAGATTTCAAACAATTCCGCAAGGACCCGACGAAAGCGGCTTGGAACGGAATTGTTACGATAGACGTTCTTATTAAAGCATTGCTCGCTATTCGGCCTTATGAGATTGTCCCTGGCGAAACCGAAAATACGTATCGTTATTATGTCGATAGTGTCGTGCGGGGAATCGATGAGGGTCGCGACAACTCGGACCTTCTGGCTATCATGCAGGAAGCGGCTAAGGCGTTTGGAAAGATCAAAACCGACCGGTCCGTCATTAAGCCGCACATCGGAATCGTCGGGGAAATCTACGTCCGTAGCCACGTGTTCAGCAACGATTATCTCGTGCAGCGTCTGGAGGCACTTGGAGCGAGATGCTCGGTGGCTAGTTTCGCCGAATGGATGTACTATACCAATTTTACCCGAAAGCGTTCGGCATGGCGTGAAGGGCAATGGCGAAGTTTCGTGCTCAATTGGCTTAAAGACCGGGTTCAGAAGAAAATGGACCACCGTTTGGCAATGCCCTTCGCGGAGCTTATTCCCGAAGTGATCGAACCGACCGTGGAAGAGGTTATGGAATTGGCGGCGCCTTATATTCACGATAGTTTTGAAGGCGAAGCCGTTCTTTCCGTAGGAAAGATGATTGAATTTCATCATATCGGAACCGATGGTGTAGTGAATGTAGGACCCTTTACCTGCATGCCGTCCACAATCGTTTCGTCGGTCATGAAAAAATTGACGACCGACATGGAGGGTATGCCGGCCATCACCCTCACCTTCGATGGCCAGGGCGATCCGACCCTTGATACTCGCCTGGAAGCGTTTGTCGATCAGGCCCGGTCGTTCCAATATCGGAAAACAAAACATCCGATGGCTGTCGAAGCATGGAAATAATTCGGATTTCAACCGACACATAGGTTCTTTATCCACCAACTAGTGCCCTGCGGTAGCAGGGGGGCTTTTTAAGAACCACCCGACTACCGTCGGGGGCTAGTAACCGTTGCCTGAACGCTTACTGGTTCTTCTTATTTATTCAATCATTAATATTAATTTAATAAGCCTCTCATGTTTGGGGATTAGTAACCGTTCAGGCCCCATCGAAAATTGTCATTGCGAGACCGCGCAGCGGGCGCGGCAATCTCGTACCTTCGCCAAAGAACGAGATTGCTTCGTCGCTGCGCTCCTCGCAATGACTGGTCTGAACGGTTACGGGGATTAAAAGATAATTATCTTAAAAATAAGTCTGGCAATCCATGAAAACCGTGGTATTATAGGATCAAGTTACATTTCAGAAAGGGGTAGAAAATGTTAGTTATGGCGATCTGTCCGAAATGTGGGGCCAAGAGCGATGCAGATTTAAATGAATTCGACAATGAGATTATCTGCTTTAGTTGCCTGGAACAGTTCACCGTGCCTTTTGGTTTTCGAACCCATGTTGAAGAAAAAATGAGCGAGAGTTACAGCCTGGTGGGTGCCTCAAGCGAAATTCAACTCGACAGCAGTTTCTGGTTGAGCTGAGCCTGGCGAAGCATCTGGACATTTTGATCAGGAGACCAGAACCTTCGCTTCGCCCAGGATGACAACGTCTGGAAGGACTCTTCCGTTCCTGCCTGCTCGTATCCTATGATGGAATTGCGATTCAGATTTGCGGCACTTTTTTATCCCATTGCCTACCGATTTTGACAGATCATAGTTTTTTTCTGTCATTTTGTCATCAGAAATATAGCGTATTTAGGGATGAATACCGTATAACTACTTGATAAATAGCACATTACGGACGGTAGGCAATTTTAATGATTTGGTATGTAGTTTGCTCTCTTTTTATTTGTAGATAGTTGAAAAACTATGTCTATCGTTACAAATACATCCGTGAAGAAAGTGAGGTTATATTATGGCTGAGAAAATTTCAAATAAGATCATTGGTATAGATTTGGGAACAACGAACTCGGTTGTTTCGATTATGGAAAATGGCGAGACTAAGGTGTTAATCAACGCTCATGGGTCCAAGCTGACTCCTTCAATCGTTGGTTTTACGGATAAAGGTGAACGTTTGATCGGGGAACTGGCCAAACGGCAGATGATCACCAATCCGAACAATACGGTTTATTCCATCAAACGTTTCATGGGTCGTCGGCATCGTGAAGTCGGCGAGGAAGAAAAAATGGTTCCCTATAAAGTGGTCGGGGGATCGGACGAATTGGTGAAGGTCGATATTCGCGGCAAACTTAACACCCCGCCGGAAATTTCCGCCATGGTTCTGCAGGATTTGAAGCGGACGGCGGAGGATTACCTCGGAGAGAAGGTGGAACGGGCGGTCATAACCGTACCGGCCTATTTTAACGATTCGCAACGGCAGGCGACGAAGGAAGCCGGGCAGATCGCGGGATTAAAGGTCGAGCGGATCATCAATGAACCGACGGCGGCGGCTTTGGCGTATGGTTTTGAGAAAAAGAAAAACGAAAAGATCGCCGTCTTCGATTTCGGTGGCGGGACGTTTGATGTTTCCATTCTCGATATCGGGGACAATGTATTTGAAGTGCTTTCGACCAACGGCGATACGCATTTGGGCGGGGACAACATCGACCATTTGCTCATGGACCATATCGCGGATGAATTTCAGAAAAAGGAAGGGATCGATCTTCGCAAGGACCCGATGGCATTGCAGCGAATGAAAGAGGCTGCGGAAAAGGCCAAATGCGAGCTTTCGCAGGTTCTCGAAGCCTCGATCAATCTGCCGTTCATCACTGCCGACCAGCATGGCCCCAAGCACCTGCAGATGACGATCTCGCGGGCGAAATTTGAACAATTATGCGGACCGATTTTCGAGCGATTCAAAGGTCCGTGTTTACGGGCCCTTGAAGACTCCAAGCTTAAAGCCAAGGATATCGATGAGATCGTTCTCGTCGGCGGGGCTACGCGTACGCCGAAGGTGCAGGCGATTGTCAAAGAGATCTTCGGCAAGGACCCGAACAAGTCGATCAACCCGGACGAAGTGGTTTCAATCGGAGCCGCCATCCAGGGCGCGATTTTGGGCGGTGAAAAAGAAGATATCGTTCTTCTGGACGTTACGCCTCTTTCGCTGGGTGTGGAAACGCTCGGCGGGGTGATGACGGCTCTTATATCGCGGAATACGACCATTCCGACCAGCAAGAAGGAAACCTTCTCGACGGCCGCCGACAATCAGACCGAGGTTGAAATCCACATCCTCCAGGGTGAGCGTCAGTTCGCCCAGGACAACCGGACGCTCGGACGGTTCAAACTGGCTGGGATCGCGCCTGCTCCTCGCGGGATGCCGCAGATCGAAGTAACCTTCGATATCGACGCCAACGGTATTCTTAACGTCTCGGCGAAAGATATGGCCACTGCCAAGGAGCAGAAGATTGAAATCCGCGGGACTTCTGGCCTGACCGAACAGGAAATTCACAAAATGACCGAGGATGCCACGAAACATGAAGCAGAGGATAAAAAACGCCGTGAGGTTATCGATGCCCGCAATCAGGCGGACCATTTGCTCTACACCACGGAGAAAACACTCAAGGAGCACGGCGATAAGATCGGCCCGCAGGAGCGGGGAAATATCGAATCGGCTATGAACAGCCTGCGGGAAGTCTCCAAAGGCGACGACGCAGACGCCATCAAACGGTCAATGGAAAATCTGATGACCGCCTCACAGGAAATCGGCAAGAAAATCTACGAGAAGGTCGCCCAGCAGCCGCCGACCGATGCTCCGGGTGGTGAAGGACAAGCCCCTCCCGCCGGTGAACAAAAGAAAGGCAAAGGCGGTGACGATGTCATCGACGCGGAATATGAAGTGAAATAAGAGTGTTTCGCGGTTTCCATTTATAAAAGGAAGGGGCGACCCGATGAGGTCGCCCTTTTTTTTTCATATTTCATTGAAAATCAGCCAATCAAGTTCGACCGTATCAGAAAATCTTTTTTCTGTCATTGTGGAAAGTCGAAGAACCGGTCAGAATATGCCAGCGATATCCGGTTTTGCTTTCGATGGTGGTTTCCTCAAAATCGCAGCCGGTGTATTTTTTCATCATCGCCAGTAGCCCATCGGCGGCTTTGCTTTCGTTGAAATTATCTTTGGTCAGGTAGATGATCCAGATGTTTTGCGTGTTTTGAGAAAGAGTAACGAGGCGTTTGAGCAGAGCCGGGAGGCTCGGCCAGGATTGGTGGTTGGGCCACGGCTGGGGGAGCATGGCGATTACGACGTGAGACGGTCTTTGGCGGCAATAAAGATCGAGAATATTACCCGAGTCTGCGGTTTGTTCGATTCCCAGTGATTTCAGCTCCAGATTTCTTAGAGCGGAATCGATATCGAATTGTTCGAGGGAACTGACCGGCAAGGACTGTATCGCCGCGGCGGGGAGGGCAGGCAGGTTCACAACCATTGCTCGAATCCTGGTATTAAGATTATCGGCGATGACTTTTACGATATCGGTGACAATTTTTTCGCATTCCTGCCGAAGGGCGGGAACGGTTCGCTCAGGAAATGAGATTCGATTTGCCCAGATAAGTTCCCGCGACCCGTTATTCAGCAGGTATGCCACGCCCGCAAGTCCTTCGCCGGTATATGTGTCATTATCCGCGGACGGTTTGAGCCAGGAGGATTTAAGGTGAGGCACGAGGACCATGATGAACCCCAGGCCGAGATATAAAATCAAAATGTAGCCGACATGAATGAATTTTGCGGATTTCGATTTTTTTTTCTTTGAAAGAAATGGAGATTCGTTGTAAATAACCACCACCCCTCCAAAAGCGATAGCCAGGAGCGAGGCGAAAGAAATCGCGAGCAGATTTCCCGCTCCCGCGTATTGCCAGAGAAGATAGAGGGGGCCAGCCAGCATGGCTCCGGTGATGATCCTTTTCATCAATTCAATCCATAGATCAAAACGGCTGGGTCTTCCCACGGCGAGAGCGGGAATGGTCAGACCCAGACTGATGCCCCAAAGGGCGGCGATGACCGCCAACAGGATCGGTATCAACACCGGAGGATAAATGGTTAAAATATGCGGTGCTTTCATGATGTGATTAATGAACACGGCGAAGAGAATAAGCGAGATACCGAGAACGACCAGGCAGTACCCCTGGCGATCAGCGATCGTCATATATCGTTGGGGTTTGACGCGGCTATAACGGAATCCGAGCTTAATTCCCACTCCGGCGGCCAGGGCAGCGAGTATCACCAATCCGATGGACTGATCGGGGGACGGATGACCGAGGCCGAACCAGTTGGAAAGGGCATAATTCCAGTGGATCGCATTCCAGACCACCAGCCAGCCGAGGAAGGAAACGGCAAAACCAGCCCAGCGGCTTGTTCGGCCCGCGAGTTCGGGAGATGAATTGTGAAGTTGACTGTCGCGTAAGCGCACGTGCTTGAACCAGTCGGATTCCCCCGCGGTTTCCACGAGACAAATCACGATCACGGACAGACAGCAGATGACCGGCACAAAAACGAGCGCCCACCAGCGATCGACAAATATCTCCGTAAGATAGAAACCGAAAGCCCAGCTTACGGTCAGGGTCAAAAGGACCCAGCCGAGGACCGAAACGATCACTTGCTGAACCTGCGGTTGCTCGGACCGACGATGGTTGGGGCATTCGAGGTAAACAAATATGGCAAAGGTCAAACCCAGGACCAGGGCGAAAAAAACACCGACCAGACCTGTGGTCGAAACGGGAAGCATAAAGGCCAATATTCGCCAGGACGAGCGAACCAGCAAAAACCGCTCCGGTAAAGTATAGGCCCACGCGGATAACCAGAAGGTCACAAGGTTGCCGAGCAGAATGAAAGCCAGGGTGGTGACGGCCAGGATGGGCAAAACGATCCGGGCCAGGACGACCGGATGCAGTTCCTTGTCGGCAATTCCGTATTTTAAAAGTGGTTTGACATTTCCACGCAATTCAAGGAGGGAAAATCCCATGAGCAGTCCGAAGCCGAAGAAAAATATTATTCCCGCGAATATTTCCGAGCCCGGCCAAAACGCCTGGGTTAAAATCTTATGAACGACCCCGCAGTAAAACCCGATGCTGAAAATCAGTCCGGCGACAATCAACCGAACCTTTAAACTCAGCCATCGTGTCGTTAGCGAAAATCTCATAGGAGGCATTCTAATAGGCGAGACTAAGGGAGTACAAAAGAATTTCATAAACACGTTCGAAAAGTCTTTTACTAATTTCGATGTGTAAGTCAGGAATAGTCATTCTAACATTCTCAAGAATGATAGAATGAGTTTATAGGTCATCATTACAGGGTATTGAATTTGTTTTTACGCCATTTCGAAGATGATCTTGGAGGCCTTTCGTTGCTTGAGTCTTTCAAATCCCGGGAGGAACCGCTCAAAGGGCATTCGGTCCGAGTATAAGGTGGGCAGGATCGTCACCTCGGCCATTTTCAGTTGCCCCTGCCCTTGCGCGATCATTGCTTTCATAAATATTTCTCCGCCCAAACCACCGGTCTCATTTAATGCGGCACCCCAAAAGCTCTTTCATACGTCGCGCGGTCGTTGATGGGCGTCATTTGTTCGTTATACCTGGGGTTTTCTCCGCCAAAGTTGACGTAGTTATAGGGTTGGCCTTTCCAGTATTCCCCGGTGGCTGTATTTTGGGTGCCCCAGGAATCGCTATGGTAAACCGTTCCCCCCTCCATTCCCGAAATCCAATCCTGCTCGCCCCGGATGTAGTTGGTCCGTTGGTAATCAATGTACGCCTGACTTCGTTGCCGTTCGTCATAGGCCGACTGCATCATCTGGCGGATTTCCTGAGCATTCCGAGCGACCATTTCGCTGGTCTGTCTCTGAAGCTGACGAAGCCGGGCCGTTCCCCTGGCTATGTAGTCCATGGCAAATTGATCGCTGATCTTATACGACTGGAGCATGGTGACAAAATTGGCGACAAACGGATCAAATTGGCTCACTGGCGCTCCGACCGACATGTGCCAGAGACGCCAGTTCACCCCCAGCCGCGATCCGAAGGTGACACCGAACGAATAACCCTTGCATCGCCGGCCCTGGGAAGTAAAGGTATAGATAAATTCCTCCACCGTGACCGGACCGGCCGTATAGGCCTGACTGATCTGTTGGGTTAAATCGCGCCGGGGGATCACCTCCTCGAACCGCATGTCGTGAAGCAATCCCTGCCGTTGAGCCAGAAATTTCAAGGCTTGATGCGGAGAAAGATAATCAGACATAGGGACGTTGGGAACATTGACGCCCAACCGGGGACTGAGGACTTCGGCGCCGGCCACCACGAAACTCAATAATCCACCGGGATCTTTGGCCGCAAACGCTCCGGTTCCAAACTCCTGAACCTGCCAATCCTGCGGTACAAGAAATGAAGCCGATCCGTCCCGCATACGATACCGACCCCAAGACACTTTAACCGCTCCGCCGCTTTGATAGGCCCCTTTGATAACGCGGATGTTGGAAAGGATCGTCAGCAACTGTTGCCTGGCGTCAGCCAATTTGCCCATCGGGGCTTCCATGCTGGTATAAACAAAATTTTCGTCCTGGAGGGAAATCCAACTGCGGAACTCTTTTTTTCTTTTTTGACCGTCGGTATAGACCCCGTCGAACACGATCTTTTGGCCATTGGGCGTTATTTTCGCCCCGCCAATCGTCAGATCGGGAAATCGACTCCGGATGGCCTGTACAAAAAGATTCGTGATCCCTTCAATGTTGCCATCACGCGGACTTGAACCGGAAAACATGGCCGCCTGGTATATCCCGCTCGGATCGGTTGCCGTCAGAGTTCGGAATCCTCCCGCCGCACCTTCCGAGACCGTCCATCCTTCCGGAACATAGATCACGAAGTTGGCTTGTTGGGTAACGTACTTTTTTATTCGTGGAAGGGCTTGTTTCGTGGTTGCCTTTGTTCGGTGGGTCATGTTCTTCCCGGTTTTGTCCGCGCCGACTTTCTCCAGAGTCAACTTCCAGGATGTCGTCCGATCACCCTCGCTTTCGGTCACTTTAAATTCTTTCACGAACATGAAACCGTCCTGGCTCGCGTAGGACCAGGTACATTCCAACTTCTGTTCCGGACTGCCGGGTTTTCGCAGTGCCAGCGTCATGGAACGCAAAAACCCCGAACCCTTTTTTGATCGAACCCCTTTGCGAATCACGTCGATTTCCAAACCGTTTTTCAACTTGCCGAAATCACGCGTTTGAAGGAAGTCAGAGGAAAGAAAAAGCACGTCCGAAGCCACATTGGCGAGTTTCCCGGCACCCGAAACATCAAATACATACTCGCCTCCAAATCGAGCCGCGTACAATGGATACCCCGTTTCCGATTCCGGCTTGATCAGATACCCGCACAAAGGGCCGATCATCGTCTGGGCAAACTGCCGGGCCTTTTCACGCTCAGCATCATCGATTGTTCCCTGGAAACTAGCCGACACCTGTTTCGTCCCGACGTTCCATCCCACCTTTATCTTGCCTGCAATCTGTCCGTTCCGCTCGACCGAGAAAACAGCATTAAAACCTTTGATGTCGTCTCTCATCAGCCGGTAGTAAAAATTATTGGCTTGGATAAGGACGTCCCGGGCCAATCCCCTGGCCGACTCGGTGTGGGGAACCTTGATCTCCAAACTTTCCAAAGAAGGTTCATTTGTCTTAACCTCCTGAGGGGACTCGGCCAAACAATCGAATCTGAGCGCAAGGAATACCAGCCACAACACGAAGGAAACTTTTACAATCGAGTAATCCTGTTTCGACTTGCTCATCATTTTAACCTCCAAGGTCCCATTCCGGTATGCAGTCCCATTTTATACTGAGTTTCCCATGTTTGTAAGAAAAACTGAGGGGTTACTCTTTTTATCAGATTTTAGTTTACCTTAGTGGGTGGGAACTTTACAATCTTTCTAATGTTTTGATACCCAAAGGACTTTGCATTTAAATGGAGTATTGACCACGATGGGACCCATCATTTCACGTTATGTGCGGGCGATTCTGGTTTTGTCGGGAATGTTTGTGGCCGTGTCGGCTGCGCAGAATCCGAATGCGACGACGCTGGGGCCAAATCCCGTCAGCGAAATACGCATTGTCGGAAAGCACGATGTCGGAGAGGGATTCATCCGGCAGCAGATCAGATATGTTAAACTAAAAACACCTTTGAATCTGACCGACCTGCAGAAAGACCTGGACAACCTTAAACTCACCGGTAAATTCACCGATGTTTTTGCCACCACCGAGCAGCAAAACGGAGTTACCATCGTTTTTTTCCACCTGGTGGAAAAACCGAAGATTCAGGCGATCATATTCCGGGGAGCCAAAAAGATTAAGGAAAAGGACCTCCTGGGTTTGCTGGATTTTAAACAGGGCGACGCTATGGACCCGCTCAAAGTTCGGTCCGGAGTGGAAACCATCGCCCAGAAATATCGTGATGAAGGTTTCAACGAAGCCGGCGTGACTCTGGAGGAAAAGTCCCTTGCAAAGGGAATCGTTCGATATGACATTACCGAAGGTCCGAAGGTCCGGGTGACCAAAATCCTTTTTGAAGGCCAACGAACTTTTACGGATCGCCGGCTGATCGGACAAATTGAAACCAAGACCTACGTCTGGATACTTCGCCCCGGCACCTATGCGGAAACTCAGATTCAGGAAGATATCGTTTCCCTGAGAAATTTCTATCGGAAGGAAGGTTTTCTCGACGCGCAGGTCGGCAGAAAACTTGAATTAAGCCCAGACCGGCAAAAGTTGACCATCACCTTCATCATCGACGAAGGCGCTCGATATTCCATCGCCAGGATCGACGTCGAGGGAATCAAGCACTTTGCCAAAGAGCAGATTTTTTCCGCGATGCAGCTTGTGGTCGGTTCCATTTTGAATCTTGACCAGTTGGAGGCGGATCGAAAGAAGATTCTTTCCCTTTACGGCGGCGATGGTTATATCTATGCCACCGCGGAAACCATTTATACCTACGCCGAAACACCGGGAACGGTAAACCTTAAAGTGCGAATCATCGAATCCAATCCGTACAAGATCGGGCGAATTATCATTCGCGGAAACAAAAAGACCCAGGACCGCGTGATCCGGCGAACCCTCGATTTTTATCCGACGCAAACGTTCGACCTGAACAAAATGCAGGACCGCGAACGCCGGCTTCGAGAGACGAGACTCTTTAAAGAAGCCTCCATCAAACCCATTCCCGGCGAGGTCGAGGATGAGCGAGATGCCCTGATCCAGGTGGAGGAAGCCGATACCACAAAGGTGATGGCCGGAGTGGGCGTTACCAGCAACAGCGGGATAGTCGGAAATATCAGCATCGAGAATTGGAACTTTAATATCTGGGATAAACCTCGGACGCTCGGTGAATTTTTCCGAGGCCAGGCATATAAAGGCGCGGGGCAAACCCTGAAACTGAGCTTCGAGCCGGGTACGCAGATGACCACATTCCGAATCGATTTTACCGAGCCGTATCTGTTTGATATGCCTGTCTCCTTTGGCTGGAGCGCCTATCTCTTTGAGCGAAAACGCGAAGGGTACAAGGAAGGCCGAGTGGGAACCATCTTCAGCCTCGGCAAACGATTCAAGGATATTTACTCCGTCGGGTCGGCCTTTCGATTCGAGGGAATCAAAATCGATGGTATCGACAAACACTTCTGGTTCTTTGCCCCGGAAGATATTTTGGCCGTCGAAGGACACAGTATGCTCACATCGCTTAAACTTAGTATCACCCGCGATACCACGGACAGCTTCATGATGCCGACCCGCGGTACTCGTCTGTCGGCCAGTTGGGAACAGGCGGGGATGTTCGGCGGCGATTATACCTTTTCCAAAGTCGTCACCGAGGGCACGTATTACAAGACTCTCCGCACGGATGTGTATGATCGTAAAACGGTCTGGTCGTCGAATGTTACCGCGGGATACATAGCCGGTGACGCGCCTGTTTTTGAACGTTTCTATGGCGGAGGTATTGGTTCCATTCGCGGATTCAAATATCGCGGGATAAGCCCGAGGCAATGGCCCAGCGATACGCAGGTGGGCGGTAATTCGGAATTCCTGGTCGGAAACGAAGTGGAATTTCCATTGGCCGGCAAGATGCTTCGAGGGGTAACATTCCTCGACATGGGCAGCGTCGATGATGATTTCGCCATAACTGCCTGGCGGGCTTCAATTGGCGTCGGTGTCCGATTGACCCTGGATTTCTTCGGACCGGTTCCCCTGGCCTTCGATTTCGCCTTCCCCATCTCAAAGGCCTCCGAGGACGATCCCCAAATCTTCAGCTTCTCACTAGGCGCCACGTTTAAATAACGACTTGGAAAAAATCTGTAATGAATGTGCCACGGCTGGCTTGTCCAGCCGTGCCTTTTTCACGATGGCTCGCAATATGGAAGATCAACCACGGAAGAAAAAGAAAACGTATAACGAACCAGGTCACGTTCATTTTCTCACCTTTTCCTGCTACAAACGGTGGCCTTTGCTGTCAAAGGACACATCGCGTTCCTGGGTTATAGAATCTTTCCGATCAGCAAAAATTCGTCACCAATATGACCTTTACTCTTACGTCATCATGCCGGAACACGTGCATCTGCTTGTCAAACCTCGAAACGAAATTTACAAAATCGAACGATTTTTGTCGGATGTAAAAAGATCGGTGTCCTGGAAGGCCAAGTCATGTCTTATCGAGATACAAAACACCAAATGGCTAAACGCTCTTACCGTAAAAGAAGGGGCGCAAACGATCTTCCGATTTTGGTCGCCAGGAGGAGGTTATGACCAAAATATTGTTCATGAAAAAAGTCTCTGGCCTATTGTCCAATACATCCATGCCAATCCCATACGCCGAAATCTTGTCGCGTATCCTACTGACTGGATATGGTCCAGTGCCAGGTTTTGGGAGGACGCGGGAGGTGTTCCCTTAGATATGGATTCTGTCTCCACATAAAAGAATACACGGCTGGGCAAGCCAGCCGTGGCACATCTCCAAGATATGGGTTTAACGAAAGTTGTGCCACGGTTGACTTGTCAACCGTGTCTTCATCCAGTATATTCAGGATATATGAAAATGATTATATCCATTCCGAAACTCCCGGCTCGGCGGCGAGACGCCAATAAGGGGGATTTCGGCAGGATTCTTATCGTAGGCGGATCGCGCGATATGCCGGGAGCGATTTCATTGGCCGCCAATAGCGCCTTGCGGTCAGGCGCGGGTCTGGTAACCGTGGCTATCCCTGATTCCATTCAACAAACGGTAGTCTCCCTCGCCCCCTGCGCAACGTCGATGCCTTTACCGCGGGATGAGCATGGTCTTATTTCGCAAATCGCGCTGCCGGACCTGATCGACGTAACAATCAGGCAAAAAAAGTTTGACGTTATCGCGGTCGGACCGGGTCTCGGCCGTGCTCAGCCGATGGTAACATTCATCAACGAAATAAATCGAGCCGGAATTCCAATCGTGATCGATGCCGACGCTTTAAACCTTCTATCCGAAATCGACTGGCACAGCCTGCTCGACGGTCCCTGCGTCATCACCCCTCACCCGGGTGAATTATCCCGCCTGCTAAAAACGTCCATCTCGCAAATTCAATCGGATCGTCAAAATTTTGCCGTCCGGACGGCCAAATTGATGAAAGGTAATTCTTCCGTCTGCCTATTGAAAGGCGAGCAAACCGTAGTAACCGACGGCGAACAAATCTACATCAATCAAACGGGAAATCCCGGAATGGCCACCGGTGGGGCGGGTGATGTTTTAACGGGAGTAATCGCCGCCCTCATGGGCCAAAAACTTTCACCATTCGATGCCGCCGTGCTGGGCGCGTATGTTCATGGTTTAGCCGGCGACCTGGCGGCCAAGGAACTCGGCGAAATTTCTCTCACCGCCTCCGATCTACTCCGATTTCTGCCATCCGCGTTTAAAACTAATCAAAAGTCGTAACCGTTCAGGGGGGGTAAGAAAAATTTTCTGGACTTTTTACGCTAAAGAAGTAAGAATAACTTAGAGATTACTGGTGGCCGCATGTCGGGGGAATTTCCCCCGCACCATCGGTAAAGGTAAAGATAAAAACGATTTTTAGAGAAGGAGCAAGGTAATGCCCGCATCCGTAGACAAAGAAAAATGCACTGGTTGTGAATCCTGTGTAGATGCCTGCCCAGCCGAAGCCATCAGCATGAATGGCGAGAGCAAGGCGGTGGTTGATTCCAGTATCTGCACCGATTGCGGTGTATGTGTGGATGAGTGCCCTGTCGAAGCGATCACGATGAAAGATTAACAGTTAGCCCATCTTTCCGAAAGGAAGTCAAGGGCCGTTGCCGGTTTCGACCGGTAAGGGCTCTTTGTTTTTTTACCACGAATTACACAAATGGACCAAGTGTTGAATATCGGTAAAGTTGCTGCAGTCCCGTTTTTATGCCTGGAGGTCGATGTGGTCGGGTTTTTGCTGGGGGTCGTCGGAAGCATCTGATGGTTTATTGTCTTCGGGTAATTTCCGGTGGCGATGTTTTCGCTGCTGGTGAGATTCTTCTTCGTTGTGTTTTCGTACTATTATGTTGTCTTCGGTGTGAAGGGTGTCTTCGACCTGGTGCTCTTGCTGATCGGACAGAAAGGCCTGTTCGCGGGCCTGTTGGGCAAGCTGTTTTTCAACGGAGGCTTTTTCTGTGGCACGCTGTTTTTGCGAAACGGTGGTCTGAACAACTCCGGTAACCAGATTGGCATTTGAGGGCGGAATTGTCGACATTTTTGTCGCTCCTTTAAAGATAATAGCTATCAGCGTACATATCTACGCTTCTATGGCGTTATCTCCTTCGTTGATATAGGTTTCTTCACCGGGGATATCTTTTTCGAATTCTTTGGAGCGGTTCTGCAGGTGCTGTCGGAGTCGTTTGACAATGGCGGAATGCATCTGGCTGACGCGAGATTCGGAGAGGTCCAGTGTCGAGCCTATTTCCTTCATGGTCAGCTCTTCATAATAATAAAGCAGGACGATCAGGCGTTCCGCCTTGGACAGTCCGCGCATGATGAGTTCTTTAATGTCTTTTTTCTGCATTTCCATTATTGGGTTGCGGGAGCGTTTGTCTTCGAGGACGTCGATTTCCCGTAGGTCCTTATGGCTGTCGGATTCGTTGCGTGGTCGTGACAGGCTGATAAACATGCTGCGATTGGTGTCATTGACGACGCGTTTGAATTCCTCGGGGGGCAGTTTCATTTCTCTGGCCAGTTCATCCTGGCTGGGATCGCGTCCGAGCTGGGCCTCGAGGGCTTTTCGGGCCACCTCCACCCGTCTCATACGGTTTCGAACGATCCTGGGAACCCAATCTCGTTCGCGGAGTTCATCGAGGATGGCTCCGCGAATTCGCCGGGAGCAGTAGGTGGCGAATTTCACGTTCCGTCCCAGGTCAAATGCGTTGATGGCGTCCATCAGTCCCATGATCCCGCAACTGACCAGGTCGTCGAGTTCGACCTCATTGGGAAGTTTGGACCAGACTCGTTCCGCATTGTAACGAACGAGCGGCATGTAATGTTCGATCAGTTGGTTTCGCAGATCGGTCGCCTGTGAAGCTTGAAAACTTCTCCACAACTGGTCGATGTCGAAAGTCTTTTCCGTTCCTGTCGTCAATGTTTCTTCCATTTTTTTAATCCTCCGTGATCGTATTGTCCGTTAGTAAATTAATTTAGCCTGCATTGCCGACTCCGGTTTCTTTCCTGGTAAGAGTTGGCTGCTGGTTTTGCAGTTCATTGATGATCTCGTTGGCTGCCTTTTCCATGTGTTCGTCGATGACGGTCTGTGCTATCCAACCGATCATTACGCCGAGTATAAGAAACAAGATCAATGCCCACCAAGCCCTTAAAAGAATGGTGGACAAATCGTTTCCTGCCCACAGTCCGGCGAAGATCGCGGCGGAGAAAGCGAGCAGGGCGAGTGATCCTGAGATTAATTTGATTAACATATATATTTTTCCATAATTTTTACCAAAATAGGTTTGCGACCTTTCTTAAGAAACTTACTTTTTGCGAAGGTAGCTGTACATTTTTGGCCAATTTAGCAGCCAGGCTCATCATGCAATAACTGGCCTGGCACTTTGGAAATTCCAGGACGAATGGTTTTCTGGCTCGGACGGCCTGTGAGACATGTGAATCTTCAAGAATGTATCCCGCGTCGTAAATACTGGTGTTGAGGAATTTTTTGGTGACCTGGGCGATTCTCTGCTGGCAGGCGCGTGCTTCATGCCGGGAGGTAACCCGGTTGATCAGGGCGCAGATACGACCTTCCACCTGCTGCTGCACAGCGGTTTTAATCATAGCGTACGCGTCAGTAATGGCCGTCGGTTCCGGTGTTGTCACAACGATGACAAGATCGGCCAGATCGACGAAGGACATTACGTTCTTGTTGATTCCCGCGGCGGTATCGAAAATAATGATGTCGGACTGGTTTTGGAGGTCCGATAATACCTGGAGTAAATGTTGTCGTTCGAATTCGGAAAGGTTGGCCAGTTTAGATAAACCGGACCCTCCGGGCACGATCTGCAGACCGGTGGGATGCTCGACAATGATGTCGTTGAGGGTGGCTTGTCCGGCGAGGACGTGATATAAGTTATACGGCCGGTTGATTCCGAGCAGGACATCCACGTTTGCCAGTCCGAGATCGGCGTCGACGAGGATGACGCGTTTTCCGGTCGCGGACAGGCACAGTCCGAGGTTGATCGCGGTGACGGTTTTTCCGACTCCTCCTTTGCCGGAAGTGAGGGTGATGATTTTCGCGCGAGGCGAAAAGTTTTTCATCATTTCCCTTAATTTTGATGCTTGGTCGTTCCAGGTCATTTGAGTGCTACTCCCATCGAGAAATCATCCGCGGTCAACTGGCTGGCGTCGGGCCAATTTTGGTGGTGGAGGAGTAATTGGGCCAATTTTTCCGCGGCGGCCGGTTCGATGTCATCGGGGACATTCTGCCCGGTGGTGATATACGAGACGGCGCGGTCGAGTTTTTTGATTATATTCAAGAGGATTCCGAGTCCGACGGCTTCGTCGAGTTTGGTGAAGATGATTCGATCTATATTCAGAGACTGGAATCGCTGGACGGCGGCTTGTAAATTCGCCTGACTGGCGGTGGTGCTTAGGACGAGGTGGATTTCGTCGGGTTTCGCGGCGTGGAGGAAGGATTTGAGTTCGCGGAGTTTAAGGTCGTCGTTCTGACTTCTGCCGGCGGTGTCGATGAGAACCAGGTCCAGGTTGCTCATGGATTTAACGGCGTCTCGAAGTTCATCGGGGGTGAGGACGACCCGCAGGGGGACATTGATGATGTCGGCGTAGGTTCGGAGTTGATCAACGGCGGCGATACGGTAGGTATCGATGGTGATCAGTCCGACGGATTTCTTGTCGCGTAGTTTAAAATTGGCGGCCAGTTTGGCGATGGTGGTGGTTTTTCCCACTCCGGTGGGGCCGACGAGCGCGATGGTCTTTGTTTTACCAGATTTGCTTAAAGTGATCGGCTGGGCTGGTGGTAGCATTTTTTCAATCGAACGAGTGAGTACGGATCGTACCTTCTTGGCGTCCTTCAACTGGTCGGCGGAAAGGATGGATTTGACTTCGTCGATGACTTCTCCGGCCAGGCCTTCGGCGACCTGCTGGTTAATCAGGCACAGGTACGCGGCGAAGAGTTCCTGGGGGACGGCGGGGTGCTGCTGACGTTTATTCTGATATAATAATTCCTGGACCATTTGTTTTACGAGGACCAATTCCTGCTGGAGATGATCGACTTGGGGGGGGGGAGATTTTTCAGTAATACCCGCTCCCTCACGGTCGCGTCTCTTTTCCATAAAGGACTTTCTTTGGTCGGGATGAAGGACATTGACGCCGGAGGTGGCGGTTACCTCAACGATGTTTTTGGTTCCGAGGCCGAGGAACCCGCCTTTTTTGACCGTTCGGGTGTTCAGGATGACCGCCTCTTTTCCCAGGTCGCGTCTGACATGAGCCAGTGCCTGAGCCATGGTTTGAGCCTGGTATGTTTTTAGGTTCATGACATCTCCACCGTTATAATACCGTGTGACTGAACGCGAATATCTTTGACTATTTCGTTAAACGCTAGAACCGGAGTATTTGGAACGGCTGACTCGATGAGTCGGCGCAATTGTAACCTGATTTGCGGGGAACAAAGGATGACCGGGGTTCCGACTGAGACCGATTGTTTTTCGAGTTCCTTCCGCGTGGTGTCGATGATGGCATTTCCTCGGGCGGGCGGCAGGGTCAGGTAGGAACCGGTTTCCGTCCGTTCGATATGAGCGTTGATGGTATCTTCGAGAGCCGGATCGAGCGTGATGCAATGGATGGTGTTATTTTTGTCCTGATACTGGGCACAGATGGTGCGGGCGAGAGTGTTTCGGACGTATTCGGTGAGGATTTCGAGGTCCTTGGTCCGCGCGGACCAGTCGCCGAGGGTTTCGAGAACGGTTTGCAGATCGCGGATGGGAACTCGTTCCCGGAGTAGGTTTTGCAGGACCTTCTGGACGTCTCCGAGTTTGAGCATTGGTCCGACGACCTCTTCGACGACGGCTGGGCTTTTTTCCTTGACGGTGTCGAGGAGTTTTTTGACCTCGTCGCGTGTGAGAAGTTCCGAGGCGTGCCGTTTGATCAGGTCGGTAATATGTGTGGCGACAACGGAGGATGCGGGAACGACGGTGTAGTTATTTTTTTCCGCTCTGGCGCGATCGGTTTCAGTGATCCAGACGGCGGGCAGTCCGAAGGCGGGTTCATGTGTTTCGGTGCCGGAGATTTTTTCACGAACGGCGCCGGAATTGATGGCGAGGAATTGTCCGGGCATGCAGGTGTCGCGGGCAATTTCCACTCCGCGGAGTTTGATGGAGTATTGATTGGGTTCAAGCTGCATGTTATCGCGGATTCGAATGGGAGGAACGATGATCCCCATTTCCGCGGCGATTTGCCGGCGGATGAGGCTGATGCGGTCGAGGAGATCGCCGCCCTGGGATTTATCGACGAGTCGAATCAGTCCGTAGCCGACTTCCAGTTCCATGGGATCGACGGAAAGTAAAGATTCGATGGGTTCTTGTTTTGGTGGAGCGGATTTTGCCTGTTTGGCGGCGACGGCCTGGACGACGGCTTGTTTCTGGGCTTTGGAAAGTAAATAGGCCAAGGCGGCGCAGGAGGCGCCGAGCACCAGGAGCGGTGTTTTTGGAAGGGGGGTCAGGGCGAGCATTCCGAGGAAACCTGCGGCGATGCCGAGGGCGACGGGTTTGGCGGTTAGCTGCGTCAGCAGTTCCTCGCCGAGATTGCTCTTTGAGGTCGAGCGGGTAACGATCAGACCGGAAGCGATCGTAATGATGAAGGCGGGAATTTGCGTGACCAAACCGTCTCCGATGGTCAACTTTGTGTAGAGATCGAGGCATTGTGAAATCTGCCATTTATTCTGGACCATTCCGACGTAAATTCCACCGAGGATGTTGATAATGATAATAATGATTCCTGCGACGGCGTCTCCTCGGACGAACTTGGAGGCACCATCCATGGCGCCGTAGAAGTCTGCTTCTCGGCCTATGTTTTCCCGTCGGCGTCGGGCTTCGTGTTCGTCGATGGTTCCGGCGTTGAGGTCGGCGTCGATGGCCATTTGTTTTCCGGGCATGGCGTCCAAAGTGAATCGTGCGGCGACTTCGGAAATACGGGTCGCGCCTTTGGTGATGACGACGAACTGGATGACGATCAAAATAATGAAGATGATCAAGCCGACGGCGAGGGAGCCTCCGGCGACGAAATTTCCAAACGCTTCGATTACGTGTCCCGCGGCGGCGGTGGCTTGGGCGGGATCGGTGCCCGGTCCGCCGGCGGTGAGGATCAATCGCGTGCTGGCGGTATTCAAGACCAGCCGGAAGAGCGTCATTGCCAGCAGCAGAGACGGGAAGGACGAGAGTTCCAGCGGATTTAGAACGTACAACGTGGTCATCAGGATAATGGCCGAGAGCGTAATGTTGATGGATAGTAAAACATCCATCAGTGCCGGAGGCAGGCGGACCAGCAGGACGAGAACCATGCTGATCACTCCGATGGGGATTAATATTCCCCGATTACGGATGACAAAGTCTCGGAACACGTTTTGTCGTACTGCGGCGACGGCCATAGTTTACTTCTACCGGTTCCTTCCTGACATTTGTGCCGCCACCGGTGATTTTTGATTGACGGTGGACGGCGTTTTTCCTGTTAACTCATAGACGTAGGCCAGAATTTCGGCAACGGCTTTATAAAAAGCGGGCGGGATTTCCTGCCCGATTTCGACGGTTTTGTAAAGGGCTTGCGCGAGTGGTTTTCGTTCGATGATGGGAACTTTATTCTGCACGGCGATCTGCCGGATACGCGCGGCGAGAAATCCCGCTCCTTTTGCGACGACCCGCGGAGCGGTCATCGTTTCGGAATCGTATTTTAATGCGATGGCAAGTTCGGTGGGGTTGGTTACGACGACGTCGGCTTTGGGAACGGTGTACTGCATTCTCTGCATGGCCAATTGCCGGGCGACGCGTCGTCTCCGTTCTTTGACCAGTGGATCGCCTTCCATTCGGCGAAGTTCTTCTTTAAGCTCCTGCTTGCTCATTCGCAGGTTTTGCTCGTATTTGTATCGCGTATAGGCGTAGTCGAAGATGGCTATGATGAAGAGAACCAGCGCGAGTCGCAGGCCCAGCAGGAAAATGAGGTAAGCGGCAAATCCCATGATCTGCATGTGATCGAGTTCGGAAATGTTGGCGATCTGAGCCATTCGGCTTTTGATGGTAAAGTAGGCGACCGCGCTGATCAGGGCGACCTTGAAGAGGCTTATCACAAGTTTTACTACCGACTCCATGGAGAAGATTCTGGAGAAACCGGCGATGGGGTCGATTTTCTGGAGGTCCGGGGTGATGGGGTGGAAGGTGAAGAGGAAGCCGACCTGTGCCAGGGAAACGATTACGGCGATAAACATCAGGATAAGGCAGATGGGCGCTGCCATTTTGATCATGGCTGACAAGGCCATCACGGTCAAATCATTAATGGAAGACGGCAGGATGGCGTTTGATGCCGAGTAGCTGAGCATCTGCTGGGTTAGATTGCACATATCGCGAAGGATTGTTGGTCCGAGGAAGTTTAGTGCGATCATGGCGCCGAGGAGTCCCGCCGCGGCGGAAAGATCGGCGGACCGTGCGACCTGTCCGCGTTCGCGAGATTCCTGGCGTCGTCGCGGGGTTGCTGGTTCGGTTTTTTCTGAATAGTCCTCAGGCGGCATGGTTTACCTTTTTTACAAGGCGGGCAAGCCCGCCTGCTAAATGGGGACTGGAGACAATCCCTAATTTTTGTAATCGTTCAAACACTGTCATTGCGAGGAGCGCAGCGACGAAGCAATCTCGTTCCTTTGACGAAGGTGCGAGATTGCCGCGCCCGCTTCGCGGTCTCGCAATGACAATTTTTTTAAATATATTTTCCATGTTTTTAAATTTTGAGTTCCATTAAACGGTACAGGTTTTTGAACGTGGTATCCAGCGCGTTGAAGAAGACCTGTACTGCCGGGGTCAAACACACAATAATCAAAAGAAAACCAAGTATCGACCGCAGGGAAAACCCCACGGAGAGAATATTCAGTTGAGGAACGGTTCGGCCGACAAATCCGATGGCCAGGGTGGCCAGGAAAATCGCCACGAGAATTGGGGCGGAGACCTGCAGGGCGAGGATAAAGGCTAGGCGCAGGATATCGACCAGTCCGGTGACGATATCGGAATTAACCACGAAATGTCCGGGTGGAATCGTATGAAAACTTTTAACCAGAGCGGCGATGAGCATCATATGGCCGCGGATGAGCAGGAAGATGATCAACGCCAGGAAGAAGTACAGTTGACCCAGGACGCTGGTTTCTTCCTCAAAGAGGGGATTGAAGACCTGGGCGAGGGCGATTCCCACCTGCTGACCGATCAAAATGCCCGCCAGCTCCAATCCTGAAAAGAGGATAGTGAGCATTAGCCCAAAAGTCAGACCGATGAGAAGTTCTCCGATCATGGCCAGGACCAGGGAACCGAGATCGGTTGGCACGGGCATGTTAGCGGAGGCGAAAGGCAGGACAACGATGGTAATAACGGCGGAGAGAAGGACTCGGATATTGATGGGGATTTGAGAATCGCTGAAAAACGGGGCGAACGCGACCAGTCCGCTGATCCTGGCCATGACCAGCGCCAGGAGCGGAAGGTTCGTTAGCATCTGTAATAGTTGCATCGAGTCGTTCATCATCGTGCGTTATCCCGCCGTCGATTTAAAGGAAAACATGGCGTATGCGAAATCCAAAAGCCTGGTGGAAATCCAGGGCAAAAAGATGACCGCGGCGACGGCCATGGCGATCATTTTGGGTACGAAACTGATGGTCTGCTCCTGTAGCTGGGTTACTGCCTGGAGCAGACTAATGATCAATCCGACGACCATTCCGATAACCAGGATCGGCGCGGAAACCTGTATGACGAGCATCATCGTGTGCCGGGCCAAGTCCATCGCTTGTGAAATTGTCATCGTCATTTTTAAAACCTCAAACGAAACTGGTGATCAGGCTTCCGACGATGAGTCGCCAGCCGTCAACCAGGACAAAAAGTAAAAGTTTAAAGGGCAATGAGACTAACATCGGAGGCAGCATCATCATTCCCATGGAAATCAAGACTGAAGCGATCACCATATCTATAATCAGGAAGGGCAGGTAAATCCTGAACCCTATGATAAAGGCGGTTTTCAATTCGCTCGTTATGAAGGATGGGATGAGCACGGTGGTGGGGACGTCGGCCCATTTTTTGGCTTTGGTGTTTCCTGATTGGACAAGGAACATTTGGACGTCTTGTTCATTATCGGTGGCTTGGATCTGTCGAATCATAAATTCACGAAGTGGTTTGATTCCGCGGTCGAAGGCGTCGGCCTGGTTGATCGTGTTGTTCAGATAGGGGCTAAGTGCATGGGTCTGGATTTTGTACCAGGTTGGGGCCATGACCATGAAGGTCATAAAGAGCGCTAACCCGATGAGTACCTGGTTGGGAGGCAATTGCTGTGTGGCCAGCGCTTGTCTTAGCAGGGAGAGGACGACGATGATCCGGGTAAAGCAAGTTACCATGACCAGAAGCGCAGGGGCCAGAGAAATGACTGTGATCAGGACCAGGATTTGAATGGCGGAAGATACGGCGGTGGCATCCTTGGCTTGTGGCACGACTTGCCGAAAATCAGGGATGTAAAGACCTTGCTTCACCGGAGTATTCTGTGCCAACGTATTCAGAGAACATACAAGCAGGCAGATCGCGACAGGGATTGCGAATCCGAACGGACCGAACGATTTATTTTTCTTGCTGCCTTCCATGGCTAACCTGATGAGTCGTGGCTTCCAATGCCTTTAAGTTTCTGTACCTTATTTATCAACGAATGTAACTCATTTTTCAACTGTAAAACCTCAGTTTCATCAAATTTATTTAAAGAATTTAAAGAAATATCCGGTAGGGAGTCCTGCTGATGTGAAATTTCAGTAGTTTCGCGTGAAAAGAGGCTTCTGAAGCTGCCGGTAATACCGGCAGGTCGGTTTTGTTCGATGAGTGTTGTGAGTCGTGAAACTTCCTCCGGCTGGTCGATCGTGAGGATGGGATTGATTTGGTGATCGGTGATTCCGAGGAGGATTAGGCGGCTGTCCAGTTTGATCAGTGCCAGGGTTTGCTTGGGGGCCAGGTGAGTTCGCCCGAGGACCTGGAGGATGGGCAGCGTTCCGAAGAGCATATTTCCACCGGGATATGTTTTTTTGATGATCCATGCGACGATGAAAATGATAATCAAAACGAAAATCAGGGCTGCTGTGACGGGACTGAAAAGATTGGGGGAAAATTTATCTATTGGTTGTTTGGCGGCGGTGGAAGGCAGGGTAGGAAGGGTGTTGGGATTGATCTGGTCATTTTCAACGCTGGTATCGGGGGATTGTCCGATGCTGGCGCCGCGATTGGTGATGGCGGATGAATTTTCGGCGTAAAGATTTTTTGAACCTAAGAGGAGCGTCAGTCCGATAATGACGATATAAGGGCGAATGTCCTCCGATAGGTCACGAAAAATACTTTTCATAGCCTGGCTTTACCTTTCCTGGCAAATCGGCCTGGTTCAAATTCCGGCGAGGAACGTTTTACGCATTGGCCGATGAGTTCAATTTAAAATTCTTTCTCTCTCTGCGTTCTCTGCGATCTCTGTGGTTATAGTATTTTTAAACCACAGAGAACACAGAGGACACAAAGAAGAGATTTTTAATTTAATTTTCAATTACACTATGTCTGAAACAATCTGATTGACGCGGACGCAGAAATTGTCGTTGAGGACAAGGACTTCACCGCGTGCGATTAATTTTTCATTTACAAAAATATCCACGGGATCGCCGGCGAGCTTGTCGAGTTCGACGACGGACCCTTCTGAAAGTTTTAAAACATCTTCCACGTACATTTTGGTTCGGCCTAATTCGATTTTGACATTAAGCTCGACGTCTTTGAGCAAGTCGATGGAGTTGCCGGAGGCATCGGCACCAGCCAATTCTTTCGCGAGGTCCGGCAGACTGATGGACGCTACATCGGCATTATTCGCGGATTTCGGGTCCATCGCGTTTGAGTTTGTTTCACCGGGCGTCTCGGTCGCGGTGGTTGCCGACGGATCGGAAATTTCCTGGTTGTTCGTCATTTTCATTAACCTCTAGTTAATCCACCGGAGTGGGCATATAGTCCGAAATTAAAACATCTTTAACTTTACCTTTTCCCAGTACGTCGTCAAGGATTGTTTTAAATTGTCTGCGCAGAGTGGACAGTCCGTAGTCTGGTTTTTCCGATCTGGCCAGGCATAAGGTGCTGGCATCGGCGCTGGCGATGACGGTCCGCATGCGATCCTTGATGGATGCGATTCGTTTTTCGATTTCCTTTTGAATTCCAGTGTCGGGGTTTTCCCCCTCTTTGCCCTCTTTTTCGCCTTTCGGTTCCGCACCGCTTCCGATCAGAATCTTTGGAACCGAAGCATAGATGGTCATTCGGATGACGTAAAGTCGGCCGGTGTTGGTGTGCGGGCATTCAAATTGATTGGCGATAACGATTTCTTCCGTCTGTTCATTGGTATTCTCCGCGCGATCTTTTCGAGGATGCGCGGGATTTTCGATTCCGACCGCTTCGGCAGGGCCTTTTCCGATCATTTTGACGGCGACAAAAACGATAGCCCCTTCCAGGACGAGAATTCCCGCGATAATCCCGGCGATCATCATCATTTTGTTTGGTTTTTTATCGGGCGCCTGAATATCTTCTTTGTGAACGGTCGGCTCTTTTGCCATTGTCTGCTCCTTATACACACTTACGTGCCGAAATTGTTCCTGATGGTTCGGGCGTACTCAATAGCTCGCCGAACGACTTCTTCCATATTTTCCTTTACCAGCAGTTTATCGCCGCCGATCAGAGTGAGCAAGGTATCGGGCGTTTGCTCAATGAACCTTATCAACTCGGCGTTGACAATCATCGGTTTACCATTTAATCGCGTAACTTGTATCATAAATATTCCGCAAAGCATCGTCCTATAAATCCAATCGGCTGAAATCCCGGCCGACTTTTGTTATTGCATCATGTTCAGTAACTGCGCAAGTAATTGATTTGAAGTCGTGATCACCTTTCCCGCGGCGCTGAAGGCGGTGGTGGCGGAGATCATGTTGACAAATTCCTTGGTGATATCGACGTTGCTGAGTTCGAGTGCGCCGTTGATGATGGTTCCCGTACCTAGCGCGCCTGGGGTGGTAATGTTGGGCTGCCCGGAGTTGGGTCCGGCCCGATAGTTATTTTGACTATCGGCGATCAGTCCCTCGGGATTGGTGAAGTCGGCCAGCGCGACCTGACCGAGCGATCGGGAAAGACCGTTGGAAAACTCGCCGTAGATGATCCCATCCGATCCGATGCTGAAATTGTTGAGCGTTCCTGCCGGGTATCCGTTCCCGTCGTTCATAATCACACTGCTATCTGAGGAAACCCCGTTGAGGCTGGAAAAGTCCATTGTAAAGGCGATAGGATCGACGGCTCCGCTATCGGCATGGTTCAGGACCAGATCGTTTCCGGTAGCGCCGGCGAATTTTCCATTCGTATCAAAGGTGATGGTTCCGGACCCGATGAATGGATTGGGTCCGCTTTTTCCAGGCGATTGGGCGAAGAAACGCCAGGTGATCCCGGTGGATGTTTTGCTTTCCATGACAAAGTTCACATTGACATCGACGGGATTTCCGAGGGTGTCGTAAACGCGAAAACTGGTGGCCTTGCTTCCCACGTTGGCATCGGGATCGGTCGGGGTGTCGATCCAGTTTATGGGATTGGCGACTGCGCCGGAACTGCTCAGAGAGATGCCCAGGTCGTTATCCGTTCCGAGATTTCCGACGACGTTGATTTTTCCACCGGCGTCGATGGTGACGCCCGGAGTTGTTCCTTGCGGGGCGGTGGTATCGATGGCGGTATGGTTTTGTATCCATTCCATAAGTTCGGAGACGGTGGTCCCGGAATCGACGTCAGTGGTCGGTGCGGCGGTAACGGTGAACGTGGCTGGGGGGGTGATGGTCTGTCCGTTTTGTGAGCCATTGAGGGTAATGACATCGCCTGTGGCAAAGAGGTTGATTCCCGGATTGAACGCGGTAGCGAGATTCGTCAGCGCCGTTGCCCCGGCGGCGGGATTTCCGGTAGTTTTATTGACGAGTGCTTCGGAGATCGACGTTCCGGGAACCGTGGCTGGATTCGTTGTGGAATCGAGGTTGCCTTTGAAAATGGTATTTGTGGTGGCCTGTGCGATGGAGAGCTTTCCCAGGGGAATGCTCAGGTTGCTCAACGTGCCCGCTTGAATGTTATAATTGTTGTCTACCCCATAACCCATCACGTAGTTACCGTTCGTGGAGACCAGATGTTGGTCGGTGTCCAGGGAGAAGGACCCATCGCGAGTGTACAGAGTGCTGTTATCCGCGGTTTTAAGGACAAACAATCCGCTGCCCTGGATGGCCATATCGGTGTTGATGCCGGTGGTATCGATCGATCCGCCGGTCATATTTTTATCGATTGTTCCCAGGGTGGTTCCCAGCCCGACCTGCATGGGATTGCTTCCTCCGGTCGTTGTCGAAGGCTGGCTTCCGGCGGAAAGCGTCTGGTTGAGCTGGGTCTGGAAGATTGTCCGCGAGCCTTTAAAGGCGACGGTATTGACATTGGCGATGTTGTTACCCGTAACATCCAATCGCTGCTGTGAGGCGTTAAGCCCGGTGAGCGCTATGTTTACTGCTGAAGTTAAACCCATAATTATTTCTCCCTGTTAAATTAAGATGATTTTGTGCTGGTGGCCGATGGTGTCGCGGCTTTTGCTCCGTTTACGGCGATTACGTTGTCAATGGATAACGTTTGACCGCTGTCAAGTTCGAGGGACACCGTGTCTCCGTCTCGTTTGATGGAAGTGACCAATCCGGTAATCTGCTCACCGTTGCTGTTTAATCCCGCGATTTCCTTTCCGAGCAGAGCGCTGGCCGAGCTTAATTTCTGGCTGACGGCCAGGTCTTTTAAGGTCTGGGAAAGGTCCATACTGCTCTGGATGTCGCGGATCTGGGAGATCTGATTGATCATATCCTTGCTGCTGACCGGGTCCATAGGGTCCTGCTGCTGCATCTCCTTTAGCATGATTTTCAGAAAATCCTGGGGGCTGAGGGAACTCATCTTGGATGATGATGCCGATGAGATTCCGCTGGTTGAATTCGTTACCGATGTTACCATTTTTTTCTCCTGTTTTTTTAAGCCACCAGGTTCAATGCCGTATAGGACAATTGAACGGCTGGTATGGTTAAGTTACTGTTTGATTCCTCGGTTGCTTGAAAATCGTTTTGATCGAATTTTTCCTGTTGGAAAAAGTTTGATCCCTGTTGCTGCTGTTGATTAAAGGATTGGCTGTGATTCGGGTCCTGCTGCCAGTTTTGAGAATATCTGGGGTCAGGAGTCTTGGTGACGACTTCAAATTTGGACATATTGATTCCGCCGCGTTCTAGGTTGGCCCGGAGCGTATCCATCCGGTCCAGGATGATCTGCCGGGCGTCGTTGGTTTCGGTGGTGATAGACATTTGGAGATTGTTGTCGATCAGCTTAACGTCAATTCGTAGTTTTCCCAATTCCGGTGGGTCCAGTTGAACGGTCATCTGGCTTTGCCGCCGACCGAGATTGCTGCGGATAACCTGCACGATCCGATTCATACTCTCGGCGGCATCATCACCGGAGACCTGGGTCTGGGGTGTGGCTGGGGTGGAGATTTTCGCCTGCGATTCGGACGCGTTGGGTGAAATTGGTTGCAAGATCGCGGTTTGGTTTGAGTTATCGGCTCGAGGGCTGGGAGAATTTTTTATTTGCTCGAATTGATCGGTCAGCAAACGAATAAAATGCTCGGCCAGGCCTGTTTCAAAGATGATGTTTTGAGCGGGAAGATTCAAGTTGGATGAAAAGACCTGTTTGTGCTGCTCGATGGGCTTGGCAGAGAGTTTTGGTTGCTCGGTTTCATTGCCGGTGGTCGTAGGGGGGGTTGCTCCCGTAATCAGGTGCTCAATTAGTTGCTGAAATTGATCGGACGAGGTCGAATTCGAGGAATTGGCGTCTTCGTTATTCTGAGAACCTTGATTAGGTTGAGCGTTGACGGCAGCCTCCGTGCTTGCCCCGGTTTGCAGTCCTTTTGCACAACCGTCAACGCCATTGCCCGAATCTGTCCGCGGGCTGGACCCGGGTTCAGAGGAATCCTCAGGACTTTGATTATCCGGCGTATTTTGTGGTATGGCCTTGGGAGTAAGGTCTTTTGCTTCTTGCGGTTGAAGTTTTGAACTCGCGTTCTCCGAAAACAGTTTGGTGGTTATAGACGATTCCGGGGTACTTAGCAGGTTCGTGAACAGACCGACATCGGTCGGCGTTTGTTTTCGCGGCTGTTTGGTCGTTTTTGTTTCGTTTGTCATTTCCATGATGCGTGTCGAGTTGACCATATTTTTAACCTCCTGCCTTTTGTGTCGTCGTATCGGCTGCGACCTGCTGGGTCCGTATCCGTTCCATGATTTCCTGCCTTTTTTGCTGTTCGGCGGGCGTTTTGAATTCCTGCAGGATTTTCGCGGACGTTCGTTTTGGCATATTCACCAGGTAACGAACGACGATATCCGTATCGAATTTCATGAAATCTTCTTTCGCGATTTTGGGCGGCAAAGCGCAGTAGTTGGTCAGTGCGGTATTAAATCCCGTATCCTCGCTGGCCTGCCGCTGAACTTTTTTCTGTTGGCTAAAGGTTTCCAGCTGCCGGGTCAGGGCCTCGCGGTCGCGGATAAGTTTCAATTCCGCGTCCTTAAGCCGCGAGTATCGATCCGTTTCGAGCGTGCGTTTTTCGCGGTCGAGCATTGCCATCTGCATTTCGATTGTCGCAAGAGTATTTTGTCCCGTAGATTGGGCCCGAAGCGTTGTGGGTCTTGAAGCGGCGGGTGCGGTGGTAACGGAGGCGGGTGGGATTAATTTTTCTCCGCGTAAAACGGCGGCGATGGCGGTGGCGGACTGGGAGTTCAACTTTCCACCGATGATCAGAAACCCGACGAGGCCCCCGATGACAAGCAGGTTGGCGATGGCGATAATGGATAAAAGATTATACAGGGTTTTCATTTAACTGCTCACCAAATTTGTTTTGTGCATCATCCATGCCGACTTGGCGTTGGCCAAATCATCCAGTTCGATCGTTTCGCGTTTGCGCTGCTCCTTATTAAACCGCTCAAGCATTCGTTCTTTGAGTTTGATCATCATGTCCGTTTGCTTTTTCGCCTCCGCGATTTGTTTTCTAGCCTGGTCAACCAGTTGTTGGTTTCTGGCCAGAGCGGCGAGTTGATGGTGTCTTAGTTGATGCAGATGATTCAGGTATCGCCGGTCGGCGATCAACCCTCCGATGCGAATTTCGCCCATCGTGTGCTGCGTTCGGAACTGCTGGTAGAATTCCACGACCTGATGCTCGATCTTTTCCACCTGCCGGCGATGCTGCATGAACTGGGTCAACCGCACCGCCAGTTCGCGCTCCGCCTGTTCCTGCTTCATCTTGCGAAGCTTTAAGAGCGGTTCCATTCTGAATTCAAATCTAGCCATGTCGTTTCTCTTGTCGTTTTTTTAAGAGGGCGGAGCAAGCCCCGCCCCTACGTTAATTGCATTGCCGGTTGATTTTTGGAATTATTTTGTAAGTGTTGTCCTTCCTGGTCGATTTTGGCTCCGAGTTCAAAAAGTGTTTTTTTCGCGAAATTGAAATCCGGATGCTCGCGAATTTCCTGACGGAGGAACTTTTCAATCATCGGATGAACGCGGACGGCGAGGTCGAGTTCGGAATTGCTTCCTGGCACATACGCGCCGATGTTGACCAGGTCTTCGATATCGTGATAAAGAGAAATAAGCCGTCGAACTTTTTTCGCCGCGGTGATGTGTGGGCTGTCGACGACGTCGGGCATGACGCGGCTAACGCTTTCCAGGAGCGAAATGGCCGGATAATGCCCCTTGTTGGCCAAATCGCGTGAAAGCCAAAGATGTCCGTCGAGGATTCCCCGGACGGCGTCGCTGATCGGTTCGGTAATGTCGTCGCCTTCGACCAGGACGGTGTAGAATCCGGTGATCGAACCGCGGTCGGATTGTCCCGCCCGTTCCAGAAGTTTCGGCAGGAGGGCGAAGACGCTTGGTGTGTAGCCTTTGGTCGCAGGCGGTTCTCCGGCGGCGAGTCCGATTTGCCTCTGGGCCATGGCCAGTCGGGTTATGGAATCGACGAGTAGCAAAACGGTTTTTCCCTGATCGCGGAAATATTCGGCGATGGCGGTGGCGGCGAGTGTGGCCCGGATTCGGAGGACCGGAGCCTGATCGGACGTGCTGACCACGACGACGGAACGTCGTTTTCCCTCATCGGTAAGGTCTCGTTCGAGGAAATCTCTGACTTCCCTGCCGCGCTCTCCGACCAGGGCGATGACGATCACATCGGCGGAAGTGTACCGGGCGATCATACCCAGCAGAATACTTTTACCGACCCCTGGACCGGCGAAAATTCCCATACGCTGGCCTTGACCGGCGGTGATAAGTGTGTCGATCGCTCGAATCCCCGTGCCCAGTGGTTGAGTGACTCTCCGGCGGCTGATAGCGCTGGGGGCGTGATTGAGCAGGGGATAATAATCGTCCGCGAGGAGCGGTATATCGCTATCGATGGGTCGTCCGAAACCATCGATGACGCGGCCGAGGAGTTGATTTCCGACTGGAACGTGCTGCTGGGAGGTGACGCATTTAATCGAGTCTCCGGAGGACACTCCGGAAAGCTCATCATAAGGCATGATTACCGCCTTGGCGCCCTGAAAACCTACCACTTCGGCTTCGAGCGGTTGACCCGATCGGCGGAGGACCAGGCACTGTGACCCGACGGGGACGGGAAAATCATCGGCGGTCACTACCAATCCCGCGACGCCCGTTACAGTGCCGCTGATCCCCAGAGGGTTGGCCGTCTGCAAAATATTTAATTGCCGGTCAAAAATGCTCATGGCTGATTAATTGTATTTCCCGCCCAGGATTTCACCGCCTGCTCCATGTCCGGCGCCAATTGCCGAACCAGGTTTTGAAGTTGCGTGGAAATCTGAGCGTCGACGACTCCATTTTCGGTCTGAAGGACACACCCGCCGATTTCGATATTTTCATCCTGGATGACTTTGATGTGCTGCGAATTCAAGATTTTTTCGGCCTGCTGTTGGTCCAATAATTCATATCGCTCGATGTCCTTCGGATTCATTTTTAGAAGGACCGAGCTGCGCGAATGGACCAGGCCGACGACGGATTTAACATTGTTCAGGGCGACCTGAGGATCGATGTTCACTTGATGATGAGTGATTTTGGCGGCGATCGCCAGGGCGAGAGCTAAAAGATCCTGATGGGCCTGGGCGAGAAAATGATCTCGCTGAGTTTCGAAATTCACAAGGATATTTTCCAGGGTGGATCTTAGTTGTTGGCTTTGTTCGGTGAATTCTTTTTTGGCTTGCGCCAGACCTTGCTCCTGACCTTCTTTACTTCCCTGTTCCAGTCCCTGGGCGTGTCCGGTTTGATAGCCTTCGGATTGCGCCCGCTGACGCAGCGTTTGGGCCTCGGCCCTCGCCTGGTCGAGAATTTCCCGGGCCTGGGCCTTGGTTTGTTCCAGGTGATCGCAGGCCCGCTGTATGATGGCGGCGGCCTCGATGCGAACATCGGCGAGGTTAAACTTCGTCATCCTCGGACCGACGGTCTCAATCATGTTGTTTTTTAAAATTGAACCCATTTTTATTTCATACACTCCCTTACGGTCGTGCCTCTTTAAACTACAATATCACCCGCGCCGCCTCGGCCCATGATGACGATTTCCCCGGCGTCGTCGAGTCGCCGGACGACATCCACGATTTTCTGCTGGGCCGCTTCCACGTCGGAAAGTTTTACCGGTCCCATGTATTCCATTTCCTCATTAATCATGGCTTGGGCGCGTTCGGACATATTCCGCAGAATCTTGGTTTTGAGTTCTTCCGACGCGGTCTTTAAGGCCAGAGAGAGATCAGAGTTATCTATTTCCTTCAGGACCATCTGGATTCCGCGGTCGTCTACAAGATTGATATCCTCGAAGACGAACATGAGTCTGCGGATCTGCTCGACCAGTTCCGGATCGGTGGTTTCGAGTTTTTCGAGAATGGCCTTTTCCGTGGCCCGATCGGCCAGATTGAGGATTTCCGCGACGGCTTCGACTCCGCCGGCCTTTTCAAAGGTTTGCGAGACGATGGCGGAAAGCCTGCCCTCCAGACCGCGCTCCACCTCGCGAATCACTTCGGGATTGGTTTGTTCCATCCGGGCGATCCGCATGATGACTTCCATCTGCTTGTCCTGGGCCAGTCCGCCGAGGATTTCCCCCGCCTTATCGGCGGCCAGATGCGAAAGGATCAGGGCAATGGTCTGCGGATGCTCTTCCTGAATAAAGGTCAGGAGATTTTCGCTCTCAGCTTTCTGGAGGAAGGCGAAAGGTGTGGAGTTGACGCTCTGCTCGATCTGGTCGAGAATGCGCCGGGACTCTTCTTTGGGCATTGACTTTTCCAGGAGACTTTTGGCCAGCATCAACCCTCCCTGTTCGACGTAGGACTGGGCGAGGGCGAGATTGTAAAATTCTTCGACCACCACATTGCATAATTCCGAGGGAACCTGACCGAGTGAGGCGATTTCGCGGGTTACTTCTTCCACGGCATTGCGGTCGAGGCGTTTTAATATTTCGGCCGCGGTATCTTCCGGGACGGTCAAAAGCAAAATTGCCGCCTTCTTAATTCCCTGTAAAGTCTTTTTGTCTTCCGCCGCCATATTTACTCCTGAGAGATTATTTATTTATCCTTAATGATCCATTGCCGAACCAGAGATGCCGCCGAGTCGGGGTCTTCCCTGACCATCGTGGAGACTTGTTCCGACATCTTCCGGGTTCGCAAGGTTTCTTCGTCCACTTCAACGCCCTGTAAGACCCCTTCGGAACCTGCGGCCTCACCGACCGGACCGATATCACCGTCCAGCATCGGCGTGGGTTCATTAGGAGTAACCACTCCTTCAAGTCCTTGCATAGCCACGTTTCCAGAGGCCTTTCGGAGCATCATCAAGACCATGACCAGCGATCCAAATGCGAGCAGGACCAGTCCCGCGGGTTTTCCATACTGCGCCAACTGAGGCAGAGAAGCTGTCCCCGTGGACGCCAGAGCGATGGGCGGCTGCGTGGGCATCAGGTCGTAATAATAACTGACGGTCACGGAAGCCGGGTCCGCCGGATTAATGAGCGGGAGAATTTTATTCTGAATATTTTTCGTTTCTGAAGCGATGATCGGCTCAAGATCGCTTTCCTTCGGTTTTTCGGTTTTTCCGGTCCGCTGTTTGTAGATATCGGCGAAATAGCTGTAGGGGACGTTGATGGTGGCTCGGAGGGATTTGGGGGTTCCGGGCAGATTATGTTTAATGGTATGTGTGACGTCCCGATCGACGGAATATTCATTTTCAGTTTCTGTCTTGGACGTTTTTTCTCCGCCCGGTTCACCGACGGCGACGGAACTTCCGGTATTGGGCCGGACCCCCGGCTCACCGTTGATATTTTTCTGTTCGGAAGAATCGTCGCTGGTCTTTTCACGGATTAGCGGCGGCTCGCCGTATTTTTTCATTTCGGTCTGGACGGTTTCGGTTTCCATGTCAACGAAGACCTCGACCAGTGCTTTATTGATTCCGAGGGCTTGCTCGATTTTTTTGGCGAAATATCGTTCGTTTTCCTGACGGTTTTCCAGGAGATCGCCGGTAAAGGGGCTGTTTTCGCCGGGAACTTTATAGGAAACACCGTCGGCGATGATGCTGACCCGGTCCCGGGAAAGCCGGTCCACCGCTCCGGAGACCATGTCCGCGATGGCGATGATGAGGGCCTTGTTCGGTTTGGTTCCAGGCTCCATTTGAATGGAAACGGAGGCAGAAGGGTCTGAACTGGGACCGTCGGAGAGTAATCGCTTTGATCCTGCGTTCACGATCACATACGCCTGCTGGACCTTATCCATATATTGAACGATCTGAGCTAATCGTTGTTCCTTCGCCAACTGCCAGCGGTTCTGCCGGTCTTCCTGGGGCAGCCACATGTCCGCTTCCAGGATCAGTTTTTTCCAGCTTTCCGTCATATCAGCGGGCAGGGCGCGGTCCATCTGCAAACGAGCGATCAGGCGGTCCCGATCCTGCCGCTTGACCAGGATTCGTCCGTTTGTGACCTTATAATAAGCATCGGATTGATCGAGTTTGTTTTGGATGCGGGCAATTTCCGTGTCCGACAGACTCTGATCGAGCATGGCGACCATCTCGGGTTGGGCCGTCCAGCTAATGGTCCAGAAAATACAAATCGCCATCACGGCCAGGATCATCACGAACAGTAATTTTTGGCTCAACGACAGATTTTTGAGCTGTTCTCTCAGTTGCACAAGATTCTTTTTTATGAATTCCATTTTTAAATTCTCATATTTCTAATTTCCGAGTACGCGTCGCTGAGTTGATTCCTGATCTGCATGAGCAGGGAAAACGCGATATCGGCCTTTCTGACGGCGGAAAAGACTTCGGCGACGTTATCGGTTTTCCCGGTGGCGAGTTTTTCGGTGGCCGTTTGAGCCTCCTGCTGCAGACGGTTCACCTGATCGAGATTTTCCATTAAAAGCTGTTTAAAATCTTTTCCATCGGCGGTGCCGGTGGTCTTGGAAGCCGGGATTCCACCCGGAGCGGTCGGTTGAATTTGACCCGGCAAAATGAAATTTGTGCTGTCAACCATTTATCGTTGCTCCTCTATGTTTATGCTAAAATTCTAAGTGAACTGGTGATCATGTTTTTGCCTAAATTGTAGGCAGCGAGGTTCGCCTCGTAGGCCCGTGATGCCTCGATGGCGTTGATATATTCCATACCCATATCAATATTCGGATACCGGACATTTCCCGCCTGGGGGCCGGATTTGATCGCGTCGCGATGGCCGGGGTCGTATTTGAGGATAAAGTCCGACTGATCCTGCTCGACCTTGGCGACCTGCACACCCTGGTCTTTGCCGATTTGAGAACCCTGTTGGAAGACGGTAAATCGTCGGCGATATGGATTGGCAAGCCCTTGGGCGTCCTCGGTCACATTCGCGTTGGCGATGTTTCCGGCGATGACGTCCATGCGTGTCCGCTGGGCGGTCAATCCGGAGGTACTGATGTCTAAAGAGGTAAACATTTTTTATTGGGTCCTCGTTAAGGTTTCAATGTAATCGCTTTTTCCAGCAGCGTGTATCGGCTGCGGAGAAGTTCCACCGCCGTGTTGTGTAAGACAGCGTTTTCCGTAATGGCCGACATTTGTTTTTCGATGCTGCGATTGTTCTGATCATGAAACAACATGTACTGATTGAAATCCGTTTTACCGGTCGGCGAGGACGGTGAATTTGTCGATACCGTCCGGTTGTCGATCGCGCTTTGAAGGTCCTGCTGAAACTTTTTGACCTCCAAGTCCTGCATTTTGTAACCGGGGGTGTCGATATTGGCGATATTGTTGGCCAGGACCTTGTGCCGGGCTTCGGTAAAACCGATCACCCGATCAAGGACCGCCGTATTCGCACTGCCGACGACATTTTCAAACCACATGTTTCATACCTCGTCCCGATAAACCGGGAATCTGCCGGTGATGTAATATGCAACTTGTATGCCAGTTTGTAAGTTCTTTTGATGTCATAGGTTATAAAAAACAGCTTACTCCGGTTTTCTGTATAAATTGCGCTTTTTGCGCAAAACTTGCGCTACGAGGCCAAGAGCGAATTTCCCTGCTCCTGCCAGCGTTTGAGTTTCAAACCCAAGGTTCGCAGCCCGATTCCAAGTGTCTTGGCGGTCTTGGCCCGATGGCCGTTGAACTGATTCAAAGTTTTTAAAATCATCTCGCGTTCCATATCTTCGAGCAGGCATCCCGGTCTGGCGGAAAATGCTTCGTCAGGTCGGGAATTCTGGAGCCAGGGTTCGATCAAATCGGGGCTGATTTTTTCACCGCCGGATAAAACCCATGCCCGCTCGAGGAGATTTTCCAACTCGCGGACGTTTCCGGGCCAGGCGTATGATTCCAGGAGTCTAATGGTTACCGGATCGAGCTTGGCCGGTTCGCGGCCGGATTTACGCGCGGACTGATCGAGAAAATATTGAGCCAACAGGCCAATGTCTTCCCGCCGGTCGTGAAGGGCGGGAATATAAATCGGCAGGACGCTGAGCCGGTAATAGAGATCTTCGCGGAATTGGCCTTGCTTGACCCACTGCCAGAGATTTCGATTGGTGGTGGCGATGATCCTGACGTTGACGTCTCGGGTCAGGCAACTTCCGACGCGCTCGAATTGTTTTTCCTGTAAAACACGCAGCAGCTTGGCTTGGAGGGTCATGGGAATTTCTGAAATTTCATCGAGCAACAGCGTCCCACCGTCGGCGAGTTCAAAACGTCCTTTTCGCAATTTATCCGCGCCCGTAAATGCCCCCTTTTCATGACCGAAGAGTTCACTTTCCAGCAACCCGGCGGAAATCGCGGCGCAGTTGAGGCAAAGCATCGGCTGGGAGGCCCGGTCGGACGCCCAGTGGATGGATCGGGCGATCATTTCCTTTCCCGTTCCGCTTTCACCCTCGATCAGGACAGTGGAGTTGCTGGGGGCGATCTTGGCGATTTGGTCGCGCACTTTGCGGATAATCAGCGACTGACCGACAAATTCCCGGTTCTTTACCAGGTCGTTGACGGTTCGGTGGAGGGCTTCGTTTTGGGTCCGCAGATGGCGGTCCTGCATGGCGCGCTTGACGAGCAGTTCGATTTCGTCGGAGTCGAATGGTTTTTGAATGTAGTCGAAGGCGCCGAGTTTCATGGCCTCGACGGCGGAAGAGACCGTTCCATAAGCGGTCATCATTATGACCGGCACGTCGTGGCCGAGTTGGCGGATTTGACGGAGCATCTGTACACCGTCAATTCCCGGCATTTTCAGATCGCTGATCACCAGATCGAAGGATTGTTTTTGGATAGTCTCGATCGCGCTGCCGGCGTCGGGGAACGATGAGACTTTGTAACCGACCCGCGAGAGTGTCTGGGAAAGCGAGTCGCGGAGTAAATCCTGATCGTCAACCACAGCGATATTTGTCATTTTACGCACTCCCTTGCAAATAAGCGTTTGAAGGCTGTTGGGGTATTTTTATGGTGAACAAGGCGCCGCCGGTTTTTGCCCGGGTAACGCGAATAGTTCCTTCATGGACCTCGATAATCCGATGAACGATCGCCAGGCCCAGGCCCGTGCCCGTATCCTTGGTGGTGAAAAACGGATTAAAGATTTTGTCGGCGATTTCCGGATCGATTCCCGGTCCGGTATCGGTGATTTGTAAAAGGGCCTGATTATTTGTTTCGATAATCTCGACGAACACCTGTCCACTGATTCCTGCGGCATCGATGGCATTTCTTATTAGATTTAAAATCGCCCGCTGGAGCATGTTGGGATCGCAGACGACCGCAAGGGCGGCTGGGGCTTGGAAAAAAACCTGCGATTGTTTTTCCTGCATGTGCGGGGCAAGTAATTCGATCGCGGAATTGACCAGCGGGACCAGGTCGGTTGCGGTGAACTTCGGCTGAACCGTATGCGTCAGGGCCAGCACATCAGTAACGAGGGCATCGAGGATTTTCACGCCGGTGATCATTTTATCCACGATATTGGCCAGTTGTGGCCGGTCGGTAAGATCCTTTCGTAGCAGATTGGCATAGAGTTGAATCCCGCCCAGTGGATTACGAATCTCATGGGCCAGACCCGCCGCCATTTCGCCCAGCGCGGCCAGGCGTTTTCTTCGTTCCAACTGGCGATTTTTCTGGGCCAGTTCCTCGCGAAGCCGGCGGACCTCAAGCTGCAGAACGTCATGACTCTCTTTGAGTCGCTCCGCCGCCTGGCTATAACTTTCCAGAATGCCCGCCAGGTCATCTTGCGTTACGTTCAATTTTCCTGTCATGGTATTCATCGTTTTTTATCCGGTAATCTGAAAATTAGAACCTGAAGAATTATTGTTCATCTGATTGCCAGGTTGGCTGTAATAGGCGTTTGCTGCCTGGGCCTTGTTGGTTTGAGACAATTCCGAGGCCACCAGTTGTTTCGATGCCGACAATTCCTGGCAGTCCTGCTGGTCCTGCTCGATGATCAAATTGAGCATCTGTTGAAGTTCCGTCAGTAATGCCCCGATATTTTTCCGCAGAGGTTCGGCCAGCAACACTTTCATCTGGGGCCAATCTTGCCGATAGGGGGCCGATTGGCGATGGAGTTGTCCCAGGGCCTCGACGATCTTCTGCCGCTTGGCCAACAAATGAAGCAGTTCTTCGTTCTGCTGAGCCTTGATCAGCGCACGCTGCTCCTGAGCCAATCGTTGAAGCTCGAGAAAATACTGGTGCTGACGCTTTAAGAGGTCAAGCATTTCATTTCCAAACGTCGTCGCGTCATTCAAGGTTTTCACAGGTTTCTCCATTTTTTAGTTTCCCGGATCCCGACCAGGATTGCCGGCCAGGAAATTCGGCGCCTGGGAATTCAGCAGTCCGGATTGATAATTCCACTCGATCCACTTTTCCCAATCCTCGCGTGAAAATGGTTTTCCCGACTTGGCCAGTGACTGATCGGGAATCTGCTTTAATAGCCATTTCATCCGCTCCAAAACCGCCTTGATCTTTCCCAACTGCCCAAGCCGTTGATAGCAGTTGGCGATTTGCAAGTAACTGTCCAGAGCGATAGGAGTTCTTTCATATCGTTCGATAACCTGTTCGTAGGCTTTGATGGCCTGGTCGTAATGATTGAGATCATAGAGACTGTCGGCGGTGTAAACATAAGCCAATTGCAGGTAGGTGTCTTCCAATTCGGTCCGGGTGGGCATTTTTTCAAAAACCGGAATCGCCAGACGGTATAATTCCTGTGCCCGTTGAAGATTCTCCTGCCGACTTCGGACTAAGACGTTTTTTATCTCTTTGTTGTCGGTCTCGGCGATTTTCTCCTCCGTCTCGTCGGCGATTTTGCGGTACGACTGGGCGATCAGAAACCGCGCCTGGGGTTCGGACCGATCATTGGGATATCGCTCCAGCGCCTCTTCCAGCCGGCCTACGCATGGTTCGTACTCGCCCTTGTAATAGTAGAGTTTTCCGAGCAGGAACATCGCGTTACGGAATTCCGAGGAATCAGGTTTGAATTGTTCCTGATTGGATGTATCGTCAACCATATCCCGCAAAATCTTTTCCGCCCGGTCGTAGAATTTCGGTCCCTGGTAGAAGTAACATTCGGCGAGCAGGGTAAGCGACTGTTGGCCGAAAGGCGTGCGGGAAAATTCGCGAATCAGCCGGAGGTAATATGCCTCGGCTTGGGCCAATTGATTTTGGGCCTGGTACATTTTGGCCAGCTTAAACAATCCTTCAGGAAGAAACGGGTCCATAGGCCAATTTTTAAGGAACGATTCCAGTGTGGTCCTGGATTTATCGGTATTCCCGGCCTTCTCGTAGCACAGGGCGGCTTGCCACAGCACTTGTGCGGCAGTTCGATCGAGTAACCCAGGGGTCTGGGATAAATTCAAAAAATATTCGGCGGCGTTTTCATAATTCCTGCGGGCTTGTTTTCGTAATTTATGGGCCAATTCGGGAAGGATAATTTTGTCTGCCTGAACAATCAGCGATTCGGCCAGTTTTCTATGCCAGGTCGCAATCCGCGCCAGGAGAACCTGGTTGGCCCGTGCGTCATCGCGGTCAAGATATTGATATTGTAAATGGGCCAGGGACAGGGCATGGTCGAGGTCGTTATTTTTGGATAGATCATCGGCTGATTTTTGTATCGAAGCCAAAATCTGGTCCTGATCGATGAGTTTATTGGGTCCCAGCCTTTCCAGAAGGGTAAAGGCTTCCTGATATCGTAACTGGGCGTCAGAAAATCGATGTAGTGTGATGCCGGTCTGAGCCTTTTCCACCAGTGCCGACAGATGATAATCGGTGAGTGAATGGGCCTCTATGATCTGATCGAAAAAAGCACTCGCCTCTTCCGGGCGATCGTCCTTGGCGCAGATTTTTCCAAGAAGCAGGCAAACCTTGGCTTCCAGTTCGTTTCGCGTGGTTAGACGATTCAAGATATCACGCAGCGTAGGTTCCGCCTGATCGGTCTGATTCTGATAATACTGACCCAAAGCCAAGCTGTATTGAAGCTGAAGTTTGTTGTTTTCATCGGCGATCCGGGGAAGGGTTTTTTGCAAAAGCTCGACCGCCTGGTTGAATTGGCCTTCCTTGAAAAGTTTTTCGGTCTTCAAATCCAAAGCCCAGACCAGGTCCTCATCCTGCAAATCTTTCCGGGCCAGAAGTTCGGTGAGTTTTTGTGTGTATTCGTCGTTAATGTTTTTGCCGGTGCGGGGAAGTAATTCCAAAATCTGCTTTAAAAGAAAAGTACGATTGGGGGCATTGGCGTCAAGGGCTAGTTGCAAATGGACCACCGCCGAGGAATATTGATTCTCCCAGCGATTCACATCCGCCAGCATCAAATGATCGTCGATGCTCAATGGTGGTTTTACCCCCAGACTAAAATGCCGGTGAAAGGCTTTTAATCGGTCGGGGCTGTGCTTCTCCAAAGACAAATCCGAGTCGTGAATGATCCGTGCGGAAAGGTAGTGGACCTGCGATTGATGGCTGGGATTGATGGATGTGTCTTTAAGCAGTGCGGCGGCAAGGTTTCCGGCCCGTGTGTAATCTTTCTGTTGGATCAACTGCTCACAGAGCCGAAGGCATTCTTCGGTGCTGGCGCGTTTATGCAAGGCCAGCAGATTGTAGACGGCCAGCGCCGCCAGCAGAACCGCCAGAGTAAAGGTCGGTATCTGCCACTTGTCTGCAAGTTCCTTTGCAAAAAGTTTAAGCCATCCGGCTCGCATCGTTGGGGCTCCATCCCCGAAAACAGGTTTTTCAGTTTTTAAATTTTAAAATTATGAAACATTAACTTGATCGAGCATTTGTTTGATCTGTGCCAGCGAATGCCGTTCTTTTAAATGCTTGATCAATGCCAAATAACGAAAGACATCCGTGTCATAAAGCCGATGTCCCGTTTGGGTCCACTGGCTTTCATGGATTAATCCCATCGCGGTGTAATTATGGATCGTTTGACGGGAAAACCCCGAATATTGCACCACTTCGCCAATTCGATAAAGTTTGGGAGGCAGTACGGTCTGACTGCCTAATTCCGAAAGCAAGGCCGAGAGATCGGCAGGTTCTGCATGTAATGCGGCCCCATTCTGATTTGTCTGAATAATCGGATTCGCAGTATTATTCATAACTTTTGTCATTTTTACTACCAAAAAAGAAATCCCGAAAGCACTAAATATAATATGTTTCAAAAGGATATTATATATTTTATATAGTGTCTACCATCTTTTTGGCACTGCGTCAAGCAATAAAGTCCTATAAAATAAAAAAAAGTGTCAGCCCAATTTTCTGGCAAGCGTAAAGACTTGTTGGCCAATTACTTCCGTTCGTTTTCTCGTCATTCCAGCCGACGATGACAACAAAGGGTTTCATAACTTCCGACTAGAGCATTTCAGCATTTATCGTACACATATCCACACGATTTGAACCATCCTTGTGCATCCTGAGCGGTGACCGCATTCAAGGCAACGGCAATGGCTTGGATCAAGGCCTCACGGCTACGGGCTTTGATCCGGCGGAGGATGGCTTTGATCTTACTCCACATTTTTTCGATGGGGTTGAAGTCCGGCGAGTACGGGGGAAGGAATAGAACCCTCGCCCCTATTGCCTCGATCCGGGCGATCGCCCGCGCATCTTTGTGGGCCGACAGGTTGTCCAAGATCACGACATCGCCCACCCGTAGGGTCGGCAAGAGAATCTGCTCCACATACGCCCGAAACACCTCCTGGCTGGTGGCCCCCTCCACCACCATGCAAGCCGTCGATCCGTCGGACCGTATTGAGGAGATCATCGTGGTCGTGCACCAATGTCCGGCCGGGGCCGTGTCCACCACACGTTGCCCGCCCTTGGCCCGACCGTACAACCGCGTCATGTTGGTCTTGGCCGCCGATTCGTCGATAAAAACCAATCGGGCTACATCGAACGACCCTTGGTCCGTCCGCCAGACTTCGCGAGCCTCTTGCACGTCCGGACGGTCCTGCTCGCTGGCCCGTAGGGACTTTTTTTGGGGTGTAGTTTTCATTTTACGTAGTCCTTATGCAG
>JBAZZQ010000032.1:0-45685 GCA_041658725.1 Phycisphaerae bacterium | reverse complement strand
TGCAAAAAGTTTTTTGTCTTTGCGATCCACAAAGCTTTGTTCGCAAAAGTTACCCTATCACAGAAAACATCATGGCGCAAGTCTTATTAAAAATTAGAATTACACGCCATTTCATGCGATTGCCCTGGAGCTCGGGCGATCCGGGCTTGACAAGAAATAAGAAAGGTGTTAAATTGAAGATGAACAAGAAAAAGCAGAGGGGAACAGCGGGTTGGGTTTTCCCATTCTATCTGTTCCTTTCTGTGAATTTGTTAAAGAAAGAAAAAACCATCTTAATTTAGGTCGTTTTTTGTCCAGTCGGATGGGAGTACCTCATGGAGAACAAAAAATAGACCGATGGTTTGAACGGAGGTCATCCAGTAGTTTTGTTTTTAGAACCGGGCGAAATCAGTTCCCCTTGAGGAGAAAAAACTATGAACGGCTATGAACGTTACATGGGGATTTTGACGGATCGGAAAGTGGATATTCTGCCCCGGCTGCCGATTTTGATGGCCTTTGCGACCGAATTCATCGGGTCCAACTACGCTGCCTTTGCCTCCGATTACCGCGTCTTGGCCGAGTCCATCTATCGGTGTGCCGAATATTTCGGCTTCGATCAGTTGACCACCCTATCCGATCCCTACCGGGAGACGCAAGGGTTTGGCGGCGACATTGAATACGTAACCGATGGTGTGCCCCGATGTCCTAACCCTCCCCTGAAGGAAAGCAAGGATTTAAAAGGCTTGATTAAGCCCGATCCTCTTAGCTCGGAACGGATGCTTGACCGCGTTCGGGCGGTGGAGCAGTACAAGAAGCTGGCCTATAAAAAATATTCCATTCTGGGCTGGGTCGAAGGACCCGCTGCCGAGGCCGCTGATCTTCGCGGGGTAGAAAACTTCCTGATCGACCTGATTGACGATCCGGAATTCCTGGGCGAAGTGATGGACCTTTGCGTCGAGACGGCTATTCCCTTTGCCCGGGTCCAACTGGAGTCCGGTGCGGATACCATCGGCATCGGCGATGCCATCGCCAGCCAGGTCTCACCGCCGTTATATCAAGAGCTGATTTTCCCCAGGGAAAAGACCCTCGTGGACGCCATCCACAAAGCAGGAGGGTACGTTCGGCTGCACATTTGCGGGAATATCAGCCATCTTCTTGGCGAAATTGCCAAACTGCAGGTGGACATCCTCGACGTGGATTGGCAGGTCGATATGGCCAAGGCACGTGATCTTTTAGGTTCGCAAACCGTGTTGATGGGGAACCTGGACCCGGCCAACGATGTGTTGCGGGGAACCCCCGATTCCATCAAGGAAAAATTAATCCAAATCTACCGGACAATCGGCAATCGGTATATGACCGGGGCCGGCTGTGAGATTCCTCCCGGAACCGCGTATGAAAATTTAAAAGCCTTATGTGTTCCTATCGATTTTAAGTGAACCCTGCAGCCTTTTTTATCTCGGGGTGGCATCGGGCAACCCGCCGTCGACGGGGAGGCAGGTGCCGGTGGTCGGGGTCTGGCGGGAGGCGAAAAAGAGGACGGCTTTGGCGACGTGGTCGGCGGTGACTTTCACCTTTAACAAGTTTCGGCTTTGATAATATTCTTCCAGACCCTTTTCATCCAATCCCCGGGGAAGATGTCCCATCCATAATTGAAGGTTAGAAAAAAGTGGCGACTCCTTGGCCTGGCTTTGTGTAAGATCAGGCAATACCGTTAATGTTTTACAAAGGAGTCACCACAATGTCGGAGTATCAGATCGTGAACAAAAAAGACAGTCGAAAAATCGCCGAGTTGCTGGCAGCACACGGCGAGGTGCTTGAGCCGCTGCTGGCGATGATCTAAACGGCGGACGCCAGTGTCAATGCTGCAATCGACGCGATTGGTCGCGTGGGCATCGAAGCTCTCCTGCAACTCTCGGCTCGACAGGTTGTCGGCGAAAAGCAGCCTGGCAGGAAACGTCCAGGCAGCGACGTTCGCTGGCATGGATATCAGAGGGGTTTCGTGTCGCTGGATGAACGCAAGCTTCGCGTGGAACGTCCGCGGCTGCGAAAAAAGGGATCGAATTCTGAAGCGGAAGTATCGATCCCGGCCTACGACGTGCTTCAGACGAACAGTCGCGCTGCTCAGCGAGTATTGCAGATTCTGATGGCAGGCGTTTCGACGCGGAATTATCAGGAGGTTCTGCCGGAGATGGCGGAAAGTGTGGGCATGAGCACGTCCGCCGTGAGCCGCGAGATGATCGACGGCTGCGAAGAGAAGCTTCGCGAATTATGCGAGCGGCAGTTCGACACGATGCCGCTGCTGGTGATTTATATCGATGGCGTTCGATTTGGCGAGTGGCATGTGATTGTGGCCGTCGGGGTGGATGGCGTTGGGATTTACAAACGAAAACACCGCGGCATCGGCCTGCTGCTTCGTCGAACGGATCGGAAGGCATCGGACGAGCTGCGGGATTGACCTGACCGGGACTGTTTGGCAAAGCGACAACGGCTCGGAATTCAAAGGCTGCTACCGCTACGACCGAACCCGCGACGGCCTGGAAAAAGTCATCGCCGATCTGGGCAGCCAACACCGCTTCATCCCGCCAGGCGCCTGGAGCTACAACGCCGACGTGGAAAAAGTTTGCTAATCACAACCAAGGGGTATACCATGTTCCATGGCAGACCTATAGTTTTTGTATCACCATTTAACATAATTGGTGATTGGATACAAGATAGAAGACACATAAGGATACAATACCGTGAACAGCAGCAAACCCATTTCAGTTACCGTGTGGAACGAATTTCGTCATGAAAAAACCTACCCGGCCGTCAAGGCCATATACCCCCAGGGAATGCACGTCACTATCGGGGATGCCCTCAAGAAGAACGCCGATATGACCGTGCGTTATGCCACGCTCGACGATCCCGAGCACGGTCTGACCGAATCGGTCGTCGGGTCCACCGACGTTCTGATCTGGTGGGGACACTGCGCCCATTCGGAGGTATCAGACGATGTCTGCTGGCGGGTTCAAAAACGCGTGCTGGAGGGAATGGGCCTGATCGTCCTGCATTCCGGCCATTTTGCGAAAGTCTTTAAGGCCCTGATGGGGACGACGTGTAGTCTCACGTGGCGGGAGGCTGCGGAAAAAGAGCGGCTTTGGAACATCGAGCCGTCGCACCCCATTACGGAGGGAATCAGCGAATATATCGAACTGCCCAACACTGAAATGTATGGGGAACGGTTCGATATCCCCACCCCCGACGAGCTTATTTTTATCTCCTGGTTTGAGGGCGGAAATGTCTTTCGCAGCGGTTGCTGCTGGCGGCGGGGCCACGGCCGGATATTTTATTTCCGGCCCGGCCACGAAACCTATCCCATCTATCATCATGCGCAAGTCCAACGGGTTTTGGCCAATGCCGTGCGATGGGCAAGGCCCAGGGTGTTTCTGGAACACACCGCTCCGAACGTTCCGCCACTTGAAATGCTCTCGGCAAAGCCCGCCACGTTCGGATCCGCCGGTGTTGAGCAAACGATCGACGGCAAGCCGAAATAAGCATATTTAATGCCGAAGTTTAAGGAGGAAATGATGATCAAAATTGGAATTGTCGGAACAGGTGGAATGGCCCATGCCCATGCGGAGGCCTATTCCAAAATTAAAGGCGTCAAGGTAACCGCCTGCTGCGATATCTGTCCGGACCGTAGGCAGTCGTTTGCCGAAAAATGGCGGATTCCCCGAACCTACAGCGACTACCGCCAGATGCTGGAAAAAGAAGGGTTAAACGGCATTTCTAACGTAACCATCGACAGTGCCCATGCGGTGGTTTCCCTGGCCGCCATCGCCCGGAACATTCCGGTGCTGTGTGAAAAGCCGCTGGCGACCACCCTGACGGACGCCCGGAAAATGGCCGAGGCGGCTCGACGAAAAAAAGTGATCGCCATGGTCAATTTTTCTTATCGCAACTCCTGCGGCCTTCAGGCCGCGGCCTCCCTGATCCACAAAGGAACCATCGGCCGAATTCTTCACGTCGAGGCCAGCTACCTTCAGTCCTGGCTGTCGACAAAGATATGGGGCGATTGGCGAACCAGCCCCGCTCTATTGTGGCGGCTAAGCCAAAAGCACGGCAGTGCAGGGGTGCTGGGCGATATCGGTTGCCACATCTACGACATGACCACTTTCCTATGCGGGGATATCTCGCAAATCTTCTGCACCCTTAAAACCTTCGACAAAGGAGTTCCGGAAAACCGATTGGGAGACTATACTCTTGACGCCAACGACAGCTTGGTCGCTAACGTCGTTTTTAAAAATGGTGCGATTGGCACGATCCATTCCTCCCGCTGGGCCACGGGCCACGCCAACAGCCTGCGGGTTCGGGTCTACGGTGATCGTGGGGCCGTTGAGGTAGACTTGGATCGAGGCTACGATTCCTATAAAGTCTGTTTAGCCAATCGGTGCGTTAAAGGCACCCCGTGGAACCTTGTCAAATGCAAACCCACCCCGACCAATTACCAGCGGTTTATCCGCGCCATAAAGACCGGAACGCCGGACCCAAGCAATTTCGAAAACGGTCTGAAAGTCCAGGCGTACCTGCATTGCAGCCTGAAATCGGATAGCACAAAGACCCCCGTGAGGGTAACTTTCTAGCCCGATTTATTCGGCAGGGGTCCGCTTGGGCGAACGATCAACCGCCACTGGACGGGGATTGAAAATGACGGCAATTCTGAAGGCCTGCAAGAAGGCTGGTTGCCAGTGATATCTGGTCGAGCAGGACGTTTGTCCGCGGCCGCCGCTGGAGAGCGCAGCCATCAGTCACCGGAATTTAAAACGGCTTTTGCAGACCGTGATACAAAAGCAACCAGGCCTGGCGTCCGTGTTGATGGTTAAGCGGATTCTTTTTCCTCGACGAGTTTCGGGAGCCTGGCTTCGGCCGACGCGTCAGTGAGAATTTCTCCGGCGTTGTGATGGTCGACGACCCGGCCATCATCGAAGACGTTTCGTTGCTGAGTGCGCAAGGTGACAAACAGCCGCCGCAAATCCCGAATCCCGCCCCAGGTAAACCAGACGGTGGTCACCAGCCCCAAAACGATTCCGATGGTGTAGGTGTTGAAAAAAAACCACTCGGCGAACCCGTGAGTCGTCCACCGCCAAGCGGGAACCAGGTTCCAGACCAAAATCACCATGCCCACCAGCCACCAAAAGTACGTCCAGGAAAAGGTAAAATAGGTCAGACGCTTGTCGCCGAGGCTCATGTCCGGGTCGATCCCGATGAAGCTCCTCCACTTCAGGGGCGGGGTTTCCGGCCGGGGCAGGGGGTTGCCCTGGGCGTCCACGGCGTACTGGCCCCGGTGGAGCATCCGATTGAGGTTGAAATCCGCCCGGCAGGTCAGGAGCGAAAGAAGCACATACACAGCGATGGCCATGATCATGGCGATGCCCCAGATCCACTGGCCATTTATAGGAAATTTAGCGCCGTGGGCGGCCAGCCAGACACTGCCGGGGAACCAGGCGAGGAGGGTTGGGTGGATCGAGGTCCAGTAGCGGTCACCGATGAAGCCCAGCACGGCCAGGACGGCCCCGGTCAGCATCGCGCCCCAGGCCCCAGCGGCGGTGCCCTTTTTCCAGTACAACCCCCCGACGATGCACGCCCCCGCTCCACCCAGGTAGATCGTCGCGGTCAGGGCGAAAAACATCAAAATGTAGGTCGTCTGGTAAAACAGCAGGCTAAAGACGAACGCGTAAAGGGTCACCGCGGTAATGGCCAGGCAGATCAGGCGGATATGGGTCTTGGGGGAAAAGGGTTTTTTCCGAAAGGGCAGGACGCAGTCCTGGACCAGGATCGAGCCCCAGGAGTGCAGGTAGGAAACGTCGGTGGTGACCAACAAAAACAGCATGATCGCGCAGAAACAGCCCTTGATACCCGGTGGGAGCAGGTGCGCCAACGCGATCGGCACCATCAGTTGAGTGCGGAGGGCGGCATTGTCGATGCGGGCAAGTTCCTGATGGACAGCTTGAGCCCCGGCGGCATAATTCGGGTGGTTCAGATAGACCATCGCGGCCAGGATGACCACGGTAAACATGATCCCGGAAAATCCGCTGCGGAAGGTGGCGAGGATTTTTCCCATCTTGGCCTCGTGGGGACTGGCGGCCGAGGCGTTGAAACCCTGGGTGCCTTGCCAAGCCATCATCGCGTAAATCCCGCCGAAGGTGCCGATCAACCAGAACCAGAGGTTAAAGTCCTGGAGCTTGTCGATGTCCCAGGGGTTGATAAAGGATTTGCCCGGCGTGTGGGCCTCCAGAACCTGCATCATCTGGCTCTTGCTGAACATGAAAAGAATCGTGATCGAGACCACGGCGAACATCAGATAACAGAAGATCGCCTGCACCGCGTCGGTCACCAGGATGGTCAGTTGCCCGCCGAGAAAGATCAGCACCAGGGCTACGGAGAGAAAAATAAACATGATGATCGCAAAGGTGGGTACTTGAAGGGCAGGATAATAATGTCCCAGGATCGCGGTCTTTTCCGGCAGGCCGCAAAAGTACACGAAAAACCGGCCGCCCACGGCGGGAAATATCCCGTAGTTGAGGATCCCGGAGGAGGCGGCCAGAAATCCGGTAAAGACGCGAAAACGCTTGGAATAGCGGACCTCAAAGAATTGGGCCATGGTCATGACCCGCGTCTCGCGGTAGCGGTAGATCAGATACCCGGTCAACGTCAAGGCCAGGAACAAGGGGGTCAGCAGCACCCCCCAGGGTCCGGAGTAGGCAAAGCCGCTTTGGTAAGAGGCCTCGAACATGGCCACCGCCGTGACCAAGCCCATCCCGGCCACGAATTCGGAGGTGGTCAACAGATACCGTCCCGCCGCCCGGCCCCCGGTCATGAAATCGGACACGCCCTTGATGTGTCGCTGGGTCTTGATCCCGATGGCCGCGACGATCAGCATCGGTACCGCCATGATCAACCAATCAATCCAATGCATGTGCATGAAATAAAAATCCTTCTTAGTATGACAGCGCTACGAACTATCCATTCTAAAACTCTTGCGTCTTCGGCTGGCGTATGAACCCTGAACGTTAAACTGCGGCAGCCACGATTTATGCTTTTCAAAGAGTTCCGCAACGATCTTTTCCATAAGGTCGATGTCGGTATTGCTGGGGAAAGCCATGGCGGCCTGCATGACCAAGTTTCGGTCCCCGCTCATGGCGGCATCCACGGCCAACCGGTAGTGCGTGGCCGTGGCGTGGACCTTGCTGACCACCGGTTCAGGCAAGGGCCCCACCCGCAGGGGGAATGCTCCTTGCCGGGTCATGATGGCCGGCACTTCCACAATGGCGTCGTCGGGCAGGTTGGCCACGGCCCCGTCATTTCGCACGTTCACGGTCTCAAGTTCCCCCGTATCGCAGGCCATCTTCCACAACGCCCCCATCGCCTGGTCGCCGTGGGCGGACTCGCCTCCGGCGTCCATGAAGTCGGCGTCCGGTTTTCCGATCTGACTCTTGATGTACGGCCAGAGGCGGGCACTGTTCTCGCGAAGCCCGCGGGAGAGCCGGTATCCTTCGAGCATCTCCTGGGCGAAGCTCCGGGCGTAATAATGGTACCGGGCATAGAAGGTGGATCCGGGAAGGATACCGTAATACCGGTAAAGCCGATACCATTGCTCCAGATCTTTATTCCAGCCCCAGGTCTTCTTTTCATCCTTCCAATCCAGCTTCTCAAATAGCTCCCCGATCCGGGGGTACAAATCCTCGCCTTTGTACCGGATCGCCAGGGCCCATGTGCAATGGTTGACCCCGGCCACGTGAACGTGGACATTGTTGGCCTCGCTCATGGGCAGGCCCAGGAGGATGCAGACCAGCCACTTGGCCCCATACACCCCGTCACAGAGGCCCAGGCAGTTGAGCTTCGTGACCCGCCGCGTCAGGTCCGTCACCATGCCGGAGGGATTGGAGTAGTTGATGACAATGGCCTGCGGGCAGACGGCTTCGATGGTCCGGGCGTGCTGGGTAATCACGGGGGCTTGGCGGCACATAAAGAAGACGCCGGAGACGCCGGTCGTCTCCTGGCCAAACAGGCCGCACTTCAAGGGAATTTCCTCATCAACCTCCAATTGATCAAAGCCGCCCACCCGGATGGAAGAGAAGACAAAGTCCGCGCCTTCGAGGGCCTTCTCCAACCGGTCTTGAAACTCGACCTTGAAGTCCAGTCTTTTCGCCCGGGCCACGGCGTTTCCGAAGTCGGCCATGAGCCGGGCGTTGTCATGGTGGATATCGTAGAGCCCGATCGTGGAGCCGGCGAGGTCGCCGGTCTTGACGTGGTGGGCGAAGGTCGCCAGCATGTGGTGCGTGTAGTGGCTGCCGCCACCGATGATGCACAGTTTAATTGCGGGCATGAAAGGCTCCTCTAATAAGCCATGGGAATGCCGGTGGCATAATGGAAAAGGGTAATTCCAATCGTGGCGGAATCGACGTCTGCCAGGGAATATTCCGTCTGCCTGAGGCGAAAGCCTGGAACATCGATTTCGCACTCGCAGACGACCCCGGAGGGAAGGATGGCCGTCGCCAGCCGACTGGCCAGGGCATACCGGACCAGGAGCAAACCGGCGTCATCGCCGTGGTGCCGTAATAGGGCCAGGCCCAGACTGGCGGTCTGGAAATCGTCCATGTTGCCCTTTGCCATCAACCGCGGCCCCCACTCGGTTATCGTGCCCACCCGCATCGACAAAGGAGAACTGGTCTGCTGGGCCAATATCACCGCGCCCTGAATCATATAGAACTGGGGATAGTCCGGGTACAAGGCGCACAGGTAGACCGACAATTTCGCGCAGTCCATTGCCACCTTGTCGTCGTCACGAATGTCGTTCGGGGCAACGTACTGCGTCAGCATTCGGCCTTCGGCGAACGCGACAAACCACGCCACTCCGTTCCCCGCCCCCTCCCCTCCCGACAGCATTTTAAAATCATGGGCGGGCAGCGACCGGGAATATCTAAGTTGATCGGCGATGAATTGCCGCAGCCGCTGGGGGGACATTCCGAGAAAACTGACCTTCTCCTCTTCCAGGGCCTGGATGTATTCCGTCATTCCCAGCGATTGGGGCATGGGAAAGACCTTTTCATGGCAGGGCGTAAAGGTGCCGAATCGGTAGCGCTCGTGAAGCCCGCCATCCGATCGTTGCATGTGAATCAACGTCTTGGCATAGCCCGCCGCCCATTCCAGGCACTTCAGTGCCCGTTCCTGGTTCCCATGCCGCTTAAACGAGCGATAAGCCATGGTATAGGCCATCACGGCCTCGAGCTGATTCGAGGGCCTCGGCCACTCTTCGCTGCCGGGAATCATTTTCCCATCCGGCTGAAGGTCCGGTGGGGGCATCACGCTGCCGTCCTCGTAGTGATGGCAATGGTCGTAGTGGGCCTGGAGTTTTTTGAACAACGCCTCGGCAAATCGGGAATCGTCCAGACATTCGTACAGCCCGGCCAGAAGCCAGACGATACGGATTCCGTAGCTCAGGCACGCCCCCTCATTAGCCCCCCACCACTTGAGGACCGGCTCGAGGGTATCGACCAGGTACACGTAAGGGAACAGCCCGGCCAAAGGGCCCTCCTTATATTGCAGTTTCAGATACGCCTCGCCGACCTTTCGGATTTTCTCCCGCATGTCCCCGTGGGCAAAGATCCGCCGGACACAGATCCCTTCTTCGGTCCTTACGGTGATGAAATGTTCCCCGTCGGCAACCGTAATTGCTCCGGTCCAGGTTCCTCGCTTCGTTTCGGTAAGGTCGAGCTGCCTGGCCGTTGCGTCCGCCTCCAGGGTCGGGCGTCCCTGTGAAAAGATGGTGATGGGTTGGGGACAGTCCGCGTCGATGTGTGGATTTATGTCAAGGGTAACGGGATTTGGCGCGAGCAGGATCCGCATCGAGTCCTTCGCGGAGGGCGCGATCTCTATGGGCAGCCGGAACGCGCCCCGCAGGGCGGCCTCGCTCCGGGGGTGTATCCGCAGCTCCGATCCTTTCGACTCGATCCTCAGTCGGGGCATTCGGCCCTGGTCATCCACAAAAGTAACGGTGTCTCTGTCCTTCAGGACGGCATTGCTCTTGTAGTCAATCACCTTCAGGTCGTCGGTATGGGTGAAGAGCGGATGCCAGAACGTCAGCCAGCGGGAGTTCTGCACGTCCTTCGGCCACGACATCGCCATCTCCAAGCCGTCGTCGAGCAATTGGATCGTCCAATCGGCGCGGGCACCAGAATCTTCCCGACACTCGATCTCTTGTTCATAGCCAGCCACGCTGATGGCGGATTCGATGGGGTCCAGGTTGGTGTGGCCGGTGAAGAAATGCAGGCCCTTCAGGGTTACTCGCTTGGCCACGGGATCGAATTCGACGGCCTCCGGTTCGCTGATCCGAGCCCCGAATTTCAAGGGAAAATAATGCGTTCCCGCCCGCTGGTACGTGGGAAGGATCCCGAAGAGCCAATGGCTGAAGGCCTCCTCCCAGCTCGTGTCGTACAGCAACGCCCGGAGCGTCCCGTACCGGCCGTGGACGAAAATGTTCACGATCTTCGGCTTGACGGTATCGATCAAGACCGAAACGTGATCGTTCGACAACATATACCATGACGAAAGCAATTTTTCTGTTTGAAACCATCCGCGACTCTTAAAAAAATCTGCTACGGGTTGATTAAACGGAAACAACGGTCTGTAATTCATAGGATTTTCCTTAATAACTGGACTTTTGCAAATTTGTATTTTCATAAGAAAATAAAAACTATTTTCTTATGATCTATGGCCTACTATAAACAAAAAATCAAAATGTTCAAGAAAAAAACTCTATAACTACAACATATATTGTTATATTAGCTGTCAGTAGCTTTCCAAACCATCCACCCAAAATGGATGGATGCGATTAATCAGAAGATGCGTCAATCAACCGTTGAATACATCACGAATTCTGGTAACGTCCCAGATTCTGGGGAAGTCCTCCGATTTTCCGTTCTGTCTCGAAAGAAGAAAAGTCCTTTGAAAATATTCAAAAAAAATCCTTGACATCTACAACAGAATGATGTAATGTAGTTGTTAGCCATATCGAACCTTTTATTTATTCAAAAAGGAGATGAGGTGTTGCTGATGGAGATTTTTGATCCAAGATCCAAAATCCAAAATCCAAAATCCAAAATCCAAAGTCCAAAATCGAAAGGTTTTACCCTCATCGAGCTTCTCGTGGTGGTGGCGATCATCGCCGTTTTGATTGCCATCTTGCTTCCGAGCTTGGCGATGGCCCGCGCATCAGCCAAGCGGGCGACATGTGCAGCCCAGCTTCATCAATGGTCCCTGCTTTTGACCAATTATGCCGGCGAGAATAATGGCTGGCTTCCCAAGCCCTATGACGGTTCCGGCGACCCATATGGTACGGCCATGTGGCCGGGGTGTGTCAGTCGTAAGTTCCGGGATCTGTTCTATCCGAAGTATGGCTCGCGGGACTTTTTCTTTTGCCCGGCGGCCTTGGATTGGGGCCTTTGGAACCAAACGGACTGTTTTATCAGTGGACGGGCGGATGTGGGAAGTCCGGACCTGATTATAATCGGGTACAACTATGTGCCGTACAGGATCGGCGTTTATCCGCTGAGCGAAAGCAAGAAGACGCCCCAGAAGATCGATGAGCCGGAGGACTCGGTCGTGATGGCGGATCAGGTGACATGGGCCCCGTATGACTGGGCGATTCCCTGGGAATGTTTCGGGCATCGTAAGGGATCGGCTTGGACATACGCCGATCCATCGGGTATCCTCGGTGCCAACTCCCTCCGCAGTTCCGGGTCCGTCGAATGGCATACCCCTGCCAACTGGCAGGCGGGGTACGCTTATTTTAATTGTTATTTTATGTGGTAATTATGATATATTCAACACAAATTAAAATGGTATGGCTCCTGTTCGCCTTGAGCGGTTTGGCCGATTATCCGGCCGGGGTGCTTGCCGATGTAACCCAGGACAACCTGGATAAGCAGAGAAATTTCAACGCCGTACAGAGGATCTATCTGAACGGGGTTCCGCATACCGACCGCCATGGCCGACCGTTGGTGCGATACACCCCCGGTCAATCCTTCTTTCCGATTGGCATGTGGGGCACACCGCTGAACGGGGAGAGTTACGGGCAAAGGTGTTGTGACTGGTCCCTTCTTTCCAAGAACGGGTATAATACGGTGTGGCCCTGGCCCCACACCGGCGGCACGTTTGAAACGGCCCTGAAGGGCGCTAAAGAACACGGTCTGCAAGTTATCGCTATGGTCGTTGCCGCAGCCGACATCAAGAAGTTCAAAGACCACCCGAACTTTCTCGGCAACGTCTGGATGGATGAGCCCATCGGGAAGCTGGGCTCCACGGACATGGACGCGCTCTTTAAGGAATTTCTCGAGTATCGGCAACGAGTTCACCAGATCGCCCCGGATTTGAGAGTATTCATCAATGATGCCCCCTGGATCGTGTCACCCGCGACCTCCTGGTGGGTAAAATGGAATACGGCGGGCGATGTGTCCTGCCACGATAATTACCCCATCATGGTACGCCGGTCGAATCCCCGGTCCATCGGGGCAGACACGAACGGAATTCCGCAATCCGTATCCTTGGCCGTCGCAAGTAATAAAGAGCAAAAGCCGGTCTGGCTGATCGTGGGGGTCTTTGAGCAACCGACTCCCTATGGCCATCCGTTTCCCTTTCGGTATCCGACCCCGACCCAGTTACGGGCCCAGGTGTATGCCGGGATCATTCACGGGGCGACGGGGATACATTACTTCATCTGGGATAGCTATATTTCCCGCGACGGCGGGAACATCGGGATATCGCCCAATCCGGTCAATGATCTCCTGCGGGTGAATGGAAAGGTCAAGACCTCGGCGACGCCCCTGCAATTGGTCCAAGCCCGGGCCCTGTGGGATACGGCGGCTCAGATCAACCGGGAACTTCGGGAATTAACTCCAGCCATTTTATCGCCGACCGTGGGCCGCGACGTGGACTATTCCGTGACGGTGGAAGGCGAATCACCCACTCCTAACCCGATTCGCACGTTACTCAAGCCGAACCCCGCGGGCGGGTTTCTCCTGCTAACGGTAAATCTTGATGATTCGGTTTTAAAAGTAACCTATAACTTTCCCAAAACCCTTATGGCCGTGGAGACCCTGTTTGAAAACCAGCCCCCGGTTGCGTTGAAGCCAAAATCCGGATCGTTCTGGCAGGCCTACGAGCCCTTTGAATCTCATATTTTTAAAGTTGCGTTAGTTAAGTAAAAATCTTTTTTCAGGAGCGCGAAAGTTAACAATCCGTAACGGTTGTTTCGGAACATGTCGTTCTGGACGTTGCGTTGTCTATTTACAAGGAGACAAGTTATGAAAAGGTTGTTGTTGACAAGTGTAATGATGGTTTGTGGACTAACGGCGATTGCGGTGGCCACGCCGCCGGTGTCCGATGGGTGTTACTATGCCACCAATTTCGACAGTTTTACCGATGGTGCGCTTAACGGGCAGGAAAGCTGGATCGCTGTCGGTGCCACCGTGGGCAACCTCGGCCTGGGCAGCAAGACGGCGAATTTCGCGGTCGGTGGTTACGCCTTCCGCCTCCTGCCCACCGCTTGGACCTACAGCAATACCTGGGCGATATCCTTTACTTACTGGTACGAAGGCACGGGGAATAAGAAAATCGTCCAGACGGACACGGGCCTGTCGGCTGATGGAGGGACCTTGGTGTGGTTCAACGACCGAACCTCCGAGTCGTCCCCCACGGGTCTGACGATCTCCCCGCTGGCCTCCCCGTACGCAGGCGACCGCATTATAATCCTGCGGACGGGTGAAAAGACGGCCCGGGTGTGGGTCAACGACGTCGAGGGCACGCCTACCAGTATCGGTGATGCCGGTAAGCATGACGCCGACGCCTATATCGTATTGGCCTACGACAGTGCGAGTACGACCCTGCATTACTACGACAATCTGTCCATCGGGGAAGGACCCCTGCATGTGACCCCCGCCAGCCAGACCGTCAGCGGTTTGGCCTCGACCACGACGTTTAGCGTCAGCACCACCGGCGCTTGGTCCTCCGCTGTGACGAGCGGCGCAAGCTGGCTCAACATTACCAGCGGCTCCGGCACGGATAACGGAACGATCACCGTTGACGTCGCCGACAACGACAACTTCACCGCCAGCCGAACGGGCACTATTCGCGTTACCTTGACCTCCTCCGGCGCGACGCTAGACGTGACGATTGTGCAAGGGCCATTCTCGATGTCCGATGGGCGGTATTACCAAACCGATTTCGAGAACCCGCCCTTTGCCGCTGGTAATCTTACTGGTCAGGACGGCTGGGGCGCTGACTTGGCCACCGTGGGCAGCATCGGCCTGGGCAGCTCGACGATGAATATCGCGGCCGGTGGTTACGCCTACCACGCCCTGGGCAACACATGGGCCACCAGCAATAGCTGGGCGATGTCCTTTACTTACTGGTACGAAGGCACGGGGATTAAGAATATCGTCCTGACGGACACGGGACTGGAGGCCGATGGAGGGGCCTTGGTATGGCGAAACACGCAAACCCTCGATTCGTCCCCCACGGGCCTGACGCTCGCTCCGCTTGCCCCCCCGTACCTGGGCAACCGCATTATGATCCTACGGACGGGTGCCAAGACGGCGCGGGTGTGGCTCGACGGCGTCGAGGGCACGCCCACCGATATCGGATTCTCCGGTACGCATGACTCCGACGGGTATATTGAATTTGGCAACGCGAGTGCGGTCGGGCATTACTTCGACGATCTGTCCATCGGGGAAGGACCCCTGAATGTGACCCCCGTCAGCCGGAGCGTCGGATATGCGGCCTCGACCACGACGTTTAGCGTCATCTCCACCGTCGATTGGACCGCCGCGGTAACGAGCGGCGGAAGCTGGCTCAACATTACCGGCGGCGAATCCGGCACGGATAACGGAACGATCACCGTTGACGTCGCCGAGAACGACAACGCCACCGCCGGCCGAACGGGCACTATTCGCGTTACTGCGACCTCCTCCGGCGCGACGTTGGACGTGACAATTGTGCAAGGCCCCTACCCGACGGCTTTGCCGGTATCCAATGGGTGGTATTATCAAACCGATTTCGAGAACCCGCCCTTCGTCCCTGGTGATCTTAATGGTCAGGACGGCTGGTTAGCTAGTTACGCCACCGTGGGCAGCATCGGCCTGGGCAGCCAGACGATGAATTTAGCGGTCAATAATCTTACTAGCGCCGCCCGCTTGCTGGGCGACGAATGGGCCACCAGCGATACTTGGGTGATGTCCTTTACTTACTGGTACGAATCAACACCCCTGAAGACTAAGTGGGTCGTCACGACGGACACGGGCCTGGTAGCGGACGAAGCAGGACTTTTACACTGGCAGAATTCGTCGAACTTCGCTAATTCCCCCACGGGTCTGACGGTCGCCCCGTTACCAGCGGTCAACCATATTGTGATTAAGCGAATAGGTGATACGACGGCCCTGGTGTGGCTCAACGGCGTCGAGGGTCTGCCTACCGATATCGGTAATTCCGGTCGGCATGACAGCGATGGGTATCTTGAAATGGGCGGCCAGACTTTGGTCGGGGTGTACTACGATGATCTGTCCATCGGCGATGTCACCTACTCCGCCTCAGATCTTTCGGACATCCTGGCGGCCATGGACTCCAAGCAGGGCGGCGACAACTGGAACCCGGCAGTCGACCTCGACAACGACTTGGAAATCACTTCGACGGATCTTTCCATCTTACTAGGCCGGTATGTGGACTAGAGGATTGACGGGTAAGCACCCAGGATTTCGACCTGATGATTGTTAAGATAAGGTGGCGGCCCGCTTCACCGCGGGTCGCCGCATTCGAGAAGTAAACGCGAAAACAACAAGTGGATAACAGGTATATGAACACTATTAAACAACAGGATAATGGGATTACCGGGGTGATGAAGTTCGCCTTGAGCCAGACCCCGTCCACGATGGGGCGGCGGATTCGCTCGGAAATCGAACTGGCCACGATATTCAAGACCGGCCGATGGAAGGTCCGGTCCTCCATCGAAAACCTGGTGGAAAAGGGAATTCTGGTCCGGCGGAAGGGGAGCGGGACCTACGTGCGAAAGATCCCGGAAATTTCCCCGGAGGAAAGGCGGTATATTTCGGAAACGTTCAAGGCGATCTCGCCCGACCTTCTCTTTGCCGATCCGGGGAACTGCAAGCCCGTATCCCGGCTGCAGATGACGCTGGGTCAAAAGCAGCTTCATCTGGAGTTGTGGGGCGACCTGCACGTTCCTACCGCCAGCGTCACCTCCCAGATCATCATGGCCGGGATTGTCAGCCGGACCAATGAGGTGCGGCACAGCCTGACGGTTCATTCCCTGGTCCAATCCCCGAATGTCCCCTTGTCCGTTCCGGAGATCGCCCATCGCCTTGCGGACAATCCGTGCGACGGTTATATCGTCGCGAGCCGATGGGCGGACGAGTTTTCCGAGGCCCTCCGATCCGTCGATCGATTGCAGGCCCCGACGATTTATTTCTCCCACGGCAGTTGCCCCATTCGGCACGAGCCGTTCGTGATGTCGGATACGGTCGAGGCGATCGAGCGGGCGGTTCAGATACTGGCGGGCGAGGGCTACCGGCGAATTGCCATGATCGGGTTGGACAAACTGGAATCCCTGTTGATGGAGGCGGAACGATCAACCTACGATCGCGCAATGGGACTCGCCGGGCTGGAATACCGTGCGTGCGTCTTTTCCGACCTGGGAATCAGTAACTGCATTGCCACGGTGCGAAAGTTGATGGGGCGGTCGGACTCTCCGGATGCGATTTATGTCTCCGACGACCATCTGCTGGACGGAGTAACCGAGGCCCTGTTCGGTTTAGAACTCCTTCCCGGACGGGATATCGGGGTCATCACCTTCAGCAACCGGCACGGGCTTTCCCTGCCCAAGGGCTTCGAGTGGAGCCGGATGGAATTCGATCCCGATGAACTCGGGCAACTGCTCGTGGACAATTTGATCAAAATGATCCAGACCGCGGGGACCCGGGTCAAAACCATGTCGATCCATGGGTCCTGGCGGCCCGGTCGAACGCACCAGCGGGCGGCGGAGCGGGTCGCGGTAAACTCCGACTAAGGGGGAGTCCGAAGGAGGTCAAAGGCCGCCATGTGGAGCACCGTAGGTAGATGTTACTTGTACTGCTAAGGAATGAAGGATTAAAGGAACTTTCTTATGATTCACTTATACCCATTCATGTTGTATCCTGGGGTGGTCCTTGCTCATTCGGAATTTCCCGAGGACCAATGGTCGCTGCTCTCTCCGGAAGGTATTTTCTGCTCCGGGAGAACACTATTCCGGCAGGAGTACGTCGCCCTTTGGCAAAATGGTCCGAACGGGCAAATTTTCTACGAGGCAATAAATCCGCCGATGGAAAACCAGGGATTGGTCAAATACCGTTTCTTAATGGCGCCTGGTAATGACGTTATCGATATTAAACTTACCCTGACCAACCTTGAAAACCAGCCGTGGAAAGAAGTCATGGTTGATATATGCCTGATGGATGTTCGCGCTCCACACTTTTACGACCCGGATTACACCCGGACGTTTGTGGTAACGCACAAAGGCTTAAGCCCGGTCGCGGAGTTCCTGGCCAGTCCCCAACGTCCGGTGTTTCGAAAGGCCGGGCGAACCGGCGACTCGATGCATTTCTTTGGACCCCCAAACACAAACTGGATCATTATGCCGGAACAAGTGGTTCAGAACATCGTTATCACCCAATCGGTGGATAGAAAATGGACGGTGGGTTTTGGCTGGGAGGAGTTGTCCATGGTGGCCTGCAACAGTGATTTGGCCCACGGATGCATTCATGCCGATCCCCATCTGGGCGATATTGACCCCGGTCGATCGGTTACGGTGGCGGGAAAAATTTACATCACCGCTCAATCTCCCGAAAAAGTTTTAGACCGTTTTGAAATGGAAATGAAATTCACTTGAAAAATTAATCGTTAGTCGAAAGGAGGCGGACCGGTGTTCGCCAATGTTAGAAATCTGGCCCAGGAACTTGGATGTGAAGGGCGTTTCCTGACCATCGGGCAATGCCCGGCGTTTCTCCTTGTGCCCCCGATGAGAGAGTTAACCGCTACGAAGTGTCCCTGGGTATGGTATGCCCCGACGTTTAACGGGGTCCATCCCAATCAGCAGCACCGGTGGATGTTCGAACAGTTTCTGACGAAGGGGATCGCTATCGCGGGAGTGGACGTCGGAGAAACGTTTGGGTCCCCCCACGGTACCGCGGCATATAGCGTTTTTTATGAGCAACTGCATACACGCCAGGGAATGTCGCCGAAGCCTTGCTTATTGCCCCAAAGTCGAGGAGGGCTGATGCATTACAACTGGGCCTCCCAAAACGCTGAGCGAGTTGCTTGCATTGCCGGGATATTCCCCGTCTGCGATTTAAAGAGCTATCCGGGGTTGGACAAAGCGTGCGAGGCCTACGGGATAAGTGAAGACGAACTGGCTCGGGGGTTACCACAGCATAATCCCGTGGACCGCCTGGCCCCGCTGGCCGAGGGGGGCGTACCCATTTTACATGTTCACGGAGACAACGATTCGGTTGTTCCTCTGGAAAGAAACTCAGGCGAACTTTTGCGGCGGTACACCCAGCTCGGGGGCCAAATGGAAGTGCTTGTCGTTTCCGGTAGAGGCCACGACTTTCTTCCCGAGTTTTTCCAGTGCCAAGTCCTCGTCGATTTTGTGATTCGGCATGCGGGACGGCCGCAGGTCCGGGTCTTGGCGGAAAATTCCTTAAAACAATGATGGATCGTCCACATAAATTTTGAAACGGAAATGAAATCAACCTGAACAGGAGTAATTGAGACCATGAAACCACGCTGTTTTTTTCCGCGGAAGATTTTTCGACCGGCTATTTGTGCTTTGGCCGCTCTTTGTATGCTCGGCCATAACGCTCAGGGGTCCAAGACGACCTCGGAGGAGCTTAAAGAACTTGATAAAACCATCGCGGGATTGGAAAACACCCTAAATGATCCTCGCTCCGGATTTGACGTCACTATTGCGAAGTGCGACCTGATGCAATACTACCGCCAGATGCACTACTGGCGCTGGCGGCGAGAACAGGTCCAGGGCGTCCTCCAACTCTGTAAATTAAGGAAGCAGCTTCTTGAACGGCAAACTCAAGGCCAGCCCGTTTCCCCCGAATTAACCCGGCGTCTGGAATCGCTGCAGGCGAAGTATTCCCTCGTTCCTGATCCCAAAAAAGCCGCGGCGATTCAACCGTCGCTGGACAGAATCTGGACCCACTTTGGAAAGTTTCAATCGCCCTACGGTTGGCATCTGGTGAAACTGAACTTGCTCCGGGACTTGGTCGGTCGATCCCAAAGAATACGATTCTATCTGCAGGAAGCCATGCGTCCCGTGGAAGGCGGATATGGAAATTCTCCCCTTGAGAAAACGGAGGCCCGGAAACGGTTATCCGGCCTTCTGGTTCGGGGTGACGCGAACACCTACGATCTGGGTCCCGTTGCCGCCATTATTGGAAACAGCGGTATCAACCCCGATAAGTATTCCTTTTCCATTGAGTTGGATCGCCTGGTTTTCGATACGCGTCGTTTGGCGGAGGAATATGGGGAGTGCTTTTTCGGAGGACTGGAACTGTCGATGTTCGGCCAACTCGATCAGGCTAAACTCCTGGAAGATCGCTCTGAGCATATTGTTATGACCTTGAAGGAACTGGAGGATCGCCGGGAGGAGTTGACCAAAAAAGTATTGAATTTTCTCCACTCGTTCGACAAGGACTCCAAATTCGTCTCCCTCGCAATCCCCTATCGCGCCAAGAATGTGACCCTCTCCCCCGACGGGCTTCCGAGTGAACTTCTTTTCTGTACGATTTCCGGGTCAGGCGGAGGCCCTAGCCGCGACCTGGAGGAACCGCTTTGTTTCGACGTGGTCGATTATTCGTTCGCCCCCCCTTTTTTCAAATCCGCAGGGGAACCCAATCTCGTTAATCGGGCGCAAACGCTGGCCGAGGACGTTCGGCGGGGGTATTACGTCAAGCAACCGGTAACGATCCTGATTCATTCCGACCTGACGTGGCTGGCCGGTCCGGATTGTCTTGAAAAGTACAAAAGCGATCGTGATGTCTTCATGCGTACCGAGGACGGCCGGTGCAGTACCAAAATGTTCAATATCTGGCATCCGGCGGTCCGGGCGCTAGCCGAGCAGAATCTGTCCGCCTATGCCCGGCAGTTTAAGACGCTTCCCCATTTTCTTTTCTACGACAAACTGACGTGGGAGCCGTATTTCGTCGCCAGCGACGCCTCTGACAAGGGCGCCGCTTTGGAGGCGGGATACAATCCGCAGGCGATCGACGCCTTTCGAGTTTATCTGAAAGGAAAATTCAAGGACATTGCGGCGTTGAACCAGGCCTGGCGAAGCGGCTATGCCGGTTTTGAATCCATCACGCCTCCTCCGGACCCTTTTCGGGTGGTACGACGTCGGGCCACTCCATTGTCGTATGAGTTCGAGTCGTTCCGTATGCAGTCATATACGGATTTCCTGACCTTGTGCGTCAAGGCCATTCAAAAGGAGGACCCCGATCATCCGGTGGGAGTGGAAGTGGGTACCGCGTCGAGTCATTTTTCAGCGGCGGTCGATAGTTTCCGCATGATCAGCCAAATCCCAGCGCGGTTCATCGAGGACCACTACAACCAATCGCTCGGAAGTTACACCGCCCTGAATTACCTGTACAGCCTCTGTCTGTACGCGGGGAAATATCCAATCGAGCACGAGTATGTCTGGACCTATCCGCGCTTGTTCAGTCCGGTTACGGAAGATGATTTTCGGATCACGGGGGAATTGAGCATTTGGCGGAAGATGGTCTGGGGTCGTAAAGTCCTGGACGTGTTCGGGACTTATGACGGATGGGGATATCAGCACAATTACATGGATGATCGGTTTTGCGAGTTGGTGTCTCTGGGCCCGACGGGCACGATCCTGCGGGAGGCGGGAACAAGTATTCCGATGGGGAAAAAACGCGCCCGAGAATTCTGGCCGTATCTGAAAAACACCGAGATTGTCACCCCCAAAATCGCGGTTCTGGTTCCCTCCACGTCCATGATCAATGAATATCCTTACCATTCACTGCAACAGGCGTCTTCGACGATCAATACCGATCTCATTCGGTTGGAGCGTCTGCTCACGCCTCTGGATTATGATTTTCGCTTCGTTCCCGAAGATGTGGTTCTTTCCGGGCGGCAGAATCTTTCCGCCTTTCGGGCGATTATCCTTCCCTATGCCCCGTATTTCCCCAAGGAATTAAGTGAAAAACTTCTGGAGTGGGTGCGGTCCGGAGGCACTTTGATCTGTTCCGGGGTTCCGGGAATATATGATCCTTATGGGTTCGATGACGCGACGTTGGTCCGCAAGGTCTTTGGAAGCGGGTTTAAATATACCTATCGCGGAGACGACGAGAATTGGCGGTGGGAACTGCATCTTGCCTCCGACAACCTGACGTCGAAGGTCATCGCGAAGGAAGCAGGCCCTCCCATCGCGGTGAAGGCGTCCTTCGGGCAAGGCGAGGTTCTGTTATCCGGAGAGGCGTTCAGCGCCACGCCTCATCAACGGCGGTTGCAGACCCTTTTCTATGACGCACTGGAACGGGCGATCGATTTTCCGACCGCGGCCTCCGATCATCATCGTTTCGAGCTGGTCGCCCGTGAGGATCCGCAGGGGCGAAGGTTCCTGTTCATCGTTAATCCCAGTCCCCGGGAGCTGGCGGTAGATTATGTGACCGTGGACGGCGAGTACGATAGGGTCGTTGACCTGGGCATTGGCGGGCATTGCCGCGTTCCGATTGCCCCGCGCCGGCCGATGACCGTCAACAGCCGGTACTTTGCCCCGGTGTATCTAACGGCGGGCACCAACTATATTTCAATTTGCTCCGCCCCGGGCCGCACCACATTTCAATTCCAGTTAGCTCCCGGGGAAGGCACCGTCCTTGAACTTGTTCGGAATCCCGCGGGGAAGGATCGGGACTGATGATTTGCGGCAAACATTTAAGAATGGCGGCGAATACGAATTCCCAGGAAACACAGAAGACGGTGCACAAGGCAAATGAAAGAATAAGCGAACCGAGCGTCTGACCACCTCGCAACTTCAGAACGAACTTCGCCGGATCGTCTGGGAGGGTTTGGCAAAGTATCTTAAAAAATTATCCAGTGGTAATGCAGTTGTGAAGGAACTCGGGAGGCTTCTTATGGCCTCATAAAAATCAGTCAAGTTGAGCAAGAAGATATTTCCATCAAAAGTGTGACAGAAAAAATTAAGGACAATTAAATTCATAACTCTTTGCAATATAGAATTATACCTCGAAACACGTGGAGATAAATTGTTATTGTGAGGGAAACGTCAGCCATGTCAAAAAACCCAATGGACCAAACGCGGTGGATATGGATGGATCTGCCGCAAAAAAAACAACCAAACCAATATGTCGAATTTCGCCGGGAATTTATGCTCGCCGCTCTCCCCGAGCACGCATACCTGCGAATCAGCGTCGATACCAATTTCGCGGCCTGGGTCAACGGTCGGTTCACCGGTTGCGGCCAGTTTTCCGACTTTCCCGAGCAACGCACGTTTTCGCAAATGGAGGTGACCGGATTGCTCCGGACAGGGGTAAACGTGCTGGCGATCCTGGCCCATTACTGCGGCGAGGACCATTATTCATATCTCCCGGGTGATCCTGAACTATGGTACGAGTTGGAAGTCGACGGGAAAATCCTGGCCCGCAGTGACAGTGAGACCCTTTGCCGCCCATCCCCGTGCTACCTTCAGGAACAGACCGCCCGCATCACCCCCCAGCGGGGGTTTACCTTCCACTACGACGCCTCGTGGGACGACGGGCTGACGCACGATGATCGGGGCGGCGATTCCTGGCCATTTGCGGTTCAAACACCGCGGCAGGATTCCCCGCGGCCCCGGCCGCTTAAAATGTTGGAAATCCGCCCGCCCACCGCAGGCGCGATCATCGCCCAGGGGCTTCTCAAGCGATTGGCCTCGCCCGATCAAACGGTGGCCGACCTGATGCAGCGGGATTTTCTGTCGGCTCGGCGAAGCTGGGAGCTATTTGAGGACTTTGCACCCAACTCCTCGCCCGCCACGACCCCGGTCAAACTCAGCAGCGACCGGCTGGACGGCGCCGACGGAATGTACGTGCTGTTCGACCTCGGGCGCGAGGAGTGCGGATTTTTTGAATTGCAGATCAACGGTCCCGGCGGGGCCGTGATCGACGTGGCCATCGGGGAACACCTCGACGATTTGCGGGTCCGCGCCAGCATTGGCGGGCGGTATTTTGCCTCCCGGTACGTCACCCGCCCCGGACCCCAGAAATTCGTCCATTGCCTCCACCGCGACGCCGGCCGTTACATCCAGTTGCATGTGACGAACCTGCGGGGCACGCTGGAACTGCAACAAGTAGGCCTGATGCCCGCCGAATACCCCGTTCGCATGGCCGGCGAATTTGTCGGCGATCCGCTGGCCAATCAAATCTGGCACACCGCTCGGCGGACGCTCCATCTGTGCATGCACGAGCACTATGAGGATTGCCCGTGGCGCGAGCAGGCCTTGTATGCCAACGATTCCCGCAACCAGATGCTCTGCGGCTATTACGCCTTCGGCGACTACGATTTTCCCCGCGTCAGTCTCGATCTTCTGGCCCGATCCGCAGGGCCCGACGGCTACCTGGAACACTGTGCGCCCATGAGGTTCGCCATCACGATCCCGAGCTTCACGATGACCTGGTTTTTGGCCATGAACGATTACCTGATGTACAGTGGCGACGTGGCCTTCATCCGGCAAACGTTTCCCCTCATCCGGCAAATGCTGGGGTGTTACCGGGAAGCCCAAAAGGACCACTTGCTGCCCTGCCCTACGGGAAAGCGATACTGGCAATTTTACGACTGGGCCCCGGGGCTGGACGGCACCGAAGAAAACGATTGCCGGAATTTCGCCGTGATCGACAACCTCCGATTCGACGCACCGTTGAATTTATTTTACCTTTTGGCGGTGCAGGCCGCCGCCAATATGGCCGGCTTCCTCGGCGAAAAACCCTTCGCCGACCAATGCCTCGAACTCACCGAGCGTTTGAAGCAAGCCGTCCACCGGGCCTTCTGGGATTCACGGGAAAACGCCTACCAAACATACGTCGGTTCGCGGGCCCCTCGGCATTTTGCCGAACTCACCCAGTCGCTGGCGATCCTCGCCGGCGTCGGCGACGAGGCGACCCACTGCGCATTGCGGACAAGGCTCATGACCGAAACCAGCGGCATGATCCCCACCACCCTCAGCCAGTCGCTCTACAAATATGAGGCCGTGCTGCGCGAGCCGTCGTACGGGCAGCCGGTATTTGACCAAATCACGGCCGTCTGGTCGAAGATGCTTTTTTCCGGCGCAACGAGCTTTTGGGAAACCCAAAGCGGCGGCTGGGATTTTAACCACGCCGGCAGCCTGTGCCACGGCTGGTCGGGCATCCCCATCTATATCTACGGCGCCTATGGGCTGGGCATCAAACCGCTCGAACCCGGATTCACACGCCTTGGCCTAAAGCCCTTGTCGCCCATGGCCTCGCTATGCGGAACAGTGTCCACGGTTCGCGGCAACATCCGGATTATGCTCGAAAGAGCCAAAGGAGCTTACCGAGTCGATTTGCAGCTTCCCATATCCGTCGAGGTGGTTGCTGACCACTCCCTCGTGGCCGAATGCATGGTGCGTAACGGGCAGTAAGCGGCATTCATGCTCGGTTCCTTGCAAAAGTTTAGTTTAAGTTAAAACTTGAATTGCGGCAGCCAATCGCGGTTGGCATGGAACATTTCCTCCAGGCATAATTCCATCTGGTCAAAGTCAATATTAGACGGATGAGCCATCGCCGACTGCATTAGAAGTTTCTTATCGCCGGTAAGCGCCGCGGTTACGGCCAGCCGACAGTGGAGGTCCACGGCTTGAACCACGCCCACGACGGAATCCGGCAGGGGTCCCATGTTCAAAGGCAAAACACCGTGCCGACCTAAAATCCCCGGAACTTCGACCACCGCTTCATCAGGTAAGTTGCATATAATCCCGTGGTTTTTTACATTGACGATATCCATTTTTCGAGTGTCGCAGGCGAGGGCATGGAGGGTTCCAATGGCCTGGTCGCCGTGCGCGGCGTGTTCAAAAGAGGCCGGCAGAAAATCGGCGTCGGGTTTACCGATCTGACTTTTGATATGGGCTCGGATGAGGGCGACCTGTTTTTTCAAATTCAGACTTCGGTGCTCATATCCCTCGCCGCTGAATTCCTTGATCACCTTGGGCACGGTATAGTAGTAGCGGGTATAATACAAACTGCCAGGCAGGAGTCCGTAATAGTGATACAGGCGGCAGGCATCCTTATGGACGTATCCCCAATCGTTCGACTTTTCTTTTGATTGGTTGAGAAGTTCGGGCAGGAGAGGATAAAGGTCCTTTCCCTGGTAATAAAGACTCATCGCCCAGGTGCAGTGGTTAACACCGGCAACATAGGCCTCGATCTTCATTGCCTCCTGCCAAGGGACCTCCAATAAGCAGCAACCCACCAGTTCTTTGACGCCGACCACACCGTCACAAAGCCCGAAGGTCTTAACCTTCGAGACACGTGAAGTCAGATCACTGATCATGCCCGTGGGGTTGGTGTAGTTAATCAAGATACCGTCGGGACAGACTTTGTCCATCGTCGTGGCCAGTTTCACGGCGGCCGCGGCATTTCGGGCAATCATAAAGACCCCACCGACCCCGCTCGTTTCCTGGCCGAGGATGCCGTATTTCAGGGGAATGGTCTCGTCCAAATACCGCTGATCAAGACCGCCGACCCGAAAAGACGAGAGGACGAAGTTGGCTCCCTCCAAACCGCTTTCGAGAGTTCCGGCCACCTCCATTTTAAAATCCAGTTTTTTGGCTTGGGCGATGCTGTTTCCGAAGTCCGCCATCAGCCGGGCGTTTTCTTCGTCGAGATCATAGAGCGAAATCACGGAACCAGCCAAATCGCCGCAGGCAACATACTTGACGAAAGTAGAGAGCATGTGATGGGTATAACCGCTGCCGCCACCGAAAATACAAAGCTTAACTTTTGGCATCGACCGTCTCCTGTTTGATTATAGGGGGATTCCGAATCAGAATTTGATCCATCATGTCGTCCGTTAAAACGCTGCGATACTTGGCCAAAGCGTAGCCGATCATACGAGCGGTTCCGAATCCGCCGTCGGAACCGAAAAGAAGCCGACCCGGGCCTAGGGCATTGAGTGCGGCCCGAATGGCCATGGGCGGGGCCCCGGTGGGTTGAAGGTAGATATTGGGATTTTCCCGGGCCCCCGCCACCGCGTCAGGCCACAGATCGGCCAGGCCGCAGTGACCAAAAATGACTTTGGTCCGGGGGTGTTTCCGGGCTAGCCAGGCGATTTGACAAGGCGTGGCGTAAGGCGGAGTACCGTCGTGAAAAAGGACCGGTACATTCAAATTCCCCGCCGCCGCCATGATCAGGTCCAGGCCCGGGTGCGTAACGCTAAAGGCCTGTAACCAGGGGTGAAGTTTAATGCCGATCAGTCCCAATTCTTGAATGCAACGTTCCACCTCGCGGGCGGCGTCTTCCATTTCACCCGGTTCGACGGTGGCCAGGCCCGCCAGTCGGCCGGGAAATTTTCTGACCAGGTCGGCTAAAGCGTCGTTCGATTTTTTCTGCACCGCCAAGTCCCGGGTTGTCAATGCCTCCACCGATGAGATCCATCCCCCGTCCAGATTGAAACGAGCCAAGTCGGCTAATAGCGTTTCCGGTTCCGTCGCGGGTCGTCCCATAAAGGGTTTTAACATCACATGGAGGTGTGTATCGAGTCTCATGGAAGGATCCTTTCCGCATTGATCCTCAGGATTTTTTCGATAGACTCCCGAGGCAAAGGAAGTGTTTGGATTTTCTCGACCTCCGGCAAAAGAGCGGACAACGGGGCGGCGCTGCCGAAGAGGACGCGCTCGATCCCGATTTTTTCAATGGCCTCGATGATAATGGTGTCATCAATCAGAGAGGTTTCAAGCCAGATGTTGTCGGCGCTCCGGGCAGCCGGTACCGCATCGTACCAGAAATCGGCGAAACCCATGTGGCCCATGATAAATTTTATCCCTGGATGCCGTCGGGCCAAGGCCGCCAGTTGAAACGGCATTGCGCAGACGGGGGTACCGGTGTGGGCGTAAACCGGGGCGGAAAACTCCAGGGCCACATTAAGGAGAGGATCGACCAGTTCGTCACTGAGTTGGAATCCCTGGACCGGAGGACAAAGGTACAAGACCCGTAAGCCCGAATGAAATGCCCGGCGAAGTTCCGTTACTGCCGTTTTCCCATACCAGGGATTGGACACCGCGCAACCGATGAACCGATCGGGATGCAAAGCGAGGGCCTGGGCGATAAAGTCATTGCCTTGCCGGTTGTCAACCGCGGTGAATGCCTCCGTGGGGCAAACCCACGCCCGTTCGAAGCCCGCGGCATCCATTTCCCGCAAGGCCTGATCTACCGGCCGGGTTTCGTGGGGTCGGCCAGGCCCCAGTCGCGAATGAACATCAATATATTTTGTCATCTTAGAATCCTTGATCCTACGCATTACGTTTTCCGATGATATCGTTCCGCTCCGACCTGCTTGGCAATTCGGGTCCAGGTTTTTAGCACCTCCGGCCGGCCATACACCGTTTCGATGTCCTGGAGGCAAAAGTCATAAATTGTATCGCCGGCGCGTTCCATTTTCTCCTCAAAATCCTTTCGCATGCCGTCTTCATCGAAGCGCATGAGGACATCCGTGGGCATGGGGCGAATTTGCATCACGACGTCCCGCCGGCATTGTTCGGCGGAGTATTCAATATTCGACCAGGGTGACACCGTCACCCGGCGGAGGTTCGGCACCTTCTTTCTCAGAATTTCCAGCTTCCCCACCAGCGATTCACAACATCCGTAGGCCACCAGTCCATGGGCTTGGAGGAGTGGAAGCTGGTATTCCAGCAGAAATTCATCCCACAGACGCGGGGAGACCAGAGCAAATTCCTGAGAATCCGCGTCACACCAGGTATCGAGGAGGCGGACGTACCGAGGGTCAAAACCCGCTTTCGGAAGATCCTCACACGTCAGACAGACCTTGTTACATCCCCCGATATCATTTCGAGACAGATGATTCTCCGCTTCGAGGCCTTTTAAATGTTTTACGTGGGCGTCGCTCAGAAATTTTATGAATCGGCGGAACCACTCCGGCCGGTCCAGGCAATCGTACATCATCCGCTCCAAGCCGCGTAGATACGCCCCCCAGTACGCCAGCCCCGCGTCATTTAATCGGCCATATCTGATTTTGACATCCAGGATGTTTTTGAGAAGCTCACTCGTCTTTTCATACTTTTCCCGAGTCGTTTTTTCATCGACCCGCCAGTCGGGCACTCTCAGCTTTTCGATATCCGACTCCTCGTTGATCTCCGGTTTGAATATAAAGGCCCCGCCAGCCGGGGAGTGGACGACGTCGATATTCACGCCCCACATCATCGGCCGGTCCTCGCCAAAATGCACCGCCTTGATCTCGACCCACGGCTCGATAACTTCGTCATCCCCGATCTGGTGCTTGTAGAGACGTTTGCGAAGCTCATACTCGATTTCACGAAACAAGGGATCCGCGGATTGCAAACTGTTCCACGGCACCAGTTCCTCCCAGCCCCCGCAGGGCAGACACAACACGGGAGGGCGTTCGGTTTTCTTTAGGCTGTTGTGGCGGGTCCATAACTGGCGTTTGGCCTGGTTTTCCTCGCTGAGAGCAATTTGGGCTACTTGTCTCGCCAGATCGCGGAGAAATTCATATTCATACGCCATACGATATCCTTCAATTAACCGGGATGCTTTTAAATCCGCTCATCGGCGGCTTCGAAAAACGCCATGATATTCTCCCACGGTACTTCCGGTTCCAGCACATGGGCGGGGGATAAAATATATCCCCCGTTATATCCGAGCGTTCGAATTCGTTCCCGCACCTCATTTTTAACATCATCGGGAGTTCCAAAAGGCATGGTTTTCTGCACGCTGACCGCGCCCCAAAAGGCTAGTTCTTTTCCATATTTCTGTTTCAATTCGGCGGGATTGACGCATTCCGGCTGGACGGGATTCAAAATTTCCACGCCCACCTCAATAAGTTCGGGAACCAGACTGGTAACATTCCCATCGGAGTGATAAAATATCTTCGCCAACGGATAAGCGTCTTTGACGGCTTTAATCGTCGCCCGCAGTCTGGGTTTCAGGAAGGTGCGCCAGATGTCGAGACTCATCGTTAATCCGGTCTGCATAGCGACATCATCGCCAAGAATGATGATATCCACCCCGGCCCGGGCCATCGCCACGGCCACGGACTTTTGATAATAGGCCGTGTGATCGAAAAGGAAGTGGGCAATCTGGGGTCGCAGCAGCATATCCTCCAGGGTGTCCTCCAACCCCCGAAGGTACCAGGCATGCTCATAAATCGCTCCCGCATAAGAAGCCACGGCCAATCCTTCCGTGTGAAGCGAGGCGACTTTCTCCGCAACCCCCTCGAAGCGATATTCCCGGTCAAGGTCCGGCCAGGGATATTCCCGAAGGCGATCAAAATCCTCGATTCCCGCCAACGGCGATTCGATATGAACGAAGTGATGCAGGCTTCCAGGCCGCCACCAGACCCCCCATTCATCCACCGGAAGATCAGGAATTGTGGAAAGCCCTTTGACCCTTTTCCCGATCCAGTCCTCGAAACGATCACGGGGGAGGCGAGTTGTATTCGCGGCAATTCCGGTAATATCCATATCGAAGTATTCGCGAGGCGTTTTGGGGGCGCATTTTTCAGTCAAAAGCTTTTCCACCGCAGGTACATATCCGATCACCTCCCCATACAAAAGACGGGGCGTTCGGTCGGGCTTTTGATGGTTTAAAGCCGTCATTACCCTCTCCCGTGAGGTCATACGTCCTCCTTCTGAAGTTCTTCAAGCGAAGGAACCCAGCCGGATTTAATCCGGTCACAGAGATGAATAATTTCTTTTAAATCGTCGTCCAGATCAGGATTAAAAAGGGCGTCGAGGTATCGATGGGCCTCGCTTCGATTCCCCTCCAGCCGCTTCATGGCCATATCTTTATCACCGAGCTTGATCATCGCCAGAATACTCCAGGGCTTGGCGAGAGTGGGATCGGGTTGATTTTCCCCCGCGGCCTGGGCAAAATATTTTTTCGCTTCAAGGGTATTGTCCATCCGTTCAAAAAGGCATCCCGCAGTATACAGTGTCCTGGCGTCAAACCTCCGTAACGGTTTCCCCATTCCCAGATTCTGGGGATAGTCCAAGGCCTTACCAATCGCGTCCCATGATCCGGCATAATCCCCCGCCAGGGCAAGGCGGATTGCTTTTTGGCGATGGATGCGAACCCACAGGTTGCGAAGATGGTGTGTCAGTTCATAGGGGTGAAAGATTCTTCCCGTCAGAAGGTTCGCGGCGGGATCATATTCTCCCGCATCGGCGTACGATTCGGCCAGGGTGATGCGGGATTCCTCATCGGCGAGCACTTCCTCCGGCGCGCCGGAAAAGCGTTTTAACCAGGCCGTGTTTCGTTTCCCAGTCAATTTCAACGCCAGGTCCAATTGTATCCACGCGGTTGGATTGATCGGCTCCAGATCGATCGCTTGTTGAAGTTCAATTATCGCCGCGTTCAAATCTCCTTTTTCACGATAAACAATCCCCAGGGCCGTGCGACTGATCGAATTTTCCGGTTCAATCTCGCATGACTTTCGTAAATGCGCGACCGCCGAATCGAATTGCCCAATCTCCGCCAGAAGGCATCCGAGGGCAAAATGGGCTGTCCCGTCAACTGGATCGGTCTGGAGCGAATGTTCCAGGGCGAGTTTCATCTCCCGGCCCCAACCGAAAAACCTGGCCCGGCCTTTCCCGAACGAAGGGTTCTTCCCCAACCACTTCAAAAGATAACCGGCTTTGGTTACACCAACCTCCGAACAGACCTTTTTCAGACACTCAACCGCGTCCTCAAGCGAGCCGCACTCCAGGAAGCGAAGGGCGCAGGCGATCAAGAGTCCATCTTCCGTTTCACGATCTCCGGGCACATACAAATCGTCGTCCGCCCGGTCGAAAATACATGGGACGCTCGCAAGACTCCTGGAATAGCCCTCCAAATCCCCCCGCCGGCGGAAATCCAGTGCCTGCAAAAAACGCAACGCGGCGTTATTCGAGGATATTTCCAAGCCATGATCCACGATCATCCCGGCCCGATGATATTCCTTCCGGCGATGAGCCTCCAGCGCCAATTGCACCAGGGCAGGGACCACATAATTCGTTCCAGTCGCCGCCACCCGGCAAAAATCAATTTGCGCCTGATCGACATCCCCTTTCCAAAATGATGCCAACCCATGCAGGTAAAGGGCTTCATCGTTCCACCGATCCGCCTTCAAAGCCAGATCCAGTTCACGGATTGCCCCATCCAAATCTTCTCGAAGCATCTTTAGGAAACCCATGTGGAGACGACTCTTGGAAAACCCCGTGTCTTTATCAAGGCAGAGCCGGTAAAACTTCTCCGCGAGGTCTAACCGTTGGGTTCGCTCGTAGTGATATCCTCTTTGGAAAAGCTGTTCGGCACTCATTTCTTTCATGGGTATGGGATGGTCATACAACGATTCTATGTTTGCGGCCACAGGACCTTTTTTTTCCGACCAGGTTAAAATAGAACCGTCCGCACCAACAATTTCGAGCTTTTGAAGAGTCTCTTTGGGAAGCAAAATCGATAAAAAGCAAGGATGGCCGGGCTCGAGATCGAAAGTTTCCCCCGCCTTTGCATTGTTCACCCGCATGTGGACATCTTTTATTTTCCAAGCAGGTGAAATCGCCACCTCGGTCTGCTCTCCCTTCTCCCGAATCGCCATGGCTCCGTATTCCGATCCTGTTTGTATATCTCCAATCTCAGAAACCGGCATCCACCACTCCCGGTGCGAGATCGAAGCGTACGGCAGGAGGATTCCCCGGTCCATCTGAGTCTCCGGTCGCCCGCTCTGTATTTCCGGGATCGGCAGTTCCTGGTCGGCGGCGATCTGACCCCAGAGCAGTCCTTCCTCGCTGTTGCCCCATGCCCAAAATTTCTGCCCCGCCACCTGCCACGGTGGGGCCCAGCGGATCACGCCAAAATTCCAGTCCTCATACCAGGCCCCAAACCACCCACTCACCCCGCCTGGGCTGAAAAGACCGATCGGCTCGGGAATCTTATCATAACGGCTATAATCAATTCCTTCCCGCACGGGATAGGGGTATTTCGTCCTCGTTTCCAGGAAGGGTCCTTCAAAATGCCCGATCATGGTGTCCGTGGGAAACAAAAATCGCAGCGAAGGATGCGGGGCAATCCCCGCGTTCAGCCAGTAATACCACGGTTGCGGAAGCGGCGTTCCATTATAAAAATATTGATCGAAATAAATTCCCCGGTAGTTTCCCGCCAGGGTCACCCCGGCCATGATGGTCATCCCCGAGCGTTGATCGAGATGGTGAAACAAGGCCTGGACCCCTTCCGATGTTTTTCGTATGTGGACCCCAGCCCGGCTCCAGGTCATGGCATTGTGACCGACGGGAAAATTGAATTCCACTCCCCCCGCCACATACGCCCCGCGGATCGCGTTATTCGCCGGTTTCATCACTTTCGGGCAATGGAACAAGTCCCGCCCCGTATAAAGATCTACTGCCCGGTACAGATGCATACCCCAGTCGGGAAGAATCGTCAGTTCCATCCACCGGGATTTCAAGACCATCGCATCGTAAGTTTTCTCTTCGATCTCGGTCGTAAAGGATTTTTGCCACGGGTAGGGATAAATGGCCCGCGTTCCCTTGCCGAAAAGCGGCGGGTTCGGATCTCGCGGGCCTTGGGCATAGGTTGGGATGATTATCGTTTGGGTATAAACATCAACGTCAAGATGTGTAAATTCCATATCGGTTGTTGTTGTTTTCATGTTTTTAACAATTCCGCAGCCCGTTCCCGACAGCGCTGCCTTAAATCCTTACCATTTTGCTCCCACTCGTCAAATCGTTTCCGGTCGAAGAGGCAGGGATGCCAGGTCGATTCTCGAAAATGATCGAGCGTATGCTCCTCTTCCATGAAATGCCCCGCCGGTCCCACGCGGTGGATCAAATCCAAGGCCAGAGTATCTTCGTTGATTTCAAATCCTGAAATGAATCGTTTGACCATCCCGATAATCTCATCGCAAATCAGCAGGGCCTCCGGCGATCCGGTTAAACCCGATTCCATGTACCCGACATCGTGAATGAGATTCGTTCCCGCCAGGGTACAGGCAAGGAGAGAATACGCCCATTCCGCCCCTGCCTGGGCGTCGATCACCTTAGCATCGGTCGTTCCCGCCGTTCCAAAGATCGCCAGCCGGTAACGCTGCGAAAGCTGGGACAGAACCATGTCCGCCATCCGCCATTCCGGAGCACCATACGAAAAGACCGTCGTCCGCATATCCAGTGGAGTCACGCACCCGCCGTAAATAAAAGGCGCCCCCGGAACCCGCAACTGGTGCATCACCAGTCCCGCCAGACATTCCGCATTTGCCAACGCCAGCGCTCCTGCCAAGGTCACAGGCCCCGATGCCCCCATCATGATCGTCGGCACGTAAATCAAAGGGATTCCGTGATCCGCACAAAAGACCAGGCGCTCCAGAGCCCCAGCGTCGTGCTGAAGGGGTGAAACAAACTGGCCGTACATGATGTAATTCGGCTGGCGCCGGAAATCCGTTTCGCCTCCGCTCCGATCGCAGGCTAAGCGGTGCATTTCCTCAAAGGTCTTTCGCCCCGAATATTCTGTCATTATGATGGGTTTGGAGGTATTATTCAGCATCGCCCGAAATTGTTCGATTTCACACCGGCCCGCGGGAAGACCCCGCGGCAATCCATATGACATCACAAAATCGATATTCGCAAGTTTCTCACACAGTCGGGCCGACTGCTCCACGTCCTTTAGCGTGCTTTCCCGCCTCCGGCCTGTACTCGGGTCGATCGTATATTCCAGGTCGCTGCCGGTACCGAAATAAATCCGTGTCCCTTCCAGCATCATGGCCGGTTCACCCTTCCGGTTATAGATATCTATTCTGGAGGGGGCTGAGGCAAGAGCCCGATCAACCAGGGACGGGGGAATAAACGTGCGAAGATCGTCCTGGACCCTGGCCCCAGCCTCTCTCAACAAGGCTCGCAGTTCAGGGCAATGGACATTGATGCCCGTTTCCCTTAGAATCGCCAGGGAAGCTTCATGGATTTCGTCCAGTTGCGTCGTTGGGATCGAGGCCATAGAGAAACCCACCGAGTTCTTTGAATTCATGTCGTATCCTTTTTGAAAAGTTTTTTCTATTTTAACCCGATACGTATCCTATTAATACCAACATTCGTTTTGAACCGTATCGTATACTGCCAGGACGTTTTTCACGGGGACTTCGGGCATAATCCCATGGGCATCGAGCATATATCCCCCGTTTCGTCCCAGAGTCTGAAACGCGTATCGAACCCATTCCCTGACCTCCGTTTCGGTTCCTCGGGCTAAAACTCCCTGGGCATCTATTCCCCCTCGAAAGGCTAATTTTTCTCCCCAAGCGGCCTTTAACTGATCAAAATCCATCCCGGCACATCCCGGCTGGACCGGATGAAGCACATCGACACCCGATCGAACCAAATACGGAATGAAATCCACCGCTGAACCGCAACAATGGAATTCAAAAACGGCCTCGGGAAAATAGCGTTTGAAAAAGGCAATTTCTCGCCGTAGAAACGGTTCATAATCCCGCTCGAATAATTTCGGATCAACTATTGGCCGGTCCTGCATTCCAAAGTCGCTGCCGCCGTGAATGTGGTCGATCTCATGGACTAAGTCTCCCAGTTCTTCCACATAGGCTTCATAACAGGCCATGTAAAAGTTATAAACCATCTCAAACAGGGTGACGGCGAATTCAGGATCGGTCAACCACTCGACCATGAATACGTCCATCGGCCGCCAGCAGCGAACCATCTCCCAAATCGACGGTCCTTCAATAAAGACCGCATACGACTGATCGAGATCCAAAATTTTCTGAAGGTCTTCCTTTAAATGGGAGCAATCCCAGTAATTCCGCCAATCGGGCGTTTCCAGGCGTTTAAGGTCTTCAACCGTCTGTGCCGCCTTCAAGCCCCGGACAAATCCATGCCACCTTGTTTCCCGGTCAGGATCTTTCTGAGGCGTTCTTGATCGCAGCCACCGCGCGTCAATTCCCAACCGCTTCAATACCACTTCGTAATCATCCGTTCTGAAATAGCGTTTTATTTTCTCCTCGGCACTGATTGCGCCAATCCGAAATAATCCGCCCTCCGTTTCCGAGTTGAAAATGACGGAGGCCGGCAAACGGTCGGGTCGGCCCCGACCAAACGCGGTTCGAACCCGCTCTTTGGGGGTCATGTCAATCCTCCCGACATACGGCAAGCTTGTAGAATAATATCCAATGCCTTTCTCCGCAAAATCCCCTCCGATCCCCGAGCGACCAATCCACCCCAATAACTGTATCCACCTTCGTTATGGGCGTTGTCGCTGGTCATATACGCGTGATAGCCGTTTACCTGATCGAACGTGATTAATTTCCTTCCGATGGACTGGGCTTGAACCATCATGGACGTCTCGGTCATCGTCTCCCCTGGGAACCCGGCCAAGACCAGATCGTTGATCCGAATGGCTTCCAGGTCGACCTGCATCACCCTTTTTGCCAATTCCGCATCACTCAGGTTGGTCCATTTTTCGACCATCGACCGAATACAGGAGGTAAATTGAATCTCATCTACCATCTGCTTGATCTGTGTCGGTCGGGCGTGCGCCCCTTGGAGTAGCTCCAGTTCCTTGAACAACGTTTCACCCCGCCGGCGAAGTGCTTCCTCGGTAATCAGGTCCGCCCGACGGGCCGGAAAGAGGTCACGCAAAGGCAAATCCGCGGTATCATTTAGAATGGAACCAATATGAATCGATTCCCATTTCGTCTTTTCCTCTTTCCAGGATGCCAGAACGGCCGAGGCAATTCCCTCGCCAATCCTCCTTGCTAACCTATCCGCTTCTTCATAGGTGTTCGGAGCGGTATACTTCATTCCAACGTTTCCGCAGGGACCATTCACGCACACCCCGATCCCCCCGATTTCGCTTTCCACTATCCGCCGAACGTATCCGGGCCAATCGAAATGATATCGGAACTGTTCGGGCCGTAATCCCAATCCAGCCCCGGAGGCCGCGATATCGGGATGGCCCGAATACCGGACCAGCGCACCCAGGACTTCTCCGGATTTCGCCCGGAACACCATCAAGGCCGCCAACGGATCGACGGGTCGGTCAAAATAAATGGGTTTTGAAAAGGCCGGGATTTCGGGACGATAACCGCACAGCAATAACGCGTCCGGGTCCTGCGTATACGGATACCCCGGTTGATCTGTATTCAGGCGTCCTCCCCAGGCAGTCACGGCGCCCAACTCGGGAACATAGACTTCACGATTGAAGTTAAATCCGGATCCCAAATCGGCGATTCCATAACTCAATTCCGATTCCCACGATTCGGAGATGACCTTCCGAATGATTGGAATGGAAAGCTCGATGAGTTTCCGGCACGGCCGGTCGTCCAATTCATGACCTTCCGGGGCACTGTGGGTCTGGCTGGTGTGAACCCAGATATTTGAGGCCGGAATCCCAGTGGCCTCCGATATCCCTTTTCGCCATTCCAGACAAGAACTTCGGAAAAGAAAGCTGTAATCAAACGTGGCAAGCAACCACGACCTGCCACCATCTTCAAGCAAAAGGAACCGACCTTCCAGATCCGTACCGAAGGGAACTTTTACATCAAAAGTATCGTTTAAATTGATTTTACCCAAACCGCATCGCGCCATCCTGATGATCCTTTAACTTTCCATTTTAATTCACACGAGAGCGTTATTAAAAGCCGTGGGGATATTTTCCCCGGTTCCTTTTGAAGTCCTCTGTGGCCGGGAAAGGAGTTGTTTCATTTCCAGAGAAGAAGCATCGTAGGGTCCCTGCGGGTCTTTGAGTTGGACTGCTTCCACGATGACGGGTTTTGCCGGCAAAAGGAGCGGTTTGATCTTTGTGGAAGGAGAGCAAGCCTCTTTCGATTTTTCAAAGATCAAACGCTGTGCGGCATGAGGATGGATTAATCGTGCGGACTGCCAATCCAGCCCCGTTTTAACGATGGCCGACACGATTTGGGGAATCAACTCCGCCGCTTCCAAGCAGGCCTTGTCGTCGCCTGTGATCAGCGTGCAAGGGACTCCCAATTCACCGGCCCCGGCGGCCAAAAGACCTATCTCACCCACGGAAATCCCGTTAATTCGCAAATCGACCATTTGATTCGCATTCCACGTGTGCCTGAGATTTCCGTTGGGGGTGCCCGCTTTGGAATGGGCGCCTATCAAGAAGCACATATCGAACGAATCATCGAGCTGGGCCCAGGAGCTTATCCCACCGCCCATAATGTATTCGACTCTCGGATCGAGAATATCCACATCCAGATTATGCTCCGACATGTGGGTGTCGTGAACCAGGACCAGGTTCGCCCCGGCCGTAAAAGCCCCGTCTGCCGCGGCATTGATCTCCTGGGTCATCCATTTTTGGGTCTGCGCGTATTTAGGATGGCTTGGCTGGACCTGGTCCCAGATACTCACGCCCGCCGTTCCTTCCATGTCGGAGATAATATACACTTTCATCCGGTCACTTCCCTTCGCACATCAAATCATCGGTTCGCCCGTTACATCATGACAGCAGGATACAACTTTATCTCCTTTAAAAATCACAGGTAATGATTTCGTAACAATCCAGCTTGGGAAGAATGATTTTGTTATTCATAAGTTTTAATGCGTTTTTCGATATCAGGGACATGATATGTCGGGGAGTCTTTTCGGTAAACTCCAATTCCACGTTGTAAAGAGGAATGATTTGTGTGATTGGCCGCTGCATGGCTCCGGTAAAGTTTATCAGGTGGATGATCAGACGCTTTTCCCCCTGTTTCCGAATCGAAATCTCCACCGATTGCGGAACGTTTGTAAGTCTGATCTTCGGCGGAGTCGTTTTCAAGACCGGTTGCGTCAGCCAGTCGAAATGCTCCGGGATACGGTGCGACCAGAAAAATTCATCGACGTTACCACTCAGATAAAAGGCTTTGCCTTTTCCGAAGAAATTTACCGTCATAGCCGGATGCTTGCTTAAAGGCGGAAGAGCCAGATACCGTGCGGAAAGCTTTTCGTGCAGCGTCAGGAGAGGTAGTGCCGTTGTCGGTAAAACCCCCAGGGCGTAGGGCATGGTGGGAAGCGGCTGCTGCATCGGGCCAAGATAAGTTACCGCGTCCGGCGTCGGGCTGATATAGTCATAGGGTAACGGGCCGAGGATTTTCCCCGTATAGTCAACACCCAGCACATCCGCGAGGGCAAAATTTTCCCGCGCTTCACCTAACTCGTTATAGAGCGAGCTTTCAAACGTCGCCAGGAGGTTGCCTCCTTCAGCAACGTACCGCCGCAGATTTTCCACCCCCAACTCACCGATGCAGGCGGCATTCGGTAATATTAAAAATCGATATTTGTTTAATGTTCTGTCCGTCAACGAAATATCGTCGATCAGATCAAAGAGAATGTGACTACGCACCAGGGCTTCATAATAACCGTTAAACGATTCGATGCTGCGGCCATGAGACTCATTACGGCTTTCCTTTGCCGTAAAATCACTGTAATCCACGGCCGTGCCGTAATAATTTTGCGTCACATCCGACCAGAGCAGGGCGACTTGGGCATCTGAAGTCGTATCGGTAAGAGCCTCTTCATTTATTTTCGCGAGAGATAACATCTCTTTCGCGGCCTGGGCCCCTTCGGTGACAAGGTTTTCCTTCAATATGGCATACCAGGGGCTTGCCCCGTGGGCAAGTGTTTCGGCAAAAAGAAGGCGGGTCTCTGCAGCCGGCAGGACGTAACGGTCATAGGGTTTGTGATTACCGCATAAAAACACGACCACGGGTTTCCCCGAGGCTTGCGTACCCAGGAGCTTGGCGGTCGCGCCGGGCTTCCAGTGTGGGATGCGATTCGGCTCGATATAGAAAATAAATCCCCCTTCCGCGGCGAGGATATCGACACATTTGGCCCATTTGCGATTGTCGCGCCCGGTCGCCCGAGCGGGATTTAACCCATTCGCGTTGCCGTAAATAATCGCCTGTGGATTTGTCGAATGAAGCGCGGTCTTTAAATCCCCAATAAACTCCATCAGGCAGTCGGAGCGGAATTCCTGGAATTTTAGATACAGGTCCTTCTTGTGAAACGGGGGCTTGGGTAACTCGGTTCCGTATCGCGACTTAAAGAGCCGGTTGCAGTGTTCACAATAGCACCCCGTCTGCAAAACAAACGGTCCGTCGAGGAAGATTCCGTCGATTGGATATTTACCCAGATCGCGGGCGATCGTCCGGGCGATCTGACGAAATTCGCTGTTGACGCACAGGGCATATCCTGTCCCGTAATGGATCTGCAGGAGAGTTCCATCCGCTCCCTTCTGCGCCCACTGCGGATAATCCTCCCGGACCCAATGCACATTGAAGTAAACAAACACTCGGAGCCCGTGTTTCTGTGTCAACGGCAGGTGGTCACCCAGATGATCGGGTAGCTCCACCGTCCGAACCGATGTTTTGAAGAAGATTTCATCACATCCGAACATGACCGTGCTTTTCCCGAAGGTGTGCAAATGCTTGCAGTTGGCGTACATCCCGACTTGCTGGGCGATCTCCTTTTCTGAATTACCCGATTGCACCGGCCGGTCGAAATCGTCAATCAATTCCACGATCCGGAGGGGACGGGTGTACCACTTTGCCTCGTCGGTGTTCATAGAGGGTGCTTTTAACATTTAATTATACTCCACTTAAAAGGGACCGGTCCCATATCGCTATTATAAAATTTAATCCGTCTGTGTCAAGAAAAATATAAAATCCGTATATTTACGTAATTACTTGCAATCAAATGATTTGAGTTGTTATTATTAAATATTTTCTTGCGTGATTTAATGTGAACGACTATAATTGACCGCAAAGAATAGATACCGGTATCATTATTGAAATGAAAGCACAATGATCCAAAAGCCAAAAACCATCAGAGAAATTGCTCGCTTGGCAGGTGTCAGTCGAATGACGGTGTCGCGGGTTTTCTCAGGCCGGGGTCCGGTTTCCGACGAATTGCGGAAAAAGGTAATCCTGATTTCCCGCGAACACGAATACACCCCGAACCCCCTGGCCCGCGGGCTGGCCGGACAGCGTACACAGAACCTTGGTTTGATTTGGTGGCACATGCACGATATGCTGGCCAGTGAATTGATGATTAAAATTGTCAACCACCTCCAGGGCTTCGGGTTTGTCGTCAACGTCGCGGACTGTTCGTGTTGGGCGGAAAAAGCCCGATATACCCGGATACTGGAAGACTTTGACCGGCGGAGGTTTGAAGGCGTGGTGGCCCAGCTTGACCTTGAAAATCCCGGCGAGAGTTCCATCCTTGATCGACTCCGTCGATTTCCCGCTGCGGTAATCGCCACCGCCTATGGAATCGATGCTCCCTGCGACCAGGTGATCCTGGAACGCAGGACGGGATTTATCGAAGCGGCGGAGTACTTTGTTGCCTCGGGAAGAAAAACGCCGGTGGTCATGGGAAGGCATGAAATCAACCAACCCAAGTTCGACGCTTTCTGCCGGACACTTCAAAACCATAATGTCCCCGTGAAGGACGCCACGATTATAGAATTGGACTACCCGCCCTTGTATACGGACGAAGAATTACGAACGTGTGTCTGGCGAAACCTGACCAGGCGGTTCCCGCAAAAAATTCCTTTCGACGCCTTGATGTGCACCAGCGACCAGGAGGCTTGGTGCGCCATTGCGTGGTTTCACAGCCGGGGGTTACGAGTTCCCCAGGAGGTGGCGGTGGTTGGGTTTGGTGACTACATGTACAATTCTATTTTGACTCCGCCTCTGGCCAGCGTCGATCGGCGGCTGGAACAAACCGCTTGTGCCATCGACACCCTCCTGATGAACCGCCTGAAACAACCCGATCTTCCTCCTCAGAAACACGTCGTGAATATGAAATTCATCTGGCGGGAATCGGCCGGTTCCTGATTCGAGGATTTTAAACGTAATAGAACTTAATGGAAACCAATCATGTCAAAGGAGTTAAACATCTGCCCAGACAGTCGGGCGAACACCTCTTTGAGATTATTCTTCGCCGCCATCAGGTCCGTTCCACCATTATGACTTCGAACCGTCCCATTGAGGAATGGGGAAAACTGATCGGCGATGTACCGGCCGCGACGGCCATCCTGGACCGGTTCCTCTCGCAGGCGGAAATCATCGCCATTAGCGGTAAAAGTTACCGACTAAAAAATCAGGCTTGCAAAAAGGAAAAAGAATGATATTTTCTATTCCCAGTGGTCGATTTTAATTCGCCCCTTGATGGTCGATTTTGAATCGCCCCGTGACAGGCAAAGGTCGGCTGTTCATGAATCCGGACCCTGAAGTGGCCCGTGCTCTGTTTAGAAAGAAGAATTACGAATGTGTCCAGAAGTGACAAAACTAGCCCCAAAAGAGCCTGGTTTTAATGAAAACGAAAAGTTGGAAAGCGATGCAAGTCTTGATATTCACGACACTAATGATGAAAGCGGGCGAAGGGATTCGAACCCTCGACGTCCAGCTTGGGAAGCTGGCATTCTACCACTGAATTACGCCCGCAACTATTTATTTTAAAATGAACTACACCTTATGCTTATTTGTAACTTGTTGCCAAAATTCGTCCTAGGAAAACTTCATAGACCAAAATGTTACCACCGGCCAGAACTTTTTATCATAGAGACACTCATGGACACGCTTAAACAACAGCCGCTATTATAGAACACGGCCATGAGCTTGGCAAGGGCAACTTTCAAAATACGTTGCCTGGAATCGCAAATGCTTTTATCCTGCCCGCCTGAACAAGATCGCTTGCAAAAATCCTGCTGAAATAGTAGAGTTAAAAACGTGCAGTTATTGGCTGGGAAACTAAATAACGTGGAAAGGAATACATGAATCTGGAATACTTGGCCAGAAATATCGACGCTAAGGTCTTTTCGCGTGGACGACCGATGAATGTCGAGATCAATCGTATCTACGCCGGGGACCGGATAAGCGACCTCTTGAGCCAGGCCCCGCACCGGACGCTGCTCGTGACCAACCTGGCCAGCGCCCAAATCATGCGGGTGGCTCAGTTGATGGACATTTCGGGTATCTGCCTTCTCAACAACATTACCCCGGAACCCGAAATTATTCAAATTGCCCTCGAACACCAAACCCTCCTGATGGTTTCACCCCTGGGCATGTTCGAAACCTGCGGACGTCTGTACCAGACGATTATAGAGGAAAGCTTAACCGGCTTATGAACCTCGGTACATATCAGATCATAGGAAATGACTTCGACCAGGCGGGGTCCGCATCTGGCAGTCTCAAGGAGCAACTCAAGAAAATCGGAGCCGATCCCGATATTATCCGCCGGGCCATGATCGCGTCCTATGAGGCGGAAATGAACGTTGTTATTCATGCTTACAAGGGAATTCTTCGGGCCACACTGAACCATCAACAAGTGGAAGTGGAAATTAGCGACGAAGGGCCGGGGATTCCGGATATCGACATGGCGATGAAGGAAGGTTTTTCCACCGCGCCCTCCAAGGCTCGGGAACTGGGTTTCGGGGCGGGAATGGGCCTGCCCAATATCAAAAAAAATAGCGACCATTTTTCCATTCAGTCCACCGTAGGCCAGGGAACGCGGGTCCGATTTACCATTTTCTTGAAACCGCACGAGGCTTTGGAATCCGATCATACGCATGTTTGTGTCGTGGAGGGAAAATGCCGCGAGTGTTTTCAATGTTTGCGGAAATGTCCGACCAAGGCGCTTCGCCTTGGCAAAGGACGGCCTGAAATTCTTAAATATTTGTGCATCGATTGCACGCAGTGTATCGCCGCCTGCGAATCCGGAGCTTTGGCGATGGCAAATACCGCGATCGCACTTCCCCGCCTGACCGACGACGCGGTGTTGGTAGTTCCACCATCGTTCCTGGTGCAATTTGGTCCGCTGGTCAGCCCGCAACGAGTTCTGGCCTCACTTTTTAAACTTGGTTTCCAGGACGTTAAGATAACGGAAACGTGGGACCTCGCCTTGCGGTCGGCCGTTGTGGGTTTTGCCCGCGAAGAATCCAATGTGGTTCCAGTTATTTCTCCCGTCTGCCCCGCGGTGATTAATCTGATTGAGATGCGATTTCCGTCGCTGATCAATCATTTGGCTCCGTTTGTTTCACCGTTGGAAGCCCAGCAGGAACACTTGGCGGGTCGGCAGGGGGTTTTTGTCATCTCTTGTCCCTGCCAATATACGGCCCTTGTGTCCAGAGTGCTGGCCAAGAAACCGGATGTCATTACTCCTTCGACATTACGGTCGGCGGTGCAGCCCCTGATCATTTCAGGCCATAATATCGTCGATGATATTCTCAAACATCCCGGACCCAATCCGCAGGACGAAAAGCATGTCCTTCAGATAACCGGGATCGAGCACGTGATCCATATTCTCGAAAAAATCGAAAATGGTCTGATCCCCGATGTTCCTGTGATGGAACTTTTTGCCTGCGAGCTGGGTTGTTTTGGTTCTCCGCTGGTGCATGAAGACCCCTTCCTGGCTCTGGCCCGCTGGCAGAAATCCTGCGGCTTGTCTCGGATATGGGGACGAGCCTATAGGCGAAAAGAATCTTTTTCACCGCGGTCCGGTGTCCGGCTTGACAAGGACATGGCCAAGGCCATCGAAAAACTTTCCCGAATCGACAAACTCACCCGGAGCCTGCCCGGAAAAGACTGCGGTATGTGCGGAGCGCCCACTTGCGCCGCTCTGGCGGAAGACATCGTCCTCGGCCGGACCACACGATCCACCTGTGTCCACGTTATCGTTCATGAAGAAGATCAGAAATAATCGAAAATTGCTTATTGGCGTGCGTCCGCTTTGTTTCAGGTTAATTTGCGATTTTAACTTTTTCGTTTGTGGATTGAAAAGCAGATCGGTACATTGAGTTCAAACATTTTTTTGTCATTTTGCGGAGGTTTATCGTGATTTATAAAGCGGTTAATTACTGGACATTTGGGCCATTGGCGTTGGAAGGCAAGTACGATGTGATTAAGGCCATGCGAGAAGCGAAGGACGCGGGATTCTGTGCCATCGAATTGTGCGTTTCGCCGACCGGCGAACTGCCGTTTAACGCGAAGGAAAAATATTGCCGGAAGCTTGGGGACCAAGCCGCGAAAATCGGAATAAAAATTTGCGGCGTGGCGAGCGGAGTTTACTGGGGCGTTTCACCGAGCGATCCGAAGAAATCGATTCGAGCCAAGGCATTGAAGTATACCATGCAGGGACTGCAAATTACCCGATGGCTGGGGGCGGATGCGTTTCTTTATGTCCCCGGCGCGGTCAAGCCCGAGTTTATGCCCGACGCCGTACCGGTTCCGTATGGCGAGGTTTACCAAAACGCGCTCGAGACAGCCAAGGCGGCTGAGAAATTCGCTCAAAAGGTCAAAGTGTTTCTCTGTGTGGAAAACGTCTGGAATATGTTCCTGTATTCGCCGGTGGAGATGCGGGATTTTATTAAGAGGATCGGTGGAAAATATGCCGGCTGTTATTTCGACCCGGCGAATGTGGTTAAAAATGGTTTCCCGGACCATTGGATACCGGTGCTTGGAAAAATGATCAAACGCGTTCATTGTAAAGATTACAAGCGAGTTCCCGGTGGGTTCCCGGAAGGGTTTGAAGTGCCGATCGGGAAAGGGGAAACAAACTGGTCGGTGATTGTAAAGCAGCTGCAGAAAATAGGATACAATGGGCCGGTAACGGCAGAGATTATTAGTTTTACCGAGGACCCAAGCCGTGTCAAACGCGTGAGCAAAGAAATGGATAGTATTTTGGCGTAGAAAATTTCTGTCGCCAGATCGATTTCGGTTGGGTTGCCTTGAACGTTTCGGCGGTCGACGCTGGAAGCGAGGGCGATTTTTCCCAGGATTGGCCGGCGGGTAAAACGAATCGAAATTGATTCTTAGTTCAGTATTTCGCAATTAGAGCAATTCAAGAATTATTGTACATTTGTCCGATGAAAGGGGAATGAAACAATATTCGATGGATTTACGGGAACGGGTCGTGGCGGCATGTGATCGTGGGGAACAAACGATCTCGGCGATTGCCGAGCAATTCCAGGTCTCTGTCCGCTGGATTTACAAACTGCTTGGCCGACGAAAACAGGAAGGAACGATTGCCCCGCGAACGTGGCGGCGAGGCCGGAAGGCCGCCTTCACGGACGAAGCCTTGTCGGAGCTGGATGCCCTCCTTGCCAAGCAGTCGGACCTGACACTCGAAGAAATCCGCGAGGCGTTCGCCGGTCGGGTCTCGTGCAGCCTTCAGGCGGTGGCCAATGCGGTCAAGCGGCTGGACTGGCATTACAAAAAAAGGGGTGTAGTTTCCATTTTACGTTGAAAATTTGAAAAACAGACCCCTTCTCTTTAGGATGTAACTTTCTGAAACAATGGAGGTTACAGGCCCAAAGGAAAGGAGTCCGAAATGATTGTACCA
>JBAZZQ010000031.1:0-46193 GCA_041658725.1 Phycisphaerae bacterium | reverse complement strand
GCCAATAACTCCGTTGAAGGACGATCCATGTCCCAACCTCCTTGAAAATACACACCTGCCGTGTCAAGTATCTCAAAAATAGGAGGTTGCGCCAATTAAGATGTTTAAAGCAGTGGTTTAAGAAAACTCACCCTACCCGGCTAAAGTCAACGAGTGGAACTGCCGATAAAAGCATTGTCCCTGCAGGTGGAAAAAAATATCCATTTCAAAACAAAGGCGCGTTGGTCATTTTACTCAGGTTAGGAGATTTTTTATGGCAAGCGAAAATACCTTTTATATGCTTTTTAAACTTGCGATTGGAACGGAAAAGACAGCAGAGGAATTTTATTCCGGCTTGGCTGAGAAATTTTCCCACCTGCCGGAGATTTCAACTTTTTGGCTGACTTTGGCGGATGACGAGAAACACCATGCCCAGGAATTGGAAAAAATTCAGGATTCGTTATCGCCCAGCCAACTTTCAACCCCTGCTGATCCCTTAACTCTTCAGAAAGCAAAGCAAAACCGACATATCTCTGTGTTATCGCTGTTGAACTCCGTGAAGAATCTCAACGATGCCTACGAAATAGCCCATCAGTTGGAGTATTCTGAAGTAAACGTCGTGTTTGGTTTCTTGATGACAAGGTTCATTTCTTCCGAGCAACAAAAGGAGTTTGTCGGTTCGGAGATCAAGGTTCATCAGGCAAGGCTCCTGGAGTTCTTCCAAACATTTGGGGGGGCTGAATGGCGAAAAGGGATTGAGGTTTCTCCCGAAGCAACAGCCGTGAATTGATTACAGTCCGGTAGGGTGCGTCGTGACGCACCGATTTGTTTTGAGGCAATATACGCAAACGAATAAAGATGATGCGTCCAGACGCATCCTACAAAACTTGTGGGAACCCCTGACTTTGTTTGGCCAGTGTTGAAGATCGCGGTCTTCGTCGATGGCTGCTTCTGGCATGGTCATGTGTGCGGCAGGAATTTGACCCCGCGGAGCAACGTGATACGATGGGAGTGCAAGATTAAGAGAAACAAGGAGCGAGACAGACGGGTCACGAGACTGCTACAAAAAAAAGGATGGACCGTCATTCGGATTTGGGAATGTCACTTGAATACGCATCCAGAAACCTACGTTAAAAGAATCCGTCAGGCTATTGCCAAGCGAAACCTCATTGAAGCGACCGCGGAATCTCGATCAGCAGGGACTTATCCAGTTCAATCTCGTTGACCCGGCGGTTGTACGTCTGCAAAAGAAGTCGAAAGCCGCCGATAAGTTTGTCTTTCTTGAATATGGCCAACTCCTCGATATTGTTCGCGATGAACGATTCGAGGGATTCCACGGCGATCTTCCCGGGTACCGTCATCTCAGCGTTCTGCCGGGTTCCGACTACCAATTTGTCCGGAACCAAGAGGTACACCCGAAATCCCTCTCGGATGTTCGCCTTACACTTTTCATAAACGCTGGTTCCGGGGGCAATGGTAACATGAAAAGCGGTGTCGCCGATTTCAAAATCCCCCAGCCGTCCCGTTTGCACGTCGGGGGCACTGCCGAGGGCATTGGGGACGGTAATTTCAGGAAATCGAAGTTCAAGTTTGGCACCCACGAGGTATTGAGCCACGGGACCCGCTTTTCCCGCAGTCTCTGCCTTGTTAAAAAGATCATGAACGAGACTCCAAGTGGTAAGGGCCGGGTCGTAGTCGAATTCCAATCGCTTGCGGTCGTGATATTCCCGGACTTTTTTGACCAGGAATTGCTGAAATGCGTCCAAAGTCTCGTTGCGTTCCTCCACACCCCGCTCGTCAAGCTGAAGGGTCCGCAGCAGGTCAAGCATAGCTTGAACGTCACGGGGTCCACCACGATTCGTCCGACCGCCTTCGCCCAGGAATGGCCGTTTTTCGCCGTATTGTTCCAAAACCTTTTTGACCGCCTGGGGACTCAAGCCTTGTATCTGGGCTTGCCCTAGGGCGCGATGGGCGTCGAGGTCCAGCCGAAAATTCGTCTTGAGACGTTCAAGAACGACGAGGCAAGCTGCGACGCTTCCTCGAGCGGGCAGACCGTCCGTATAGACGGGAAGGCTCTTGAACCATTTATCAAAGATTTTGGATAAATCACGAGTCGTTGCCATGATGCCTCTAACCGGTCTGTAAAACTCCGCCCCGGACGCGGGTCAATTGATGTAAAGACGGAATCAAGTAATTGGCGGCGATCCATTCAATCGCGGGAACGCAGACCGCGTCGCCGAATCCGAAAAGCCCTTGGTTGAACGGTACGTTTATGACGTAGTCATCGGGAACGCCCTGCAAACGGGCGCACTCGCGCGGGGTAAGAAGACGAACCGAATACTTACCCTTTCCCGCCTTGAAAAGGATCTGTCTTCCGCTTCCTCCGCGGGGCGTTCGCAGGCATCCTGCCAGGCCATCCACCCTCAGCTCCGCCATCGACCTTCCCTTTCGAACTCGGCGAAAGGCGGTTCCATAGGAATAAGAAGATTTATCCATCATTTTCCGAGCAATGCCCAAATGACGGTCGCTCAACTGGTTCATGAAATACGCCGCCCGTTCTTCGTTCCACCATGCGGGATTGTCAGGCGGAATATCTTCAAAAATTTCCTCTAGCTTCATTCGACGTTCCGGTGGGGGCGGTAACTCCCGGATATTCCACTTTACGTTCGGATGCGAGGCGATGAAATCGACCAGGCATTGGGGGCGACAGGGCGAAGTTTCCAGACCGAAGGGATACGGGCCGGGGAAAGCCTGACGACCTATGACAAAGAGTCGCAATCGACTCTGGGGGACGAAGTGCCTGGCGTTTAGGAAAAGGGCATCGCAGGAATAGCCCAAGTCATTCAAGGCCAAGAGCGCCGATTCAAAATCCTTTCCGCCGTGCGACATCAGGAATCCGGGGACGTTTTCAAGCAGCACATGAGACGGGCGTCTTTCCTTCATCTCCTTTAAAACGCGGACAAAGCCCCAGAAGGCACTCGACTGGCCTTTGTTCAACCCGCCCATGGCCCCGGCGATGGAAAGATCGTTGCAGGGAAAAGATGCCGTGAAAAGATCGCTGTCGGGAATTTCCTGAGCCTTTAAATGGTGGATGTCACCCAAACGGAATTCATCCACCGCGAAATTGTCCCGGTACATGGCGAATTTATCTGGTTCGATATCATTGGCGAAGACGACTCGAAAGCCCTGCCTTTCCAGAGCCAGGCGAACCAGCCCAATTCCGGCGAAAAATTCCGACGTCGTGTACCGTTTCTCGACTTTCGCCACGTCTTTGATGCCATAAATCCGATATTCATAGGCATTGACCCGTTCAATGGCTATTTGGTCGCCCGGCTTGATTTTCTGCCTGGCGAAAAACTCCCGCACCCAGGCGCGACTGCGGAAGAACCTTCTCGGCTTACCGGTCTTCGCGTCACGGGGAATGTCGGTAAACACGGGATTTGCCAATCCCTCCACCTCAATCCGCATGGGTTTGCCCAAGCCATTCCTTTTGGATGAAGCGCCAAGGCTATCGATAGGGAAGAAATCCGAAAAGCCCGTCAGATAAAAATGGCTTTCCCGGATATTCGCCTCATTGATACGGATGACATGCCGTGCTTGATTTCTTTCTCGCTTCATAATGATTTTATACCGTTTTTTACTCTTCGAAGCAATGCTTATTCAGTAAAGAAGACTCCCTAAAAATCTGATCGAGCATGATTTTGACGTAATGGCTGGCGTGCCAGTCGCAGTGGTAGTAGAAGCTGCCGGTGTTTTTCAATACGCGGTGGAGTTCGACGCATCGGGGGCGCATGAAGTCAATATAGGCTTGGGTGGAGGCGTGGCGGTCGTCGAAGGCTCGTTTTTCCTTCGTCTCACCCCAGAAGACTTCGTAATTCCGATTGGAATTGAACGGCGGGTCGATGTAGACGAGGTCAATGCACCCGTCGGGGAGTTTTTTGAGCTGGTCGAGGTTGTCGCCGCAGTAGATGACGCGGGTGTCGAGGACGGCGGAGGGTTTTTTACTTTGCGGCGGGGCGGGCGTACTTTGCTTTTGCTTCACAGGCGACCTTTCGTAAACGAGATTCTCACAATATAAATAAGGGATTCCCGGGGATTAGTCAAGAAGAAGTAGTCGAGTAGACAAGTAGACGAGTAGATAGAAACAGCAAATACAACTATTTTAATAATTCGTGTAAATTCGTGTAATTCGTGGCTAACTTTTCTCTTCTTGGCGTCATGGCAATATGGCGGTTAAAAAAATTCTCTTTCCAAAATTTGCTTTTTCCCAAAAATGTGTTATCTTTAATATAGAGGCCAAATCGGGCTTTGGACCGGTGGGCTTCCAGGCTCTGGCTGAAGCCAAAAGCCTTCTTCCTGGCCCTTCAAATTGTACCGCTCTCCCGCAAAAAAAAATGAAATTTGGTCAAAAAACGGTACACTTTCGGTCAAATTTGTAAGTGGGATTTTCTTAACTCCACCATTTTTGATTAAACGATATCGGGAAAACTTATTCGTGTCCATTCGTGTAATTCGTGGCTAACTTTTCTCTTCACTTGAGTGTTGGATGTCGAGTGTTGAATGTTGGATATTAAATTGAATTTCCTACGTCTTCTTAAAAAGAAAAAGGCGACCAATTGGCCGCCTTGTTGAGTCCTTCTATATTACTAACTTCTTTCCCTACAGCCCGCACGCATTGGCGGTAAATTCTTTAAACGCCAAGCCCACGTTCAGCTTGACATCTTGGTAAACATATTTACCGAGCAGTCTTCCTCGTGCGTCATAGCAGAACGTTCCAAGCGGCACGAGCCAGTCCTGGTCGATATGCACCACCAAATGCTGATCCGGATAGCACGGTTTTTCCGGCAAAAATCTTTCAAAAATATACGTCTGCCTGCCGTCAATCTCGCCCGTTCCAGTATAGCTGAATTTCAACTCGCCGTTCTTTAACGCGCGCTTGTTCACTGCCAAAATCATTTTCATCGCGTTTTCAAATCCGAACTGATCAAGCCGGCGGCGGGAAACCTTTGTCGCATCCGGTCCGTCCACCGGACGATTCACGTGGCTGCGGACAAACCAGCCTAAAAATCCCGCCGGTTTCACCATGGCCTGGTTTTCATTATGCCCCTTGACATAAAGCACTTTGTCCACCATGCCCGGATTCCTGACCCACTGCATAAACACGGCAAATGGACCTTCCCGGAATTTGACGTTGATTTCCTGTTCCGGCGTCAACTGCCCGCGAACAAACTCCTGCTTGATAAACGTACAGGTATAATCGTGGATATCGGAATGATAGTTTTTAACAGCGGATTCCAAAAAAGCCTGCGGATCACTCTGGGCCAAAGCCAATCGTGCCTGGTCCACTCGAAACTGCACGGCAGGTAAGGTAATATCCGCCCTGGCTTCCTTCGCTTCCACCCTGGCCGACAGGCATACAAAAACCAACGCCGCCGTAATCGCGATTACTTTTTTCACTTTTTTCCTTTGCTTCAGACCCCTGGGCCTCTAAACCGTCCTACTCTCTTTATCGGTCAAGAGTGAAGCACACCTTTAGTAAGTATTCGGTTGGGGCGCGATAATACAGGCTTTGCCTATATTGCCACCCCTTACTGCGCATACAACTATAGCGCGCCTTACCACATAAAGCAAATACAATCTTTTGCCTTTTTCTCTACGTCCTATAACCATCGAATTTTAGATTAGAAGAGAAATCTAAAATTCTTGCTGGACTTCCACGATACATTCTTTTACTATTGCGTTTCTCTGAAGTTTGACTGGGCGTGTGCCCGAGTGGCCAAAGGGGACGGGCTGTAAACCCGTTGGCTAACGCCTTCGGTGGTTCGAATCCACCCGCGCCCATTGGGTTGGGGCTGGGGATTAGGAGTTGGGGATTGGAGATTAGAGTATTTTTCTAACTCTTATCCCAAACCCCTGACCCCCGACCCCCGACCCCTAAAAAAAAACGATTAGAGGTACTCAGGAACTACAAAATGAAAATTGATTTCAGAATTCCGACCTGGTTTCAAGATCCGGAACGATTGTGGCAGAGAATCTCTGCCGGACTGGCTATCGTTCTTGTCATCCTGCTTGTCCTTTGCGTCCACTTGCAGACAGAAAAATCAAAATACCAGGATAATTTCCAAAAACTGTCGGAGCTCAACGACCGTCAACGCGACATCATCAGCCAGATCGGTTCTGAACTAGGACAAGTTTCGATCAAACTCGATAAGATCGCGGAGGATCAAAAAAATCAATCCCAGACAATCGCCTCCATTTCCGCGCAGGAAACCGAAGGCGAACCTGTCGTTCATCTGCTCGATGCGGATCTAAACGGTGACGGCATTGTCGATTGGTCCGATTTTGAAATCTTTTCAAACTATTGGGAAACGACCGGTCCTTCAACGGCGGACCTCAATAAAGACGACAAAGTCGACTGGCAGGATTTTCAGCTTTTCGCCATCCAGTGGATGAAAACCGAACCCTGGTACGCCGGAAACGAAAATATTACTCAAAACCAACCCTATGCGACCCTTGAGCCCGTGCGATAACCCCAACCATTTAGGTCCGTTTGAATTGCTTTTGCAGATCGGACAGCGACATTTGCAGTACCGTCGGTCTGCCGTGTGGGCATGAACTGGCCATATCCACTTTGTTTCTCGACGCCAGGAGCGATTGAATTTCATCCGGTTTCAGCGGGTCGCCCGCCTTGATCGCCGCCTTGCAGGCCAGCGATTGCAAAACGTGTTCCAGCACCTGCTCCGGCTCCACCTTTGCTGTTTTTCCTAACCGGGTAAGTAATTCCTCGATGAACTCTGTGGCGTTCAAATGGCTGATCACCGCGGGCAGACTGTGAATGGCCGCCGTCTGCGGACCAAAGGCCTCTACTTCCACCCCCGCCTGGTTAAGCGACGGCCTAATTTGCTCGATCTGCTCCATCTCGTCCGGCGTCAGGTTCACCAGTTCCGGCATCAGTAATTTTTGCCGAGGCACCGCTCCGGCGTTGACCCGTCCTCGCATCTGCTGGTAAAGAATGCGCTCATGCAACGCGTGCTGGTCCACGATCATCATTCCTTCCGCCGTTTCCACCACCAGATATGAATTGTGAATCTGTAAAACCCGCTCGGTGGGCGAGGGGAGAATATCCGCTTCCTCACGGTCGCGTCTCTTTGTAATCGTTACATCCGGCGTATGATGTGTAAAGGGTATTCGTGCCTGATCCGATTTGGGGGCGGATTTTAAAAAATCGTTCAGGGCCTCTTTAATAGTTTCCTGATGCGGAGTTGTTTTTTCCTCAACTTCCAATCCTTGCGGTTTTGTATCGCGCATATTCAAGCCGGCGGTCAGATCGACGGAAAGAAAACGCTCGCGGATGGCGCCTAGCACAAGGGAATGGATTCGGCCTGAGTCGGCGAAACGGACTTCGCTTTTCGTCGGATGAACGTTGACGTCGACGATTGAAGGATCGATTTCCAGAAACAAAAAACCCACCGGCTGACGGTCTTGCGGCATCAAGCCGCGATACGCTTCGCGCAGAGCATGCGTAATATAACGGTCGCGAATGGCCCGGCGGTTGACGAAAAAATATTGCCAGTTGGCGGACGGTTTCGCCTGCTGGGGGCGGCTGACGTAGGCGCTGAAGGTAATGTCCTTGGATTGCGTAAAGACCTGGATCAACCCATCGCCGATTTCCGGCCCGAAGATGTCATTGATTCGCGTCCGTGGCGACTCCGCCGCCGGTAGTTGTAAAATCCGGCGATTCGCGTGCGACAGCGTAAATCCGATCGTCGGATACGCCAGCGCCAGCCGGATCACCGCCTCCTGGCAATGGCCAAGTTCGGTCTGGGGCGATTTAAGAAATTTTCTCCTCGCCGGGGTGTTGAAAAAAAGATTATCAACCTCAATGGTCGTTCCAGATGCACCGGCGTATGGCCGAACCTCGCTGATGTGTCCGTCGCCGACTTCGATCTGCCCGCCGCTCTCCCGGCTCGGCATAATGGACGCGATTTTCAAAACCGCCACCGAGCCGATGCTCGTCAGCGCCTCGCCGCGAAACCCCATCGTGGAAATGGCATAAAGATCGTTTTCGTCCTGAAGTTTACTTGTGGCATGGGGCGTAACCGCTAGCGGAAGATCGTCGGTATCGATCCCCGCCCCGTTATCGGTTACGCGAATAACTTTTGTCCCCCCCTGCTCGATATAGACATCGATTTTAGTCGCCCCGGCGTCGATGGAATTTTCAACCAATTCCTTAATCACGCTCGCCGGCCGTTCGATGCACTCTCCCGCCGCGATCTTGTTGACCAAATGAACCGGCAATATTTTGATCTTGCTCATTATGGTATTATAAAATCATTCGCGTCGAGAAACGAATAAAAAAATATGACAGCTTTTCAACCCCGTGTTCGTCTATATTTATGGAAAGCGAAGTTTGGGAGCGTTGATTGAACGATCGTTCGGATGACAACCTGGTGGCGGACACCCGCCGCGGCGACAGAGCCGCTTATGCCATTTTGGTCGGCAGGCATGCGAAACGTATCTTCGCGATATGCCTGGCCGTGGTGGGTAATACGCACGACGCGGAGGACATTGCTCAGGACACCCTTGTAAAAGGTTTTTTACAAATTAATACTCTGCGTGATGAAGGGCAGTTTGCCCCCTGGCTGACCCGGATTGCCCGGAACCAGTGCATGGATTTTCTCCGGCGGGTAAAACGCGGCGAGAATTTTCTGGAAGAATCGCGTACGAAATCCCAGCCCCACACCAGTGAATATCCCGAACTCCAATCCGCCCTTCGGCAATTGCCGGAGGAATTTCGGTTACCGTTACTCTTGTATTATTTTGACGGTCAGAGCATAAAAAACGTCGCCGAACCTTTGAACATCACCGAGGCCGGGGTCCATACCCGCATCAGCCGTGCCCGAAAAGAGCTTCGCCGAATCCTGACCGAACAAGGAGATAAACCATGAATCCCCTTTGCCGGGAATGGCAATCTCAAATCGAAGCCTTCGTGACGGGCACCCTTTCGACGCCCCGGACGGATAGCCTGAATCAGCATCTAAACAATTGCGATTCATGCCGTAAATACCTTGAAAATCTGCGGGATGACCATAATCATCTTACAGAATTTTCCAATATAACGAACACCACGATCAGCCGTCTGGAACAAAACGTCCTCGCCGCCATTGCCCAGGTCCCGATGGAACAACCCAGCAACACCATTTCAATCTGGAGAAAAATCATGAAAAATAGAATCACAAAATTGGCAACCGCTGCCGCCCTCATTCTTGCCGTTTTTTATGGTCTAAATCTCATCACTTGGCCTGCGAAAGGACACAACACCGCCTGGGCAGTCGAGCAAACCATTCAGGCGCTCAAGAATGTCGATACACTCTACATCTCCGGTACAATCAACGATGGAAGTCCCTTTAAGTTCTGGATTAAAAGGAACAAGGAAAAAGAAGGATTTTTCAAGCTGCGATACGAATCGAAAGATGAGGTTGTGGTGGTCCAGGATACAAAAATTTACGCCTATTCACCGCAAACCAACCAGCTTCAGATTCTCGATAAAGGCCAGATCAATAACCACTGGCCCCTCAAATTCTGGTTCATCATGGGAGAACTGAAACTATGGACCAGCGGAACAATCTTTCAGAAGATGAAGCAGAATGCGACCGACTGGACGGAAACCTACGGAAAGGATGAGACAACCGGACGTGATTGCGTTTTCGTCACGGGCAGCTATGCCTCCATGTCGCAGTACCTGTGGCTTGAGTTTGACCTTGGAACCAAACTGGTGGTGCGGACAAAGGTATGGCAAAACACGAAGAGAGAAGGAATGCCGGAGCTTAATTCGGATAATTTTGTGTATAACCAAGAAATACCCGACACCCGATTCGATTTCGAAATTCCTCCGGGCGCAAATATCAACGCAGGAGAAAATTCGCCGGAAGCCAAGGCACAAAAATTATTTGAAGAAGGCAAATATCAGGAAGCCCTTTTGGCTTATCAAGAAGCTTATAAAAAGGCACCACCGGCAGGAATGCTGCAAGCAAGCATGCTGAGTAATATGGGCCAGTGTTATGTATCGCTTGGGCAACAAGAAAAAGCCAAGGAAATCTTTCAAAAAGCGATCCGGGAATACCGAGATCCGGAGGTATTGGGAATAAGTTATTATAACCTTGGGTATTTATACAGCGACCTCCATCAAAAGGACAAGGCGTTAGAAGCGTTCAGAAATTGTATTCAAACGGTAAAAGGGATTTGCGGCCCCAACGGTTTTCCCATCAAGAATGCACGCGAGATGATGGAAAGGCTGGAAAAGGAAGGGAACGACTACCCGTTAAAGGAAAAAGCCATGAATCTGTTTGAAAAGGAAAATTATCAGGATGCCCTGGCCGTTTCCCTGGAAATTTATAAAAAAACCGCCAACCCCATGAATGCTGCAGAAGCATTGATATGGATTGGATTTTGCTACGAACACTTAAACCAAACTGAAAAGGCCATCGAATATTATGAAAAATCTATTCGTGAGTATCCTCAGGAAAACTTGACTCCAAACTGGTTTTACCTCGGCAAAGTTTATCAGAAAACCCACCAAAAGGAGAAGGCATTGAATGCCTTTAAAAATTGTCTCCGCGCAGGTAAGACATTGCCTCCGGAAGTATTTCCCCTTAAAGATGCTCGGGAAATGATCAAAAAATTAGAATCGGAATCTTCCCGACCATAACCATAGCAGTTGTCTCTGTCATGTTGAGCGCAGCGAAACATCTGGATTCTATTGCAGTGGAAGCCAGATCCTTCGCTTCGCTCAGGATGACAAGATTCGGAGGAACACGAGAACGATTCTATTCGCCAACCGAGGAGGAATTTCTGCTGAGAAGGGCGAGTACACCTGTACAGCGATAGTTTACTGCAAGCAGATTATCGAATAGCTCGATGAAGTCTTTTACGAGACGTTGGCAGGAAAATTTTTCCTCGACCAGTTTTCGAGCGGCTTGGGAAACGCTTTGGCGTAAGGCGGGTTTGGGGGCCACCTGGAGGATTTTTTTGGCCAGGGCGGTTGGAGTCAATGTCTCGTAGAAAAATCCCGTTTGGTTATCGATGATGGCTTCATCCATGCTCCCGATAAAGTTTGAAATAACGGGCACACCCGACGCCATTGCCTGCAGGGCGGTTACGCTTTGGCATTCATGATATTCGCTGCACTGACAAACCAGATCAAGGCCGGGCAGCAATTGTGGGACATCCTCGCGATGCCCCAGCAGGGAAAGATACCTGCCGAGGAGTTCACTCTTTTGGGCCAACATGCGTACATCGTTACGGCTGGGGCCGTCGCCGATGATGAAAAAATGGATATCGCGAAACGCGCCGACCACCTGCCGGGCGGCCTGGATAAAAATGTCGTGCCGCTTGCTGGGCGTAAGATTGGCGATCATTCCGACGGCGAGGACATTTTCGTCGGCCAGGCCAAGAATGGATCGTGCGCGGTCCCGCCAGTGCGAACTGTCATTGTGATGAACCTCGATACCGTTGGTAATAATCGCGATTTTTCCTTCGGGCACTTTGTCCCGTAAGGCAAGGCACAATTTATGTCTGGCTCCCAGAGCGATAAATTTATCGACCAGCGGATAAAGCATTCGATTGGACAGATCGAATTCAGGATGCCCCGGCTGAGAAAAGGTTTGGGACCAGATAACGCTTTTTACGCCGGCGATCTTGGCCGCCAGGGTGCTCCAGAACATTCGCTCACCGCCACCGACGGGTATGACGATTTTGATATGATGTTCTTGGATGAGCCGGACCAGTGCAAGTAAAACACGAGCGTCGTATTTGTCTTTAAGCATCTGCGGAAAAACCGGAACACCCGCCTGCTGGAATTTCCCCGCCAGCGGACCTGCCTCCTTGAGACACACGACAACAGGCCGATATTTTCCACCGGCAACAAGACCTTGAGCGAGGTTAAACAGAACATGCTCCGCCCCGCCCTGTAAAAGGGTGTCGATGACAAACATTATGCCTGCTCGTTGTGCCATGTCATTTCAGATTATAACTGAGGAATGAAAAATCAACTACTCCCAAAGAATTTTTTCTATTATTCTCTTTCGTCATCGTCCGGCTTGACCGGACGATCCAGACCTTTTTTTTTCGTGCCCGGAAGAGCACACCTGGATCATCCGGTCAAGCCGGATGATGACAATAGGGGTGGTCTGAACGGTTACAAAAAATAATAAAATATTTATTTTTTATGGTTTATTTATATATGTTTATCGTGTATTTTTACATGAAATATAAAATGTAAGGAGTTAATCTTATGATGATGGAATTTGCAGAACAAAACAAACGTCTGCTTCGATTTTACGGCTTTGCCGCCAATTTTCTGGGACACGTTCTCTTTGGGTTTGGACTTCTCTGGGGAGCACTTTTTTCCGTGTCAATTGTTTCGCGACTCGGCGATACGAAGGCAATGCTGACGCAAATCAATGAAATGCCCAATGGGATCGTCATGTTCATTCTTAGCGGCCTGATTGCCGTGGGTACAAGTCAATTCATTCGCTATCTGATCGAAAAAGATTATCAGCCACAAGGACTTCTTCGGCATGGGGACACAATTCTGTATACGGGAGCTTTTCTGGTTGTGCTCAATTCTTACTGGTTACTCCTCAACAGCGTTCCACTCCCAGGACCATGGGGGCCATATACATGTCACATTGAGCGTTTATTCCTGATTTTGATCACTTTTGCCAAGGTGCTTACGCTCATGGGCTTGGGCCAGGTGCTCAAACGCATTCTACCCATCATCGGCGAGTCTAAAACTTTAGTGTAAGCGAGGCAAAACCATGATTCGCATTCGATTGGATTATGTGCTCCTGGATCGGCGGATGAAATTGAAGGATTTGGCGGAGGCGACGGGGATCGCCGTGAATAATCTTTCGATTCTCAAGACCAATAACGCCCGGGCCATTCGATTTTCCACGCTGAACCTTTTATGCAAGGCCTTAAACTGCAGGCCGGGGGATTTGATCGAGTTTGTTCCGGATAAAGAAGAAAAAACTGATACATTGATCGATTTAAAATCGCCGGACAACGAGACCGTCTAAATGCGGGAGAAAGCAGTCGCCGTGCCGGCGACTGCTAAACGTTCAATGACCGCGTTTTATCAAAGGTAATAGTCCACCTGTCGCCAAGATTATTCGCTGACGGTCACTTAAATTTATTTTACCTGAAAATTCATATTTTTGGGAGATATTTTTTATTTTCAGAGTTTGGTCGCCGTTCTTGATGGCGGCCAGGAAGTTCACGATCTGTAATTGATCATTCATCTGTATCCGATCATAATCCGACGGGTCGCTAAAAAGGATCGGGACGATGGCGAAGTTGATGAGATTGGCGGTGTGGATTCGTTCGATGCTCTTGGCGAGGACGGCTTTTACTCCGAGATACATCGGGCAAAGCGCGGCATGCTCGCGGGAGGAACCCTGACCATAACTTTCTCCCGCCACGATTAGGCCGTGAAATCCTTCGGATTTGAGTTTAAGGGCTTTTTCGGCGAACGTGGGCTGGCCGGGTTCGTTGCAGGGATTAAAGACGTATTTGGCGTATTCGGGGACGTTGGATCGATATTTCAGGAATGCGCCGGCGGGCATGATGATATCGGTGCTGATTTTGTCACCGAGTTTGATCAGGATTTTTCCGTCAATATTCTCCGGCGGTTGCTGGCTTAACGGAGGAGTAACAATGGATGGGCCACGGATAACTTGCGCCTTTTTCGCCTGGGCGGGCGTTAACGGTGGTTGAAGCATGTTGTCGTTGATGATGAATTTTTTGGGCCAGGCGATTTTGGGATATTTGATTTTTAGTTTCGCCGTAAGTTTGCGCGGATCGGTAAATTCGCCGGTCAGAGCCGCGGCGATGCAGGTTTCCGGGGAGGCCAGGTAGGCCTGGTCGTTTTTCGTTCCGGTTCTGCCGGGGAAGTTTCGATTGAAACTTCGGATACTGACGACATGATCGGCGGGCGAGATTCCCAGACCGATGCATGGTCCGCAGCCGGTTTCCAGAATCCGTGCCCCGGCGTCGATAAAGGCAGTCAAGGCTCCGTTTTCGGCGATCATTTCCATGACCTGTTTGGACCCGGGTGCCACCGCGAATTCCACCCGTTCGTGAATTGTTCGCCCTTTAAGGGCTTTGGCGCATAACATCAAATCCTGATAACTGGAATTTGTGCATGAGCCGATGATGACCTGGTGAACGGGCTTTCCCGCCAGTTGCTTTACCGGGACGATATTATCCGGAGAACTGGGCGCCGCCGTCAGCGGTTCGAGCTTGCTTAAATCAATTTCGATAACCCGATCATAATGAGCGTCCTTGTCCGCTTGCATGGCCAGCCACTCGCCGCCCCGGCCTTGCGCGGTCAGAAATTGTTTGGTTACGGAATCGCTTGGAAACAGGCTGCAGGTTACGCCTAGTTCCGCTCCCATGTTGGTGCAGGTGGCTCGGGCGGGTATGGAAAGTGATTTTACCCCTTCGCCGAAATATTCAACGACACATCCGACATTGCCTTTGGTGGTCAGGATGGAAAGTAGTTTTAAAATAATGTCCTTGCTGGAAACCCAGGGCTGGAGTTTGCCCTTGAGATTTACCCCGATGACTTTTGGCGCGGTGAGGAAAAATGGTCCCCCGGCCATGGCGACGGCAACGTCCAAACCGCCCGCTCCAATAGCCATCATGCCTACCCCCCCACCGGTGGGAGTGTGGCTATCCGATCCGAGAAGAGTCCATCCCGGCCGGGAGAATCGTTCGAGATTCACCTGATGGCAGATGCCGTTTCCGGGCCGGGAATGGTACGCGCCGACTTTGCGGGCGATGGATTGCAGGTAGAGATGGTCATTCTGGTTTTCCGGTCCGAACTGGGCCATGTTATGATCGACGTAACTGACCGCGAGTTTGGCCCGCACACGGTCCAGACCCATCGATTCAAAAAGCAGAAACGAGGTTGTGCCGGTCGCGTCCTGGGTAAGAACCTGGTCGATACGTATACCGATTTCTTTGCCAGATTCTAAAGTGCCTTCAACCAAATGATCCTTTAATATTTTGTATGTCAGCGATAGGCCCATCGTGTATAACTCCTTAAGTTTGTTGTCATCCTGAGCGTCTTCATGTAGAGACGCATTGCATGCGTCTCTCTTTAAAACACGGGCAAGAAGACTTGCCCATGCCACCCGGTTCACCTTACATATTCAAAACAATTACGTCAAATCGTATTCCTTGAGTTTTCGGTATAACGTTCTTGGTGCGATTCCGAGGATGCTGGCGGCCTGCTCTCGGTTTCCTTTGGTCATTTGGAGGGTGTTTCGGATGTGTTCCTTTTCCAACTCCTGCAGACTCTTTCCCGCCAGGCTGGTTAGAGGGACGATGGCCGTGGTCTTGACATCCGACGATTGCGAACGAATTTCCTCTGGGATATCTTCCAGGTCGAGGGTTTTTTTATCCGTCAGAACCACCATTGATTCGATGACGTTCCGCAGTTCTCGGACGTTCCCCGGCCAGTGATAGTTGGTCAGGATATTTCGTGCCGCCGGGGTGATGCCCTGGACATTTTTTTGATGCAGGTCGGTAAAGATTCGCAAAAAATGCTCGATCAGGATCGGAATATCCTCGCGGCGGTCGCGGAGCGGTGGAATCCGCAGGGTTACTCCTTTGATGCGAAAATAAAGGTCCTCACGGAACGCTTTTTCCCTGACCGCCAGACCGAGGTCGCGATTCGTCGCGCTAATCAGACGAACATCCACACTGGTCGGGTCATTCGAACCGACCGGGACGAATTCCTTCGACTCCAGGACCCGCAATAATTTGGTTTGCATGGTCAGGGGCATTTCCCCGATTTCATCGAGAAAGAGCGTGCTGCCGTCGGCGTATTCGAATCGGCCTTTGCGGGCGGTTACCGCTCCGGTAAAAGCTCCCTTGACGTGCCCGAAGAGTTCCGATTCGAGCACCCCTTCGCTTAATCCGGCACAGTCCAGAGTTACCATGCGTTTATTTCTTCGTGGTGAGTTGTGGTGAATGGCGTTGGCGATCAAGTCCTTACCGGTTCCGGATTCTCCCTGAAGCAAAACGGTGATGTTCGTCGCGGCGATCTGCTTGACTAGCCTCAGAATACGGCGCATTTCCGGGGAGGCGGCAATGATATTCTCGAACCCCATTTTTTCGTCCAGTTGCCGGCGGAGGAGAAAATTTTCCCGACTCGCCTGGGCCTGCTTGGCGGCGCGGGAGGCCACCTCGCGAAGCTCTTCCAGGTCGATAGGCTTGGTCAGATAGTCGTAGGCGTGTTCTTTTCGCAAGGCCGTCCTGGCCAACTGCTCGCTTCCGTGGGCGGTGATCAAAACCACTTCCGTCTCGGGCCATTTTTCTTTCGTCTGGCGAAGGACATCCATACCGTCGACTTTACCACCGAGCTTGTAATCGGTTACCACCACATCGAACGGTCTTTCGTTCAGGGCCTTGCAGGCATCCTGGCCGGAGGTTACGACCACACATTCGAAATTCGAGCGAGCTAACCCCTCGGCGATTGCTTCACCGTGAGCTTGTTCGTCTTCCACGATTAAAATGGAACCTTTCGTCGTCATGGTTCTTTGGTCTCCAAAACCTCCCGGCCCAGGGGCAGAAAGATCGTAAAGCACGTGCCCTTTCCCGGTTCGCTATGCACGGTAATTTGCCCGAGGTGTTCCGAAATAATCCTTTTCGTCATCGCCAATCCTAATCCCGTTCCACCTTTTTTGGCAGAAAAATAGGCATTAAATATTTTGTCCAGATGCTCCGGCACAATGCCAATTCCGGTATCGGTGATTTCGATTCTTGCTTTTCCGTCGTCCCGTGTCGTCCGAATTATCATATCGCCCCCGTCGGGCATGGCCTGCTGCGAATTGATAAACAAATTCAACAAAGCCTGCTTGAACAAACCCGCATCGATTCGGCACGGGAGCGGTTGCGGGGCGTATTGCTTCAAGACCCTGATCCGATTCGCCGCCGCCTGAGGTTCGTAGAAATCAATCAACTGTTCGATCAATTGGTTGACGTCGAACAACGTAAAGTCCAATTGGTGATGGGCGACAAATTGCAGGAAATCGTCAAGAATGTCTCGCAGCCGATTGACCTCGTCCTGCATCCGCTTGATTCGCAGCACGCTTCGACGGACCCGGTCGTCCTCTTGATTCGAAAATTCCCGTATGTCCTCTTCCAGCAGTTGGAGATTTACCTTGAGCGTGGAAAGAGGATTTCTAATCTCATGGGCCAGTCCGCCGGTAAGCTGGCTGAGCTTTTCCACCGGATTTTCCTGGTTTATTATTTTTTCCTCACTCATGGATAGATAGTTTATTGGAATACCGTTCACAAGGCAAGAAATCATCGCTTCAATATTTGCTTCCCCTTGTTTATAACTCACCTAACCGGTTTTTCAAAATCAAAAAACGTCCAAAGGAGATTGGGGTGTGCCAAGATTTTCGGTCGCGGCTCGTATCGCCCGAAAATCTTGACACACCCCCGTCAAGTAAATTTGAAAAAAACTCTTGCCTCCTAATTGTCTTTTACATAACATTGAAAATAAGCCGTTGATCGTTGATGTTACAATAAGTATTGGTCCTTTTTATATTGTAGAGGAAGCGTTCATGTTGCCACAGATACTCAATAAGGATCAGGTGCCTCTCTTTGTAAAATCTTTGCAGCAGATTTACCGGGTAGTCGGCCCGGTAGTAAAAGAAAAAGGGTTTTACGATTATTCCGTAATCGATCAGCCCGACGAATTGGCGATGGATTACAATATCACTGTTCAGTCGGCCAAAAAGTTTTTCTATCCGCCTTTCGAAACGCTTCTTAACTATGTCAAGAATCAAAATCAAGACGAGCTGCAGATGGCGGTCGAAGCGCCTCGAACGGTTCTTTTCGGGGTTCATCCTTGCGATATCTACGCGACGTGGCTTCTGGACGACGTTTTCGGAAAGGATCCGAAAGATCCTTATTATCTGGCTCGGCGGAACCGGGCGGTCATGATCGCTTTGGATTGTTTAAAGCCTTGCGACGAGAAGCAGTTTTGTTTGGACATGGGTTCGCTTTATGTCCAGCAGGGGTTTGACATCATGCTGACCGATTTGGGCAATCGGTATTATGTGGAGGTGGCAAGCGAACTCGGTGAAAACCTGGTCAACCAGAGCGATGTTTTTTTTCAGGCGACCGCCAAGGATCACGCCGCCCATCAACAGGCCCAGCTTGCCAAGCAATCGAGCTTTAAAAATAAGATTCCTTACGAGACGAAATATTTGCCGGAAATGCTGGAGCAGAGTTACGATTCTCTGATTTGGGACGCCAACGCTCGGCGGTGCTTCTCGTGCGGCTCGTGCAATTTGATTTGCCCGACTTGCTATTGTTTCGACATGTCCGATGAGGATCAGATTAATTTAAAGGAAGGCAGCAGAGTCCGCCGGTGGGACGGTTGCCAGTTGAAGAATTTTGCCGAAGTGGCGGGCGGGGAGAATTTCCGCGTCTCGGCCGGTTCACGGCTTCGGCATCGATTGATGAGGAAGGGACGATACATGCGGATGGTCTACGGCAAGAGCGGATGCGTCGGATGCGGCCGGTGCGACCGAAACTGCACGGTCGGGATCAGCGTCCTTCGCACCTACCAGCAAATCGCCACGACATAAGAATTTTGGATTGAAGAGACGCGACCGTAAGGGAGCGGGTAATCAGTCCATGAATGAAAGAACCGCCCGACTACCGTCGGGGGCTAGTTAAGAGTTTTGAAAATTGGAGTTTTGCAAATGAATTCCCCAGCGACAATCGAGATCGAACCGACATCGTCTCCTTATATGCCGATGGCGGTGAAACTGACGGATGTCCGACAATTTACGGCCAAGGAGAAGTTTTTTCGATGGCAGTTACCGCAGGAGGTGGAAACCAGGGCAGGTCAATTCATGCAAGTGGGGATGATGGGAATTGGAGAAGCTCCCATCAGCATTACTTCCTCGCCCGGCACAAGCAACCAGTTGGAAATGTGCATTCGCGGAGTCGGGGATGTTACCAATGCTTTGCATAAGATGGAAATCGGCCAAACGGTGTGGATGCGCGGACCGTTCGGGAATGGTTACGACGTCGGCAAGTGCGAGGGTCAGAACATTCTTTTTGTCGCAGGCGGCCTGGGATTGGCGCCATGCCGAAGCTTCATCAGCGGGGTTCTGAATAATCGGAACAAATATAAGGACGTTACGATTTTATACGGAGCACGAACACCTTCCGATATGTTGTTTAAGAGCGATATTGAGGACTGGTCGGCCCGGAAAGACTGCCGGGTGATGGTGAGCGTGGACAAAACCGACACTACCTGGCATGGGCATGTCGGACTGATCACCACGCTGTTTAGGAAATTGACCATCGACCCTACGGATACGACCGTTTTTGTCATCGGTCCGCCGATTATGTTCAAATTCGCCGTTCTGGAAGTCCTGGCCTTGGGAATCCCGGAAAATCGCATTTACTGTTCGCTGGAACGGCGGATGAAATGTGCGCTGGGTGTCTGCGGGCATTGCCAAATCCGGGAAATTTACGTTTGTCAGGAAGGGCCGATATTCACCTACCAGCGAGTAAAACGCTTACGTGAAGGAATTTAACCATGAGTAAACCAAAAATCGCCGTATTCAGTCTGACCAGTTGCGAAGGATGCAGCCTGCAGATTCTAAATTGCGAAGATGAACTTCCCGACATTTTAAATCATGTCGAAATCGTGAATTTCCGCGAGGCTGTCTCCAACCGGTCGGACGATTATCTGATCGCCTTTGTCGATGGAGCCGTCAGCACCCCTTCCGATGTCGAAGAGATCAAGGAAATCCGTTCTCACGCGGCGATCCTGGTGGCCATCGGGGCCTGCGCGTGCACCGGCGGATTGAATGTCATGAAAAATTTCAAAGGATTGGATTATTGCCTGAAACGAGTATACGGGGATAAAGCGAATGTGTTTAAAACAATCGACGCCCAGCCGATCGACGCCGTCGTGAAGGTGGATTTGAAAATTCACGGCTGCCCGATGCCGAAAAGCGAGTTTCTCGAAGTCGTTCGGGCGGTGCTGGTCGGACGAAAACCGCGAATTCCCAATTACCCCGTTTGCGTCGAATGTAAACAGCGAGGCAACGTCTGCTTGTGGTTGAAGAAGAAGACATGTTTGGGTGTGGTCGCCCGGGCCGGGTGCGAGGCGATTTGCCCCAGTTATCTAAGCGGTTGCGTCGCGTGCAGAGGGCTGATTGACGAACCGAACGATAATGCCTGCAAGGAAATCATGGCGGAGTTCGGGTTGACTATGGAACAAATACTTAAAGAATTTCAGCTTTATAATGGCTTCTATCCTGTAGCCAAGGAAAGCAAATAGCAAGGAGTGTCCGGTAATGGCAAAATCGGTTGAGATCAACGTTCACCATATCACACGGCTTGAGGGTCACGGGAACATCAAGGTCCGGACCAAAGACGGAGTGATCGAGGAATGTCAACTTGACATCGTCGAATCGCCTCGCTTTTTTGAAGCCATGATCGAGGGCCGATCGTGGAAGGAAGTTCGACACATCACCACGCGGATTTGCGGTATCTGTGCCGTCGGGCATGGGCTGACAAGCGTGCAGGCGACGGAAAACGCCTTCGGAATCAAATATTCCAAACAAACCGATCTTTTGAAGCGCCTCATCTGCCACGGCGAACAAATTCAAAGCCATGTTCTGCATACCTATTTTCTGGCGGCCCCGGATTTTGTTAATGCGCCGTCGGTCGTTCCTTTGGTTCAGACCCACCCGGATGTTGTTATGCGGGCTTTGCGGCTGAAAAAATTCGGCAACGCCATCGCCGATGTGATCTGCGGCAGAAAAGTCCATCCGATTGGAATGGGACCGGGGGAATTTACTTATACCCCGACCCCAAATGAACTACGTGACTTGCGGAAGAAATTCGACGAATATGAACCCGATATCACGGCCACCGTTGATCTTTTCGCGTCCTTGAGTTTTCCGAAATTTGACCGGCAAACCGAATACGTCTCCCTGAAAGACGACAAGGAATATCCGTGGCTTTACGGACAAGTGTTTAGCAGCGATGCGGGCGCGGTGGAAAAAAACGACTACAAGAAAATCGTGCACGAAAAGGTGGTCGATCATTCCACCGCCAAGCATGCCTCCAACAAGCGCAGCAGCTATATGGTCGGCGCCTTAGCCCGGTTGAACAACAATTTCAACCTTTTACGTCCCGAAGCCAAAGCCGCCGCCGGCAAACTCGGAGTATCAGCCCCCTGCCATAATCCGTTTATGATCACCGCCGCCCAGGTTATTGAGACGGCTCATTGTTTCTATGATGCCCGGGATGTCGTCGATCAATTGCTGGCCATCGGACCCAAACCAGAAGACCCTCTGACCATCACCCCAAAAGCCAGCCGCGGCGTAGGGGTGACGGAAGTTCCGCGAGGAATCCTCTTTCACGATTATACCTATGATAAAGACGGCCTGATCACCGAGGGAAATCTGGTAATCCCGACCAATCAGAACCTGGCCAATATCGAAGACGACATGCGGGCCTTGGTGCCGCAAATCATCGATCAACCGAAAGATAAGATTACATTGATGCTGGAAATGCTCGTGCGAGCCTACGATCCGTGTATTAGTTGCGCCGTCCATTTACTGAACGTTGAATTTATCTAACCTCCTAACAGGGGGCTGATAGCCCCTTTTACGCACTTCGCATTCAAATAAAAAGGGCGGTCCCATTGGGCCGCCCCTACTTATCTACTCGTTTAGGAATTCTGATACGGATATGGATTAATTCATGCGCTCGGAGGCAAATATCCGATACTGCGTTCATAACGGCTTGTATGTCCATATCCGTATGCCACATACCATAGACGAACATCGAATACTTACCGCCGAGCGCATTAATTAATCAATTTCCGTATTATTCCACAGTCCGTATGACCCGACCGGTGTAGGGATTAATGAAGATGGTGTCGATTTGATTGTTAGGGATTATTATGCTGCTTTTTGATTTGGTGCCGTCGTTTGTAATGATAGGAAGCTCATTCCATCCGTCAGGTGTAGGAAAAATTTGGATCTGATTTACTGAAGAACGAGGAATTACCGCTGTACTCGCGTTATTGGTGTATCCACCAAAATGATCGGCGTCATTTACGATTTCCATGCCTTCGTTTGTAGTATTATCATTTGTGACATTATAGAATCTGGCAATTTTAATATCATCTGTATCCGTTATCTTGTTAGTGTCGTTGGTGAATATTTTCCAAGCGTTATAGTTGGTGTAATAAGAACCTAGACCTCCACCAAAACCTGAAGTTGAATTATCCCAAGCCGGATTACCATCCCCGTCAAAGTCAGGATTCACCGGTTGACCATCACTCGTAGTCAAACCAACCCAGATTGATTCATTAACGGCAATCGTCCCATCCGATTTATAGCAAATATAAAAAGGTTCCTCAAAAGATGTTAATCCTGCCGGACTTTTAACTGCATAGCCTCTTGGTAATTCCAAGGGCTCTTGGTCCACTACTGGCAGATAAATATTAGGATCGCTGGGATTTGGATAAGGATTATTAGCGGCTTCGTTTCCCCAATAAGCGACGCGAACACTTCCTATTGGAACTTTATACACCAGAAAAATCTTTCCATTCGGTTGAAATCGTGCGGCGGTGTTGATGCCGTGCATGATGGCGTAGCTTCGGGCGCCTTGGAGGGCGGCGTTGATAATATTGAAGGATTGCGCGTGGGCGTTGGAGGATTGCATGGACCGGATGGTCGGCAAGCTTAGGACGGCCAAGAGGGCGATGATGGCGACGACCACCATGATTTCTATTAATGTAAAGCCTGGTTTTTGCTTCATAAAATTTTCCACAGTTCAATTCAAGATGGCGGAGCAAGCCCCGCCCCTACAACTCATTTTACGGTGGGCGTCCAGTATCCTGTCTGTAGGGGCACGGCTTGCTGTGCCCTTTTACGATTCAACATTTCGGAGCGAAGCCCAGGTACTTTCCGACCAGTGGTTCCAGTTCCCGGACGGTGGCCGGGGCGATTTTGGTCCGGTCGGTCCAGATTCCCAATTCCAGGCTTTTTTGGCAGTGGCATTCGGGATCGACCATTTTCGGCATGAGGGCCAGAGCTTTCTTGATCAATTTGATGGCCAGTTCGGTGGCTTTATTCATATTGGAGATGATTTCGCTCAGGACGTCGCATTTGGCCCGTCCGGCCGGACGGGGTTTCCAGCAATCGTAATCGGTGGGCATGGCGATCAGGCTGTAGCAGATTTCGGCTTCCCGGGCGAGTTTGGCTTCCGGCATGGCCGTCATTCCGATGACCGTTCCGCCCCAGCTTCGGTGCATTTGCGATTCTGCCATCGAGGAAAACTGCGGTCCTTCCATGCAGATATAGGTTCCGCCGTCATGGACGGTAATGGGCTGGCTGAGGTTCTTGCCGGCATCGAGGAGGACTTTCCGCAGATTGCCGCAGAACGGCTGATCGAATTCAACGTGGACGACAATCCCTTTTCCGAAGAAACTGGTCTCTCTTTTATGAGTTTTGTCAATAATTTGATCCGGGATCACCAAATCGCCGGGATGAACATCCTCGCGAAGTGAGCCGGCGGCCCCGCTGGCAATGATATGGGTAACACCGAGTTTTTTGAGGGCAAAAATATTTGCCTGAAACGGAATGTAGGACGGGCTGAAGGTATGCCCGACGCCATGCCGCGCGAGGACGGCGATGTCGATTCCTTCCCACTGGGTGCAGATAATCGGAGAACTGGGTCTTCCGAAGGGAGTTTGCGGGTAATATTCTTCTCCGCTGGCGGTGCTTAAAAGGGCTTGCCCCAAACCACTGCCGCCGATCAGGCCGACTTTGATATTTTGCATTTTATCTTCTCCTTAAATATCGGGACTATTACCGATACCTATTCATATTGACGTCCAATAGGGTAAGAGTTTATAATACGGCGATATCAAAGTCTATGGGCAAGTTGAAAAGAGTGTAACCGTTCAGCCGACAGCAAACGAAGACGAAGGCAATGCGGACACATGCGATGCGTCTCTACGGAGGAATTCTGAAATGATGACGGAAACGGAAGTCAAAGCCTGTGAAAGTTGCGGAGCGTCGATTTTTCCGGAACACATTCATAGCGGTAAGGCCGCTGTTCTCGACGAAAAGCTGCTTTGCCCGATTTGTCTGGAGGAGCAGCGGGCGACGTCCAGCACTCCTTTAAGCGCCATGGAAGGTGAAAAAGGGGTGTCGCTGGTTGATGAAGGCGAGATGGAAAGATCGGGCAGGAAGATCATCAAGGCCATGGGCGGTGTCAGCACGCGTCATCTGGATGAAACGACTTTGCAGCGAGGCCTGCAGAAGACAGGCAGCGGAGCGACGCGGGTTAAAATTTTTCACACGAAGATGAATGACGGGGCGATTGAATTTATGGTCCAGAACATCAACGAATGGATAGATCATAATCCGGAAGTGGATATTAAAATCGTGCAGACCACCGTGGGAGTGTGGGAAGGCAAGCATCCTGAACCGCATTTGATCTTGTCGGTATGGTATTAGAAATATATTCTTGTGTCTCTTTGGCAGACGATTTTGCTTGTTCTCGGACTGACTATGGACACCTTGGCGGTGGCCTGTGTGGTCTCGCTTTACCATTCAAAAATCACTCCCCGGTTGGTGTTTCGCGTGGCCTATCATTTTTCACTTTTCCAGGCGGGGTTGCTGTTTTTGGGATGGTGGGTGGGAAGTTTCAGTGAAAAATATTTGGGTCAATACGATCATTGGATCGCCTCTGCCCTGCTGTGGGCGATTGGATTAAAAATGCTCTGGGAGTCTTTTCATCCGGAGCGCGAGGAGGTTAAAGTCGATCCGTCGCGGGGATTTTCGCTGATTTTTTTGTCGGTGGCCACCAGTTTGGACGCACTGGCGGTTGGCGGGTCGCTGGGACTGCTGAACGCGGGGATCGTTCAGTCGGTCGTCATCGCGTGGGTGCTTACCATTCTCGTGGCGAGCAGCGGCCTGTTCATCGGGAAAAAAGTTGGTAAAATATTCGGTAAATGGGCGGAACTTTCAGGGGGGATTGTGTTGTGCGTGATCGGGGTGAAGGTTTTGCTTTCGCATATTGTGTAATCAGGTAAGGAATTATAGATGGCGGAAAAAGTGTATTTCAATGGGAAGCTGGTCGACGCCGAAGACGCCAAAATTACAGTGTTCGATAGCGGTTTGCAGCATGGGGTGGGATTGTTCGAGACGCTGCGGAGTTATCGCGGGTCGGTGTTCCGGTTTGCGGACCATATAGCGAGGCTTAAGTCGTCAGCCAGCCAGTTGAACATGGTCGTTGACGGTGACGCGAAGGCTTTTGAAAAAAGTATTAATGAGCTGCTGACGGCCAATGGTTTATCCGACGCGCGGATCAGAATGACCGTTACGGCGGGGTCGGTCCGCGTCGGGATTCATCTGGGCGGGCAATCACAGCCGACGACGCTGATTACGTGCGGCGCGTTACCGCCGATGGATGAAGTTTATCACAATGGGGTCGGGGTGCTATTGAGCGATTACCGGTTAAGCCCGACGGACCCGATTGCCCGGCATAAGACGATTTGTTTTTTACCCCGGTTGCTTTCGCTACGGACGGCCCAGCGGGTGAATCTGGCAGACGCGATCTGGTTTACCGATGACGGGAACCTCGCCGAGGGGTCCACGAGTAATATTTTTTTGTTCAAGGACGATAAACTTCTCACGCCTTCGCTGGACTTACCGATCATGCCGGGGATCACGCGAAAAGTGGTTCTGGAAATCGCCCGGGATTTGCAAATTCCCGTGGAGGAAGGGAAATTTTCGCTAAACGACGTACTGGCCGCCCCGGAGATTTTTCTGACCAATACGATCATGGAGATTTTACCGGTGGTGGTGATTGAAAAACACCTCGTGGGTAGCGGCAAGGCAGGCCCGGTAACGCGAACCTTTTTACAAAAGTACCGCCGGTTGGCGCGAATGGAAACGTCGTAAACAGAAATGTAATGTCACGGAGAAATCATGCGCGAACAGTCAATGATGTTAAAAAGTGTAGAGAAAATTTTGAATGAGATTCTCCAACCGCAATTGGCTCAAGGGTGGGATAATGTCGGGTTGCTGGTTGGCGATCGTGGCGACAAAGTCCGGCGGATGCTCGTTTGCATTGATCTTACGGCAGCGGTTCTCGCGGAGGCGAAAAGTCATCGAGCGGAACTGATCCTGGTGTATCATCCACCGATTTTTGAACCACTCAAAAGAATTTGCGCCGAGGGGCAGGAAATTATTTTTCAGGCGATTCGGTCAAAAATCGCCATTTATGCCATTCATACCGCGCTGGACGTTTTGTCCGGCGGGACTTCGGACGTATTGGCGGATTTGGTGGATATGGCGGAACGAAAACCAATTGAGATTGTCAGCTCGCCGGGTGGAAAATCGAAATTGGTGGTTTTTGTTCCGTATGAGGCCAAGGCGCTGGAAAAAGTGTCGCTGGCCATTTTCCAGGCGGGAGGCGGGCAAATCGGGGAATATTCCTGCTGTAGTTTTTTGACCGCCGGACATGGCACGTTCAAAGGCAGTATGAAGACTCATCCCGCCGTCGGAAAGGCCGGACAATTTGAGAGCGTGGAAGAAATGCGAATGGAAGTTGTTGTGGATAATGAAAAATTACCGGAGGTGGTCCGGGCGATGAAGGCGGTTCATCCTTACGAGGAACCGGCGTATGATATTTATCCGTTGGTGAACGAAGCGGGTGAAAATCCGGGTATTGGCCGAATAGGACAATTACCGAAGACGATGGATTTAAAGACCATCGCCGCAATGATCAAAAAACGCACAGGTTTAAAATTCCTGCAGGTCGCGGATTGCGGAAAAAAGAAGCTTCAACGCATAGCCGTCGGGCCAGGCTCCTGCGGGAAAATGCTGGAACAATTGGCAGGGAAAATCGATCTTTTCATTACGGGTGAGATTCGGCATCATACCGCCCTGGCGGCCTGTCGGGACGGCATCAGCATCATTTGCCTGGGACATGGAAATTCCGAACGCCTCGCCTTAAAACCGCTGCGAAAAATTCTGATGGATAAACTACCGGAGGTGGAGGTTGTGATTAGCACGAGAGATTCGGACCCACTTTCAATCCTATAGCGTCTCTCCACCAAAATAGATGCCGCCTTACGCGTTTTCATTTCGCGGAAGTCTTGCGCAAAATAAAAGGAGCGCCTTGCGGCGCTCCTTTTGATAACGATGGAAATAAGCGAAAAAAATCAACTGCTCGCGGTTTCAGCCGTCTCGGCCGGTTTCCAGTTTCGCTTCAGGGGTTTGGTAATCCGTCCGTCGCGAATGGCTCGGGTGGAAACCCTAATCCGGCAAACCTCGCCGTCAATCACCGCCCGCACCGTTTGGATGTTCGGTTTAAATTTACGCTTCGTCACCCCGGTGGTCTTTATACCCACTCCGCCGAGATATTTGGCTTTGCCGCGCCGGGCGATACTTCGTCCGGTCTTCGTTTTTTTGCCGGTAAAGAAACATTCACGTGTCATGATTATCTACTCCTCGCTTTTTTCGTATTTTGCCAAAACATTCATGATATATAATTTACCGAAGGATTTCAACATAATATCCCGGTCTAAAAAAACATTTTTCGTAACCGGTCAGGCACCCTTCCGTCATTGCGAGCATCTAACTGGCTGCGCCAGCGATTTTCACAAGGAACTGGGTGGCATGGGCAATTCCGATTGCCCGTGTCTTTTTTCCCAATTCACGCCTGGAAGACACGGGCAAGAAGACTTGCCCATGCCACCCCAAAACATCAGTTCCTTAGGAGCGAAGCGAAGCAATCCCGTAATGATGCCGGTTGGCAAAGGAATGAGATTGCTTCGTCGTTACACTCCTCGCAATGACCGCGAGGGGGTCTGAACGGATACCATTTTTCTTTATAAAAATTATCGCTGCCAGAATGGAATAGCGAAATGTTTTTTAAACGGCCGCATATTTGCAAGTATGCCGTGATCAAAATTTATTTTTCCCGAACCTGAATTTAAAAAGGGAAAATCCCCTATCTTCTCATCATTCAGATTTTGATAATACAAGGCGATCAGATTCTCTTTGAATTTCATCAACCAATAGATCGGTCTGCGGCGATATTGCTGAAAATGTAACTCAAAAAAAAGTCCAAGCAGGTATTGGGCAAGATTGCCTGACGGGCAGGCCAGTTCAATAACCGTCTGGCTTTTTTTACGGTCCAGGAGCATTTCCAAAACCCGCCGAACCTCACCTGCCAGTCCGCGATCATTCTCGGACGAGACCGGATAAATGATCTCGGTGGGTTTAAAATCCTTTAGCTTGAATCGTCCCAGGCAAATCCCGACGGCGTAGGAAATCCACCGCTGAGCCAACTGCTCAGGGGTAATCGTTGTGGAAATTTCATCCGGCGACGTTTGCTGCTCAATGAGTTTCTGCTCGGTTCGGCCCAAACCGTACAACTGATAAATTTCACGATCGACGCACTGTTGGATTTCCGCCAGCCGGTGATTTTTCCGGGCAATGATCCGGTCTCCGTCGGGCCAGGGCGGCGGGGTGATAAAATCCGGGCTGGTCTCCTCAAACGTTTCCAGTGACCGTGCGATTTCAATGGCTTGGCGTACCCGTTTTTTCAGTTCCGAAGCGCGGGGCTTTGCGGGAACGGGCAATCGTTTAAGATCGCCCACCTGGAAATTGACCGTCGGGTTAATCAATCCCAGAGCAAATCGGCACCATCTGGAATTCAATATCCCCAAAACCAAATCAGGATCGTCGCAGAAGATGGACGAACCCGCCACGTCAAAAATAGATCCCGGCGGGGAATACCGCGCGCTGAATGTTCCGCTGGTCAGATACGAATAGGTAATTCCTTCGCGAAAATAAAATTCCGTGTTCTTGGCGACCCACTTCCAATTTCCCTTCAAGTAAGGATATCGTCTTGTGATTTCCTCCTTGATCTCTTTTCCGTCCTGACCCCAGTTGACCAAAAACTCCCGATTGCCATACCACCTGAGATATTCTCCCCCTTTCATGTACGGAAACCATTTTTTACTCGAAGATATTGCCTGGGAAAGGTCACAGCAACCCCAATCAACCTCCTGATGTGGAATTTCCCACCAGTATCGAAGAAACCGATCATTGTCCGTTGTCGCCAGTCCCTGGCGCAGTTCAGCTATCGTGCCGAGCGCGGGTAATTCGCTGAATAATTGCCGCATCCGCGGCCCTATCCAATACACCCAGGGACTATCGGGAAGAGCGGAAAAATCCGCCTGCCGGTAAAGATGAAGATGTGAAATAGTATCCTTTGTCGAATCGCGCATTGCGGACAGGATATGAATGAGACGGGTCTTTTTTTTCTCAGGGTTGTTCACTGCGGTCAATTGAAAAAATTTCCCCGTGCTTTGCCAGATAATTTCGGGATTGGCTTCACGCCGCAAAACATAAAACGCGCAATCCACCACGGCGTCTTCAAACGTATTTAATCCGGTATGGACCAGTGTTTCAATCGCGGTTTTCTCCAGGATCGTCTTTCGAAGGTCCGCAAAAGAACGAATGAACATAAACGTTTGCGGAGTAACCGCTCCCAGCCGACCAGAAGGGTTGAGCAATTCCAAAGACTTTTCCAGAAAAGCAGTATAAAGATTTCTACCGCTTTTCTTGTAATACCGGACCATGAAGTCTTTAAGCTGCGGATTATAATCTCGCCTATCCAGATAAGGGGGGTTTAACAACACCACGTCGAACTGATCCGGAAATCCATTTTTTTTTAGTTTTGCTATAAAAGTATTTTTCAGGCTGTCCGTGCACAGCAGGTTTGGCGGGTGTGTGAATTTTCCGTTCATCGCGTGATACAGGGTCAGCGCCGCCAGCTCGATGGCCGGCGGATCGATATCGATCCCAAAAAGGTTGTTGCGGATAATCGATTCGGGAATCTCATCGTCATTTCTCACCGAAGTTTCCGCAGGCCAGCCGGGTTTACCGGCATTTTCCCGTTCTTCTTTATAAATGGCTTCCAGCACCTTTATTGCCGACAATCCCAGATGCATCGTTCCGCAGGCAGGATCGAGAATTTTAATTTCCGAAGCTCGTTTCAGCAAAACCGCCGGTCGGGGAGTATTTTCTGGCACCAGATAAGGTAATGCCCTGCTTAAGCGGCTGTCCGGGTGCATTTGAATCCATAATCGCCCAAGTGTATTTTGTGCCAGAAAATCAGCGATCCATTTCGGGGTGAATTGTTGAGTTCGCATGGCCAGTTGATTGGTATTGATTTTGGGGGCACCGGGCGATCGAAATATTTGAAGGTCCGGTTCCAGAAAATATTGATAAATCCAGCCTGCTGCCTCGGACCGCGCCCAGACGGAGTCAAAATCCACGCACCCCAGCGCCTGCCAGAAATTTTCCGCCGATTTCAAATCCCAGAGGGTGTTGGTAAAAAAATCCCATTCCTCGTTCCTGGCAGGGTTGGGAATCTTTTTCAACAGCCGTCCAAAGTTTTCCAGGACATTTTCAAGAGGCAGATGATCCCGGTGCAGTAAATCTTTCCCTTGCAGCATTCTGCCCCAAAGCAGGGTCAGAAAAACTTGTCGCGACCAGAACGGCTCGGCATTGAGCCACTCACGACCCAACGATGCGATCTTTCGTAAATGTTCTCGCGAAAGCAATCGGCGATCCTCATGACATTTTTGATATTTATGATATAGCATGATCCAATACTTTTTGCTACAATGAACTTGTCCGGGGCGTAGCTCAGTTTGGTTAGAGCGCCTGGTTTGGGACCAGGAGGTCGCTAGTTCGAATCTAGTCGCCCCGATTTTCCCGTAAGCCCTTGTTGATAAGGAGCTTTAGTATGAATATCCATTGCGCAACGGCGACCGGACAGCATAAAGAACTCTGACCCTCAAACAGTTTTAAAACAACATTTTACTATCCATTGCACGGATAACCCCCGTAATTTGGATAGGATTAATTTAGCAACGCCCACGGCGCGCTGAAAAATGCGGGTTAATTGGTAAACCCTTGTCTCCTCAATCTGTCTGGTTTTAACCGCTCACTGACAGGGGGGCGACAGGTAGCCTTTTGGCTGTAAGGTTCGTAATGAGCATCCGATACGCAACTGCTGAGGGGATAACAGACCGTCAAAGCAATATACCCATAACAAGGCACGGTATGTCAAGGATACAAAGTTAAGCATAAAGCAGGGAAACGAACGAGATGGTCGCCATCGAAACGATCCATAAGACAAAGGCCATCAGGGTCGATAACGCCGCCCAGCGAATCAATTTGTGCTTGGCTAAGGCGATGTGAGATACTTCGACGATCTGGGTTCCAATTTCCTCGGCCCACTGCGAATCGGTCATCTGGCTGATTTCCTGAACGTACTTGCCGTGATCCTTTCCGTAGAACTCGACGATGTGGCCGAAAAAAATCTTGCACATGGGCGACAATTCACTGCATCGCGACATGACCGAGTAGACCACCAGCCCGATGGAAACGATCGTGGCGATCGTATAAGGAATAAGAAAGGCAAAAAGGATCCAGTGAATAATTCGCTCTTTGGGCGATTGGCCGTGGGTGGCGGTGAATTTATCCAGGCTGGTGATGATGAACCCAAACGGTAATGTATTCAGGGCCGCGATAAACCCGGCCTTGGTATCGGCAAATCGAATTTGATCCTGGATACCGTTGAGAGTCGCCACATACAAATCGAGATTTTGGTTTATCTTGACTCGAGGAGTGGAAAGTTGTGTTTCGGTATTGCTGAGCATTGCTTACCTTTCTATCTATTGTACCATAAGAAATTCCGCGGGGCAAATGGTCAGGCATTTTGTCCCGTGATCGTCGATCACTACAGTGTCTTCAATCCCGATCACGCCGATATTCGGCAAGGCGACTTTGGGTTCGATGGCCAGGACCATTCCCTGGGCGAGGGGATATTTCATCTGCGGAGCCAGATAGGGAGGCTCATCCAGTTCCAGGCCGACGCCGTGACCGATGAATTTGACTTTTTCAGGATTGAGGCCCATGAATCCCTCGGTGTAGCCGAGATCGGCGGCGAGGTTGAGGGCGTCGGTATAAATGTCTTCCCAAAGCCGGCCTGGTTTGAGGGAGTTGATAATCGTATGTTCGATTTTGACCATCGCGTTATACGCTTTGAGCACTTCGTCCGAAGGAGTGCCCCAGGAAAACATTCTTGTCTGATCGATATGATATCCTTCGAGGACAAACGTGTAATCGAGGATGACAGGAACACACTTGGCGATTGGATCACGGCTGGCCCCGGTGGGGTTGGCTGGGGAAATTCCTTTACCGCAGCAGACGCCGTCAAATTTCGTTCCCGACAGACTGTTGACGCCGGCGGAACAGACGCCAAATCCCGCCATTTCAGTGCCTTCCCGCCGGCAGCGCACCATTGCACCGTGGCCGTTCAGGCGAAAATAATTTTCCAGGGCGGCGGTTAATTCAAGCTCAGTCATTCCCGGCCTAAAGCTGGATTTTATGATTTGCGGAACCTGCGACATAATGGCTCCCGCTTGGGTCTGGAGTGCGATTTCCGATTTTGATTTTACCATCCGCAAGGTTCGGATATCCCAGGATATATCGACGATTTCGTGGGTTCCGAGCAAGCGTTGAAACCTGGTGACGGTAGCGTAGGAAGTCAGATCGAGGGTAAAGCCGACTCGTTTGGCGGAGGCAATGCCGTGTCGCTGGAAAATTTCCGTCAGGTCTTTGGAATTAGAAAAAGTTTCGAGTTTTACCCGCGATTCTTCCCGAACGCGGTGGATCGCTTTTCGGGCCAGGACAAAGGCTTCACTTGTGGCAGGGACTACCAGGTACAACGGCTGGACCGAACCGGTGTAATAATAAAGATCCGAATTCTGGTTTAGAATGACCAGATCAATTCCATTTTTGACCAGGTGCTCTTTTAATCGATGAATTCGTTCCATCAGGCTATGAACTCGTTTCCGACTTTACGTGCTCGGGTCGGTTTGTCGAGGTTGATGCCCAGCCGCAGTCCGACTTCGACCAGGATATTCCAGCCCGCCGCCAAATAGACATAGGCCGACAGTTCCTTAACGCCCTTGACCCGGATCGTCGGGAAAATCGTATTTTTTTCAGCGATGGCGAAGACCTTCATCTTCACGCCGTCCACTAGGGTCTGTTTGATCTTATCCCATTCCTCGGGATAGGGATTAATGAAGATGACCACATCGTCGGGGTTCATGACCTCTTCGATGCCGTGCACGGCATAAGTCCCTTCCAGATAATCGCTTTTTTTGCGGGTGATCTCGTTGGTTTTGAGGGTTAATTCTTCAGCCACCCCGTCATTTTGTCCGGCGAAGTAAATCGTGCCGGCGTTTGCAATGGCTTCGGTAATCTTCGGATCGATAGGCATGGTCAGAGCTGCTTCAAACGCATCGGCCAGGGCGGGTAATTTTTTGTCGAAGGATTTATTTTTCACCTTCGCCAGTAACGACTGATAAAACAAGGCCTGCTCGGCGACGCTCTTGGTCGCGGCCACCGCGTCTTCCGACCCGCAACTTAGAACGAATGTCTGTTTGGCCAGGGATTCGAGCATCGTATTTCGATTGGCCGTCAAGCCGAACAAATTCGTGTGGCCCTCTTTCTTTAAAGTATCGAACAGCCCGACTACTTCCTTGGTCTTTCCGCTGTTGGACGCGGCGAACACGACGAACTTTGAAAGATTATATTCCCCCGCCTGCCGTGCTCCGTCCGTGGCCAGGTTCAAATTCATTCCTTTGCGCATAGCCTGGGTCATGGCATTTTTGGCGGGGAAAATACGGCTCGATCCTTCGCCGGTAAAAAACAATCGTCGGGCCTTTTTGATCGCCGCGACGACATTGTCGGTATCCTTTAAATTGAAATTCCGGATAATCCCCGGAGTTTCCATCATCTCGCGGATCAAGGCAAACTGTGTGTATTTCTGTTCGTTTTTCATAATTAAAGGCTCCAAACAGTTATTATAAAGGGTTGCTCTACTTACTATGAATTCATATTACCTTGAATTTTCTTCCACCAGGAAAGATGGCACTTTTTTGCTGCATCTATCATGGCAGAAGTAACAACATCACAACATTTGTCAAAATGAGGCTGCAAATTCTTTGCAAACTCAGCAATGGTTGTTCTTTCGTTAACATAACAGGTCAATTTTGCCTTTTCCAACCAATTATTTGAAGGTTTCCACCCAGTACCATCAATATTTCCATGTAGTATTCTTTTGAACTCATCCGCAAACATCAAATATCGCTCGGCCGCGACACCAAGAGAATACAGAGTCTCTTTTTTCATGTAAGGATTCGTCTCGCAATGCAACCGACAGCTAAACCCACCGGGCTTGCAGGGATAATAAGAAGCCAGTTCATAATGAATACTGATGCAGTTCTCTAAAGGAACCGTGCCGGAATCTATATAAAATTCGGTTATCCAAGAAGGTTTCCAAATCTTAATCAGGCATTTAGGCCCACCCCGTGCCTGGAAAATACCTGCTTTGTAATGCCACAGAGGTGGAATCATGACCTTCGCTAGTTTTTTACAGCGATCTTCGGCGGTAATGAAATATTCATTTTTTGCATCATTTAACCATCCCAACATAGGAATATCCAAACTTTGGGGTAAAAAGCTATCGTGATGATGCAACCGTTGAGCAAACACCTTCCATAGAGGAGCAAGGACGGGGTCTTTTTCCAGAATACGGTCCCCATCGTATTTTGACAGGACATCTGCCAAGGTTTTGTGCGTGAGGGGCTTCCAATGCGGATCTTCAGCCCATTCGCCAGTTAAGGTAAGGAAAAAGAGATCGAAATCGAAGAATCTTTTTTGAGGGTTTTCTCTGTCTTTTTTTTCATCCAATCGTTTTCGATAACGCTCACATTGCTTTTCTCCTTCTTTCGATTTGATCTTGGCCTCGATCACTATCCAATGTTCACCCTGATCCGTAACCCCTTTGATGATTATGTCCGGCCGCTCACTGCCGTCTTGAATGGGTTCTCGAAAAGCCACGGGCCTTAATAAACAGAACGAAAGTTCTTTCCCAATAAGCTCGTGGACCAAACCCTTCAGGATCGGTTGTGATGTATTAAGGACTTCCACAATTAAACTTGTGTAAGTATCTTCGCGAAGAGAGACATCCAGAATATCAAAAAAATCCTTTGTCATAGAGAATTCTATTCATCATCCAGCAATTTCTTGTCCTGCGATTTCTGGAGGTAATTTTCCCTGGAAATCACACGTTTCCTTGTCTTGGATTTAAATCCTTTCGAGCCTTGCTGACTGTCTCGACCAAAAGGGAGGTGACAAGTTGTCCCCACCCTTTGGAAAATTCGGTATCCCTTCTTCGCATCGTTTCCATTTTCCCTTTTTATTTCACCGGCTTATACGATAATTTCGTATATTCCGGCAACTCGCCGATCAGGGGTTTTACGTATTTGATAAACGCGTCGGTTACGAAATTTCCTTCCTGGTTGATAAATTCGTCGGGCATGGGTTTGGCTCGGACGGCGACTTCTTTTAGTGGAATCGTGCCGGTGGCGCACTTGTAAATTTTTCCCGGCTGGCGGACGAGAGTGACCATTAATCCGGTTTTTCCTTCTTTGGCGAGTTTGACCGCGGTTCTGCCGCAGAGGTACGCTTCGTCGATGTCTTTTTTGACCGTGCGGTCGGCGGCGCACATCGAGAGCGATTCGGTAACCTGAAACTCGCCGCGGAATTTAAATTCGTCGCTAATAAACCGGTGAAGCATCATGGCGGCGCTGGTCCCGCCCATCGCGCCAAATTCGACATTTTTAAATTGATCCGTTATCCGAGAGGCCGAGACGGGGGTTTTGTCGGCGTAGGTGATTCCCTCGCCGCAGACGACCGAGACCCAGCCGTACTTGTCATAGCATCGTTTTACATCGCTGAGAAATTTTTCTTTTTCAAAAAAACGTTCCGGCAAACACAAGATGTGGGGGGCGTCGGATTCATCTTTCTTGCCAGCCGCGGTGGCCGCCGCCAGCCAGCCCGCCTCACGGCCGATGGTTTGAAAAATCACGAATTGGTCCACTTTGCGCATGTCACGAGCAAGCACCCCCGCTTGCATGACCGACAGGGCCATGAATTTGGCGGCGCTGGGAAAACCCGGCGTGTGGTCCGTGCCGAAAAGGTCATTGTCCACCGTTTTGGGTACGCCGATGCCGATCAGTTCATAATTTTGCGTCTTGGCGTAGGCTTCAATCCGATGGACCGTGTCCATCGTGTCGTTTCCGCCGATCAGGAATAAATAGCGGATATTATATTTTTCCAATTTTTCAAAAATCACCGGCAGATCGTCGTCTTTCAATTTTTTCCGGCAACTGCCCAAGGCGCTGGATGGGGTGGTCTTTAATCCCTTGATATTGGCCTCCGGTTCCTTGCCGAGGTCGATGATATTCTCGGCCATGAATCCTTCGATGCCATATCGCATACCCAGAACTCTTTTAATGCCGCTGAATGTTTTAGCGGCGTCGATAATGCCCGCCAGCGACGCATTGATAACCGAGGTCGGGCCGCCCGATTGGCCCACGATCGCATTGCCTTTTAACACGGTTTAAAACTCCTTTACTTTCGTTTGTGAAGGCATGATTATATAAGGTTTGAATGGAAGGCTCAAGACCATGAAAAAACAAATTCTTTATCTGGGCGATACGGCGATAAAAGAAGCGGCGTCCTATTTGGCGGGGATTATGACCTATCACAATCTCACGTTCGATTATCTGGCCTCGGACAAGATCGTTTCGCCTGAGATGTTAAATGTCGAGTACCGGGCGATCATCATCAGCGATTACCCGTCAGCCAATTTCCCCCCCGGCCAATTGGACCTGCTGACAAAAAAAATCAGCAAGGGAACCGGATTACTGATGATCGGCGGCTGGGAATCATTTACGGGCCTGAATCGGGAATACACCCAGACGACCCTGGCGGAAGTTTTACCCGTTTTCCTCCAGCCAACGGACGACCGTATCAACTGTCCCCAGCCGTGTCTGATTGAAAAAAATCAAGATCATGAAATTATTGCAACCTTGCCTTTTGATCAACACCCCCCCACCATCGGCGGATTTAACCTGCTCCGGGCCAAGCCGCAGGCAGAAACCATTCTCTCCGCCCGCCGGTTTTCCGTCTCGCGATCCTCAACCGGTTACACCTTCAAACCCTTTGAAAAATCCGATCCGCTGTTGGTGGTTGGCCATCACGGCCAAGGCCGGGTCACAGCGTTCGCTTCCGACGTCGCCCCGCACTGGGTCGGCGGGCTGGTGGATTGGGGCGATACGAGAGTTTGCGCCCAGGCGCAAAACGCCAACGCCATCGAGGTCGGCAACTGGTATGCCCAATTCTTCGCCAATGTCGTCAAGTGGACGGCGGGATTGATTTGATTCGCAATGGGTAGGTGGGGTTTCGAAAAACCCGCCGCTACCCGGTTACCCAACTTCATCAGGGTTACCCGCCTTGGAACTCTTCGAAAAAGCACCGGCCACATAAGCAAAGACGGTCGAATACAGGAAGATACCGATGACCGGAGTTACGACGAATATGAGCATAATCTTTGGCTGATGGCCAGAAGGGAGGCCCAGGCCGTCTAGGAAGGCACCAACAAGAGCGATCACAGGAAAATAAAAGTAAAGGTAGGCTTTTCCAAAGATAGAGGTGTGGAATGAACCCAAAGGCCTGGCAATTACGAAAACCCAGTAGAATCCATAAAAAACTAACTGAATCACCAAAGTAAACATGAACGCTCGAAGGAATGTCTGTCGGTTACGCTTACCCATGGAATTGCCACCTATCTACTTATGCGGTTTCAAGATAAACCCGCTTTGGGGTTTTCCTTCCAGATAACACTCCAGCCGAAATACTTCCTATACTTGGTAGGATAGGTTTTCCAAAACCCACCATCTTCGTCTTTCATATTAACTTTGCAATTTGCATTTTGCAATAAAAAAGAGCGTAGCAAGTCAATGGTTGTGCCGCTTGTGTCAGCCTTTATCTTTAGAAGGTTTACTATTTATTATCTTTAAGTTTTTTGCTCAGAGGTTTTTGAAGATAGTTTTCTCTGCTAATCACCTTATGACTGGTTTCCTGTTCGAGTTTTTTGCGTGCTACGCCGGCGACATTTCCACCACGCCGCGCGACGTTTTTGTTTTCATCAAAACCAGCCGGATGCTCAACCCTTGTAATCTGGGTTGTTGAAGCCTCGCCGAGCATGGAGAAAATAAGTTCCAAATCAGTCATGTGGTCTCGCAAATTTTCCCGTTTCAATCCTTTAAGTTTTTTGTATTGGCTGGGAGTAAGGCCAAAGGCCGCTTGGGATATCTCGGCTGTCAAAATTTCGTATTCTTTCTCTTCTTTAACGCCATGATTTTTCCATTCATCAGTGAGTTCTTCACGAATAGCGATACCGCGCATACGTTTTCAATCCAGTCATCGCTATATCCTTTGGCTTTATATAAAGCCCGTGTGCGTTTAGTCGCGATTTCAGGGTCTTCGATTTCCTGCACCCGTTCATAACCGACTTTGGCCAGCCAAAGCTTAAAAGGCTCCGCTTTAGGTGATGGAATTGACTGAATTATACGAAAAATGCCTTCGGTATTGGCACAGTTTAGTTTTTGCATACCCCCTAATGTTTGTACAGAAAGGGGGGTGGCAATTTGCCCCCACCCTTTGGCAAGTTCCGGGTCTCTTCTACGCATATCCTTAATATACCCATCGGGTTGGGCGGAATCCGTCAGAGCGGCAACGACATCCCTGAGGACAAACCACCACTGGTTATTGTGAATGGTTTTTCTGATTTCCTTCTTCCTGAAAATAGCTATTTTTGTTATGGGTATTAACTCATTTGCCATTTTTTAGCTTCGCCTTGAAAGTCGCCCCTATTTTACTTTGCATCCCCGATCAAGTCGAGGATAAGTTCTTGGCATTTATCGTTGAACACATTATGATTTTGATATGCGTTTGGTGAAATTTGTTATATTTGCTTATGTCGCTTTGATTTTACAGACGGCTTTTTTGCCGATTATTTTTCCGGATCAGCTTCGGCCGTCGGCCCTGGTGATTTTGGCTAATCTTTATTTACTTTCCAAACCCAACGAATGGACGGTTCTTCTGGTCTGGGTTGTGGGGCTGATGGGAGATTTAACCAGCATCTCACCGCTGGGTTCACAGGCACTGGCCTTCGGACTTTTCGGGATGCTCATCCTTACGCTTCGTCCCGTTCTTTTTGCCGACAGTCCCCTGGCTCATGCCGTTACTTCCGCTACCGGGGTCATCATCATTTCCGCTATTTATGCCATTGAAACGGTTTTAACCCGCCATGCCCTGCCTCTGCCGTTTTCCGTCGTCGAAGTGGTGGGTCAGGCGTTGACGACCGGAACGGCGGCGGCTTTGCTCACGAAAATTCTTATGCCGCCCAAAAAACATCCTGCGCGATGGTGATTATTATCCACTCCCTTACGGTCGCGTCTCTTATGAATTTGGTTACGGCTTGAATTCATTGGTTTGGGGGGATATATTTACCTGTTTGGTATAAAAGCGAAAAAGGGTATAGGGAAAGGCAGTCTTGTTCATGACAGATAATTACATCCGCATTTATGGTGCTCGTGAACATAATTTAAACAATATCAACATTACTATCCCGCGGGATAAGCTGGTGGTGATTACGGGTCTGTCGGGGTCGGGGAAGAGTTCGCTGGCGTTTGATACGATTTATGCCGAGGGGCAGCGAAAATATGTGGAAAGCCTGTCGGCCTATGCCCGGCAATTTCTGGAGCAGATGCAAAAGCCGGACGTGGAGCATATCGAAGGATTACCCCCAACGATTGCCATCGAGCAGCGGTCGGCGAGCAGTAATCCGCGAAGCACGGTGGCGACGACGACGGAGATTTATGATTATCTGCGGCTTTTGTTCGCCCGGATCGGAACGCCTCATTGTTACAAGTGCGGGAAGGAGATTCGCTCGCAGCCGGTGTCGAAAATTGTGGATACCATTTTGGCCTGGCCCCAGGATACGCGGATTATGATTTTGGCACCGGTAATTCGGGGGCAAAAAGGGGTTCATAAGGATATCTTTACCCAGATTCAGACGGAGGGATTCGTTCGCGTTCGCGTGGACGGGAAGATTTACGATATTCGGGAAGTGCCGTCGCTGGAGAAAGACAAATTCAAGAAACATACGATTGAGGCGGTGATCGACCGGCTGGCGGTCAAGCCGCAGATCAGTACACGGCTGGCGGATTCGGTGGAACTCGGGTTGAGGATGGGCGAGGGGTTGGTGGTGATTGCCCGCGAGGTCGGATCTGAAAAATGGGAAGATCAGCTTTTTAGTGAAAAATATGCGTGTCCCGATTGCGGGATTTCGCTGGCAGAGTTGGAGCCGAGGATTTTCAGTTTCAATAGTCCGTACGGAGCGTGCAAGGAATGCGATGGGTTGGGGACTATTTTGGAATTCGACGCGGACTTGATCGTGGCCGATCCGAATGTAAGTTTGACGGAAGGGGCCATCGACGCCTGGCGGCACAGCGGAAAACGAATGAATATCTGGTACAGCCAGATTCTGCGGCAATTCTGTAAGGATTTTAAAGTCAGCCCGAACACGCCATATAAGGATTTGCCGGCTAAGATTCGGAAAACTCTCATGTACGGGTCGGGCGATTCGGGGAAATATTTTGAAGGAGTGATTCCCAATCTCGATTACCGGTGGAAGCACACGGACAGCGATTTTGTCAAGGAGCAGTTGCATCGGTATTTGAGCGAACAGCCTTGCCGAGCGTGCCAGGGGGCGAGATTGCGTCCTGAGGCCTTGGCGGTAAAGATCAGCGGGGAGAATATTCGAAGCGTTACGTCGATGAGCATCACGAAAGGGTGTGATTTTTTCGATCAGCTTGAACTGGCGGGGGAAAAGAAAGTCATCGCGGAACAGATTCTCAAGGAGATTCGGCATCGGTTGACGTTTATGGCCGACGTGGGGCTTGGATACCTGACGCTGGATCGGACGAGCAGTTCACTTTCGGGCGGCGAGTCGCAACGTATAAGACTGGCGACACAGGTTGGATCGGGGTTGGTGGGAGTTTGTTATGTGCTCGATGAGCCGACCATCGGGCTTCATCAGCGGGATAACGACCGGTTGATTGGTACGCTTAAACGGCTTCGGGATTTGGGCAATACGGTGATTGTTGTGGAGCACGATGAGCAGACTATGTTTGAAGCCGACCACGTGATCGATATTGGTCCTGGGCCAGGTGAGCGCGGGGGAAATATCGTGGCACAGGGGAGCGTCCAGGAGGTGATCAACTGTCCCGATTCCATTACCGGCGGGTATCTATCGGGGAAACTTCGGATTGAAACGCCCCAGCAGCGGCGGAAGGTTGATCTGGATTACGCGATTGAACTAAAAGGGGCGGGAGAAAATAATCTCAAAAATATCGATGTAAAATTTCCGCTGGGAACGATGATCTGCGTGACGGGGGTCAGCGGGTCGGGCAAGAGCACGCTGATTACGCAGACGCTACTGCGGGTCCTTAAACGCAAGCTTTATAATTCACGGGAGAAACCCGGACAATACGCGGGGTTGAGCGGGATACACCGGATCGACAAGGTGATTGAAATCGATCAGTCGCCAATCGGCAGAACCCCGCGGAGCAATCCGGCGACGTACGTGGGGGTTTTCGACCTGATCCGGCATTTGTTTATCCAGGCGAGGGAAGCGAAAATTCGCGGTTACAAACCGGGCCGGTTCAGTTTTAACGTCAAGGGCGGACGCTGCGAGGCCTGCCAGGGCCAGGGGACGAAAAAGATCGAAATGCATTTCTTGCCGGACGTTTTTATCGTCTGCGAGGAGTGCAAGGGGACACGATATAATCGGGAGACTCTGGAAATCAAATTTCGGGGGAAAAATATCGCCGATGTCCTCGCTATGCGGATCGAGGAGGCATTGACGTTTTTTGATAATTTTCCACGGGTAAGGCAGTTGCTGCAAGCGTTGCATGACGTGGGGCTCGGTTATATCAGCATTGGGCAAAGTTCGATAACACTTTCCGGCGGAGAGGCCCAGCGGGTGAAACTGGCGACTGAATTGGGAAAAACGGCGACCGGCAAAACGCTATACATTCTGGATGAGCCGACGACGGGTTTGCATTTTGCGGATATTCATAATTTGCTTAATGTGTTGAACCGGCTGGTGGATTTGGGAAATACGGTGATCGTCATCGAGCATAATCTGGACGTGATCAAGAGCGCGGATTATATTGTTGACCTCGGGCCGGAGGGCGGCGACGGTGGGGGAACCATTATGGCCAAGGGCACGCCGGAAGAAATTGTTCGGCACGCGACTTCGTATACAGGAAAATATTTGGTGGAGAAACTGGCGGATAGGAATTAAAAGAGAATTCGACATTTTATTTCTTCGTTATTCCAACGCTACGATGAGCCAAAATGATCCATGAAGAGGTCGGGAATAGCGATGACCTGGCCGGAGCGGTCTACGCAGGCAAGGACGCTGTGGCCTTCGGTCAGGAGACGATTGTCGGATTTGCGAAATAGTTTATATTCGTGCTCGATACGGGCGCGGGTCAGACGGGTGGTTCGGGTCAGGAGTTTTAGCTCGTCGTCATATTTGGCGGGGGCGAGGTAACGCATTTCCAGACGAACGACCACAAAAAAGGTTCCCGATTCTTCCATGTGGCGGTAGCTTACCCCGCAGGCACGAAGGAGTTCGGTCCTGCCCATTTCGAAATAATTAGCGTAACGGGAATGATGGACGTAGCCCATCTGGTCGGTTTCCACATAACGGACGCGCAATTCAATTTCACAGCTTTCGACGGCCATGATACTCCTCTCGCTTTTAAGATTCGGATTTTTTAGCCACGAATTACCCAGCGCGGCCTTCGGCCGCGCTGGGTAATTCGTGGCTAATAATTTCTTCGCCGGTTTTCGTTCAGAACGGCCATTACGGTTTGATAGCCTATCTCCTGAAAGCCAAATTTTCGGTATAATTTTATCGCGGGGGTGTTGTCACAATCAACTGCTAATCGGAGGGTATTTTTCCCCAATCGGCGGCAGACGTCGAAGGCGTGGTGGAGAAGAATTTGGCCTAAGCCGGTCCCTCGGGATTGCGGGGTAAGGCCCATGTAAACAATTTCCAGGAGGCGCGGGTTTTCTTCGGTACCGTTTAGCATTAAGACTCCTGCATCGCGGTGATTGTGGTGCAATATCCACCAGCCCTGGGGTTCGAAGAGGCCGGAATGATAATGGCCCGTGAGAATTTCCTGTCCGGTTCGTAATCCGGTCAGGCGCGGACAATCGATACTGCCTTCGTAGGATTGTAAAATTACAGCGGCGAATCGTTCGCGGGTTGATTGATTATATTGAACCCATTCATGAAAGCCTGAATTTTCTGGTTGTGTTGGAGGGGGGACATTGGTTTGCATGGTCATCAGACGGCAGAGGGGAGAAAAACCGGCTTTTTGAAAAATTTGGCAGGTTGGTGAATTTTCGTCGCAGACCATGGTCTGGAGAAAGGCGAGATTCCACGGGTCGATTTTTTCTGCCAGGAAAGTCAGCACTCCGGCGGCCACGGTGGGAAAATCATACTCGCCAGGCAGTTGAGGAAAATCGTCGGGTAGAAAAACATTTCCGGTCGCACCGGGGTTGACGAGGCACAAGCCATAGGCGACGATTTGATCGTCGATCTGGGCGACGGGCTGGCGGGAAACGTCGATGGCGTATCGGGCGATAAATTTCAGAAAAACGTCGATGGCCTTTGCGTCGAAAAGTGCCTTTTGTCCTGCCGATATTATCCGTGCGACAATATCAATCGCCGCGGGGCCTGTAACAATCTTATATCGAAGCTTGCTTTGCATTCGAATATTATAGCTGGTAAATGACTAATGTCTTAAACGCCGGATTCCTCGCTCAAACATTAGTCATTAGACATTAGGATTTAGGATTTAGTCATTGTAAAATGCTATTTGATTGATCCGGGATCAAGCGGTATATGCTGATTAATACTATTTGTTGTCAGTTGAATGGCGATTTTTCTTCCCAAATCCAGAAAGCCCTTTGTGATATTATCGCCGGTAGGATTTACGGCAGGTGTTACGTTAAGGTCCCAAAATCCGCCGACACCCAGACCGGCCAGAGACCCTGACCAATCGGAAAGTTGGGCGGCCGTAAAAGTACAACCCGACACCGCTACCATTGCCAACATTCCTACCACCATTAAACGCGTCATCATTTTGTTTTTCATACGTTCACTCCTGTTTAATCCATTGTCGCCTGAACTTGTAATCGATACATCCACACGTTTTTGTCATTGAGATCCACCCCAACGGTTTTATTCGCAATCGGAACTTCATCGATATGGGTAATATCTCCCGAAATCTTAAGGGCTTGACCGTGAATGTAATAGTTTACACCCACCGTCTCTTCTGTGCTTCGGTCGTCACCGATAGCCCATATCCCACCCAGTCGGGCGGCGACTTCCAATTTTTTGGGAATTATAAAATACCCGGCTTGCACATATCCGCCCTGGGGGCTGCCGGTTCCCTCACCGTCACCGCCAGTCAGCCTATTCCACGGACTCCAGCTGTGGTCGCTGTTGATATTCCGGAAGTAATATTCGCCCGCGAGAGACAGGCCCTTATATTTGAATCCGACATGGGCGCCGAGTTGGATAATTTCGCTGCCGACGTCGGGTGACAGACCGTATCCTCCACGACCACCGCGGATCAGGTCCTGGACGGCATAGGACAGTTGATTTCGACCATTTCCACCACCAATGTCCCCATCGTTCTGGTTATACAAAAAACTTCCGCCGATATCCATTGCTGGTTTTTGATGATAGGCCAAGTCGGTTTCATCCCCATCATCATATCCTGGAAGAACATGATAGATCAACCGGCCTGAAGCGGCGAGTTGGCTGTCAAGAAGCGTCGCGTCATCACCTGTGTTTTTAACCCCGTTGAACGCCCCAACCATGTAGGACAGTTTGTTCTTGAACAGATCACCATGGGCCATGATCCCGAGCGAATGTCCAGGGGCAAAAAATTCCGTCGGTGTCGAGTTCTCCACGAACATCTGGTTATACGCGGAAACTATCTGACTTGCTTTGCCAAAAGGTAACTTGAATTGACCCCACCTAACCTTCTGATCCTTCATGTATTCATAATCAAAGTAACCGTCATAGAGCCGGACATTGTTGCCTCCATTATTGGTGCTTTGCTCCATCGAAAAGGTGTAATTTAGCTTTTTGTCCCACAGCCAGCCGGTGAAATAGAGTCGCAACCGTTCCCATTCAAAGGCCGACCTGTTGCGAAGGGGTTTATTACCGAAGAAATTCGCGTCCCGGTGGTCCCTGCTGACCCCGGTATACCGGAACTGGGTCTTGATACGGGTCTTTAAATAGAACGCGTCATCCGGACTTTTGATATAAAATCCATGATCATACCCCGCCGTGAGGCTCGGCTGATAAACCTCATTGCGAAACTTTTCATCGCTGAGAATATCTTTGACCATCTGACGAATCTCATCCGATCGGGCCTTATTGAGTCGCCCCTCTGCCTGACCGGAGAGTTGTTTATGGAGGGTTTCGATCTCCTGACGCTGCTGCTTGAGCAATTCCTCCATTTTTGACATCCGTTGCTCCATGGGAGTTCCCGAAGCGGCAGGGAGCGTTTCGCCTCCCGCCAGAGCTTGATCCAATTTCGGGGTCGATTGTGCTGACTCACCGTAGCAAAGACTTGCCGCCGGTAAAATCAAGAACAACAAAGCGACAATCATTGCACGATGTTTCTTGCGTGTCAGAACCGCCGGGGCAAGAAGGGCCAAATGTTTCATTTTTGTTCTCCATGTTTTCCAGACAATGTTCGGGTCCAATTAGAACATAGACGTAAGTTTTTTCATAAAAACTTGTCCTTTTGCTAAAAATCGACAAAATCCTAAGCTTAACGCCACAAATTTTATGGAAATTTACTCTTCATGCAAGTATTTTTCCAATTAGATTTGTGTTAATTTTTTGGGGTGTAGTTTTCATTTTACGTAGTCCTTATGCAGAATCTTTGAGGCAAAGGTAATGCGACCAAAAGTTTTCCCATCGACCGGATTTGACCGCCGTCCGCAAACGGAGGATGTGATTGC
>JBAZZQ010000030.1:0-46501 GCA_041658725.1 Phycisphaerae bacterium | reverse complement strand
AGGTCCAGATGCGTCAGATGATCTGGCAGGAGGAAATTCAAAATGTCATTAAAACGAGTCATGAAAAATCCGTGGTTCGCCGCCTGGAAAAACTCCTCGCGGCGTAAAACCGGTCAATTTGAGTATGTAACATAAACGGTGGGTTGGTGGCCATGGAGGGGATGATATGACATATAGCTCCGCTGCCCCCAGCGGAGTCTTAAAGACCTGGGAAAAATGAGATAACCGTTAAATGAGCATTCACACCCGCTGGAGGATCTTTTGGGCGCGTTTGGCGAGGTAATCGAATCCGACCCAGGGAAGCACGATCCCCAACCGCAAAAGGTCCCGGTAATTCATTATTTCCGTTTGCTTGAGCGAGGAAAGCATTTTTACTATATGCCCCGGCCGATACCAGAACCGATTTCGAATCTTATTGCGAATTTTCAGTAATTTATGCTTGTCGAATTCTTTGCAATAAACGTGTCCGTTCGGGCTGATCCAGTATCCGGGGGTATTTTCCACCACTTCGCGAAGCGGCGTAAATTTGTCCATATACAATTGGCTTAGCGTGATGGCATGAACCCCAAGCTCCCCGGCAAATTTCGGAATCTCCAGCATCTCTTGTTCGGTCTCACCGATATTTCCGTAGATAAAGTACGCATGGTACCAGAACGGAAACTGCCGCAGCACTTTGAACGCGTCGCGAACCTGGTCGGTAGTAAATCCTTTGTCGAGTTGTTTCAATATCCGGTCGGTGGCCGATTCGATCCCCAGCAGCAAAACGCGGAAACCGGCCTTGTAGGCTTTTTCCAATATTTGAGGGTTCTTAGACACCTCAAGCCGGGCGTTGGCACAATAAATCTTTTTTATACCTCGTTCGATAAGCATATCGCAAATCCTCTGGGCCCGCGACGGCGTGACGAAGAAATTGTCATCCGCAAACTGAATGAATCGCGCACTCGTCGAGGCGATTTCCTCCACCACAGATTCCGCCGACCGAGCCTCGTACTCCCGTTTCTGACCCAGCGGATTTAAGTTGAACGTGCAAAATTTACATTTATATGGACAACCGCGGGAACTTAAAACCGTGTCGAATTCCAGCGGTAAAAGCTTTAATCCGCGGATCACGGGAACATATTTCGTCCGCCGCATCGTCCGGTCCGGCGGCACGATTGACTCGACCGATTGCAAAGGCCTATTGTCGTTATGAACAATCCCGCCATCCTTTCTATACGATAATCCGAGAATTTCTTCCCACGGCCGACCGTCGGCGAATTCGACAATCGTCTCCTCGCCTTCCCCGCGGACGACGACCTGCACGTTCGGACACTTATTGAATAGATCGTCCACGTTGGCCGTGGCTTCCCGCCCGCCGACCACGATCATGCGATCCGACGGCAATTGCCGAATATAGCCAATGACCTTGCCGTACTTGGCCTTCCAGCAAAAGCTCAGACAAATCAAATCGACCTTCTCGCGTTCGATAAACCCAAGCATATTCCGCATCGACTGCAGACCTCGCTCGTGTCGCAGATCGATCAAGGTGATTCGGTCCACGTGCCCCTTTAATGCCGTCGCGATATATTCCAATCCCGTCGGAGGAAAAATGCCAATCCCCGAACTGTGATCAACCAAATAAGGATACAAACACAACGCATGGCGATATTTCATTTTTCACTAACCTCAAAACGCAACTTTGGGTGCCGTCTTCTGGCCTTCGGGGGTCTGGAAGTACACTCCCGGCTTAACTCCGGCCATGCCCGCAAAGTAACGTCCAAAGAACGAACGAACATACGTATTCAAATTTTGCACCACTTCGTTATACCGCGTCCGCGCCACAGCAATACGATTTTCTGTCCCTTCCAGTTGATCCTGAAGTTTCAAAAAGTTTTCGTTGGCCTTAAGATTCGGATACTGTTCCTGCAGAAAAAGCAATCGCGACAATGATCTTTCCAATTGATTGGATGCTTCGACTTTTTCCGTCACGCCCTGGGCTTGAAAATATTTGGTCCTGGCATTGGCGATGTTGTTAAATATCTCTTCTTCATGCTTGGCATAGCCTTTGACCGTCTGAACCAGATTGGGAACTAAGTCATACCGCCGCTGCAACTGCGTCTCCACCTGTCCCCAGTTGCTTTTAACCGCCTCTTCCAAGCCGATTGCCCTATTGTATCCGTGATAAATGGGAATCAGTATGATCGCCCCTAAAATAACAAGAGCGATCACAATTCCTAAAATTACCGCACCGATTTTACTTGCCGGCTGCATCATTTTAAAACTCCTTTTGTGTTTGTATGGTATTTCCTTATTCACTCCCTTACGGTCGTGCCTCTTTTACGTCAAAACCTACCATTTTCCGCTCGCTCCCCCGCCGCCAAATCCGCCTCCGCCACCGCCTCCGAAACTACCGAAATTGCTCCCCCCAAATCCCCCGCCACCGAACGAATCGCGTCCCGAACCTCGCATATTCGACAGCAGGGAACCCGCCAACATTCCCCAAAAAAATGATCCCCCGCCTCGGCGAGCCATTTTGAAGATAATCCAAAAAATAAGAATCGGAAAAATAATTCCGAAACAAGGACTGACGCTTGATTGAGGCCGAGTTGTTCGATTAGGAATCTGGGGCATACCCGACAACTTTACCCCGCGACCCCGAGCAACCTGCTGCGCAATCACCGCCGTTCCTTCAAAAATGCCCTTGCCATATTGACCCGCCCGGAAATTTGGGACAAAATACTCCCTGCCGATTGTTCCGACAAACGAATCCGGCAACACACCCTCCAAATTATAACCAACTTCAACGCGGTATGAATGATCTTTGACCGCCACGACAACAAGCACACTGGTGCTTTGCTGATTGGCTCCAAATTTCCATTTGTCCGCCCGTTCAAGGGAATATTGCTCTATCGGCAATCCTCCTGACGTATTCACCGTCAGCACAATAACCCTTGCGCCGGTTTTTTGTTCCAATTCTTGCAGCAGGCCGATTAACCGCTGCTTCATCGCCGAATCGATCACCCCGGCTCGATCTTCAACATAAGTTTTGGGCGCAGGTTCAATCGCCGCCAGAGAAATTCCGGCCGAGACGAGGAAAAACCAAATAATAGTCAAGGCGCGTTTTTTCATATATTCGTCCGAAGCTTATCCACCAGCCCGCAAAGATGAATCACGATCTTATAAACATCCTGAAACATCAAATCAACCAGATCGGGTCCCAACCGCTCCTCCTGCTTCCGCAAACTCAAAAGCGTTCCCATCAACTTTTCGTCAAATCCAAAGCCCATCCCCGCCAATTCCAACATCGTCCGCGTTTCCTTCGACCGGTCGATATCCATCAGCCAGAGCATCGCCCGAAAAAGCGGCAGCAATTTTCTCCCACACGCGACGAGCAGCTGACCCACTATCTTATACTGGCCTAACCCGCGGATATATCCCTGCCGGAGCTGAATCTGGATCGACCGCAATTCCCGTTCACACTGCAATCGAACGTTTTCCTTGTTAAAGCACAAACCGTCGAACGGGTCTTGTCCGTACACCGTAACGTGATTAAACTGATACTCCAAATATTCCACCCCAAATACATCCAGCGATTGTTGAATAAATTCGTTCGTCATCAACAGCGGAGCCTTTAGCCGTAGCTTACCCATCTGATTTCCATACCCGGCCAGCGTCTTCAAAAGCGTGTGACTTTCACGCTCAACCACCACAACAGTATTAATATCGCTACGCCGCGGATGAAAATCTTCCGTCAAAGCGCTGCCGACCACGCTTATTGATTTTAAATTCTCCGCCATATCGTTCACCAATTGCGAAGCGAACGTCTTGATCGGCTTGCGAATATCCTCGCGTAATAAATCGATATTTATTTGTTCCGTATCCAGGGTAGACATTGTATTGCCCTTACAAAAATAACCCAATCATATTGTCACTGCCCATATCTTATCCCGAACCAGACGGTCAAACAACTGTCAAGCAGATAACTTTTTTGTGAGCAAGGCGCACTATGTACGAGCCGCGCCCGCGAAGGAAGGATTTAGTCATTTCTAATTGACAGAGTTGGAAACATATTTATAATCTTAGAGAATGCAATTTATGAGAAGTGACGGCTAAAGATCAGGAAATTTAACATGCACAGGCAAATGATGACGATGCGTATGAAAGTCGGGAGTGCACTGGTGCTTCTGGCCATTGGTGGCTTTGCGGGTTTGGGGTGCGAGGAGCGCACGTCACAGGTTAAGACCGCCGGCGCGGATGGGACGATAACGGGCGCAAAGGATTCGTCGCTGGATTCGGCGGGCATACTGGAAAGGGTGGCGATCGATCAGACGCTTCATGCGGCGACCACTGGCAGCGCGGCTCCTGTGGGGCCTTTGAGTGGATTGGTCAGTTTTTCCTCCAAAGAGGTCGGACGATATGTTCCAGACCCGATGGACGTGGGTCTTAAAGATATCAGCCGATCGCGGACGGAGAAAGTATCGCTGCAGGAATGTGTTTTGCGGGCGCTGGCCAACAATTTCAAGATCAAAACCGATGGTTATGGACCGGCGATTAGCGCGACGGATATTTTATCCGCGGAAGCGTCGTTCGACGCGGTGTATTTTCTGGATGCCAGTTATCAGAAGCTGGATGACCCGACGGGAAACGCGTCTGTTTCCGGCAAGAGCGATACGCGAGGGATGGCGAGCGGATTGCGAAAGCTGCTTCCGACGGGGGCAACACTTACCGGGACGTATAATCTGCTTCGCACAAAATCCGCGACTCAGGCGTTGGCGACACCAAACTCGAACCCGGCCTTTACGAATAATTTCGCGGTGGAACTTCGCCAGCCGATCCTTCGGAATTTCGGACTGGACGTCAACCGTTCGGGGATCGCGACCGCCCGGAACAATCAGCGGATCTCGAAATACAAATATCGGGAAACAGTCCGCGATAGCCTGTTGGAAGTCGAGAAGGCGTATTGGAAACTGGTTCAGGCGAGGCGGAGCGTGGTGATTCAGCAAATGCTGGTGGAACAGACGAAAGAAACACTTGGCGCGTTGGAAAAACGCAAAGATTACGATGTTTACGCGATTCAGATGACGCGGGTTCAGTCTCTTTTGGGAACGCGTCAGGCGGAGTACGTTCAGGTGAAAAATGCGGTCAAGGACGCGGAAGATCAACTCAAGGCCTTGATGAATGATCCGGAGCTAAATCTGGGTGAAGATATTGAAATCATTCCGACGGACTTTCCGACCCTGGGACCCCTGGTTCTGGATCGCATCGGGGAAGTCCGAGTGGCCTTGGAGTGCCGATCCGAGGTCCAGGAGGCGAAATTACAAATCAACAATCAGCGGATCAACGTCGCGGTCGCCAAGAACCAGGCCCTGCCGCGGTTTGACATGGTTTTTCGATATACGATCAACGGTCTATCCGATAATCCCGGCGACACGTTCGATCAAATGTCGACGAGCAATTTCCAGGATTATTTCGTGGGACTGAGTTTTGAATATCCGATCGGCAACCGCGGACCTCGGGCTGCCTTGAAGAAGGCGGAGCTGCAGCGGGACCAGGCGATCGCGGGTCTCAAGCAAGTGATCGAAAACGTGATACTGGAAGTGGACGTGGCGGTTCGAAACCTGCAGACATCGTATTACCAGGTGACTCCGAGCAGTCAGGCCGTCCAGGCTTCGGAGGAGAATCTGGCGGCGATTGTTCTGCGCAAAGTGAAGTTGTCTCCGGAATTTCTGGAAGTGCAGCTCAATGCCCAGGAGACCTTGGCCAATGCGCGAAGGGGATTGCTGGCGGCGCTCGTCAATTATAATACCTCCATCGTTCAACTGGAACGGGCGAAAGATACCCTGCTTCGCTACAACAACGTAAACATTGAGGCCCACCCCTAGGGAAAAGGACCCCAATGGATCTGATATTGCCGGAACGAATATTGAGACACCTCCTGGAGCAGGGAGTTTTCAGAGAACAGTTGCACGACCGCCTGGTGATTATTGGCTGGGTGATGCTGGGGGTTTCGGCACTGATCTGGATATTTCTGGGTCACCATCGGAAGGGGTATGAAATCACGTCCCTGTACTGGTTGGCCTGTTGTGTGGGGGTTTGGGGGTGTCTGTATCTTCCCATCTGGAGAATCATTCCATCGGCCATGCTGGTGATCGGGATTATCAGTTTTCTCTTCGCTTATCTTCCGATGCGGCGGCATCGTCGGTTATGGAAACGGGCGTGGCCTGATCATCTGGAGAACCTGGTAAAATCTTATCAACCTCCTGGTGGATTGACCACCAGTGTGACTGCGCTTTCGCTGATGATTTTTTTTCTGGGATTGTGTTATCTGACATCGGCGATGACGGCGAGGAGCAGTTTTATCATGGGGGTAGCGCTATTTATTCTGGTCCGCAGCGATTTTCGGTTAGAATCTGCCTTGGCGGGAATGGTTCTGATTACGCTGGCGATCATTTCGGCTTTTCTCGATTTGTTTAAAGTCTCAGGACAATCACCGCCGACGATTTTAAACATGGCGATTATTCCGATGGCGTATATGTCGTTTCAATGGATATGGCTGGGAAGGGTTTGGCAGGGTCAGATAATCGACGGAAAACCGTTGACGATTTCGGCTCGGATGGTGCATTTAACTCGTCATGTGGGGGTTATGATGCTGGGATTTTCGACGTTGCTCGCCGTCAAGCTGGCACTGTGGCCGATGATGCCGGTCGCCACCGAGCCGGATAACAGCACGCAGCGATTTATCCTGATGGGGTTGGCGTATGGGATTCTGTTGGGGAGTAATATCTGGATGTGGTTGAGGCTTCAGAGGTTCTCCCTAGGAGTGTTGGCGGCTTTGAATATTTTTGGGGCTGCCATGGCGGTTCTGACCCGCTTTCCGGGTTTCTTTCATCGGGTTTTTTGGCCTTATTGGTTCGAAGTGGCAGTTATCTATACCATCGTCGCCATGACATTGCTTTTAGTGTTTCGACGAAAGATAGAGAAAATGTCGAATGTCGAATGTTGAAATAAAAAAATGGGGTAACCGTTCAGGCCCCATTGAAAATGGTCATTGCGAGACCGCGCAGCGGGCGCGGCAATCTCGTCCCTTCACCAAAGGAATGAGATTGCTTCGTCGCTGCGCTCCTCGCAATGACGAGGTCTGAACGGTTACAAAATGGGAGAAGATTATGTCCCGACGGGAATTTGTTTTAGGGGTGATTTGCGGTTTGGCGGGGTGTTCGCAATTTCCGAAACAACCGCCGCACTCGGTGGATGCAAATGTAAAAGTCCGCTGCTGGAAAATTCATAATCCCAATCAATGCGATTATTTTCAATATTACGATAAGAACGGAAAAATCATTTCGCTGGGGTATGACGACAACGGGGACGGCAAACCCGATGCTAAAGTCGATTTGCTGGCGGTTGGCAAAGATGATTCTTGTCCGCATTATGTGATTATGCTGGATGGAATACCCTATTCCGTTCTTGAAAAGATGTACGAGGAAGGTCATTTCCGGCTGTTTTGCCAGCCCAGTGAACTGGTGAGCACGTTCCCATCGATGACGGATCTGGCGTACTCGGAAATGCTTACTCCGGGGAAACTTCTGGGGTTTGAAGCCTTATATTACAATCGGGAATCCGCTACTTTGTCAAATGGCGATTTGGTTTATCTGAAAGGCGAAAACGCACCGTGGGAAAAGAGGCTGAATTACCGGGCGCCCATGCTGCTGGACCCGATTGGATATATTAATCCGCGGTTTATGTTCAACCATGAGATGTCCGGGATTGAGAAAGCGATAAATCGATCCCGTGAAGGAACGATTTTTGTCTATACCGTGGGGACGGCGATGGTCGGGACGAAAGAGGGTGGCCCTGGGATCATGGATTGTCTGCGGCGGGTGGAAATTCTCTGTGAGAAGATCGTTTACGAACGGCGAGGCCGGTGCCGGATCACGATGCTGGCGGATCACGGTCATAACCTGACGGCATCGAGTTTTTTTGACGCGGCGGAAGCGTTGAAAAAAAACGGATATCATGTTACGAATAAACTGTCGAAACCAAATGACGTGATCTGTATTCAATTTGGGTTGGTAACGTACACCGCCGTTTATACAAGTGAACCGGCGAAGGTGGCATCGAGTATGTTGAACCAGGAACCGGTCGATCTGGCGATTTATCCGGACCAAGTCGATGGCGAGAAAAAAATCGTGGTTCGTGACCGCGGCGGTGAGGCCTATGTCAGCAAAGTGAATAATCGTTATCGCTACGAAATGGTAAAAGGTGATCCGCTGAAATTACGGGATATAATTAAAAAGCTTTTACTGGCAGGGAAAGTCGATAAGAGCGGGGCGGTGGATGATCTGGCACTTTTTGAGGCGACAGTCAATCATGAGTTTCCGGACCCCTTGGCTCGTATCTGGCGGGCGTTTAATGGAATGGTGAAATATCCCCCGGACTTGATGCTGACGATCCGGGACGGTTGGTTTTCCGGCAAGCCCGGTTTTGCACGGAGTGTAAATGTCAAAAGCACCCACGGTTCGCTGAATTGGAAAAATTCCGTGACGTTTATCATGTCTACAATCAAGCCCTTGCCGAAAGCGTTGCGAATGGAAGATGGGGAAAAAAGTTTCGGGTCTTGAGTTTTGGGGAAAAAAAGATGAAGACGGAAAAGACGCATCCGGCGATGCTTTGGGGGAAACTTCCAGATGGTAAGGTTCAATGTAAATTGTGCCCGTGGCAGTGTGTGATCGCTGAAAGTAAAACGGGAATTTGCCGGGTTCGGCGGAACGTGGGTGGGGAATTGGTGAGTTTGAATTATCATCAGTTGTGCGCGGCCAATGACGACCCGATTGAGAAGAAACCCTTGTTTCACTTTCAGCCGGAAAGCTTGAGTTTTTCCGTTGCCTGCGTGGGATGCAATTTCCGATGCGAATTTTGCCAGAACTGGCAGATATCGCAGATGGCCCGGGCGGAGGGCAGAATCGTCGGTGAGGGGATGGAACCGGCGAGCATTGTGGACCATGCCCGGCATAGCGGGTGTCAGTCAATTTCGTATACGTATACTGAGCCGACGATTTTTTTTGAATTGGCCTATGATACGAGTAAACTGGCTCACGAGGCGGGGTTGAAAAATGTTTTTGTCTCCAATGGTTATATCAGCATCGAAGCCTTGAAGATGATCTCGCCTTATCTGGACGCGATCAATGTGGACCTGAAAAGTTTTCGCGAGGAATTTTATCATCGCGTGTGTCACGGCCGGCTGGAGCCGGTCAAGGACTCGCTCCGCTGGTTGGCCAAAAGCGGGATATGGGTGGAAGTAACCACACTGCTGGTTCCAGGGCAAAACGATAGCGATGAAGAAATGAATGATATCGCGAAATTTATCGCCGAACAGATGGGTCCGCAGGTTCCGTGGCACGTCAGCCGATTTCATCCCGATTATCAACTGACAGGTATCCCGGCGACACCGATGAGCACGGTGGAAAAAGCCCTTCAGTTCGGTCGGGAGGCTGGACTTCGGTATTGTTACGGTGGTAATGTGATGGGGCACCAGTCGGAAAACACGTACTGTTATCATTGTGAAAGACCGTTGATTGAGCGGCGGGGATTTGTCATTAATAAAAATGACATCGTTGACGGCAAATGCCCGCAATGCGGGACAGTAATTGATGGGGTGGAACTGGATTGGCAGGGGAGAAAATGAAATCGCCGATGAACAGAGACGCATGCAATGCGTCTCTACAAATGGTTTTTATACTCGCGTAAGGCTTTGAGCCATTCCACGTAAGCATAGGGTAATTCATTTTTTCCCAGAAATGATTTTACCTGGCGAAGGGCGTCTTCGTAAATTGTCTGCTGATCGTAATTGGCGGGCGGTTTGCAAAAATAGGTTCGACACCCGATCGGTCGGGCGTGTCGGATGGTGCAGCCAGACTGGTCGTCGAGCCAGGGACATTGCTCCGTAACGGAATCAGGAACGGTATTTACTTGCGTGATAAAAAAGGCCATTTCAAGGTTCGTCAGGTAAAGGTTTAGTCCGCTGAGGGCGAAGTCACAGCATCGCCGGCAATTTTGGCAAGTATTTTGGACCTGGCCGATCTGGTCGTCGATTTGGCGATAGAGTGATCGCATAAAATCGATCATCTTCAGGGTCAGATTTTTGTCGTCGAATATCGGTTTTAGAGTTTGAATCAGCATGGGGATTTTTTAACGCGCTCTTCAATTTCCTCAAGGGTGAAGTGCTGGCCACGATTGATTCCCGGGCATCGTTGTGTGTTGTTGAGGAACGATGATGAACCGGTAAGGTTCATTTTCCAGAAGGGCCAGGTCCGGCATTGCTGAGGACGCACGGAATAAATCCGGCATTGCACCCCCTGGGCCGTCCGCTGAAGGAAAACACAATCGTAGTCAGGTAGTTCAATGAGACTTATTTTATGGTGGACCCGGCGGAGGTATTTTTCTGAGAACTGCTTTATGCTTAACTTCAAAAAATCGGCCATGGCGTGGATTTCTTCGTCGGTAACCCAGACATAACCGGGAACGCCGCTGCAACAATTTCCGCATTGAGCGCACTCAAAGTGCAAACCGGCTGCATACCACTTTTCTTTTTCAAATATTTTCATGGGCTAACCTTTTTGTTTTTTCCTGATTAATCATACGGCTTTGCGGGTGACATTGCAAATACCAGATAAAATTCGTGGTTTTGAAGCCAAAACAGCATAAAGGATAGGGTGGACAAAGTTTATAGGACCTTACCCGAAAAATTTTCAGGGCAAAAATAAGCTAAATTCAGTCCTTATGTCGATAAAGGAAATTGGCCTGTTGAGTAGGCGATATGTTATTGGACTTGCGAAATTATGGTTCGGGTATGGAAAGCGTAATGCTTTAAAGGAAGCAAAAAACAAATAAAACATTATAAGCTTTTGCTAACTAAAGCTTTGTTGATCACAAGACACGGACGTCGAGATCCATAGTTTAACTTGAAGGGAGTCAATTTATGGATGATTTTACCTGCTGGATTGAATGTTCCGCGCATAGAACATCTCTTGGCGGTTCTTAAAGAAAGTCGCTCTGTCTTTTTGCCGATGTGAAAAACACTTGAAGGAACTGTGGCACCAAACGAGAGAGTAAATTTATGCCGGAACTGATTACGCTAACAATCGAGAATTACAGGGTCAGAGAAACGGCGGAGTCGTTAAACCACCTGTGGTTTGATATTACAAAACGGATAATTGATATAGTTGTCGGTTTTGTTTCCCTGATTTTAGTTCTTCCCATTCTTGCGTTCTGCGCGTTAGTGATCAAGCTATCCAGCCGAGGTCCTGTCTTTTATCAACAATCGCGGGTTGGCACAGGCGGGAAGGTTTTTAAGATGTACAAGCTGCGAACGATGCATGATAACGCGGAATCGCGGACGGGCGCGGTTTGGGCGTCGAATAACGATCCGCGAGTGGTCGGGACATGCCGATGGATGCGGCGGGGGCATCTGGATGAATTACCCCAATTGATTAATGTACTCAAGGGCGAGATGTCGCTGGTGGGACCGCGTCCCGAACGACCGGAGATAGTGGCCAAGCTGGAACATATCTACCCCAATATTCATCGCCGATTGGCGGTGCGTCCAGGAATAACGGGTTTGTCCCAGATTCGTAATGGTTACGATAAGAATATCGAATGCGCTCGTCGCAAGCTGGACGCGGATATGGAATATATTCAATCTCGATGCTGGGGTTTGGAGCTTCGGATTTTGGCGGCCACGTTACCGAAATTTTATGATAAAACGGCCCACTGAGCTACACATTAAGTGGGATCAAAATAATGTCGATGACCCAGGCAAGAAAGCTAAAAAGAGAAGGAAGCAAAGACGATCCAGGGATGGTGGAAAGAAGGAGGTTGTTGGAGTAAAAGAGTAGTTCCGATCGACTGGCGCTGCCAGGAGTGATCAAAAAAAAGTAAATAGAGGCTATGATGAACATGCAAGGTATACTTGCGAAAACATGGAAATGGGCAGTGATCTGCGTGATGATCTGCGGATGCAGTCAGAACGCGGATCGAGTGAAGATGGCCCAACTTCAACAATTTCTCCAAAAGGACCGATCTCCGGTTGGAGGGGTTGAATATCGCGTTTTACCTCCCGATGTCATTTCCGTCACGTCACGTACGGTCCAGGAAATCGACAGCGTTACCCAGCAGATCCGACCGGATGGGAAAATCAGCCTTCCGTTGGTGGGCGACGTTTTTGTCGCAGGTCTGACCCCGCAGGAAATCCGTCAGGAGATTACCGCCGGTGCCCAGCGTTTCTATACGAAGGTAGACATCACGGTTTTTGTGTCAGAATACAATTCTCAGAAGATTTACGTTTTTGGTGAAGTAGCCGGTCCCGGTCCGCTTCCCTGGACGGGATCGGATACGCTTCTTGACGTTTTATCCCGGACACAACCGACCTTGCTGGCCTGGCCTGAAAAAATCAAGGTCATTCGGGCCAAAAAACCTCGCCGGGGCGGCTATATTCCCGGTGCCGAGGAATCTTCGGACGAGAACGTCGAATCGGCAGAGATTACCAATAAGCAGGGGGCGCAGGAATTGACCGTGGACCTGATGGCCATGGTCCAGACCGGAGATATGTCGCATAATATTATTCTGCAGCCCGACGACGTGGTCTATGTGCCTGCCAATCCGTTTGCCAGTGTGGGATTAGCGTTCCAGCAGGTTCTCTTCCCGGCTCGCGGGATTACTGACACGGTCAAAGTCCCTGGACAGGTGGATGGAGAGTATCAATATTGGAAGAATCGGAACAAATCTCAAAACCTTAATGTTCACCAGTCTGGCGGTGTGAGTGGGCTTGGTGTGATCGGTGCACTCGGTGGACTCTAACTACTAAGACAAGAGGAAATATCATGGCGGAAAAAAATGAGGAAAAGACACTCAAAGACGTACTAGCGGTGATCTTTTCCCACTACAAGCTGTTTTTGACCGGATCCGCATTGTTTATGATCGCGGTCATGATTGTCTCGTACTATATCCCGGTAAAATACAAGGCGGTGTCCAAATTTGAACGCCGGGGGGACTCCGTGGCCGAATCTATCGGGAGTAATCCCAACGAATCCTTCCAAACCAAGCGTTTGACGCTCAAGCAGGAACTGGCCGGGGATAAGGCGATCGAGAAGGCGATTGAGGAAATCGGAGTGACGAAAAATTTCGCCCGTGACACCAAAGGGGAGCTGACGGCCGAGAGTTTATTGCTGAAGCAAAACCTGATCCGTGACATTATGGCCAATGTATCCATCGACTGGGAAGTCCGGACTGACCAGGTGGACGTGGTGGCGGTCAGTTGTAGTGCCGGCGATCCCAAACTGGCCGAGCAGTTGGCCAATACCCTGGTCAATCGCTATATCACCTGGGTCGGAGGGAAGATCATCGAGGAATTAAAGTCAAGCAGGGAGTCTCTGAAGAAACAGGTCGCCAAATGCAACCTCTGCCTGGCCGACCTGAACGGTAAGAGGGTGGAATTTGAAGGAAAATACGCGGAGTTGATCGTGGAGGGCACGAACAATCTGCAGGAACGGATTCAGACGGCCTACGCGGATATCGATACCCTTCGCCGTCAGCAGCAACTGGCCAAACAAAAGGTTAAGCAGATTAGGACCCTCGTCCGTGACACGCAAATAAAAGCGATGAAAGAGCAACTCCAACTGTTGAAAAATGAAGTCGATACCTGCCTGACGTTGAACCAGATGACACAGGAACATCCGAAAGTTCAGGCACTGTATTCAAAAATCGCCAAGGTCGAGGAGCGGATCAAGGAAAACCGGGACGCGGAAGCCATCGTGCTGGAAGGTTCGGGAAACCAGGGAGTAGATAGCACCGTGGCGTTGCAATTGGCGTCGGCGGAATCGGAGGCCGAGATTATCACCGATGAGATCGACCGACTGCAGAAGCGCATTACCACCTACAAAGCGGTGATGACCCGATCAGTTCCTCTGCGGGAGGAATATTTAAATATCACAAAACCTCTGGAAGACCAGCAGGCGGCCACCAAGCGTTGGCAAAACCGTTTGGCGGATGTGGAAATGACCCTCTCGACCGAAGAGAGCCACCGCAGGACTCAATTGCGTAAGACGCAAATCGCCCAGAAACCAACGCGACCCTTATTTCCTCCTCTTTGGGGGATCATCGCCGCGGCCGTCATCGGTGGGTTGGTGTTTGGATACGGATTGGCCTTTTTCGCCACCAGCCAGGATCATACCCTCCACAGTCCGCAGGAGGCATCGGAGATTTTCGCAGTGCCCGTGGTCGGGGCGATCAGTGAAATTGAGTTAAATCGGCAACGGAAGATACGGATAATTCGACAAACCGCCACCGCATTACTTGTGTGTGGGGTGGTCATCGGGACACTGGGATTGTCGACCTACAGCGTTATTTTGCGCCTGGGATATCCCGAAAAGTACATGAATTGGAAAGTGACGATTTCAGGACTGGCCCAGCTGCCGTCGGCACAGGGTTACAGGGCAGCGGAGTCTATACAGTAAGGGCGAGTCATTCAGGAGTAAAAATATGGGACAGCTAATGGAAGCGAACAAAAAAAATTCAGTCGAGGAAACAGTTTTTCCGGTTGGATCGTCCGACACGGGAGCGGAGAATTCGGATGCGACCGAGAAAGATTCCGGAACCGCCCAGAAGGTGCAAGGCGCGTTGGATCAGATTGCCCAGGATATGGCGGGTGTCACGGAGTTGATCCGGGAAGCCCTTCCTGACGAAGACTGGCAGGATCAGACCCCGTCGGGCAGTATCCAGGCGCCGTGTGGATATTCGGAGGTATTAGTAGCCCATCACGACCGTGGGGGTATGGTTACGGAAGAATACCGATCCCTTCGGACCAATTTGCTGGCCCGCTATGCCCAGGAGCGGTTTTGCTTCCTGGTGACCTCTGCCGAGGCCGGAGAAGGCAAAACGGTGACATGTTTGAACCTGGCATTTGTCCTGGCCGAGCGCGTGGATCACCGGACGATTGTGGTTGATTTTAACCTGCGTAACAGCCAAATGGCGGAATTGCTAAAGGTTCCGTCAAGTCCCGGGGTGGCCGATTATCTGCGCGGCAAGTCGGAATTAAGTCAGATCATTCAACCGACGGTGTATCCGAATTTGTTTTTCATTCCCGCCGGGAATCTTGAAGGATACCAGGCGAGTGAATTGCTGGGCCGATCAGGATTAAAGAAACTGATCGCTCAAGTCCGTGAGGATTTTGATTATGTCCTCCTGGATACGCCCTCGGTAAATAAATATTCCGACGCGGGAGTGGCGGGATTGGAGGCGGGCGACGCGCTGTTGGTGGTCCGCATGAACAAGACACGTCGGGAAGCTGTCACCCAGGCCATCCAGTCCCTGCAAAATGCCAATATCAATCTTATTGGAATGTTGATGACGCATCAGAAGAAACACTTTTTTAATTGACGATAAATTCCGGCGAAGGTAGTAAATTGCGAATTCTTCTGTTAACACACCGGTTTCCCTATCCGCCCGATAAGGGAGACCGGATTCGGTCCTATCATTGGCTTAAAGCCCTTTCCACACAGCATGACGTGGATGTCTTGACATTGACCGAAAATGCGGTTCCCGAACCGTTTTTGCGGGAAGTGGAAAAACTCGCCCGACAGGTTAGAGTGGTAACCTCATCGCCGAAGGCGAAATGGTGGTGCGCGGCGAAGGCATTTTTCACCGGTCGAAGTCTGACAGAATCCTATCTCATCCCAAGAGGCTTCCATGAACGGTTTGAGGAGCTTTTAACCGCCGAGAAATATGATTTGTGTCTGGCCGTCTGCAGCAGTATGGGTTCGATTATGCTGAAAGACGAGCGGGTTGGGCGGTTGATCGTGGACCTGGTGGATGTGGACAGCGCCAAATGGCGGATGTACGGCCTGCGGCACCACGGATTACAAAAATGGGCTTTTAACCGTGAGAGTAAAAAAATCGCTCGCCTTGAACGCCAACTGGCCGAGCGAGCCGAAGTCTGTGTGACGGTGAGCCGGCGTGAATGTGAATTACTGCGGGCAGTGGCCCCCGGGGTTTCAACTTTGGCCATTCCGAACGGAGTGGATACGGAATATTTTGAACCGGAAGAAAATCAAAAAAACATTGAACGAATTGTCTTTGTCGGGCAGATGGATTATTTTCCGAATGTGGATGCTGTAAAATGGTTTGCCGAAAATGTTTGGCCTGCAATCACGAACCGGCATTCGGAATTACAGTGGTGCATTGTCGGCAGAAATCCGACCCTGGCGGTTCGGAACCTTGCTCGATTGCGAAATGTTTCGGTTACCGGAGAGGTTTCGGACGTTAGGCCATTTTTGACCTCCGCGATATCCATCGCCCCTCTTCGATTGGCCTGCGGGGTACAGAACAAGGTCCTGGAGGCCATGTCGGCGGGTCGACCGATGGTTACGACGTCGGAGGTGGCGGGGGGAATTGAGGTTACTCCCCAGGAAGAATTTTTAATCGCCAATGATCCGAGCGAATGGATCGGCGCGATTGACCTCCTTTTACGCGATAGCGAATTTTGCCAAAAGCTCGGAACGCGTGCTCGCCGGGCGATGGTGGATCATTTTACCTGGAATACGGTTGCCGATCAGATGTTGAATTGTGCGGCAGGCGATCGTTCTGGCGAGTCTCAAGCAAAACCCCGCTTAACGATTAAATCCTAATCCGGCATAACCCCGACAGGGGTATACGAGGTTCCTTTACTTTTCTCCTTTTCCATTTAGTCCAGTTTTTACTTGACACGGGGAGTGAAAAATTTTATCAATGACTGTTTGTATTTTATGGAAATTTGGAGATATAGAAAAAATGTTACCAGCGAGAAAGACGTCGAAAGCCAGAACGCGCAAACGCCGGGCCCATCATGCCCTGCCGGTGATAAACCTGGCCAAATGTCCGAACTGCAGCCATCTGCGATTACCGCATGCCGCGTGCGGCAATTGCGGATACGTTAACCCACGGACCAAGATTGAACTGCAAGAGGTTGAGGAGTCCTGAGAATGCGATTGGCCATTGATGCCATGGGTGGAGATTACGCGCCCCAGGAGATCGTCGCCGGCGCCGTTGCGGCCCTGCCGCTTCTGGCCGACGATGATCGGCTGATTCTCATCGGTCAGGAAGACCGCATACGACAATCGCTGGCGGAACTTTCGGAATGGAACAACGACTCCCGCGTTCAGATCGTCCATGCCTCAGAAGTCATAGGCATGGGAGATAATCCCGTCGATGCCCTTAGGCATAAGAAGGATAATTCCATCAGCAAAATGGTTCAACTGGCGGCGGAAGGACTTGCCGACGCGGTCATCAGCGCCGGAAACACCGGGGCATGCGTGGCGGCCTGCCAGATGAAGATCCGTGCCCTGAAAGGAGTTCACCGTCCGGGGATCGCGGTGGTTATACCTTCCTTCGCGGGTCCAATGGTCCTTTGCGACGTCGGAGCCAATCCTATGCCCAAACCCCATCATTTACATCAATATGCCTTGATGGCTTCGATCTATGTCAAGCATATATTTAATTTGCCCCATCCGGCCAGGGTTGCCTTGCTGAGTATCGGGGAGGAAGACGCCAAGGGCAACCCGCTGGTCAAACAGGTGCGTGCTTTGATCAAGGCCGACCCGCGAATCAATTTTGTCGGATATGTCGAAGGCCGAACTATTCTTTCCGGCCAGGCGGACGTGGTGATTTGCGACGGGTTTGTCGGAAACGTCGTTTTGAAATTGATCGAAGGGTTGTCAGACGGTTTGGCGAAAATGCTGATCCGGCAGGTCGCCCAGACGGATCCCAATCTTTTACCCACGATTGAGCCGATACTCCAGAAGATCATGCAAAATCACGATTATAGCGAACATGGCGGCGCCCCTTTGCTCGGAGTCGACGGGATATGTATTATCTGTCATGGTTCCAGTAATCGTCGGGCCATCAAAAATGCCATCGCGGTCGCATACCGACTCGCCAAAAGCAATATCAATGAGCGTATCGTCGAACATCTGAACAGTGTAAAACAAGAAGGTACGGCTGAGTGTGCCTGTGAAAATGGGTAAGCACCGAGACCGTCGGATAGGATAAACAGCCAATATGTCCAAAGTTGGAGCAGCGATTACGGGAACGGGAAGCTATCTGCCGGAAAAAGTCCTGAGTAATGTTGATTTTGAAAAATTCCTCGATACCACCGACGAATGGATAACCACTCGAACGGGAATTAAACAGCGTCGAATCGCCGCGGACAACGAAACGACGTCGGACATGGCCGCCAAAGCCGCCCAAAATGCCATTGCCGATGCCAAAATCACTCCCCAGGAAATCGGTCTGATTATCGTTTCCACCTTTACTCCAGATATGCCCGTACCGTCGACCGCTTGCCTCGTCCAGCACAAATTGGGAATTAAAGACTGCGGGGCGTTTGACATCTCGGCGGCCTGCAGCGGATTTGTTTACGCTTTAACCACCGCAACCCAATTTGTGCAAACCGGACTGTATAAAAATGTCCTCGTCATCGGGGCTGAATGTCTCTCCCGTGTTACCGATTACAAAGATCGAGGCAGCGCCATTCTCTTTGGTGACGGAGCCGGGGCCATCATCCTTTCCGCCGTCGAAAATTCTGATCGCGGAGTAAAATACACCAAACTTGCCGCCGACGGTGATGGCTGGAATTTGCTGTACATCCCGGCGGGCGGAACTCAAAAACCCGCCTCGGCCGCCACGGTGGAAAACCGCGAACATTACATCAAACTCCAGGGCCGCGAAGTCTATAAATTCGCCGTCCACAAAATGCAGCTTTTAATCGAAGACGCTATGAAAAGTTGTAACCTGACGGTCGATGATATCGATATGATCGTCCCGCACCAGGTCAACCAGCGGATCATCGACTCCGCCTGCAGCCACTGCGGTTTTCCCGTGGAAAAAGTTTTTGTCAACATCGACAAAACCGGAAACACTTCCGCCGCGTCGATCCCCATCGCCCTAGACGAAGCCCGCAGGACCGGTAAAATCAAACCGGGTCACACGATCCTCATGGTCGCCTTCGGGGCCGGTCTGACCTGGGCCTCCGCGGTTATAAAAATATAAAACCCCACTATTGTTTTGGAAACTGCGCCAATAATCGTTTGAAAAATCCTGCCAGGACGTTCGGCGGCACTTTCGCCAGTTGCGGGTTCAAAGAATCCTGCATTGCCAGTTGTTCAACTGTTTTGAGGGATTTATTTCCCCCAACGACGATTCTTTTGCTCAGTGCCTCGGCATCCTCCAATTCTCCCCTGGACATGTGCACCAAATATTTCTGAACCATATCCGTCAGTCCCTCCGTCTTGGCAAATTCGTATGAATTGCCCTGGGGGTGGGCCTGGTCTTTCGAGGGCGTACCGGGAGCCTCCTGATCTTCCTGCAGGTGTTGCAGCAATTTCAATTCTTCCTGCCTTAACTTCTTTCGGCGCTCTTCCTCCGCCAGGTCCACCGGGGTTAACGGGATCTCGTCCGCCTGATCTTTTGGCAAAGGAACAAACACATGCTGATTGCATCGGGGACATTTACCGCGTTTTCCCCCTGCCTCATCCGGGGCGGATACTTTTTTGCCGCAATGTTCGCAATGAAAAACAATGGTCATCTTATTCACCTTCATGAGCTTGGTATATCGTACCCAATTTACGGCCAGGTATCAACCCCCCCTTTTTTTTCAATAGCCCTTTGCCGCTGCATTGCCTCGCGAAAATTACTCAGCCACGGATTTTTTAGTCACACACTTTTTCTTAGACATTGCAAATGAGGCGTTTTAGAATGATATTTTTGATTTTCATGGTACAATTTTTATGTTGAGTATCTTCACATGGTAATATCGGCGGAAAAGCTTTTGGTGGTTTTGCCTAATTGGGTGGGTGACGCGGTGTTGGCGACCCCGGCTCTTCGGGCGATTCGAAACGGTTTTCCGAACAGCAAAATTAGCTACCTGATCAAGCCGTATCTTTCAGAACTCTTTAGCGGATGCCGCTGGTATGATGAATTGGTGTATTGGCCGGGGACGCGGAAGGGATTCCAAACGCAGACGGCGATGAAACTTCTTAGGCAACTGCGGACGGAAAATTTTGATCTGGCGGTTTTGCTGGCTAATTCGTTTAGATCGGCGCTGACTTGTTCGCTGGGGAAAATTCCTCGGCGGGTGGGGTATGACCGCGATGGGCGAGGGGTAATGCTGACCGACAAACTTTTGCCCGACCGATATAACGGACGATTTTTGCCGATTTCGGCGTTAAAATATTATTTGAGCGTGGCTGATTATCTTGGATGTCCAACGGATAATTATCATTTGGAGCTTTTCACCAAACCAGAATGTGAATCCGAGGTGGATGGTCTGCTGCTTCGCCATGGTCTGAAAACGCAAAGCGATTACGCGCTGATCAATCCAGGGGCATCGTATGGTCCGGCGAAATGCTGGCCTGCGGAATATTTCGCACGGGTGGGCGACCATCTGGCCGAGCGATATAAATTGCAGGTTCTGGTGGTGTGCGGGCCGCGGGAGGTTCAGATCGCAAAATCCGTGGTGGAGAAAATGTCTGGCCGCGGGATTGCCCTGATCGACCCGGTGGCGAAGTTGGGAACGCTCAAGGCGTTGATTCGGAGGAGTAAGATTCTGGTTACCAACGATACTGGGCCGCGGCATTTCGCGGCGGCGTTTAATATTCCCGTGGTGACCATTTTCGGTCCGACGGACCCTCGGTGGTCGGAAACACTATATGTGCGCGAGCGGCAGGTTCGAAATGAAGTTGATTGCGGACCTTGCATGAAACGAGCATGTCCGGAAAAACATCATCGGTGCATGGCCGATTTGAAACCTGATCGCGTTACGCAGCAGGTGGATGAATTGCTTTTGGAAAAAGAAGAACACTCCCTTACGGTCGTGCCTCTTTAAGATATGAGAAAAGAAATGTCAAATCGGGAACAACTGAAAAAATGGGTCCATCGGTTTAGCGGTCAGCGGATCGGAATTGTCGGTGATTTACTGGCTGATACGTATCTTACCGGGATTACGGAACGCGTGAGTCGTGAAGCGCCCGTTCTAATCGTGCGTGCGGAAAAAGAAGAGCTGGTTCCCGGCGGGGCTGCCAACGTGGCGTGCAATTTGGCTGCCCTGGGGGCGAAAGTGGACGTGGTCGGAGTTACGGGGCAGGATCAGGCTGGGGAGGGTCTTAAAGCCGAATTAAAGTCGCGTGGGATCAATATTCAGCCCGTTATTTCCGATCTGAATTATGGAACGGTGAGCAAAACGCGAATCCTAGCCGGGGCCAAGCATACCCTGGCTCAGCAGGTTTTGCGGGTGGATCGTGAGCCTTGTAAACCCCCTTCTGCGACCACGATGAAGAAAATCGTCCGGCAATTGCTTTCGCTGGATCGGCACGTGGATGGATGGATTATCAGCGATTACGGTTATCACCTGATCAACAAGGACATCATCGAAATCATGCAATCAGTCGCCCGCCAAAAACCCGTGCTGGCGGATTCCCGGTATCAAATCCATCGGTTTGCGAAATTGACCGCAATCAAACCCAACGAGCAGGAAGCCCTGGAAGCGGCGGGAGTAACCGCCAATACTCGCGATGGACTGCTCAAGGCGGCGGATACGTTAAAGAAGCGTGTGCGGACCGGAGCGATCATTGTGACGCTCGGCAACCAGGGAATGCTGGTTTACGAGAGTCAAAAAAAATATCGTTTCGTCCCTGCCATCGGTTCTGATCAGATTCTCGATTTGACCGGAGCGGGTGATACGGCGGGAGCGACGCTGCTTTTGTCGCTGTCGGCGGGGGCGGATTTTTACCAGGCGGCCACCCTGGCCAACTGCGCGGGGTCGGTGGTCGTTATGAAATACGGCTGTGCCTGCTGTTATCCGAAGGAATTATTGAAAGTAATCGATGAGCATATCGCCCAGTGAACTAAAAATCGTTCAGGATCATCAACAATTATTGAAACTGGTTCAGTCGCTGAGGCAGGCGGGGAAAAGAATCGTTTTTGCCAACGGCTGTTTCGATTTGCTCCATGTCGGGCATATTCGATATTTGCAGGGAGCGGCGAGGGAGGGCGATGTTCTTGTCGTCGCCCTCAATTCGGACCGGGCGATTGAACAACTTAAAGGCAAAGGCCGACCGCTGATGCCCTTGCCGGAACGGATGGAAATTATCTCCGGTTTTGAATGCGTGGACCTGGTGACGAGTTTCGACGCGAATAAATGCGAGGAACTCATTTTACTTTTGAAACCAGACGTACATGCCAAGGGAACCGATTATACTTATGAAAACGTGCCGGAGCGAGAAACGGTGCTTGGTTACGGGGGAAAGATTGCAATTGTGGGTGATCCGAAAGATCACTCGTCGAGTGAAATGATAAAGAGTCTTGGAAAATAGCTTGGTGTTTCATGGTGAGCAAATTGTCGTTTTCGATCCTCGGTGGACGCGGCAGGCTGTTGGAGCGGGGTTAGGAGCTTACGCGTCGATTATTGGTTACGATGGCCCTGTCTTGAGCGAGACGATTACTACGCGGGTTTATCATTTAAATCCTAATCCGGAAATCTGGCCTGGCGGGGTTTACCTGAAGAAATTTATTTATACGTCGTGGGCGAGATTCTTCCTGAGGCCGGCGAAGGCGTATCTGGAAGTGAGAAATTATCGGTTTTTGCAAAAGCTGAATTTGAATGTTCCGCAGGTGCTTGCGGCCGGTCAGCGGAGAAAATTCGGCGGGCTGGTCGATGCTTTTATCCTCACCGCGGGGATTGAAAACGCTCTGTCGCTGGAAGATTATTTCCGGAGTAAACAGCAACCTGAAGAAATTATTGAGATTCTTGATAAAATGGCCCAGATCGTGGGAATTATGCACCGGGCTAATTTTTTCCACATCGATTTGCAGTGGCGAAATATCCTCATTCAAAGAAATAATTCCAACGGTCAATCGCCGATCAAGGTTTTTTTGATCGATTGTCCGCGAGGCGGGCGGCGGTGGTTTTTTCTTCGCAGTTGGAACGGGCGAATGCATGATCTTGCTGGATTGGACAAGCTGGCGGGTTTATACTTGACGCCGAAGGAAAGATTAAAGTGGTTTAAGCAGTATGCCGGAATTGAGAAGCTGGGTTGGTTGGATCATCTGCTGATTAAACGAATTGTCCGGGAAATTGAATCGCGACGGCGGACTTAGTATGCCTGATTATATTTTTGTTAATTCTGAATATTCGCAGTTGCTCCGCCGGGAAGAACTGGTCAATCTGAAACGGTTGCTCCGGTGGTCCGAGGGGGAACTGGTTGGAGAGCATGGCCCGCGACGGACCTGGCGAGTATCGCTAGCCAACGATGAAGCAAAGCCGCGGACCTTTTATATCCGGCAGGAACAAAAAATTCCCTTTTCGGAAATTCTGGAAGACCTGACCCATTTTCACCGGCCTGCCAGTCGGGGATATAAGACATTACTGGCCGGCGAATTATTTGCCGGCGGAGGGATTGACGTCGCCCCGCTTTGCTGTTTGATCGAACGGCGATTTCTGGATTGTCCCATTCGGGCGGTCGCCATTCAGGGTCATGCGCCAGGAAAAGATATTTACAATCAACTTTTAGCCTTTGGCCGGCCTGACGTTCGAACGGACAATCCCACTGCCCGGCGAAAGCTCCTGTACGAGCTGGGCGATTTGCTGGCCAAAATCAATCATGCGGGAATCTATTGGCCGGATTTGGTAGGCAAGCATATTTTTGTCGAACAAACAGTATCCGACCAGCATTGTGCCACGGCTGGCTTGTCCAGCCGTGTCTTAAAAGCACGGTCGGACAAGCCGACCGTGGCACAGGGGACTGAATGGTTACCTTTTGTCGATCCGACAGGGGCCGCCCAACCTTTCTGGCGGTTTATGCTTATCGATATCGAACGAGCGGAATCCGGTTTAAATGCAAGGAAACGTGACCGGCAGATGAAACGGTTTTTATATTCACTGCGGGGCCTGCTCACGGTTAGCGACCTGATGCGAATGGCTAGGGGATACCTTAGCCTCGATATGGTTCATCCAAAATCCGTCCGCCGAAAATTATGGCAAAAATATTTTCCGAACGGGGCGCAATGGCTTGGGCAGGCGCGGGAGGAAATGGCTGCCATTAAAACGTTACCGGAAAATCAGCCGTTGCCGGAAGAAGAACTCTATGAGCGCATCGGCCAGACAGTAATTAATATGCGATTCAAACCTGCCTTGCGAGAACTGGGGTTGCTGGAGAAAGGTGCTCTTTTTGCTTTTCAGCAGGGCAGCGAGTTGCACAAACCGGGATTGGGGCGGCGGGTCAGGATGCGGTTTGAAACATTTTTAGCGGGAAGCAGAATTTGGCTTTACCTCAAGCGCGTCCGTCGTCCGAAACTTTCGGACCAGCTGGATCGAATTTTATGCGGCACGGTGCGTCATTCCGGGTGTTGGCATGAACGATATATGATAAAGCAATTGGGTCTGCATCGAATTCCCGCTCCTGTCGTCGTGGCCTATTCGGAAAAAATGTTTTTCGGATATGAACGAGCCGGCGCACTCGTTAGCCAGGGAATTGTCGGTCAATCGCTGGAAAAGTTCATCCCCAAGCATTTTTCCCGTCCCGCCGATGAGGGAGAACTGCGTCGGAGAAGGAATTGGATTCGCCAGGCGGCGGGACTGATCGGCCGATTTCACCGTGGCGGTTTTTGTCATCGCGATTTATATCTTTCGCATATCTTTATCGGTTTCAAGAAAAACGGCGATCCGGTTTTTTATCTGATCGACTTGGCTCGAGTTTTTAAAATGCGATTTCAAAAAGAACGTTGGTTTATAAAAGACATGGCCGCTTTGAATTTTTCCTCTCCGCGAAAAAATATCTCCAATACAGATCGAATGCGGTTCTTCAAAAAATATCTGGGGGAAAACAAATTAAGCAAACTGGACAAAATATTCGCTCGTAAGATCATCCGCAAAACTCAGCGGATAGCCCGGCATTATGCCAAACATCCCAAAATAACCACAGAACGGGCGGTGTAGATTATGAAAATTGCGTTGGTGATAGAACAATTTAATCTCAACAAAGGCGGGCAGGAGCGATCCACCCTGGAAATCGCCGAACTCTTGGCCGCCCGGGGAATAGACGTGTCCATCATCACCGCCGAAGTGGAAAATCTTCCGGGGAACGTAAAAACCAGAATCGTCAATCTTAAAATCCGTACACCTTTCCGGTTCGCGCGTTTTATTCAATTTGCCCGGCAGGCCCGGAAGCGGATAAACAAAGAGGGGTTCGACGTTGTTCATGCCATTACGCCTATCAGTTGCGCCGATGTTTATCAGCCGCGAGGTGGGCTGATTCAAGAAACATTTGAACGCAATCTTGCTCGGCGAAAGGGCTTGGCATGGCTCAACCATCGGATGATCGGACCCAATCTCCGCCAACGGTTGGTCCGCAGGATGGAAATGGATTTAGCTTACCGGACGAATTGTCAATTCCTGGCCGTTAGCGATTATGTTCGCCGGCAATGCGTGCGGCATCTGGGTCTTGCCGATGATCGGATTAGTATCATCTTCAACGGAGTGGATTTGAACCGATTGCCCAACCCAATCGATACCCAACAACGATCGCATTTAAGGACGATCTTGAAAATCGGGGATGATCAGTTGGCTGGGGTTTTTGCCGCCACCAATTTTAAACTTAAGGGATTGGACGTCATAATCGATTCGGCTTTGCTTTTGAAAAGACTTCATCCACACGTGTTTCCTCGGTTTAAATTTTTGATTTCCGGGCCGGATAAGGTGCGATCTTTTTTCAATAAAATTTCGGGCTTGGGTTTGGAAGATTCATTTCTGTTTCTTGGGCCGACTAACGATATAGGAAGTCTTTACCATGCGTCGGACTTTTTGATCCATCCGACGTGGTATGATCCCTGCAGCCGGGTGGTTTTGGAATCCCTGGCCTGCGGGCTGCCCGCGATTACCACCCAATTCAACGGGGCCGGGGAATTGATCGGTCAAGGCGATTGCGGGTTTGTCATGAACGATCCTGGAGACCCAAACGAACTTTTACAGTATTGGATTCGCCTGCTGGATTCCGATCTTCGCAAACGTTTTGCAAAAAACGCACTCGCACTTCGTCCGCGGATAAGCATGGACCATCATGTCCGGCAGCTGGTAGAATTCTATCAAAAGGTTATAAAAAAATAATGTTAATCAAAATACCATTAGTCTATCAAGTTGCCGGACTTGCTTTGTTGTCTTATTTTATCGGGTCGATCCCGTTTGGTTTTTTGCTGGGACGCTTCAAGGGCATCGATCTTCGCCGGCAGGGGAGCAACAATATCGGGGCCACCAATGCGGGAAGAGTCCTGGGTAAAAAATATTTTTTCCTCGTTCTCTTTCTCGATGCTGCCAAAGGATTTATTCCGACTTTAATCGCCGGTCAGATTCTCTTTCGGGCAAATGCCTCCCGTCCCTTGATGAACATGCTCTGGCTGATCGTGGCTTTTTGCGCCATCGCCGGACATAATTGGCCTTGCTGGCTTAAGTTCAAAGGAGGCAAAGGTGTAGCCACCAGCTTGGGAGTAGTTTTGGCCATTTACCCGTATTATACGTTTCCCGGACTGATAGCGTTTGGAGTCTGGATCGTCCTGGTCAAATTAACGTCGTATGTCTCTCTGGGATCGATCGCGGCGGCGGCGTCCTTTCTCTTTGGTTACCTTTTTCTTCTGATCACCCAATCGACCTGGACGTTTGCTGATCAGTGGCCGTTGCTGCTCTTCGCCTCGTTTATGGTCAGTGTCTTAATTCTCCGCCACTGGTCCAATATTAGACGATTGCGCACCGGCACGGAGAATAAATTTTCCCTGGAATAATTTTTACTTTTTTCCTAAACCTTCTTATTGACAAATGCCGAAGATAGATATATAGTCTTGACAATGTCGGGAGCGGTACACTCCGTAGTATATTGACAATTTGAAAAAAAATAAGATTTTCTGTTGACATCTTATTGCGATGGTGATAAATAAATATCCTTAGTCCCAGACTTATGGGATTTTCAGCCGATGTGTTTGACAACATTAAATGATTGGACTTGTGAAAAAGCTGATGTGTGTTTTTGAAGTTGCTTTTTCTTCTCTTCTGTGATGGAAGACTTGGAGGGGTGAATTCACAGAAAGTGTCTGAATAACCATTAGCTTTCTTTTCGATGGTTTGTTGGTTTCGTCGTTGGTTAGTTTAATTAGCTAACCAGAGGCGATTGGGTACATTAGGGTTTAGGTTTGTTGTTTTTTTTTTTTGGAGGTATTTAATGATGAAACGTGTATTGTTAACCCTAGCAATGTTGGCCGCCGTTGGCGGCTGCTCCGTTGGTGGTGGCATTGGGAACCTCGCTGGTAAGGAACTGGTCACTGGCGCGGGTTGGACCGCAGGCACTTGGGTAGCCAACTGGATTCTCGCCAGGATCCCTGTGTAGAGCTGAAAACTGCACAATTAAAAATTTGATTAGTTGGCCGCTCACGACATATGTGCTGGCTGATCAATCAAAAGTAAGCAGTAAAGAACTGGAGCTCCTTCGGGAGGCTCCAGTCTTTTTTTTATTTGGAACGGTTTGATAACCTTAGTACGACATTTCATAAAAAATAAGGTAACCGTTCAGACCGTATCGATTTTTGTAGGGGTGAACCTTGTGTTCACCCTTTTTGCTTACCTTTCAAACCACATTCAGAAAGGGCGAACACAAGGTTCGCCCCTACTTTGAACGGTTACAAAATAAGAAGGTGGCCATGCCGCCCGGAATGTGTTACCCTTATTATGAAAGGCTGTACTTGGGTGTGTAACGATGCGGGTATCAGACGATTTGTTGATGGGAAAGGATTTTCGGATGAGGATCGTAAGCTTTATTTCAAAGATAAAAAAACACCGACTGAGAGGAAAAAAAATGATCGGCTTGGTGCTTTTTTTAGTGGGTTTTTCTTTACCGGGTTGTGCTGGTATATCCCTGGGGACAATATCTCAGGAAGTCATTAGTTCCACGATCAGTGCTTCTTTTAGCAGGTTGTTGATTTCGGCGCTGATCAGTCGGTCCGGCTGAGCAGGGGCGATAATTATTTGCGGTTAGGTCTGTTGTTTTATTGGCAAACGTAGGTATTTCTTGACGGTAAAGCTCGTCTTTGGTAGGGTTAAAATATTTGGAAAATTGTCCCGGACAGTTTTTGGCAAGGAAATGCTGATGATAGAGCCTTTAGTCTTACTGGAATCGCGTGATCTGGTGAAAAGCTACGGCGGAAGGACCGTCGTGGATAAAGTAACGTATCAGGTCGGACAGGGTGAAATCGTAGGACTTCTGGGTCCAAACGGTGCCGGGAAAACCACTTCCTTCAGAATTACCATCGGAATGATCGACACCGAAGGTGGCAGTGTGATCTTCAACGGCCAGGACATCACTCACCTTCCGATGTACAAACGGGTACAAATGGGAATGGGATACCTTTCCCAGGAAAGTTCCGTTTTTACCAGGTTGACGGTGGAGGAAAACCTGCTGGCCATTTTGGAAACGCTCCGAACGTCGCATCGGGAACAACGGGAACGATGCCTGCATCTGCTGGATCAGTTTGGTCTGATTAAATTGCGCAAGCAGCAGGCACGAACGCTTTCCGGAGGTGAAAAGCGAAAACTCGAAATCGCCAGGGCACTGGTCATCAATCCCACACTGATTTTGCTCGATGAGCCGTTCAGCGGGGTGGACCCAAAGGCCGTAGAAGACCTTCAACGGGAAATCATGCGGTTAAAACACGAACACAACATCGCCATTCTCCTGACGGACCATAACGTCCGGGAAACACTTCGCGTTACTGACCGAGCCTATATCATTCACGAAGGTAAGTTGATGGCACAGGGAAAACCCGCCGATCTGGTCCATAATGAACTGGTACGTAAAACATATCTCGGCGAACATTTCCGTGCCGATGAATTTGCGGTTCAGACATAAACGCATGAAAAAAATCAGGGTCGCCCGCATTATAACCCGCTTGAACGTCGGAGGTCCTGCCTATCAGGCGGTGCTGCTTAATCATCTCTTGCCTGACCGGGGTTATGAAGCACTGCTTATTCATGGCACGGTTCCGCCCGGTGAAATATTTTTCGGTGACCTTTTGGAAAAATACCCCGGTGATACTTACCCTTGTCGAAAGCTAAGCAGGAAAATCGCTCCCCTGGCCGATTTTGCCGCACTCGTCGATCTGGTCAAAGTGCTAAAAAAATTTCGACCCGACATCGTGCATACCCATACCGCCAAGGCGGGACTGCTCGGACGGTTGGCGGCCAAAATGACCGGAGCCAGGGTTCTGATCCACACGTATCACGGACATGTTCTGGAAGGATATTTTTCCAGTCCCCTGGAAAAAATGATCCTTTATACCGAAAAATTTCTAGCGAAATTCACTGACCGACTGGTTTGCATCAGTCCGAAACTAACCACCGAACTTTCCCAGAAATTCAAAATCGCCCCCATCGAAAAATTCGCCACGATTGAACTGGGATTACCCTTGAATCGTTTTACGAGTTTACCTGGTCGCGGACCCTTGCGAACAAAGTTTAATATCCCAGACGACGCAATAGTGTTAGGTAGTCTGGGACGCCTGGTCCCAATCAAAAATTATCACCGGATGCTCTGTATCTTTCACAACCTGCTACGGATGGTCCCGAACAAAAAGTTATATCTTCTGATCGGAGGGACCGGACCCCTGGAAAACGAGCTTAAGGACACTGCTCGAAAGTTTGGATTAACTGAGAACGTTTTTTTTCCGGGACTGGTCCGGGATTTACCTCAATTTTATGCCGATATCGATATAGGGATTTTAACCAGCGACAATGAGGGAACACCCGTAACGATCCTTGAAGCTCAGGCGGCGGGAAAATATGTCGTCGCCCCGGACGTCGGAGGAATCGGGGATATCCTGGACCCCCGGGCCGGCGCGCTGATCAGCCCAAACGAGGTTGATGCTTACGTTCACTCGTTGTGCGATATTATAAACAATTGGAGTACCTTGAAAACCTCCGGCGAACAGGTTCGATCGGCTACCATTGAACGCTTCAGCCCCGACCGGCTCGCAAACGATCTTGATTATTTGTACAGGAAGCTTTTACAGGAAAAAGAAAATGTCTAACGAAGCAATCGACAAAAAGGCAAAAGATTACCAGCAAAAGCAACTGCGTCTGGGTTTGATCGAGGAAATTTCCACGATCTTTTTTTTGATCGTCTGGGTGCGGATTTCACATCTTGTGATCGCTCATTTTTCGAATCGGAATCGATATTCCCTGCTGATCCTATTTGCGGCTCTGATATATGGATCCTATCAAGTTGCCTTGTTCGTTCTGGATTATCTTTCCGATTACCGGCTGGAACACAAATATGAATTAAGCACGGAAAGTTTTCTCAAATGGCTCTGGCGGCACACGAAGACCATTACCCTGGCGGGCTTGTTGCTCGGAGTGTTAATCGTTTTACTTTACACCGCCGTCTGGCATTTGAATTACTGGTACATTTGGTGCTGGGCGGGCTGGGTGCTCCTGAGCGTTCTCCTGGCCCAGATTTTTCCCATTATTATTCTCCCTATCTTTTACCACAGTAAACGTCTGGAAAACGAATCGCTTCTGAATCGCTTCCGCCGACTGGCCGAGGGCACGGGCCTGAATGTGGAAGGCGTCTATAGTCTGGAGCTAAGCGAATCGACCAAAAAGGCCAACGCCATGCTTACCGGATTGGGCCGAACGCGGCGGGTTTTATTGGGCGATACACTTTTAAGCCGGCTCAATGAAGATCAGTTGGAAGTCGTCTACGCCCATGAGCTGGGGCACCACGTTTTCCGGCATTTTCACAAAATGCTCTTTTTGCACGCCCTGTCCAGCATCGTCTTTTTCGCCTTGATTTATCTGATTTTGAATCCTTACGCGGGAGCGACGTGGAATTATGTTCAGGCCATCGAAAAGATTCCGCTGGTGGCTTTGGTCGTTTCGCTGTTCACCTTCTTCTGGAAGCCGATTTTATACGCTTTTTCCAGACACTTTGAAATTCAATGCGACCGATACGCCCTTTCTCGCACGGGTTCGCCGGAAAATTTCGTTGCCGCCTTTGAAATACTCGCCGAACAGAACCTCGCCGATCCCGATCCTCCCCGCTGGGTGGTTTGGCTTTATTATGATCACCCCCCCATCCATGAACGCATCGCCATGGCAAAACAATGATACCCGCTCCCTCACGGTCGCGGCTTGTAAAGAAAGACGATTGTTTCCTGAAAAAATATTTACATTTCCGACTTTTTTATGCCTTACCATTCTTGCTGTACCCTTCGGATATGAATATAATTGCCCACACATTTTCGATAGCGGTTTATTTTTTGTACAGTGAGGATCTGGGAAATGATGGAAGGACCGATAGTTCCGAAGGCCATGTTCTTTACCAAAGGCGTGGGCAAGCATAAGCACAGCCTGCAGTCTTTTGAGATCGCTTTACGGGATGCGGGGATCGCCCCATTGAATCTCGTTAAAGTCAGTTCGATTTTTCCACCGGGATGCAAGATCATCAGCAAAATCCGGGGCATCGGGCTATTAAAGCCTGGGCAGATCGCCTTTGTGGTCATGGCGGAAACCCGGACCAACGAACCGAACCGTCTGGCCTGCGCGGGAATCGGTCTGGCCCTTCCCGCCTCCGGGGATAAGTACGGATATATTTCCGAACATCATGGTTTTGGAATGACGGAAAAGAAGTGCGGCGATCTGGTGGAAGACATGGCGGCCAGCATGCTCGCCACCACCCTGGGAATCGAATTCGATCCCGATATCGATTATGACTCCCGCCGCGAAATATATCGCATGAGCGGTCGAATCATCAAAACCAGCAATATCGTGCAAACAGCGGAAGGAGAAAAGAGCGGGCTTTGGACAACCGTAGTCGCGGCGGCCGTCTTTATCTGCTAATGGTCCGAGGAAAAACAAAATGACCACAATCCCGTATAACTTCCTGGGGCTGCCCAGGGAATTCAGCGAATACAAAAAATCGAAATATGTCATCCTGCCCGTCCCCTACGACGCCACCGTTTCCTATCGCACCGGCAGCCGGGAAGGACCGTCGGCCATTCTCGCCGCCTCCAGGCAAGTCGAACGCTTCGATCCGCAACTTGGAAAGGAAATTCATTTCCCAGGCATCGCCACCGTCGATCCGATCGAACCAGATGCCCGCGGACCAGAGCAGACGATGAAGGAACTTTATACGTATGCCAAAAAAAATGTCAGCGACGGAAAATTTCTGATCGCCCTCGGCGGGGAGCATTCAATTTCCTCCGCGCTGGTCAAGGCCGTCCAGACCCGGCATAAAAAATTATCCGTCTTGCACATCGACGCCCATCTGGACATGCGAAATACCTGGCAGGGAAGTAAATTCTCCCACGCCTGCGTCATTCGCCGAATTCACGAACTCGGCGTCAATACCGTCTCGCTGGGGATTCGAAATATTTCTCAGGAAGAATTTCGATATGTCAAAAAAACCAAACAAACCGTCCTGACCGCCGAGCAAATTTGCCTGGCCCGCGGCGACGACTGGATCACCAACGCCCTTGCCGCCTTGAACAAAGAAGTTTACGTTACCATCGACATCGACGGTTTCGATCCCGCCGTTGCTCCCGGCACCGGCACTCCCGAACCCGGCGGACTTGACTGGTACCATGTGACCAAATTACTGAACGCCCTGACTAAGGATCGCCAGATCGTGGGCGCCGATATCGTTGAGGTTCTGCCCCTCCCCGGCCAGGTGGTCACGGAATTCCTCGCCGCTAAACTGGCGGCCAAGATCATCGCTCTAACTACGGCATTTCACAAATAATCCGTATTCGTACTACCCTTTTACTTATGATCAGTCAGGTCGTAGATTCGGCAGTTGGTATTGACGACGTAATCGACAAATTCCTGGTAGGGCCGGTCGGTAATGTCTACGAGTCCGCAATTGCATCGTTCTGCCGCGGGTCCGCCGAAGAATCGGCCGGTGATGGCTTGATCGACGTATTCGAACCAGTGGCATCCGACGACGCAGGGGATGGCGGCGGCGGATTCAATGTAGGTTTGATAAGATTGGCCTCGCTCTTTTTGGCTGGCCACGTTTTGGACTCCGCCGGTGTGTCCGCGTTCGCGCGTGCCATAGCTCCACTCGCTCAGGAGTATGGGTTTGTCGCCCGCCCGCTGGGACAGGGTGCTCAGGAAATTGGGGTCGATCTTTTGGGTGTAATAATTGACGCTGATGACGTCCATGTATCTGCCAAGATTCTCGGCGATGATTTTGTTATTGGCGGTGTTGGCCATCCATCGGAAACCGAGTAGGAGATGGTTGGAGTCGTATTTTTTAACGGTTTGCCGCAAGAGACGGCCATACGTGTCGCAATAAAGGGCGAGGAAGTCGTCCATCTCTTTTTTGGCTTGCGAAGTGACGGCGGAAAATTTCAGATTGCCAAGTGTTTGAAAATCTTTTACTTTCATAGCCCAGGCCTGGTTGAATTTTTCGATGGTCTGGTAACGATTTTTGAGTAATTCAACCAGTTTTCGTTTGGCGGCGAATTTTTCGGGTAGTTGTGGGACGATGACGGGAATTTTCTGAAACGGCTGTTCGTTGCCGAAAAAATACCCGATAAACCAGGGGTCATTTTTGATCGGGGTCAATTTCGTTTTGCACAGGTCGTCTAATTTTTTAGGCAGATCGGGTTCGAAGATATCGCCAGCAGCGCCGGGGATAAGCGTGGCGCATTGATCGATAAGGTGATAAGGGCCGTTGGCGCAGGGGATGTCATGAAATCGATTTCCGAAAGCGCTGGTGGAGTTAAACCCCCAGCGGAGCCAGCGATTGTGGGAGTTGGTGTGCCATTTGGTTCCCCATTCCTTTCCGTATTTTCTCATCAGGTTCATTTTGTAGAACGAGAAACAGTCGTTATCGGAGAATTTCGACCAGACGCATTTCCAGGGTCCTTGTTTTTCAGGGATATATTCGAAGATTTGCTCCCTGCCGACCGGATCGGTATACGAGTCGGTATAACTGAAAACAGACCCCAAAGAAAAAAAGAGGTTTCCCACAGGATCGACGAACCACCAGCGGTTATTTATTTTTTGAGTGTTAAAAAATCCCGTCGCTTTGAGATTGAATTTGTCCTTTGTCCCTTCCCACCCGCCGAAGGAATCTCGGCCTGAGGGAGTGAAATTGTCCCAAATCATTGTTTCTTTTTCCGCGTCCTGCCGGAGATCCTTTTCTGAAGTAACTTTTCCGGGCCAGGATTTGATAGTGATTTGGCCGAACCGGTCAATAAAGGGTTTGGGTTGGATATCGCGGGCCGATGTTTCGAGGGTGAAGGCGAAGGTGGTTTTGCCGGGTAGTTTCAAATCGGGGATTTTTATGCGAAGTTCGAAATTAGGTTTCGACCATTGGCGATTGTCGATCAGAGTAACGGACGTGGTTGAAGGGAACGCGAGAGCGATATCACGGCCTAAACCATCGGTCCAGGTCAGCGAGCGAATCGAACCGGAAAAGAAAGGTTTCTTTCGCACAGGAAGGGGAAACGCCACGGCCGGCGTGACGGAGGAAGAAAATGTGCCTCGCTGCTGGGCCAGTTCCGGGGAAAGGAAGACGGACAGACAAGCCAGGCCAAGGGGGATTTTTCTGGAAAATTCGATATTATAGGTCGCGATAATTTTACAGGAGGATATTTTTTTCAGGTCCGCCCGATAATTGCCGAAATCACCGATATCGGCGGTAAAGGAGGCGGCGTCCGGATGAATATTTACGATGGTCATTTTCACGAGCGGATCGTAGCTTCCCTTCCAGGCCGGTTTGAGAAAGCGAAGTTTAAACCGGTCGGCCAGACGGGTGCCACTGACATTAACGGAGAATTCGCCATTGTCGCGAGGGACAAAGTTGAAGGAAGTGTCGGCATGAAGCTGGGCGGTGGTCACCCATACTGACATAAAAAATGATAAAACGAAATGTCGCGGCATCAAACCTTTCCTCAATAATATTTTTGTGCAAGTTACCGATAGAATTCAGTATAATAAACAGCTTAATCTCATAAACAGAGAAATTTCTATGAAATCCGGAAAAAGAAAAAAGGTAACCATTTTGTTTACCTGCGTCGGTCGCCGGGTCGGACTGGCGCGGGCGTTTCAACAGGCGGCGAAAAGTTTGAAAATACCCTGCACGACCATCGGGACGGATATCAGTTCCTTTTCTCCCGCATTATATGCTTGTGATCGAGGCATCATCACCGAACCGGTCGGCAGCAAGAAATACATTTCCGAAATTTTATCCATAGTAAAAAAACATAAAGTTGATTTGATTATTCCCACCATCGATACGGACTTGCTGGATTTATCGAGGCATGGGGCGGAGTTTCAATCGCTGGGGGCGAAGGTCATGGTTTCCTCTGACGAGGTCGTGGAAATCTGCCAGGATAAACGAAAGGCGTATCATTTTTTGATCGATCATAAATTTGACACGCCCCGGACGGTTGATTTATCCAAGGTCAAAAAACGGGATTTGACATTTCCTGTTTTTTTTAAGCCGTGGAACGGGTCGGCGTCTCGAGGTAACGCAATTGCCCGGAATCTGGAAGAATTCAAATACCTAAGCAAGCGGATCCCCAACTGCATTGTTCAGGAATACATGGACGGCCAGGAAATCACCTGCGATGTGTATGTGGATTTTCAAATGCGGGTTCGAGCGGTGGTCCCGCGGAAACGGATGGAGGTTCGAGCAGGCGAGGTTTCCAAGAGCCAGACGGTTCGGATGCCGGACCTGATGGACCGTTGTCGCCGACTGGTCGAGGAACTGGGTGCTGGTCCTGGGGTAATAACCATTCAAGGGTTTCTGCTTAAAAATAACAAATTTAAGTTCGTGGAGATAAATCCAAGATTTGGGGGCGGATCACCGCTGAGTATTGCAGCCGGGGCGGATTTTCCGAGGTGGATATTGTCGGAATTGATGGGAATACGCCCTGTTATTGCGTTTCAGGGTTGGCGGGATTCATTTTATATGTTCCGATATGATGAAGCGATTTGGGTGAAAGAAACGGAGATTATAACTGCACCAGATTGTCATCGTCCGGCTTGACCGGACGATCCAGACGCGACCTTACGGTCGCAAAAGAAAAAAACTGGATTCCCGCATGCGCGGGAATGACGGAAAAGAAGGTAATTCATGTTGGGATTTTCATTAGGACCGGTGATTGGGCCGAAAATTCCGCTAAGCGCGGTTTTGGAACCTTATTGGCCTGTGTTTGTGGTTGGTTTTATTTTCTCCATGCTTGTGACCCCAATTGCGATTAAAGCGGCTTTTAGATTCAAGATTATGGATATTCCGAATGTGACGGTAAAGACCCACAAGAATCCGACTGCCTATCTGGGCGGGGTAGCGGTTCTGGTAGGATTTTTGGCGGCGATGACGGTGGGCACGTTTTTGATTGAAAAAAGATTTATGGACGTTTCCCAAATCAAAATCATTCTTGCCATTTGCGGAGGGGCGATTCTGTCCTGCCTGGTGGGGTTGATCGATGACGTAAAAGATATTCGGCCCTGGCAAAAACTGCTTGGTCAGGCGGTTTGCTCCTTATTTCTAGTCTGGGCGTCGGTCAAACCGGCATTACAGCCGATTTTTGCGGTGGTGGGTATCACGGTTTCACCGGTCCTTCATGACATCCTGGCCTATCTGACCGTATTGGTTTTTGTTTTGGGGGCCAGTAACTCCTTGAATTTGCTGGACGGTCTGGACGGTTTATGCACCGGAGTAACGGCGATCATGACGGTGGGATTATTTGTACTGGCGACCCACCTGGCGACATGGGCTTCGCATCCAACATTGGACCCAATTCGATTGATTACGACGATGTCGCTGGTGGGGGCGGCGTTGGGTTTTCTGGTTTACAATCGTCATCCGGCGAAAATCTTTCTGGGCGACGCGGGGAGCATTTTACTGGGATTTATTATCGCTGCCGTGATGATGCTCCTGGCGACGAGAAATCCCAGATGGTGGTTGGCCTCGATGATGATCTTCGGACTACCGATCCTGGACACGGGAACAGCCCTGATCCGGCGAGCCTTGAATAAACGACCCCTCTTTGTCTCGGACAGGGGGCACATCTACGACCAAATGATCGATCGGGGGATTCCGATGCAAAGGACGGTGGCGATCAATTACTTGCTTTCGGCATTGTATGCCCTCATCGGAATTCTGGGGGCTATTTTTATCCCGGCCCGGTATGCGGCAATAGTTTACTTGCTTATCGGAATCATTTCGTTTACGATTGTGGGGCGGAAGGGGTACTTTCGAATGTCGGGACTTCGTGGAGCGGGCGGGAAAAAAGTAGACTAGTGGTCAAGTAGACGAGTAGATGAAGGAGTAAAAAAAGAAATGGCTGACGAACAAACAGTTAAGCAGGACGAGCAAACGCCGAAAGAGGAAGTTCCTCAACTGACGGTCAATATTGTGTCAGTGGAGGATACGGGAACCTTAAAGAAAAAAATAAAACTGGAAGTGCCGCGGGAAGAAATCGATAAGCGGATGACCGAGAATTATGGGGAATTGGCCAAGACCGCCCAGGTTCCGGGGTTCCGCGTGGGTCGAGCGCCCCGCCGGTTGATTGAAAAGCGATTCAGTCGCGACGTGCGCGAGCAGGTCCGGCTAAATCTGATCGGATCGGCCATCGAACGGGCGATCGAGGAATCGAAGCTGGAAACGCTGGGCGAGCCGGATTTCAAGCTGGAAGATATCGTTCTTCCAGAACAAGGTCCGCTGGCGTTTGAGTTTGAGGTGGAAATTCAACCGGAATTCGATCTGCCGACATTGGAAGGCATTGAGGTTACGGAAACCGAAGCCCAGGTTACGGACAAGGACATCGACGAACAAATAGAAAATTACCGCTGGCAGGTGGCAAATTTGCAGGAAGTCCCTGCCGGTGGGTTGACCGAGAAGAACGATCATATCGAGGCAGACACCAAGTTTGAAGTAGGAGCCGAACCCCCGGCGGTAAAATATGACACCCCCCTGGATTTGCGAGGCCAGGCGATGGAAGGGGTGATGCTCAATGATCTGGGTGACCAATTGGCGGGCTTGAAGATCGGCGATACCAAGACGATTGAAGCAACGGTCCCCGACACACATGCAAACGAAAATTGGCGGGGCAAGACGGCGAAATTGACGGTAACGGTCAAGAAACTGTTTCGATGGATTCTGCCGGAACTGAACGACGATTTGGCCAAACGGTTTGAATTTGCGAACATAGCCGAGTGGCGGGATACGACCAGGACGGAACTGGAGGCACGCAAGGGTCAGCAGGTCCGGCGGGACATGGAAACGCAGATTCGCAAGCACCTGCTGGACAACGTGAAAATTGATGTGCCGGCCGGTCTGGCGGAACGTCAAACAAGCCGAGTTCTTGCACGACGCATTTTGGATTTGCAGCAGATGGGGATTCCGCCCGTACTGATCGAGCAGAAGCTGGAAGACCTTCGGACGCATGCCCGGGGGCAGGCGGTGGACGATCTGAAGCTGCTCTTTGTTTTTGACCGGATTGCCCGGCAATACGAGATCGAGATCAGCGAGGAAGAGATCAATGGGATCATCGCATCCATCGCGGGTCGAAGCGGAAGGCGTCCGGAACGGGTGCGGGAAGATATGATGCGAGAGGGCATGTATGACAATATCCGCGATATGACCCGTGAACGCAAAGTGATAGAAAAATTGCTGGAAAAGGCTAAAATCGTCAAAGGCAAAGCTAAAAAAGACGATAAGTAGGAATATTCGTCAAGCTCAAGATGGAGATTTTTAATATGACAGTATCGTATCCGGATTCACACGCACAGGGTCCGAATTATCAGCAGTGGCGGCAAATGACCATCAATGAACTGCTGATGGAAAATCGGATCATTTTTGTCGATATGCCGCTCAGTACGCAGATGTTCATGCAGTATGGCGGAACGTTCGGGACGGATATCATCAAGAAGCTTCTGCGTTTGCAATACCTGAAGAAAGATCAGGATATTCACATGTATATCAACTGCCCTGGCGGATCGGTGGGAGAAGTCCTGGCGATTTATGACACGATGCAGTATTTGAGCTGCGAAATCGCCACGTATTGTGTCGGAGTGGCGTTCAGCGGTGCGGCGTTGCTTTTGGCGGCGGGGACGAAAGGAAAACGTTATGCCCTTCCGCACAGCAAGATCATGATTCATCAACCGTGGGGCGGAGTAACGGGTCAGGCGGAAGATATCAGCATCCAGGCTGAACAAATTTTGCATGACCGGCGGACCATGAATGAGCTGATCGCCAAGCATAGCGGTCAGCCCGTGGAAAAAATCGAGCAGGAAACCGAACGAGATCATTATCTGACCGTTGCGGAAGCAAAAATATATGGGTTGCTCGATGAGGTTCTTGAACCGGAAAGGGCAGCCAAAGTGATCGGTGGTCAGCCGGTCGGTGGTCAACCGGCGGAGTAATTTCATAACCTCTTTAAGAGACGCGCACGTAAGTAAGCGGGCTTCATCTTATAAATTTGAACAGAAAGAAAAGGAATGAATAATCAACATCTAGTTCCAATCGTAATAGAAAAGTCCGGTCGCGGTGAGCGGGCTTATGACATTTACAGCCGCTTGCTTCGGGACCGGATCGTGTTTCTTGGCGGACCGGTGGATGACGATTCGGCGAACCTGATAATCGCCCAGATGTTATTTTTGTCCAACGAAGACAGCAAAAGCGAGATCAGCTTTTACATCAACTCGCCGGGCGGAGCCATCACGTCGGGTCTGGGAATTTACGATACGATGCAGTTTTTGCGATGCCCGGTGGCGACGTATTGCATCGGTCAGGCCGCCAGTATGGGAGCGGTTTTGTTCGCGGGAGGCAGTCCGGGAAAACGATATCTGTTGCCCAACAGCAGAATTTTGATCCATCAGCCGTTGATTTCAGGAGTGCTGGAAGGCCGGGCGACTGATCTTTCAATCGAAGCCAAAGAAATCATCCGGTTACGCAAACGCCTATATGAAATCCTAAGCAAGCATACAGGTCAATCGATGGAAAAAATCCAACGGGATTCGGACCGAAACCTCTGGCTTGACGCCGAAGAAACTATCGCCTACGGATTGGCCGATCGCATTTTGCACCGGGCGCCGGAACAGGCCCCGAAACCGAGCGAAACCGTTGATACGACCGAATCGGATGAAAATTCGGACCAGACTAATGGTGCGTAAATCTTTTCGCGACATTTTGACTTTGGTCGTTGTCAGCCTGGCCTACGGGGTAGTGTCCGGTTGTGCGACTTCGGGTCAGGGAGCGAAAAGGCTGGTGGAATACCAAAATCAGATTCTGCAGCTTAAGAGCGAAAATCAAAAACTTACCCAACAGATTGTCGTGGACAATCAGACCATTGCGACACAAAACCAGCAAATTGCGAATCTTCAACGTCTGGGACCGGAGCGTTTTGCCAAACTTACCCGGGTGGCCTCGATTCAACTGGACCGAGTAACGGGCGGGTATCACGAGGGTGCGCATGCTTATGACGACGGGGTGGTGATTTATCTTCAGCCGTTCGATGGCAGCGGCCAAGCCATCAAAGCGGCGGGGTCGGTAAGAGTACGGTTGTTTGAGTTGACCGGCGAACCCCGGCTGGTCGGCGAAGTTAATATCAGACCAGATGAACTTGAAAAGATGTGGATCAGCCGCTTCTGGACAAATCATTATGCAATCCGATGCCCATTTTCGAAAAGACCGAATAGCGCGCACATTACGGTACACGTGGATTTTATGGAGCTGCTAACGGGCAAACCCTTCGCTGCGGAAAAACTGGTCGATGTCAAAATCCCACCGACAACCGTTCCTGCTACGTCCGGCGTTTCGCAAACAAGGTAACACATTTCGCGTTGCGGCGCCATTGTTCCAGAGTCGCCCTGCCGCCGGCGGAATCCGCTGTTCGTAACCGATACGTTTTTTCATCCCAGCTTATGACTTCGGTGGGATTAACGTTTTCGCCCAACACATGCCTTCGAAAATCAGCAATCGAAGTTGGTTGACATTTTTGATTGAACGGACAAACCTGCTGGCAAAGGTCGCAGCCGAAAAGGCAATGACCCATTCGCTCGGCCAAACCCGAATCTATTTCCCCGCGATGTTCGATGGTCAAATACGAAAGGCATCGCCGGGCATCGATTACGGATGGAGCGACAATGGCACGGACGGGACAGGCCTCGATACACTTTTGACATCGGCCGCAATAATTTTCCCCTGGCTCATTCACGGGCAGTTCAAAATCAAGGAACAATTCGCCCAAAAAAACAAACGACCCCGCGTCGCGATTGATCAGGCAACTATTTTTACCAATCCAACCCAATCCCGCCTGCTGAGCAAGGACTTTTTCCAGCACCGGACCGCTATCGACAAACGCCCGGTAAACAAAATCCCTTCCGACGAGTTCACTAATTTTCCCCGCCAGCCGATGCAGCATATCCTTCATAACCAGATGATAATCCCTGCCCCAGGCATAAACAGATATCTGTCCCTCCGCCGAGGGTTCCGTGGACTTTTGAAAATAATTCAAACCCAGACAAAGAATAGTTTTGACCTCGGGCACAAGCAGGCGGGGGTCCAGGCGTTTTTCAATATGCCGGTGTAAGTACTCCATCGACCCGGCATAGTTGTTTTTAATCCAATCCTGATAGAACCCACCGTTGGCAATCATCGGCAACGTCAAGCCAACCAGATCGAATCCCATCTCGTGGGCAGCGGCAAAAATATCCTGTTTTAATTGTACGCTCATACAGATTAAATCTGGTAGAGACGCATTGCATGCGTCTCGGAATTTATTCCGCCGGGGAACCACTAACAGGCAATTTCAAATTTTTCCCAGCCCTGACCTGCAGGGCGGTAACGATAATATCGACCACCGTATCCGGGGAAAATCGCGAGACATTGACAACCAAATCATACCGACGCGGATCATACGCATATTTTCCAAAATGATTTTCGATGAACTGGCTTCGATTCTGATCGATCAACTCCATCTGGTCTCGGGCGGTATTGTGGTCGAGGTCCATGCGTTTGGCAAAGGTTTCCAGGCGATAATCATACGGGGCGACCAGTCGAACGGCCAAGCCGCACTGACGGGGGAGAATGAAATTGGCTCCCCGACCAACGATGATGGCGTGGGTATTAAGACAAACCGCCAGAACGGCGCGGGAAAGCCGCAAAAAATACCCCGTTTCATCCACCGTCGGACCAAAAGAAAGAGAACTGCAAATCCCTTCGATCCAGCCGAGCGTATGATTATCCAGCGTTTCGTAAAGCCGGCGGCGAACGTCATCGCGTTTCACCATGTAATCTAGAATTTCCCTATCGAATTTCTGAAAACCCGTACGCTCGGCGAGTTTTTCCACGATCGGGTCCGTTCCACAGCCGCTCTCGCGTGAAAGAGTTATATAGAATCGCAGCTTTTGGCAGGCAGGCCCGGTGGAAATATTTTTTGCCCCCTGTTCCCGCAAAAGGGACCAATTCCGCATCTGCCGTTCAATCATGGTGGGAAGACCGCCCGAACTTTTCCGAGATGAATGAGCCATGTGTTACTCCTTCACTGATTATTTTACATTAACGTGTGTCTAAAATCTATACCAGGAACTTTTTATCCCGTTGGATAGACGCAGCCATTTTCTTCGCTAACTCCTCGTATCCCGCTCGTTCCATCAGGGCAAACGTGGCCTGCTTCCCCAACTCCACCGCCGGTTGATCGTAAGTATTTAAATTAAAAAGCGATCCGGCAATGCTGGTGGCGGTTTCAAGCATATAAATAAACTGCCCCACGCAATACGCGCTAATCTCGGGAAATACAATGGTCAGACACGGACGCTTCGAAGCCACCAGTGCGTATTCGGTTGCGATTTTTTCGTTATTGATCAATTTCTCCAGCGATTTTCCACCCAGATAGGCAATACTTTCAACCTGTTCCAGTTCGCGTGGAATTGGGCACTGGGAAGCAAATTTCTCCACCTCCAGGAATGTGAATACCTTATTGTTGAGTCCTTCCCGATAGAGTTGAACCTGGCTGTGCTGATCGGTCGTGCCCAAAGCCTTGATCGGAGTAGGACCGATCTGAGCGGGTTTGCCGTCCAAAGTCTTATCCTTACCCAAAGATTCAGCCCACAACTGGCGGAACCAGTCCGAAAGGTCCTTTAGCTGGTAGCTGTAAGGCATCATAACGCTAAGCGTCTTTCCCTGGCCGTAAAATAAATATTGAATCAGGGCAAAAATGGCAGCCGGGTTTTCAACTAATTCCGTCTTTGAAACACGCTGGTCCATATCCCTGGCCCCAGCCATCAATCCTTCAATATCGATCCCGCACATCGCAGCTGAAAATAAACCCACCTGTGACAGCACACTGAATCGCCCACCCACTCCCGGCGGGACCGCAAGCGTAATATACCCATCCCGCGCGGCTATCTGCCGTAATGTCCCGCTCGCCGGATCGGTCGTCACGATAATATTCTCCGCAAGTTTGGAAGCCCCACGCCGCGTTCGAATCAAATTCCGAACAATCAAAAATTGCGAAGCCGTCTCCGCCGTTTCTCCTGATTTGCTAACCACATTAAAAAGAGTCCGATCAAGCTGCCCGTCGAGCAGGTCCAATAATCCCTGAAACTGCACCGGATCAACGTTGTCCATGACAAACGTTTTCGGACCAGCTCGCCGATCCGAAGGCAGCAGATTATAGAACGGATGATTGAGCGCTGTCTGCAAGGCAATATTACCGAGCGCCGACCCGCCAATCCCGAGAACGACCAGATTGTCATATCGGCCGCGCATTTCCCCCGCCACATCTTTGGTCCGCTGCACCATTTGTTGGTCATAAGGAAGCCGCCGAAACGGCAGTTTCCCATCCGCTACTTGTTGATTAATACTGTTCACCGTCTGGGCAATCTGATCGGTATAATATTTGAATTGATCCAGACTTAAACCATGCTCCTGACCTACTATGTCTGCCGTAACGTTCTTGTAATAAAGTTTGATTTGATCTGCCATTATTAACTCCTTCACTATGGACTATGACTTTCTTTCTCTTCTCCGTCATGACGCAAGTAGGGGCGGGGCTTGCTCCGCCTTCTTTAATACATAGGCAATTACGCCTCGATCTGTTTATGCTCCAGCTTGAATTTCATTAGATCGTCTCTTTTCGTTTTCGCCTTAGCTAAAAACTCGCATATCTTTTTCGAATCCTTGTTCTTAATCGCCACCCTGAGTTTATCTATTTCCCCGATAAATTTTTTCAAGGCCGACTCAATTTTGTCCGAATTTGAGACCAGAATATCATGCCAAAGATTCACATCGCCGGAGGCGATACGGGTGGTATCGAGGAATCCGGTCCCTGTAAACCTAAGCTGATCTTCCGAGCAGGCGTTGACCAAGCCGGCGGCGACCAGATGCGGCAAATGCGAAACCGCAGCCAGTAATTGATCGTGCCGTTCCGGGGAAGTCTGGATAACCCGCATCCCGATCAGAGTCCAAAGTTCACTGACCAGATTTACCGCATCAGTGGAATTTCCTGGGGTGGGGGTAATGAAACAATTGGCATTGGCAAACAAATCAGGCCGGGCAAAGTCGATCCCCCGCTTTTCCGACCCGGCGATGGGGTGCGACCCCACAAATTCGATCTTGCGTTTGAGCAATTGTCCGCCCCACTGACAGACTTTTCGCTTGGTCGAACCGACATCAGTAACGATCGCCCCTGGCTGAAGAATAGCAGCCAATGAGTCAATGGTCTTCTTAATCAAACTGATGGGGGTAGCGATAATAACCAGTTGGCTGTCGGCCAGTGCGGATAAATCTTCCGAAGCCTCATCAATGGCTCCGATCTGAATGGCCCGGTCAAGCGATGATTTACGATGACCGATCCCGACGATTTTGGCCGGGATATCCCGACTTTTAAGAGCCAAACTGATCGATCCGCCTAAAAGACCGGGCCCGACAATACCGATTTTCCCTAAGTCTTTAATTTTCAAGACATTACCCTTTAATGAATTAGCCATAAAAGCACGTTAAGCCTACCATAAGACTTTCAACAAGTCAATTTTTATCTTGTGTTATCGTTGGAAAAACTGTATCCTTGTTAGCTACACATTGACATACCGTGAGACGCATTGCATGCGTCTCCTTCATATAGATGTTGGAGAGATTTGATATGGCGGATAATAACACTGGCAAGCAAGGCCAGTTTTCGGCAGGACCGATATTAGAATTTGAAAGACCTTTGGTTCAGATCGAACAGCAGATCATGGAACTGGAGCGTCAACAGATAACGACGGGCCGGGATTGCTCCGTCGAAGCCCGCGAACTGCGGACGACCCTCGTCGCGTTAATGAAAAAAACCTACGCGAATCTCAAACCCTGGGAAAAGGTCCAGGTCGCCCGGCATCAAAAACGCCCGCAAGCCGTCGATTACATCCGTATGATCGTTCGGGATTTTTGCGAAGTCTGCGGCGACCGGCAATTTCGGAATGACAAGTCCATCATCACAGGTTTTGGCCGACTGGCCGGGCATAAGTGTATGCTCATCGCACATCGCAAAGGACGGGATATTAAAGAGAAGGTGGAATGTTATTTCGGCTGCGCACATCCGGAAGGATACCGTAAAGCCCTGCTGAAAATGAAACTGGCTGAAAAATTCCACCTGCCCGTGGTTTGCCTAATTGATACACCCGGCGCCTACCCTGGAATCGGCGCCGAAGAACGGGGAATCGCCCAAGCCATTGCCGTGAACCTAATGGAAATGGCCCGGCTGCAAACCCCCATCGTCTGCGTAGTCATCGCCGAAGGTGGTTCAGGCGGAGCCTTGGGAATTGGAGTCGGAGATCGAGTCGCCGCTATGGAACACGCCTATTATTCCGTCATTAGTCCCGAAGGCTGCGCCGCCATCCTCTGGAAAACGGCGGAAAAAGCCCCCGAAGCTGCCGAATGCCTGAAATTGACCCCAAAAGACCTCAAAAAACTAAAAATCATCGACGATATCGTTCCCGAACCCCTCGGCGGAGCCCATCGCGACCCCGCCGTCGCCGCCTCGAACCTGGAACATTACCTGGCCGAATCCTTAACCAGGCTCAACCGCATACCCACCGAAAAACTTCTACACCAGCGGTACGAAAAGCTTCGCCACATGGGCGAATTCTTCCAAACCGGACCCTCAGCCCCAGCCATAAAACCTAAACGCCAACCGGGTAAAATTGAAACCCACGAATTTTCATCCCTGACCCAAAAACCGGTCAAAGTATAATTATCTTGATTCTTGGTAGAGACGCATTGCCTGCCTCTCTTTGTTCAGCTATTAAAGACCAAGTAGTTTAATTGCGTTTTCCTTGGCGACCTTGTAACCGTTCAGACCCATAATCCCATTCTCATCAAAACATCTTCACTTTTCCGATAATCTTCATATCGTGGAATGAGGATTGGCCGGTGGAACCGACCCGTGAACAATTTTATCAGCAACGGATTGC
>JBAZZQ010000029.1:0-46969 GCA_041658725.1 Phycisphaerae bacterium | reverse complement strand
TAGTCGTCCCTGAAAAACAATTTAACATTTTTTGAAATAAGGGGTTGCGTTTTTTTATCGGCGCTCTAAATTGCAGGAAAGGCTGATGGAACAGCTAAAAACCGGCAAAATAGGAGCGTTCGATGAAAGCTAAGAATCCTGATCCTCAAAAAGTTTTGTTTTCTTTTTCCACTCGTTTGCTGGATATTCTTGATCGCGAGCACCCGATGGTCAAGCTGGCTGACCAGATCGAATGGTCTGGGTTTGACGTGGCGTTTGAGCCGATGTTTTGCGTCGATAATGGCGCGCCTGCGATCCGCACTCGGCTGATGGTGGGTTTGCATTATTTGAAGCACGCGTTTGACGTCAGCGACGAAGAAGTGGTGGCTCGCTGGGTGGAAAATCCCTATTGGCAATATTTTTGCGGCGAGGAATATTTTCACCATAAGCTTCCGATTCATCCGACGAGCATGACCAAGTGGCGAAACAGGATTAAGGCCGAGGGACTTGAGACGCTGCTTGAGGAAACGATCAAAGCCGGATTGAAGATGAAGGCCGTTACTCCGCGGCAGGCGCAGACGGTCGTGGTCGACACGACTGTTCAGGAAAAGGCGGTGGCATTTCCGACGGACGCCCGGCTTTATCACAAGGCGAGGCAAACGCTGGTGCGAGCCGCGCTGCAACTCGGATTACCGCTTCGTCAAAGTTACGTCCGCAACGGCAAGTATGCCTTTATCGCGTATCACCGCTATGCGTCTGCCCGTCAGTACAATCGTGCGAAAAAGCCTTTAAAAAAGCTTAAAACGTATCTTGGCCGCGTGATCCGCGACATCGAGCGAAAACTGCTCGACCAGCCGCATTTGTCAAAGCAGTTTCAGGAACTTTTAGAAAGAGCCAAAAGAATCTTCCATCAGCAGCGGCACGATAAAAATAAAATCTACAGCGTCCATGCCCCCGAGGTCGAGTGCATCGCCAAAGGAAAAGTTCACAAGAAATACGAATTCGGCTGCAAGGTAGGCCTGGTCACAACGGCGAAAAATCCATTCGTTATTGGCATATCGGCCTTTCACGACAACCCCTACGACGGCCACACACTCGCGGCCTGCCTTACTCAGGCACAACGTCTAAGCGGAGCCGATATCCAAACGGTGCTGACGGATCAGGGCTATCGCGGGCACGATTACACCGGTTCCGCCGCGGTCCACATCGTCGGACGCGGCTTTAAAAAACTCACGCGACCCTTACGAAAATTGTTCAAGCGGCGAAGTTCGATTGAACCGGTGATAGGCCACGCGAAAAGCGAGTGTCGATTGGGCCGAAATTACCTCAAAGGCCAGGAAGGCGACAAGATGAATGCGATCCTGGTTGGCTGCGGGTATAACCTCCGCCGCCTGCTGCGGCATTTTTTATTGTGCCTGCAATCTTTGGCCAGGATTTTTGATCATCCGCGTATTCACACTTGCCGCATTGCGGCGTGATCTTTTAAAATTCGACTTTTTCAGGGACGACTAATTATGGCGATAACGTTACAAATTAGTTGCCTCCGGAGCAGCTTATCAATCCCGACTCGCAATCGTCGCCTATTGGACGATTGCGAGTTTTTGTTTAACGTCATTGCAATAAGGTGAGTGGTTACGGTTTTGCGGTATGTCGCGGCTTGCCGATTTCTTTCCAGTGGGGATCGAGTCTGGCGGCGTTATCGTACGCGGCGGACATGTACATGGCGTCGACCAGCGCAATGCGCACCATGGCTTCGGCGACGGGAGCTACTCTCGGCAGCAGGGTGATATCACGCCGGGTGATGGCGGAGAGTTTTTTCTTTTCCATGGTGTAGACGTCGATGGTGTCCTGATCCTTGGAGATCGTGGGAGTGGCTTTTACCGCGATACGGATGACGATATCCTCGCCGTTACTCATTCCGCCGAGCAGTCCGCCGCAATGATTGGTGTGGAAGCGAATGGCGCCGTTTTCCACAAAAGGCTGATCGTTCCATTGCGAACCCGTCATCGTGGCGCATTTGAACCCATCGCCAAATTCCATGCCTTGTACCGCTCCGATGCTCATGATTCCCTGGGCGAGAGTGGCTTTGAGCTTATCGAATATCTGTTCGCCCCAACCGGCGGGTACTCCGCGGGCGACGATCTCGATAATTCCGCCAGCGGTGTCTCCTTCGTCACGGACCTTGTGCAAATCCTCTTCCATTCTTTTGCCGGCTTCCAGGTCCGGACAGTTGATATCGTTTTTGCGATAGTTGGCTTTGATTTGTTCGTAGGTCATATCGCGCATTTTGATGCCGTGACTTTCTTTGGTATAAGCCAGCACTTCGATGCCATCACGATCCAAAATCACCTTGGCAATCGCGCCGCCCGCCACCCGACCGACGGTTTCGCGCCCGCTGGAACGACCCGCCCCGCACCAGTCGGCATATTGGCCATACTTGACGAAAAATGTGAAATTGGCATGTCCGGGGCGAAAGACATCTTTGACCGCGCGGTATTGCTCGACGTGGACCTGCTGCGTATCGACGTTGTAAATGATCATGCCGACTGGAGCGCCGGTGGTGACTCCTTCGAGCATCCCGGCGACGATTTCCACCTGGTCGGTTTCCTTTCGCGGGGAGTCGATCGGGCTTTGTCCGGGCCGGCGCTTGTCGAGTTCCGCCTGGACCATTTCGCGGGTGATTTTCAATCCCGGCGGGACGCCGTCCACAATGGTCATCAATCCCCGACCGTAGGATTCTCCGCAACAAGTAACCCGGAACATTCTACCAAAAGTATTTCCCAGCATTCTGTATAAACCTCCAATATTTCCTTAATTTACCAATTTCATTTTAGCGCCAAGGTGTTGCATCAGGTTGGCGAATTCCGGAAACGTTACGGCTACTGCTTCAGCCCCGCTGATCGTTACCGGTTCCGCTGTGAGCAACCCTGCCAACGCCAAAGACATTACTACCCGATGATCACCGTGTCCATCAACCGTTCCACCGTGCAGGGGATTATAATCGATTTCCAGGCCGTCGGGAAGTTCCTTGATTATTGCCCCGAGTTTTTTCAGTTCGGCGGCCATTACGGCGATCCGATCCGTCTCTTTGATACGCGCCTGAGGAACGTTGTAAAACCTGGTTTTCCCCTGGGCGAAGCAGGCAGTAACCGCCATGGCGGGAAGGGCGTCGGGAGTGGCGTTCAGATCGAGATTTACACCGTGCAATTGATTTTGGTTCACAATAATAGCCTCACCGGTGATTTCAATTTTTGCGCCCATTTGTTTTAGATAATCAACGACGGCTTTATCGCCCTGGGTATCGTTCATATCCATGCCGATCAACTGTACGTCCCTGCCGGCCAGGGCGGCGGCGCATAAAAAGAAAGTCGCCGATGAAAAATCGGCGGGAACTTGGCATTCAAAATCCCGGTATCCTTGCCGTCCGGGGATTGTAAAAGTTTGAAAATCATTATTCTGATAGTTGATGCCCAGCCGGTCGAGCCAGGCGAGAGTCATTTCCACATAGGGTTTTTCGTTGAGCAGTTTTACAACAATTTCCGTATCACCGGCAGCCAGAGGACAATTTACCAGGAGCGAGGAAAGATACTGGCTCGAAATGGCCTCTATTTCGGTGCGTCCGCCGGTGAGCGGGCCGTGAACGATATAAGGAGCCAGACCGTTTTGCCGGGCGCTATGGGCTACGGCTCCTAATTCATTTAGGCTTTTGAGCAGGGGGGCTGCCGGTCGGCGGCGAATCTGATCGTCGCCGGTAAAGACGGCCATGCCTTTGTCCAGAAGTGCCCCCGTTCCCAACGCCAACCGCAACGAGGTTCCCGAGTTGCCGACATCGATCACATTATCGGGAATCTGGGGAATACCGGAAAAACCTTCGACCTGCCAGACCGAATTATCGTTGGTATTGATTTTGGCGCCGAATGCCCGAAAGCAATTGACGGCGGAACGAGCGTCGAGGCTATCCAGTGGTGAACGAATAACCGAGCGGCCTTTCGCCAACGAGGCAAAGGCGATGGCGCGGATGGTATGTGATTTCGATCCCGGCATGCGGGCCTGACCGGCCAATTCAGATTGTGCGGAGATTAACTTCATTCTTTAATTTTAACAAAAGTTCGCGAGAATAAAAGATTTGAACCAAGCAATTTTTTATTGAAGACCAGTAAGGACCCGATAAAGAGCATCCGGGGTATCCACGATTACGTTTGCTCCGTGGTCGATTAATTCCTGTCGTTCGCGAAACCCCCAACTTACACCGATGGCGAACATTTTAGCTCGGTTGGCCGTCTGCATGTCGGTCGAGGTGTCTCCGACGTAAGCGATCTGTTGCGGAGGTAGCTTCAAGGCCTTTGCGATTGATAAAGCTCCGGTCGGGTCTGGCTTGCGGGGTTTATCATCACAATCACCCACAACCGCGGAAAATCTAAAGCGGCCAAATAGCCGCTCCAGGGTCAATTCCACGAAATTTTGTGGTTTATTCGACAGGACGGCCAGTTTGATATTCTGGGCAGATAGATTATTGAGCAGGTCTTCGATTCCAGGATAAGGCAGGGTAGTGTCAAAACAATGCTTTGCGTAATAGTCGGTCATCAGGACGATCAGTTGCTCCACCAGGTCCTGGCGATTTTCCGGAAGTGCTTTTCGGCAAAGTTCCGTTCGACCGGTTCCCACCAGGTAACGGTAATTGTCCAGACGATGCTGAGGCTGACCTAATTTGGCCAAACCCCAATTCGTGGCGTCGGCTAAATCCTTTAGCGTGTCGGCCAAGGTTCCGTCGAGATCGAAGATGACGGCGGGATATCTTATGTTCATGTGATTGACCTTATTTTGGTTACTCGCCGGGAGTACGGCGTGTGAATGTTTCATAATGGGCAATATCTTTTAATGGACGTTTGGGAACATGTAAACGGTCATTTTCGTCGAGCCAGTATTTGATGGAACCTGCCATTTCTTCCATGACCGGTTGCTCGGCCGGGTATCCCAAAGCCAGAACTCCGAAGATATGATAATCTGCCGGTATTTCATACTGTCGCTTGACAACATCGTGATTTACGACCGACCCGATCCAGCACGACCCGACATTTTCATTCCAGGCCGTCAGGATCATATTTTCCATTGCGGCACCTGCGTCGGAGCTGTTAACGGGATTTAATTCCTGATCACGGACCAGCACGATGATGTATAGGGTCGGTTGTTTGCCTGGCGGTGGATTACGTTTGGGTTGGACATATCCCGCCCAGGCCAACTGGTGAAACAGCAGATCGCAGTTTAGCGGCTCGCGCACAACGATAAATTCGAGTACCTGCCTATTAGCGGCGGAAGGGGCGATTCGACCGGCGTTGAGAATACGGTCAATAAGGTCCGGAGAAATGGGCTTTTGATTAAAGAGTCTTATCGTGCGTCTGGTAGTGATTGTTTGATATGTATCCACGAAAAACTCCTAAATGGCTCCTATGTCCAATCAATGCATCTATAACATAATTACAAGGTGGCTTCAATCCGCGCAATCGGTCCGTGAACACGTACCCGAACAATCCCGAAACTTTATCTTCCAACCGACATGGCGGTTCCCAATTGTCGGTAGTCCTGGGAAGTTATTGCCGGACAATTCGGCATGACCTGGTTATAGCGGACCAGTCGAGGTTTGTTGTTTCGCAGGAAGACAATATCCCAAAAATCAATATTCCGTACCTTGTAGCGGAAATCGATTTCCATATCAACTTGCTGGAGTAATTCATGAAGGTTAAGATCGCTTCGCCATCCGATCTTGGTAAAGACGGGGGAGAGCACTTTTTCGAGCCAGGCCATTGCACGAAAACCTGACTGAAAATGATTGATCATCACGATCCGACAGCCGGGTTTTCCCACGCGTTTGATATGATTTAAAAGACAAACCGGGTCGGAAACGACGGTGACGACCATGCTGATAAGAATATGATCGAAGCTGTTGTCCTTAAAGGGCAGAAACATGGCGTCGGCGATGGCCAGAGAGGCATTGGTCAAGTTTTCTTTTTCTATGCGTTTTGCCGCCTTTTTCAACATCCCTTCAGAAATGTCAATACCAACCACCTTACAGTCGCGGGGATAGGTTTCCAGAGAAACCCCTGTTCCGATTCCGATATCCAAAAGGCGTTCGCCCGGTTGAATCTGCATGTGTTCGACGGCGTCCCGTTGCCGGCGTCGGATCATATTTGCGGCGATGTTGTCGTAAAAATAGGCCTGGAGATCGTATATCCTTCTGGTCGAATGTTCTTCCATACCCATATTTTCAACCCTCGATGTAAAAATGATTATGCCGTGAAGTTTATCGCTATATTCGCTCGATAGCAAGGAACTTTTATACTCATTTATGATAAATAAAGGTATACGTTAAATGATTTATGGCAATCTAGTATCAAGTGTTTTATAATCACGTTTCTTTTGGGAAGGTAAAACAAGATTTTGAGAGGTTAAGCCAATGAATTTGATAACGGGTGCGACCGGTTTGCTGGGAAGCCATATTGCCGAACAATTGCATAGTCGCGGTGAAAGAACCAGGGCTCTGGTTCGTCGAGGGTCGGATACCTCCTTTCTGGATGGTTTGGGAGTGGAAAAAGTTTTTGGCGATTTATCGGATCGTGCCGCTTTGGAAAAAGCGGTTCAAGGGGTAACGCGGGTGTATCATTCCGCGGCCAAGGTCGGGGACTGGGGTCATTGGGATGAATTCCAGAAAATCACCATCGACGGCACGCGAAATCTGCTGACCGCGGCGAGCGCGGCGGGAGTCGAGCGTTTTTTGCATATCAGTTCCATCAGCGTTTATGGTTACGTGGATGGCGAGGGGGTTGTTTTGGATGAAACCGCGCCGCTCGGGACGAATCTTTATCGCTGGAGTTATTACAGCAAGGCGAAAGTCATTGCCGAGAACATGGTATGGGATTGGCATCGTGAAAAAAAGATCAAAGCCACCGTCGTTCGGCCCAGTTGGCTTTATGGTCCCCGCGACCGGGCTAGTATCGGGCGACTGATCGGCGCGATTCGAACCCAACGGGCGAAGATCATTGGGGACGGGGAAAATCGGCTTAGCCTTTCTTATGCCGGTAACGTAGCGGAAGGGGCTATTCTGGCCGCCACCAAGCCCGAAGCTCTCGGACAGGCGTACAACTGCTGCTCCGATGGCCAGATCACCTTGAGCGGCTACATGAATGCCATCGCCAAAACATTGAACGCCCCTGCCGTGGAAAAAAAAGTGCCGTATCAAGTGGCCAAAACCGTCGGTTTTCTGATGGAGGTTTTCGGCAGGATGACGGGGCGAAAAGAACCGCCGATGATTTCCCGTTATGCCGTGTGGCTTATGGGAAGGCGAATTCTGTTTTCCAACGAAAAAATTCGCAGCCTCGGCTGGACCCCGACTATCAATTATGAAACCGGAATACCAATGACGGTTAAATGGTACCTGGAAACAACTAAATGAATGATAAAATCCTGTTACAACAGCCCCAGCGAAAATTGCAGTAGTTGTATGCAGTCTTCCGATCCGATCGGAAATTCCGCCAACGGGGCGAGGTGGAACGTCTGAGGCCGGACCAATTGGGAAAGCGGGGTAACCTGGTCCATTAGTTCCGAATCGTCATCGGTATGGACAAGCCCGACCAGATGGCCGAGTTCATGCGAAGTTACATTAGCCACTCCGGTTACAAACTGATCCTGAGTCAAGCTGGGATCGTGTAACTGTCCACCGGTAAAAATCACCGCTCGGTCGGTCAAATCCTGGTTGTACCAGTCCACATCATCGGCCAGACCGAAAAAACTCCCGCCGCTGCCGGAAACAAAGACCACGCTGTGAGGTCCAGATGGTTCCAGGCTTTCATAGGAGGAAATAATTTGTATATTCAAATTTAGATAATCCGCCCGCACCAGAGTTGTGATCTGAGCCGCCCATGCGGCGGTATTATTCGGAATTACCGCGGAAAACGGCAGCACATTTGAAAACTGGTCCCCCCCGATCTGAAGATTCGAGGCGCCGTTATAATTTAAATAAACAACCTGCATGGGGGGGGTGGAAATATTTCCCGACCCGATTGTAATGACAACGTCATACATGAAGTTGCTCGCTCTGTTTTGAGCCACAACCAAATAATAATTTCCAGCTTTTCGTACGGTAAGCGAAATCTGCTTATCAGTCGACGAACTGGAAGGATCGTCATCCAGAACCGCCACGTCTTGATCCTTGTCAAAGAAACCCATCGCGACATTGCTGCTGATCAGGGCGGAACTGCCTCTTAAATCGGCGGTAAGCGTTTGTCCTTGCTGGAAGGTTCCGAGAAGAAAAACATCGACGTCATTTCCGCCTTCAAGTGAACCTGAAATATCGGTGGCCTCGGAGGCGATGACGGTAACTGTCTGTGGTTGGGAAAACGTATTGTTTGATTCGACCTCATTTACTGTAGTGGTGGGAATCGGAATATTCGTCCCGCACCCGCCCACCGCCAGCAGAACAGCAAACCCCACCGACACCACCCATCCGATCTGCCAAGTACAGCATTTCATAAATAAGGATACAAAATCACGATTTGGGGTGGCATGGGCAATTCTTATTGCCCGTGTATTCAATGCGTAAGTGGGGAAAGGACACGGGCAATAAGAATTGCCCATGCCACCCCAAAGTTGATCTCTTATTTGTAAAAGGCGGTGCTTGGTATCAGTTTCCATAATGAATTTATCCTTTGATAACTCCCATGGGTTTTAGTTTTGCGACCTTCATCGCAAGTCCCGCCCCCACCACGGCATCGACCACCTGCGAAACGTCCTTATACGCCGCCGGCTGCTCTTCCGCCAATCCCTGACGGTCGCGTGAAATAGCAATAATTCCTTCCTGTGCCAATTCCGCGGCAATGTTCCTGCCCGCAGCCGCTCGGATCGCCGCCCCGCGAGAAAGGACTCGTCCCGCCCCGTGACACGTGCTGCCGAAACTTTCGCTCATCGCCTTTGGACTGCCGACCAAAATGTAACTCGCCCTTCCCATATCACCGGGAATAATAACCGGCTGACCCACCGACCGATATCGTTCCGGCAGTTCCGGATGCCCGGCGGGAAACGCCCGCGTCGCGCCCTTGCGATGCACACACAAAAGCTTTTTTTGCCCGTCCACATCATGCGATTCCATCTTGGCGATATTATGAGCGACGTCGTAAATCAATTCCAGCCCCAAATCATCCGGCGATTGACCGAAAAATTCCACCAGGGCCTCGCGGGCCAAATGCGTCAATATCTGGCGATTGCCCCAGGCAAAATTCGCCGCCGCACGCATCGCCCCCAAATAGGTTTTCCCTTCCGGACTATTCACCGGAGCGCAAACCAACTGCCGATCGGGCAGACTGATCCCATAATTACCTGGCGCATTTCGCAAATCGCCGATGGCGTCGTCGCAGACCTGGTATCCCAGCCCGCGTGAACCGGAATGGATCATCACCGTTACCTGTCCCACCCGCAGCCCAAAGATCTCCGCCGCGACAGGATCGAAAATCTCCACCACTTCCTGAACCTCCATAAAGTGGTTTCCGCTTCCCAGCGTTCCGCATTGATCCCAGCCGCGCTCATACGCCCGATTTGAAACGGCGTCCGGATCGGCTCCTTCGATGCTCCCCTGGGCCTCACAGCATTCAATATCACGATCCACTCCCAATCCTTGCGAAACCACCCATTTAACCCCTTGGGACAAAAGCTGCCGCGATTCGCTTTTTCCAAATTTATATTTTCCGCCTTTCCCCACTCCAGATGGAACCGAGTTAAATAGAAATCGGATCAGTTTCTCCATCGACCCGCGAATGTCCTTCGCCTCCAAATTGGTCCGTAAAACCCGAACACCGCAGTTGATGTCATATCCCACGCCGCCCGGACTGATCACTCCTCCCTGCTCCGGATCCGTCGCCGCCACTCCTCCGATGCAAAATCCATATCCCCAATGAATATCCGGCATCGCCATCGAGTATTTTACGATCCCCGGCAGCGTCGCCACGTTTGCCACCTGTTCCGGCGCCTGATCGTTTTTGATTTGCTCGATCAACTCTGCCGAAGCGTAAATAAGACCGGGAACACGCATTCCCGCCTTATAATTCGCCGGTATTACATATCGATATTCGTCGATCTTTTCCAGAGGACCGTTCCAAACTTGACCCGTCATAATGTATTTCCCCGAAACCTTTTGACTAGCCCCCGATGGTAATCGGGGGTCCTCTTTGTCAGGTTACGAAACCACCCACAAGCTTCTTCACACATCAAAGATCACCGTCGCCGTCAATCCCTCTTCGTTCGGCTTTATATGAAGATTATGATACGTTACCGCTTTGATCTCGATATGAATGATCGATTTTTCCACATCGATCTTCCACCCTTCCGCCTTCACCTTCACATGCGTCGGACGCAAAACCTCAAACTCATATCGCTCAAACACGATCTGCCGCACCTGGAACCAGTAAAGCGCCTCGGCGAGCCAATCGTGAAGAAGTTCTTCCTGGCTGTTGGCTTGTAATGAAAAACTATAAACCCTGGACTCCCCCGCCGCACGCACAGGCTCGCCGATCAATTGGTAGACCGCCGTCGCACCAAGTTCAAACAATTCTTTCGCATCGACCGCGTTGATCCTGATCGCCAGGTCCGCCGTATGCTCCAGAATTTCGATCTTCTCTCTGGTCATGCCGCGTCAGCCCGATCTGGGCTACAGACCCGTATATCCGGATGACGGCAGATTCATGGCGTTATAAACCACGGTCTTCAGCAAACCATCCATCATTGTCAGTAATGACGCTTCCAGTTGCACCGCGTTTGCATCCTGAAGTAACGTGTTCGCACTGCATCCACCGGGCAGCACCATCGCAATCACCAACAAAACCGCCACCAGCCACACTTTTACCCTATCCGTCATATCAGTGTACTCCCAATTTACATCCTTTATTGTGTCCCAAGCCAAATTTCCAGACAACATGAATAAATTCAAGTTCCGCCGCTCCCCCGGTTGATGTGGCCTTAACCGACGGGGCCAGATCGTAATGTTCCAGAACCGCTTGTTCGTTTCACGGGTGGGAGACGGGACTCGAACCCGCAACCCCTAGGACCACAACCTAGTGCTCTAACCAGTTGAGCTACTCTCACCATTTCTTTCCTCTACATTTTATACATTTATTTTAAAAGTTCAATTGCCAAAATATTTATCCTACATTATAATTCAACAGGAATTTTGGATATCATCCGACCAGAGGCGCCGCTAGCTCAGTTGGTAGAGCAGCTGACTCTTAATCAGCGGGTCGTAGGTTCGACTCCTACGCGGCGCATTGCCTCTATTTTTTCGTCATCGCAGGGGGTCGCATTATTTTGGTCAACCCCGTTTCACGCCGCTCAATCTACACTGGCCCTGATAAAGAGTCGTTTTGGGACGATTACATACGAAATTTTCCAATGTAGGGTGAAACTATTCTTAGGTGTCATCACGTTGTTTTCTTAATCACGACGGAGGAGACGCCCTGCCGCTGTATTCGCAGGATATTCGATACGCCCCGGTAATTGCCAAAAGTCCATTGCGAGTTATCAAGCGGTCGGCCATTCGCCAAGACCTTCGGCTTAAAGGTGAGACGAAGAATCTCAGCTCCGTCCGGATCAAACGTTTCATATTCAAGCCCGTCCGGCCCGTACTGAACCGTGGTCACGACGGACGTCGAGCTTATGATATGATCCTCATCTTCCGGGGCCATTTCCGGGAGATCCGCCATGCCATCCAGCATGTGCGGCAGGTAATCAAAGTAGCTGTCCGAAAACCAAACCTTGGGATGGCTGATGCCGACGCGGTTGATACCGCATCCATCTTTGGAGTATCGATTGTAGGCGGAATACGTGGCCATCGCAAAAGACGCTCTGGCCTCCTCTCTGTCCTCGGTGTTGTCGGTGACACCAAACCATTTGGCGACAATCGAGGCATAACGGGCAGTATGGCTGCCCATCTCAAGCATGCAGAGGTCCTGCTCCATGACACTGGTCGCGCCGTAGTGTCTAATTTTGCCAAATCGGTTTTTAACCCATGCGATCAGGGCGAGCACGTGGCATTTGTACTCCGGATCAAGGTCGGGATGCTGGAGTAAATAGCGGGCCGTTTCCATGGGACTTTGCTGATCCAGATTCTGATGCAGGCCGGACTTATTGTCTTCATAATAGCCCGACCATTGATTGGTTTTGACAGGGTACTGCAGGATCCATTTCAGAATGATATCGCGTTTTGCGCGATAGATATCTTGGCACCCGTGATAACCGAGTGCATTCAATTCGTCGAATAATCGGATCGCCGGGATCATGTCCGTGCTGTAACAATCCAATACCTCTCCCGTTTTGAGGTTCACGCGGAACGGCAACGGGGAATGCCCGCCGTCGCCCGGACTTACGTGTTGAACGATGACCTCCGCTATGGCCAGGGCGGAATCCAGATATTTTTCTTCCCGGGTCAGCTTGAAAAGGGTTACATACGCAACCGCAACCATGCATATCTTGTCCACCTCGGACGATTCATCCGTATATTCACCATTCGCGGTGCTGGCAGGAATTATCGGATTGCCTTGTTCATCCAACGGCAAACCCGGATCCAGGGGGTGTATCGGATCGCCATCCTGAGTTCTGGGCACATTCGGCCAGGCCCAGTCTTTCGGCGTATGGTAATGGAGAACACGCTCGGCAAGCAAGATGACGGGTTTAAAAGCGTCCCGGTCTGCCGTGTAGGCGTAATACCGTTTAAGCGTCTCGACCGCCCAGTAGGTATTGCCGCCCTGGGTATTTTGATTTCTTACAAAGCTGCCGTCCTCTCCGAGAAAAGACGTCACCAGGTAACACGGGTCATTGCCGAATGCGGTGGCAATCGTGGGGCAATTCTTGATAAAGTTCATGCTCCACTTGAAGATATTGGTGTAGGACGTCCACGGCAAAAGCCGTCCTTGTTCATCCAGCACCACTTGATGATCTATGATAGTCTCATTACGGGTCATGGGTTCCTCACATGTAGTTGGATATAGCAGTACAGCCTCTCCGGTGATCCCCCCCCGAATTGCGATGGAACACTCCATTCGCTGACATTTTCGGGAAGTCAATTTAAATCATTGTCATTGTAGACTACGACATTTCATTGTGCAAGCCATCCCCCCATTTCTCGCAAAATACATAACGTATTTAATAATGGCCGGTTATGTTTGCAAAGATGGGACGGAGAAAAGAAGTAGAAAGATAATTGATCTTCGGAATTCTTCTACTCACTGCTCGCTGCTGTCTACTTCTTTCCTTTGATCCAAAATTCATTCTACCGTTTTCTTTTTCTTTTCGGATTATGGTGGGTGGCGATATATAATGCGGACTATATGGGCAAGAAAATTTATATTATCGATGGGCATTCCCATTTGTATGCGGCGTTTTATGCGATTCGGCGGCTTAATAGTCCTTCGGGCGAACCTACCAATGCCGTTTATGGGATGACATCCGTTCTGTTGAAAATATTGCGGGAGCATAAACCGGATTATATTGTGGCGGTGTTTGATCCGCCTGGGAAGACTTATCGCGATACGATTTTTGCGGAATATAAGGCTCAACGGCCGCCAATGCCGGATGATCTGCTGATACAGGTGAATCGGATTCAGGAAGTGCTGGCAAAGATGGGCGTTAAGGTGGTGATGGTGCCGGGGTATGAGGCGGATGATGTTATCGCCCGCTTCACTCGCAAAGCCGCCGGGGAAGGGATGGATGTTGTCATTTGCTCGAAGGACAAAGACCTTGAGCAATTGCTGGGTCCGAACGTTCGGATTTATGACAGCACCAAAGAGAAATTTACCGATACCGACAGTTTGAATACCGACAAAGGTTTAAAACCTGAACAGGTTATTGACCTGCTGGCTCTGATGGGGGATACGGCGGATAATGTTCCGGGGATACCGGGGGTGGGACCCAAGACGGCGATCAAACTCATCCAGGAATTTGGAAACGTTGACAATGTCCTGGCCAATAAGGACAAACTTCCGCAGAAGATTAAAGAATATCTGAATGATCCGAAAAATATTGAGGCGTTGATGCTGTCGAAGAAACTGGTTACTTTGCTGGAGGATGTGCCGGTCGAGTTCAGGCCTGGAGAGTGGAAGCAGGAAATTCCAGATGAGCAGGCGCTGGTGCGGTTGTTTGGGGAATTGGGGTTTACTCGATTCATTGGGCAACTTGGGTTGACGGCGGTAAAAGAAAAAGACACGGCTGGACAAGCCAGCCGTGGCACAGTTACGGGGGACCTTTTTACCGCTGTTGAAAATACTACATCCACTTTTCGGTTTGAGCGAATCCAATCGCTGGAGCAGTTGAAAAAACTCGTCGAGGAATGGTCGGGGAAAGAACTTTTGGCCGTCGATACCGAGACCACGGGAATTAATTCGATGCGGTGCGAGCTGGTGGGGATTTCTTTTGCGGCAGATGGCGAGACGGGATGGTATTTGCCGGTCAAATCGGCTGATGGTAAACATTTGGATTATTCGCAGGCACTGGCTCTCGTCAAACCGCTGTTGGAGAATCCCGGCGTCAGGAAAATCGGGCAAAACCTTAAATATGACATTTTGGTTTTGCGGAACGCAGGGATAGAGCTGGCGGGGATTTATTTTGATACCATGATCGCCAGCTATGTACTGGACCCTTCACGGCCAAGCCATGGGATGGATTATCTGGCTCAGGAGCTTTTGCAATACAAGACCATCAAAATCAGCGAGTTGATCGGGAGCGGCCCGAAACAGCTTACTCTCGATCAGGTGGCTACCGATCTTGTGGCGGATTATTCAGCGGAAGACGCGGTGGTGACGTTTCGGCTTTATGAAGCCTTGGAGCCGCGATTACGATTGGCGGGATTGAAAGAGCTTTTTGAAAAAATTGAAATGCCGCTGCTGCCGGTGCTGATCGATATGGAGTTTGAAGGCGTTTCCATTAATACCAAAAAGCTGGCGGCGCTTTCCAGGACGCTGGCGGATAAGACGTTTACTATCGCTGATAAGGCCTTTGGTATTGTCGGGCATATTTTTAACATCGATTCGCCCAAGCAACTGGGGCAGGTGTTGTTTGATGAGCTTAAATTGCCGGTTTCCAGGTTGACGAAGACAGGCCGGGGAACGGACGTAACGGTGCTTGAGGAGCTTGCCCCTTTGCACCCGCTGCCGCGGCTGGTGCTGGAGTATCGCCAACTTACCAAGCTTAAAAATACCTATATCGACCGGTTGCCGGAAATGATCAATCCGCGAACGGGCAGGATTCATACCTCGTTTAATCAAACCATCGCCGCCACAGGACGGCTGAGTTCCAGCGAACCAAATTTGCAGAATATTCCGATCCGCTCGGAGGTCGGAAAGCAGATTCGCTCGGCGTTTGTTCCTGCGGACCCGGTGAATAATTGGCTGCTCACGTGCGATTACTCGCAAATCGAATTGCGGCTGCTGGCTCATCTTAGCGGTGATAAAAATCTCATCGACGCCTTTCGCCATGACCGCGACATTCACGCCTTTGTCGCCTCGCAGGTTTTCGGGATTGATATTAACCTGGTAGCTGAGGCTCAGCGGCGAATCGCCAAGACCGTTAATTTCGGAATCGTCTACGGTCAAAGCGCGCACGGGTTGGCTCAGGTACTCGGTATCGGCAGAACGGAAGCCCAGAAATTCATCAATGAGTATTTTGGGCGATATCCACAGGTAAAAACGTTTATCAATGAATGTATCGAAAAGTCACGCCAGACGGGATATGCCGTTACGATGATGGGTCGGCGGCGACCGATCCCGGAGATTAAATCGAAAACCCCGGCCATGCGTGCTTTTGCCGAACGGACGGCGGTTAATACCGTCGTTCAGGGATCGGCGGCGGATATGATCAAATTGGCGATGATCCACATTTACAACGGGATACGCCAGGGGCAAATTCGGGCGAAATTGCTTATCCAGGTGCATGACGAACTGGTCTTCGAGGTCGCGAAAGCTGAAGTCGAGCCAGCCAAAACCAAAATCGTCGAACTGATGTCCAACGCTCTGCCGCTTTCGGTGCCTGTCAAAGTTGACGCCGCCTATGGTGAAAATTGGTTGGAAAGCAAGTAGAACGGTTCTGCAAAAGTTTTCGGAAAAAACCGGTCAATATGAGGATCAATAGGTTTCCAACTTGGCTCCTTCGAGAAGTTTTTCTCCGTTGAAGATGTCCGGGGGGTATTCGCTGTCGTCGAGAATCTTGATGTCAATTTTCCAAGTGGTATCTCCTCGACTTGTGCCACGCGCCGGATCGGGATAATTAATCAGGTTACGTTTTGTGGCATACCATTGTCCTGTCGGCAATTGGGTAAATTCTGAAAAGGTGTCTTCCCGATCCTTCTCCCAATTTCCATTTCGTTTCTTCCACCAGATTTTTTTGACTTCAATATAGTCACGGGACGGGTCGATATAATATTCCCTCCGACCATCCCCGGCAGTCTGGGTAAGGCCCACACATCCCGGAGGCAGATCAGGCGAAATCAAAGGCTCGAAAGCCAATCCTCCTCCCATAACCGCATACGTCCACTGGTTTTCCTGCGGCCAATTGCAATTGGAATACATGAAAGGTTCAAGCCGCATCACCCGGACCGTCGTTTCCTTAGCGTTTATGATTTCCGGATGGGAGTTGTTGCGGGAATAATATCTTTTCCCATCCGAGACAGTGAGAGTGATCGGTATCTGCCGTTTGCTCCATTCCAGGATTTGATCGGTCGTCGCCGAAAGGGAAATGAAGTATTCCGGCTTGTCCCTCATATTAAAATACCGCGTCCAGTGGTACTTTATGCCGTTTTGGTAGTTGATGTCAATTTCCGCAGGCCGGGAAACCACACGTTCGACAACACGGATGTTCCTCGGGAACTGATAATGGGCCTTCTTCCCAGCCTCGACAATCCCCTTAACGGTGGGGTTGTCGATGTTTTTTCGTAGGGTGACGATCTCCGTATTCCGGGGCACACCCAGATCAAAAATTGAAGACGGCCCGGTGGCCGGAAATTCGTAATCCCCGGTGACAAACTCCCGCTTTTGTGATTTGCGATCTGCCAGGGAAAGGTAGCGCCGGGAGCGAAAAGGTAGGCGGGTATTTGTGTCCACCCAGAGATGCTCGCAAACGTGTCGTTTTCCAAAAGCGTCAAGTGTGTACATTTCAAATCGAACGACCGAACGGCCGTTGATGACCTCATGGCGAAGGTCTTGGCCCATGTCTTTCGATCCCGCCATATCCAAAGAATGCAGCAACATGTCCAACCGATAACGCATCGGAGAGGTAGAATAAGCGGGGATTTCCATTTCCGTGATGTAGTTTCCGTGTTCGGCATTATAGTTGTAGCGAAGTCCTCTGGGGTAATCGGCGAACATCGTGAATCCATTTACTTCTTTGAGGAAATACTGCCCACCGCGTAGATTGTTCCATTCCTCCCGGCCATTGTCGTATTTGACATGCACCCAAGTTTGTTCATTCACCGCCTGCTGGACCTGGGCCAGGGTGAGCGTTGGGGTCTTGTCCAAGACGACATACAAAACAGCAGCAATTGCGATCAACGCGGCAGCGGTGGTTGCTTTTTGCCATTGTTTGAAGAGGAAAAGACATATTTTTATCGGTGTCGAGGGGGAAGGGTTTTTGAGAAATTCTTCCACGTCGGTCAGGATTTTTTGATCAATTTCGGGTGGGATGGGCCAGTTTAGTTTTTTTAGATTTTTTTCTATTTCATTATTGGCGTTCATCGTTCACCTCTTTTGAAAAATGGTTTTGAAGTTTTTCCAGAGCATAGCGATAGCGGGATTGAGCGGTATTTTCCGATATTCCCTCGCGGACGGCAATTTCTCGGAACGAAAGTTCCCCGTAAACGTGCAAGGCGACGACCAGTCGTTGCTCATCGGGTAACGTAGTAACCGCCGTTTTTAGCCGGTCGGATTCTTCTTTTTTGGCCATTGTTTGCAACGGATTTTCGGCTGAGGGGCAAGGGATATCGTTGGTCGGTTCGATCTGATTTTTCAGCGGATCGCGTTTGGTCAGGCAGTCTCTTGCCCGGTTGGCGGCGGCGGTGAGCAAATAGCCCTTGAGATTGGAATCCGGGGCCAATTGAGCGGCGTTGCGCGCCAGAGCGATAAAGAGATCATGCAGTAAATCCAGGGCGCCGTCCCGCCGGCCTAGCATTACCGTGGCCAGTGCCAGCACGTCGGACTTGTAGAGGTCGTAAACCTCTTTAAACGCCTGTCGCTTGCCTGCCCGTAGACCTTCGACCAACGATCTGTCTGGAAATTCCATATCGATTAACCTCATCACTTTTGTTCTATTTATATAACGTGGAAGTGATACTTTCGCGTTTAATTATTTTTCAAAATAATTTGTAAGTAGATTCGTTTTATAATCTTGAGAAAAGAACCCCCGATAGCCATCGGGGGCAAGTTAAGATCATTCATCGTAAATAATTTATCGTTTCCGTCCAGTTGGACCGATATAAATTCATTATGACACTAGTAATGATCAATGGAAAAATCGTCGATTCCAGTGAGGCGAAGGTCTCTGCCTGGGATCGTGGACTCTATTTCGGCGACGGAGTTTATGAGGTCGTTCAAGGGTACGCGGGGAAACTCTGGGGATTTACCCAGCACTTCCGAAGATTTCAAAGAAGCCTGCGGGAAATTGAAATCCTGGACGTGAATTTAAGTCAGATCGAACAGTGGGTTTTTCTGGCGTTCCAGGAGGCGAAGATGCCCAACTGCGTTGTTTATTTTCATATCACCCGCGGCTGCGGAATTCGTTCGCATGTGCCAGGCGACGATTTGGGTAGGCCGCAATTTCTGCTTTACGTCAAACCCGCCCCGAATAACACCAAACGGGTTGCCAATGGGATTTCCGCCATCACCTGCCCGGATATCCGATGGAAGCGGTGCGATATAAAAACGCTGAATCTCTTACCGAACGTAATGGCCTCGCAGGCGGCACATAAGGTCGGAGCGGAAGAGGCGATTTTTGTCAGCGATGGTACAATTACCGAAGGAGCTTCTTCCTGCTTCTTTAGCGTACTCGATGGAAAACTTGTTACCCGGCCTTTGGACCATCAGGTTTTACCGAGCGTAACGAGGCAAGCGATTTTGGTTATCGCGGAAAAGATCGGCTTGGAAATCATTGAACGCCCGATTACCATTCGGGAAGGCTATCATGCCGAAGAAGCGTTTGTTTCCAGCAGCGGTTATGAAATTCGGCCTATTATCAAGATTGACGATCATGTTATTTCCGGCGGCAAGCCCGGGGTGGTAACTTCCAAAATTATCGAACGATTCCTGAGCCACACGCGAAGCGGAGAAGCATTTGACGATCTGGTCAAAGATACACGATTTCAACTACTGCCGGCCTTGTAGCCTTAGAGTAGAATCAGCCCTTGCGAACTAACGCAATGTATCTACCTGCGCAGTAACGAGCTACGAAAACTATCTCTATTGCTTATCGTCAAACACAGGGGATGCGCCTTGACCAAAATCCCCCTGCCGAAATAGCTCTTTAAAAAAATCGGGATGCTTGAGTTTTTTTTTGTTGACTTTTTTCAGCAAAAGAGTATATTTAGACGATTGACGCTTGAGAGAGAGTGAGATATTGATGTCCTTTCCCTCTCAAGCGTTTTTCTTTGCGCGGTATCTGATCTTTGTGTGTGTGAGTTTGGCAGAGTATTTTGAGCATTTAAAAGGAGCATGGGATGTACAGATTTCTGAGAAATGCGGCACTGGTAGTTTTGATTTGTTCACCGGTATTGTTTGCGAGTGAGATTCCTCTCACGGCTGACACCAACAATACCTCCTATACTTGGGACAATAGCAGCTTTTCCGGCAATAACCCCTGCACGTTGGACCCTATCATTTCCTGGAAGCTAGGGAACGATGAATTTGGCAAAGCGCTTCCTTTTGTAATGCAGGGGACGCTTCCTGAAACGGACCCGCTATTTACACAAACGATCACCAACAATACCACTCAAACCTGGTTAGATTGGCATGTCGATATTAGAAATGGAACTATCGATAAATTATATGATATAGTGGTTTATAAGAAAACTTCGGCCGGTGTTCAAGTTAGTCCCAACTGGGATTATGGGAGGGACGTTTACAATGCTGGATTCGACGATGGCTTCGGAGCCGTTTACAACGGGAGTACCACAGCGGTTGCGCCGGGTGACAAGCTTTTTGTTCGGTTTCGATGGACAGCCGCTGCTGAGGGTACTCCTCAGATCAGCCAGTATCCGACTTATGACGGTAATTACATTCCAGAACCGGCCACAATAATTTTCCTGATGATTGGGTTGGTTGCGTTCGGCTTAAAGTCCCGAAAACGAACCAACTAGGACACTCGTTTAGTGTCCCTTCCATTATGGAGGGAAGGGACGGTAAATTTTAACCCAGGGTTTTTGGGTTTAAGTGGAGGGATCCGATAATGAAGGCTTTTTATTTACTATGCACAGCCGTTTTATCGCTCTTGACGGTTACCGTGCCGCTTAACGCCTTTGTCTGGATCAAATGGGAGGATCAGACCACTCTGCAACCGATGGAAAGTTACGTCGAGGTGGATTACCCACCGGACGAGGGAGAACCTGCGGAATTTCGCGTTTACCAGATCGGGGTGGATGTGGGCAATCCCGGTTATTTTCTGACAGATTCCGAATCTGATTACCGCAATGTAGATGTATCTGTTACGAAATACCTTCGAATCGAAGGCGGACGAACGGACCCGGTGAATGATGTCTGGACTGATACTGGTTATCCTATTTATGTGCGTATCTTGTTTAAAGTGAAAAACGCCGGCACCACCGACTGGACGGAATTTTACCTGCGGACAAAGGAAAACTGTGTTGCTTATAAACCGCAAGGCTACCTTTTGGATGGGTGGGATTTCGAGGGCCTTGACGGTGACGGATGGAATTACACTTGGGATACCAGCTCGAGCACTGATTTCATAATTAATCCGGGTGAAACTTTTTCTTATACAGACACTTGGATTAGGGTTGACCCGAACGCCGAGCATTGGACAGTAGAGATTTGGCCGGCACCCACCCCGGAACCCATGTCGCTTTTGTTGCTCGGAATGGGATTGGCTTTCATACGGCGTTTCCGCGGTGCATAAAAAGTGCAAAATTTTGCTTGAAGAAAAGTTTTAGTGTGGCAAAAATGTCTTGGTGACGGTATTTATATGGGGAGAAGATGATATCGGTGGTGGGCTGGTTTCGTTGTGTTGAGGATTTTGCATCTATGATTGTCTGATTGATTTCTGGAAGCCTAGAAATACAGGATGAGAAAAAAAGACTGTCATATTCACGAGAGGTCGAGTTGTCGTTGGGGGTTAGGGTTCTTTTTTTTCCTTTTTCTTGCGTTGTTTAATATTTCCGCATTAGGAATTGTCGTCAGCGACGACCCGAATCTTCATGTCGCAACGGCCGCTTCAGAATACAATATGGTCGGAACCCTCAACAGCGCCGGAGGAACCAGCGGTACTTTGATTGGACCCTGGCATGTTCTTACGGCGGCCCACTGCGTCCGCGGTTATTCCGCCGGGACCTTTACTCTGGACCTTCCGGACGGCAGACATACCTATAACTGGACTTCCGAGGGTGTGGTTATTCATCCAACAGCCGATTTGGCCGTCATAAAACTTACGGATTATGTCGGCATGAAAGGGTACGATCTGTTTACCGGGACCAATGAGGTCGGGCTGACGTGTATCCTCGCCGGGTATGGGATGAGCGGGTTGGGAAGCGCGGTTGGAGCCGGCGGCGATCCAAACTTTCCAAAGGGAATCAAACGATTTGGATATAATCGAATTGATTCAATATCTTCCTCCACCCTGTTAAATACTGACTTTGATACTCCAACTTCCACAGGAACGTATGGAACCCTGGGGGTAGATAAGGAAGTCATGATGGGAGATGGCGATTCCGGCGGTCCGATGTTCATTAACGACAATGGAACATTGAAACTCGCGGGCGTTCATTCCATTGTGCTCGATTTCAATGGAAGCGGGAAATGGCCCGATTACGGCGATCGCGCTCGAGATGTTCGAATCAGCCCGTATGTTTCCTGGATTAACGACCTTCTTCCCCTGCCGGGCGATACCAACCTGGACGGCGTGGTCAACGATGCCGATCTGAACACGCTTATGGAACACTGGGGGAAAACGGATGCAACATGGCCACAGGGAGATTTCAACTGCGACAGGGCAGTGGATGCCCTCGATTTGAATATTTTACTCAACAACTTGACGCAGTAAAGATCGAAGTACCGACGCGCTAAGAAAGAAGCGGGTATGGTCAAAAGAAACATGCAAAAAATTTGGCTGGTTGTTTTCTTGCTCGCCCTGGTCAATTGGTCCTCGGCGACGACTTTGGAAGTGAGCATTCCGGCGATTCGTGTTCCAGGAGCGACCATTGGGACCGAGTTCGACGTTCCGATCACGGTTAGCATTCCCGACGGCGTCGCGGGGCAGGGCTTGGCTCGGCTTTACATCCGAATTGTATCCACCGGAAGCGTGAATATCATCGCTCCGGTCGCCAACGGGACAAAGGTGGCGACCACATATACCGACAACGTAACAAATTTCGGTGCCAAGTTACCTTCCTTCCTTTCCGACCCGGATAATGACAGCGACCTCGACGCTGGAGACGCAGGTCTGGTCGACTTGGGAAAATGTCCGAATAATTCCATCGGAATCGGCCCGGGCGTAGTCGTGATGGTCCAGCGGTGGAAATTTACCGCCGTGCCCACAACTCAGACCCCATACTCGCTGGCGGTGCAGTTTCCAGCAGTCAAAAGTTCCGGGTATATTGGAACAAAACAAGAGGTGACTTTTACCACGCAAGTCGCCATTAACGGATCGGTAATGGTGTCGGCCACACAGGAAGAGGAGCTAAATGAGATTATGGCAATTATGGACAGCGTTGCTGGCGACGGAATCTACAAGCAGTACTACGACAAGGATGATGACGGAGAAATCACCAGCACGGACCTGTCTTTGCTTCTGGAGAGTATGAACTAATCCAGATTACTACTACGCCGTCGGTCTGACGCCGTCGATTTTCGGCAGATCGACGTGTGCGACGAATCGAATCGGCGGAGATGATTTTTTCAACTGATCGATCACCTGTGCCGGAGGTGGTGCGTCGATCTTGAAGACCATCAAGGCCTGATTTTCTCGTCGGGAAAGGGTCATATCGGCGATGTTGACCTTGTAGGCTCCGAATAGCGTTCCCACCAGCCCGATCACGCCCGGCTGATCGTCGTTGAACTGAATTATCATCGTCCCTTCCGGAACCATCTGCATGCGGTAGCCGTCGATATCCAGAATGGTGGGTAACCCGTCCGGGCTGATTCCACCCTCGATCCGATGGCTGTAATCGGCTCCGGCGATATCGATCGCGATTCGCTCGGTATCAGCGGAACGGGAGGTTTTCGTGGAATAGGCGATTTGAATCCCCGTGGAAGCGGCGGCCAGTTCCGCGTTGATGACGTTCAGAGGGGTTTCCAGGAATCGGCCAAGAAGTTTAACCAGGACCGACCTGAGAAGAAGCGGAAGCACTCGCTCCAGATGGTGACTGGTCGCGGTAACCTGAACGGACTTTATTCCGCGATCCACGAGCGGGGCCGCCAGGCAGGCCATCCGCTGGACCAGATCGACAAAGGATCGATCCTTGCTCGTCAAGCTGGCGGGCAATCCCGGAACGTTCACCGCGCCGGCGATGGTTCCATGTTGAAGGTAATCGAGCATGACCTGCACCGCCTCTTTCGAGACCGCCAACTGCGCCTCTTTGGTCGATGCGCCCAGGTGGCAGGTGACAATGGCGTTTTCCTGATCAAACAGTGCCAACTTTCCAGGCGGTTCGGCGGAAAACACGTCCACGGCGGCACCGGCGATTTTTTTATTTTTCAAAGCCTCAGCCAGGGCATCCTCATCCACCAATTCGCCACGGGCACAATTGATCAGAAGGGCGGATGGTTTCATCTTGGCCAGTTGGTCGGCTCCGATCATTTTTTTGGTTTGATCCGTAACGGGGGCGTGCAGGGAGATGAAATCGGCATTGGATAAAAGCTCACCTAGGTCGCGAACCACTTTTACTTTTCCATCCAACGCGGTTTCTTCGGGAAAAAGGGGATCGTAGGCCCAGACGGTCATTTTAAAAGATAAAGCGCGTTCCGCCACGGCCCGACCCACCCGTCCCAGACCAACCAGTCCGAGCAGCTTACCCGCTAATTGCTTACCAACGAATTTATTTCGATTCCAATTTCCCGCCTTGGTGTCTATGTGCGACTGCGGAATATTTCTCGCCAGCGCCAGCAACATTCCGAATGTATGTTCCGCGGTGGAAATCGTATTGGCATCGGGGGTATTCATCACGAGAACCCCCGCTTTGGTCGCGGCCGACAGATCGACGTTATCCACCCCTACACCCGCCCGGGCTACAGCCCGCAATTGACCAGGATGCTCCAACACCTTCGCCGTCACCGTGACCCCGGAGCGAATAATCATTCCATCATACTGACCAACGATTTGCGACAGTTGATCTTCAGACAAACCGGGTTTAACATCGACTTGGACATTTTCCTTGGCTTGGAGATCCTGAACAACGCTCTGATCCAGTTTGTCGGCGATGAGTATCTTTACCATGTTTCGCTCCTTGAAAGGTGTGATTGTTTACCAGCCTAATTCTACATTTTTCATAGTAAAATGCAACTATTAAGTATAGCTTTTTATAATTAAAGGGTGGCATGAAAAAGGCCCTATTCGGCGCAAAAAAAACCCGCTAGGTGGAGAAAACCAAGCGGGTAAAGGAGAATGTGTTGTGTTGATGGTTTTTTTCAACTCATTCATAATAGTTTACAACCGAGATCATTTCAGGTTGCACTTTTTTTTAAAAAATCTTTTACGAGCCGCGACCGTGAGGGAGCAGGTATTATGTCTCCATCACAGACTGTGGGATTGCGTCCGGTTAATTATTGTTATTGCATAATCTAACCTCTTGTCATAGCTAGACTTACCTGGCAATCCAGTTTTGGGTTTAGGGGATAATTGGCTTGCAGTAATCGGTCAGGGTGGTAAAAAAAAATTGCAATTCAGGCACAAATTATTTTACGAAGCACGTCTTAGGGCTTCGTATGTCGGGCAGTCGGTAGCCTCGGGCATCGGATGTGATTTTCTGGTAATTTCGGAACAAGTACCCCCAATCGCTGCTGAGGGCTTCCTGAATTTGCTTTTTTCCGACGAAGGGCAGCCAGTACACGTCATGAAAGAGATAACTCGCCAGGTAGCTCCACCATGCGACGAACTCCGACCGCAGGAGCATTTTTTCGAAGCGTTTGAGCGGTCCCCAGTAGATCATGTGTTGGCCTTTGGAGGCAAAAGTCAGTTTTCCCGGGCCTTGGAAATGCCAATTAACCCCGGAAACATCATCGCCCACGAGTTCAATTTCATTCATGATCCCCGTGCCGAGTCCTTCTTCGGTGGCTAGGCGGATGAACTTGATGCTCATCGGGTCGAATCCCATGAGTTTGGCGGAAACAGCGTCGATGGCGACCTGGTCGCTGCCGGCGAGGATAATATTTTTAACATACGGGGTCATGCAGCGCGGTCCGGGACCGTCTCCGGCAAACGTGCCGTCCATGACAGCGAAAATACCGCTGTGGATTTCTTTCTGGATACGAAGCAGATCGACCAGCGTCTCATGTATCTGGCTGTGCGTCCAGTGCCGTTTTTCATGGAGCAACCCGCCGAAGGCATTTTTCATCGCCCCGGTGGTCGTGGTAAAAACGTGCGTTTTGATGGTCGGCAGGTGGCAGATGCTTTCGCCGATCATTCGTTTGGGGATCATAATCCCGTCGGGGAAAATCTGCGGCAGCACCAGCATTTTTCCTTTGGGCTCATATCGAATCCACGGTTCGTTTTCGTAGAGATGGACATTTCGCAGACCGTACTTTTCGATCACGCACCGCTGCTTGTTGGCGATTTCCCCGCGTTTGGCGGAGACGACAACCGTGCGGTTGTGGCAGCCGTGGATTAATTCCCGGCAGTATCCGTCGGTCATCATTGATCGAATCACTCCTTCAAGCTGCCAGGGAGTGGTCGAGCAGGCCGGAAAGAAATAGTGCCAGGAAATATTGATCTTGAGCGCGGTGTCGCGATCTTTCGGCAAAACCTCCTGATATCCAGCCAAATTCATCAGCCGGTGATAATCCTCAAAAACAGTTTGAGGAGTGGTATATAGAACGGCAACTTTACTTTTTCCCATGTAGTTACTCCAACGTATGCAGCAATTCCTGAATTTGAGAACTTGTGGTATAGCCCTCTCGAAGGGCCCGAACGGCATCTTCCTTCAGCGAGGTAAATCCTTCGTCTTTTAAGGCGGCCTGCAGTTTTCTCGCGTCACATCCGGAGAGCATGACCTCGCGGAACTTCGGGGTCATATAAGTCGCTTCCGCTACGGGAACGCGCCCACGGTATCCGGTCTTGAAACATTTCTTGCATCCCGCTGCCATATACGGCTCTTCCGCATCGCCAGTGGCGACCTTGCAGCTCGTGCAGAGTTTCCGCACCAGCCGCTGGGAAATAATTCCCGTCAGCGCTCCCGACAATTGATAAGCGGGCAAACCCATGTCGAGCAATCTTACGACGACTCCCGCCACTCCTGGCGAGTGGATGGTACTGACCAGCAAATGTCCGGTCAGAGCTGCCTCCAGGACGATCTCCGCCGTGTCGGCATCTCGAATTTCTCCAATCGCCACTACCTGCGGGTCCTGCCGCAGCAGCGACTTGATAGCCTGTTTATACGTCAATCCCCCGGCATACTGACCGATCTGCACCTGGGTAATCCCTTCGACGCCGTGTTCCACAGGGTCTTCGATGCTGATAATACTGATTCCCGGCTTGACTCCGAGGATATAGTGCAGTAGCGAGTACACCGAGGTCGTCTTTCCACTGCCCGCCGGTCCGGCGAACAAAATGATCCCCTGAGACTGATACGCAAAGTCCTTCAGGAGTTTCGTCACCTCCTCCGAATACCCCAATTGCTCCATCTGGGGTATTTTCACCAACCCGTGGAAAAATCTCGCCACCGCACGGGTTCCCCACACTGTGGGAAACGTCGAAATTCGCATATTGATCGTTTTATTGTCGGTCCGTTCCGAGACGAACTCGGCCCGTCCTTCCTGGGGGGTTTTGATATGATGTGTCTGAAGACTAGCCATTACCATCAGACGCATGATGATCTGCTTGGCCGTGTCCGGGCCGACCTTTTTCACCGCGTGCAAAATCCCGTCGATCCGCATCTTGATGGCCATACCTTCGGCGTCCGGCTCAAAATGAAGATCGCTCGCCTGGACCTGAACGCAACGGTCAAGCCAAAGATCGACGATTTGGGCGGCGCTACCCTGACTGGTTTCGTTAAGTTCTTCCGTCATATTTTTTAGCTGTATGCTGTTTCGCTTCTCCTATTGGCTCACATCGGTCAGAATGCGTTCTTCGACATAAATCGGCACATCGTTCGCCACGCCCAGGGCGATGGCATCGCTGGGCCGGGAATCGATTTCGATCAGTTTCCCATTCTGCCGGATAAGTAGTTGAGAATAAAATGTGTGTTCCCGAAGATCATTGATGATGATCTTTTCGAGTTGTCCGCCCAGCTGTTCAACCACGGTGGCCAGCAACTCATGCGTCAGAGGCCGGGGAGTGCGGATACCTTTGAGTCGCCTATCAATGGCAAAGGCTTCAGCGATACCGATCACAATCGGAAAACTGCGTTCGCCATCACGCTCTTTAAGAATGATGATTTGCTGATCAACCGTTTCCGTGATTATAATTTTCGCCAAATCCACCCGAATTTGCATTTTCTTTCGCTTTCTTTACTTTAAACACTTATTGTAATGGTGGCTTATCGAATTCGCAAGGTCAAGTTTTGAGAAGTTGTCAAAAGACCGAATGACTGAAATCATAATGTCTAAATTAGACATTATGATTTCAGGATTTAGTCATTTTTCGTGATATTCCTTGACTGTAGACTACAATAAAATATAGTTAAAGATTGCCAGAAACAGAATTTTCCGGAGTTAATGGTGTCAGAATTTGAAATAGAAGGCAAAATCGTAGGCGAGGCGATCACCTTTGACGATGTCAGCTTGATCCCGTGCCGTTCACGGATCGTGCCCGCAGAGGCCGACGTGAGCACGAAACTGACGCGTCAGATACAGTTAAATATCCCGCTGGTCTCGGCGCCGATGGATACGGTCACCGAATCGACCCTGGCCATCGCTCTGGCCCAGGAGGGCGGGATCGGGATCATTCATAAGAATCTGACCGTCGCGGCCCAGACGCGGGAAGTTGACAAGGTCAAACGTTCGGAGAACGGAATCATCACGGACCCCGTAACGCTCAAACCGGACGATACCATTGCCAGGGCCCGGCAGGTCATGGACGAGCATAACGTATCGGGTATTCCGATTGTCGTCGATGGCGCCAAACTGGTGGGGATCATCACCCGCCGTGATATGAAATTCATCGACCGTTCGGGAGACCGGCCCATCCAGGAGATAATGACGAAGGAAAACCTCGTTACCGCTCCGCCTGCCACGGTATTGGATGATGCGGAAAAAATTCTGCACCGTCATAAGATTGAAAAACTATTGCTGGTCGATAAAGATTATCGGCTGACGGGCCTGATCACCATGCGGGATATCGACAAATCCCGCCAGTTTCCACGGGCATGCAAGGATCGGCGGGGAAGGCTCCGCGTAGGCGCCGCCGTCGGGGTGCATGATTATGAACGGGTGGAATCGCTGATTAAAACCGGGGTCGATGTAATTGTGGTCGATACCGCTCACGGGCACAGTGAAAACGTGATCGAAACGGTTAAAAATATTCGCAAACAACATACCATTCAGATTATCGCCGGTAACATCGCCACCGCCGAGGCTGCCAAAGATTTGATCGACGCCGGGGTCGATGCCGTCAAGGTCGGAATCGGTCCCGGAGCCATCTGCACTACCCGCGTCGTCAGCGGGGTCGGAGTTCCGCAGATCACGGCGATCATGAATGTAGCCTCCGTGACCAGCGGCGAGGGTGTCCCTCTGATTGCCGATGGTGGAATTCGTTATTCGGGCGATATCACCAAAGCCATCGTCGCCGGAGCTCACTGTGTTATGATGGGATCGCTCTTTGCCGGGTTAGAGGAATCGCCGGGGCAAATCGTCATCTTCAAGGGAAGACGTTATAAGGAATATCGCGGCATGGGTTCGATGGGAGCTATGATGGCCGGCTCTGCTGATCGGTACGGTCAGAGCCACAAGGGAAAACTCGTCCCGGAAGGGGTGGAAGGGCGGGTGGCCTATCGCGGTTCGCTCAGCGATTTTGCCTATCAACTCGTAGGCGGGCTTCGGGCGGGAATGGGTTACTGCGGAACCCAGACAATCGAAGATCTTCGAAAAAATGGCCGATTCGTCCGCGTCACCTGGGCTGGACGGGTGGAAAATCATCCGCATGATATTACGATAACCAAGGAATCACCTAATTACAGTATTGAATATATGGCAGAGGGATAAGCGATGCGTACGGTAGCGGGATTATTGCTGGGATTAAGTTTGATGATCGTGTTGGTAGGATGTGAGGCGACGGCGAGGTCGGATCGGAGTGAGCCTCATTGGCAGACTACGGCCAGTTACGATAAGATCATGTCCGTCCCAGCCACCCAGCCAAGTCCGATTGAAAACCGAATTTGGTCTGAAACCGTCGCCACCTACGAAGCTCCCGTGGTGGCGCATTTCGGAAGTTATTTTAATGACCCTATGGTCTCGGACATCGAATATACCTACGGCTGGACCCTGATGGACCTGGCCAGTGTCGCCTATTCACCTGCCAGATTTGCCGTCAATACCGTGGCCGTTCCGGTCAGCATGGTCAAGGAACCGCCGGGTGTATTGCAGTCCGCGAACCTGGATCAGCCGATCGGTGAGACGAATAAAGCGGACAAAAAGTAGACGACCGCTATGCTTGGAAACAGGATCATGCTTAAAATATCGCTGCATCGAGGGAACCTGCGGGATGTGATTATCGTGCTTTCCCTGCTGTCCGCCTTGTCCGGACAATTTCACCTGTCGAACGGGTGTCTGGGATTCGCCGTGGCGGCGATTGTTGCCGGGTGCGTGTTTCGTTATCTGACGAAGGCGACACTAATCCGCGATGAAGTCCTATGCTCCCAGGGCGTCTATCAACTGGTGCGACATCCATATTACCTGGGCAATTTCATCATCGACGCCGCTCTGATCCTTCTGAGCGGAAATATCATTCTGGTGTTTCTGTACCCGTTTCTTTTTTTCTGGGCATACGGGCCGACCTTTCAGAAGGAAGAGGTTTTCCTGAGCGAAAAATTTCCAGCGGACTACGCGCGATTCCTATTGAGCACGCCCCAGGTGCTTCCATCGTCCCATGCCAGGCCGGGATTTCGCCGGATGCTCCAATTTACCTCTCGAAATCGTGTCACCCGGACGGAGTGGGGAAGAATCGCCTCGCATGGATCGGCGGTCTGTCTGATTCTCCTGGCCCATCGCCTGGTCAGGCAGGGTCTCTGGACCGGTGGTCGTCAGGCCGTTGACGCACTCGCGCTGTCCCTGGGAGCCGGCGCCTTGATCCTGTTTGTCATGGGATTTTGGTTTCAACGGACACATTGGAAATCCGGCGGACTTTTGTCGGAATTGAAATTTCCCCCACCCCCTGAACGGGTATGAATTTAAAGGATCGGTTTGTTATGCATGAAACGGTTGTAGTTTTGGATTTCGGGTCTCAATACTCACAGTTGATCGCTCGGCGGGTACGGGAAAATCATGTCTTCAGTATTCTGCTGGCCCCGGAGACCCCTATCGAAAAAATCAAAGAGTATCAACCCAAAGGGCTGATACTTTCCGGCGGGCCTTCCAGCGTTTATGAACCAAATGCCCCGCGATGCGACAGCAGGATTTTCGAGCTGAATATTCCCATTCTCGGAATCTGCTACGGAATGCAGATCGGTTCCCAGCTCCTGGGCGCAAAAGTAGAGGCCGCCTCGGCAAGGGAATACGGCAGAACGCGATTGTCGGTCTCCGATCCGAATGACCTGCTTAGCCATGTTCCCGCGGAAACCACCGTCTGGATGAGTCACGGGGATGTCGTCTGCAACCTGCCCCCGGAATTCAAACCCCTCGCCCGGACCGGCAACTGCTCACATGCTGCCGTTTATTACGAGGCAAAAAAATTCTATGGCCTGCAGTTTCATCCCGAAGTCAGCCACACCCCGATGGGCGGGCAAATCCTGCGAAACTTTCTTTACGAGGTTTGCCAGTGCCAGGGGAATTGGCGAGTGGGTAGTTTCATCGAGCAGGCGGTGGCGGACATCCGCAGAAAGGTCGGTAATTACCGCGTGATCTGCGGCCTGTCGGGCGGAGTGGATAGCAGCGTCGTGGCTGCGCTTTTGCATAACGCCATCGGCGATCAGCTTACCTGCATTTTCGTCGATAACGGTCTGCTGCGGAAAGATGAAGCTGACCTGGTCGAAAGCACCTTTAAAAATCATTTCCATATCGACCTTCGCGTCGCCGATGCTTCCGAAAGATTTTTAACCGCCCTGGCGGGTGTAACCGATCCTTCGCGAAAGCGGAAAATCATCGGCCATGAGTTTATCGAGGTTTTTAAGCACGAGGCCAAGAGTATTCCCAACGCAAAATTCCTAGCCCAGGGCACGCTTTATCCGGATGTGATCGAATCCGGCTGTAGCGTGGGCGGCAAAGCGGCCAGTATCAAACTTCATCATAACGTCGGCGGCTTGCCGGCGGAGCTGGGGTTTGAACTGATCGAGCCGCTCCGCGATCTATTCAAAGACGAAGTCCGAGCGGTCGGCGAGCATCTAGGCCTGCCGGAAGATATCGTCTGGCGGCATCCGTTCCCCGGCCCGGGACTGGCGGTCCGAATCATCGGAGAAATCACGCCCAAACGCCTGGAAATCCTACGCGAAGCCGACGATATTTTCATCACCGAAATTCAAGCCGCCAATTTATACCGCCCCATCTCCCAAGCCTTCGCCGTTTTGATTCCCGTAGGCACGGTCGGAGTAATGGGCGACGCGCAAACCTATGAATCGCTGATCGCCATTCGCGCGGTCGAGACCCACGACTTCATGACCGCCGACTGGGTCCGCCTGCCGCACGATCTACTTGCCACCATCGCCAATCGCATCGTCAACGAAGTCCGAGGCGTCAATCGTGTGGTCTACGACATTTCCACCAAACCCCCAGCTACGATTGAATGGGAATAGGGGAAAGGAAGGACATAGATGGAAAAATCGATTGCTGTTTTGACCAGCGGGGGCGATGCCCCTGGTATGAATGCCGCCATTCGGGCGGTCGTCCGCGTCGGGCTTGCCGAAGGTTTTTTTACGACAGTCTATGGAGTCATGCGCGGCCTGGAGGGATTGATCAATGACGACTTTGTCCCGTTGACGCTGCGGTCGGTGTCCAATATTATTCAGCGTGGTGGGACGATCATTCGGACTGCGCGGTCAGAGGCGTTCATGACGCCCGAAGGCAGACAAAAGGCTGCCGACAATCTGGTTAAACGCGGTGTTACTGGTCTGGTCGGCATAGGCGGGGATGGAACGTTTCATGGCCTGGTCGAGTTGGGCAAGATATGGTCCGGTCAGATTATTGGCGTGCCTGGAACGATCGACAATGACCTTTACGGTTCGGATCTTACCATCGGATTCGAGACGGCTGTCAATACTGCCCTTGACGCTATCGACCGGCTTCGCGATACCGCGGATTCCCATGACCGATTTTTCCTCGTTGAGGTCATGGGCAGATGGGCGGGCTACCTTGCGCTGCAAGTGGCCATCGCCGGTGGGGCGGAGCACGTGATTTTACCGGAGTTCGATAGTGGCGTCGAGGAAATCGCCCGCAGCCTTGAAGCCGGCAGAGCACAAGGCAAGCAAAGCGGTATCGTGATCGTCTCCGAGCGCGGCAAGGAAGGGGCGGTCTATGAGATTGCGCAGGCATTGGAAAAATCGGGGCATTGCAAATATCGCGTAACAGTCCTGGGGCATATACAACGTGGCGGGTCGCCATGTTCGCGTGATCGGGTACTGGCCACCAAACTCGGGGCCTATAGCATTAAGGCCCTTCGAGACGGCATGACCGGTGTCATGGCAGGTGAAATGTCCGGTAAGCTTGTCTGTGTTCCTTTGGAGGAAACCTGGACGCGAAAGAAAGACAAACCGCTCGATGATTTCCTGATACAAATTCTGCCCGCACTTGCCCGGTAACGATGAATAACTTATTTAACCGCTTTTATTTGTGTTCTTTGGTGGACGTTTCCGACAATTCGCGTTGCAGGACCGATTCGCGGGCCAATTTAACCAGGGCGGGGAGTTTTGCGGCAAAGATAGCGGACCCAGCCACTGACAGCAGGCCGAAGATCAGGTAGGTGTTGGAGATATCGATAGCCTGCGCGAGCAGACCGCCAAGCAACAGAAAACGGGCCGGGTGTGCGTTTGTTTCTTCGGAGACGGGGCTTCAAATGAGGGCATCTTTCACGAATCGATGAATCTGGCGGCGGTCCATAAACTGCCGGTAATTTTTGTCTGCGAGAACAACCTGTACGCCACGGAAACCCCTATTCGGAATGTTACGCTTACCTGTGATATCGCCGATCAGGCCGCGGTTTATGGGATGCCTGGGGTAATCGCCGACGGGAACGATGTTTTGGATGTTTACGCCAAGGCGAGCGAGGCCGCAATTCTCGAAGGCCATTTTCAGGCGACTCAAATGCGGTTTGCCCATACCCCAGGCCTGGCACTGTTGACGGCTCGAACCCTGTCGATGAAAGTTGCCCTGCGGGCTAACCCGCCTTCATACACCCCGCCACATCCGCATGGCCCAAACTCGCCCCTCGTCGAGCCGGTAAAGATCACCGCCAGATCGACTTTACCCATCGAACCGGCAACCGTTCCTATTTCATCGCGTCCGACAGAGTTTTTCTGGTCATGGTCTTGCGTTACAGAACCGCACATAACCAGCATGAAGAAAACGATCACTCCTCCCATCATTACAACCTACCTGCCGAATACATTCTTTAAAATCTCACTGGTTCGCGCCATCGGTTCTTTACGAATTTTATATTCTTCCTGCGCGATCATCAAAAAAAGACCGTCCAGAGCCTTTTGGGTGGCGTAACTGGGAAGATCGGGGTTTATCTTTTCAACGAAGGGGATCTTATTATAGGTTGTCATCATAATTCCCCAGTACTTTGTAGCCCCGGTTCGGTTAAGGGATGAAAAGATCACGGGCTGGAACTTTTCCCTCAACTTATCGGAAGTTGTTTTTTTAAGGTAGAGTGTGCATTCATCGTCATTTCCTTTGACAATAGTAACGGCATCCTGAATGGTCAGGCCTTTTATGGCATCGATGAAAATCGGTTTGGCTTCAGAGGCGGCGCTTTCAGCGGCACGGTTGATCGTCAGGATCGCTTCGTCAACCTCCTTGTCCATGCCAAGGCGACGAAGTCTGGCTTCGACATCTTTGGCCTCTGGCGGCAGCAGAATCTTGATCGCGGGATTTCCAAAATAACCGTTCGTTTGGGAAACAATTTCCGAACCCTTTCGGATTCCGACCAGGAGAGCTTCCTTGATCCCCTCGGCGGCGTTTTGTTGAGTTAATGAAGTAACTGAACTCCCACCCGCGCTAAAATATTTTTTTGCGTTACCCGCCATTTCCTGGGAGCAGGAAGTGAAAAACCCGACGGCAAAAATCAATAAAAGAAAATAGATGGAGCGTTTCATGGTATTCCTTTCAATAAAAAAACTCTTTAACCTATCATATCGTGAGATTCTGTTTGCTTTGTCTGTTTTCAACTACCGCGGGAGATGCTCCACGTTCCACAAGGTCGGCCAACGTTAAATGACCGAGAAGTGAGTGGGCTTGTTCCAGCACCTTTTGCACCCGCTGACCGATTTCGGCGTCGTAATTAAGCATCGGACTGGCTTTTTCCTTTGTTGAATCGATATCCAGAATTTCATACAGGGGAATCGTTTCCACTGGCCGAGCAGGCACATAGGCCCGCCCGTCGTTCTCTCCCGATTCCACCGGCAGGATGATCTGTATCGTTTGCAGCCGTTCCAAAACTCGGTTCAGCGTATCGCCCGGCAGCCGCACATGCCGGCCGATTTCCTGTTCCCCCGCCGGACCCGCTCCGGACAGATAATGTCGTGCCACCACCAGTGCGGTAGCCAGCAAGTCCGAAGAGACCAGCACAAAACTATCTTCTTTCGCGGAGGACTCCAACCGCTGCAGGTTTGCCACCGTGTAGGCCACTTCCATTCCGAACAGGAAAATAAGCCATGAAAGATTCAGCCAGACCAGGAAGACGGGGATCAATCCCAAAGCCCCGTACAAATGGTTCGCCGCGTGCTGTACATAAAGGCCGAACCCCCATCGCGCGATCATCCAAAGCGGTGCCGCCACCACCGCCGCGATTATCGCCGTTCGGTATGGAACATTCGTATTGGGCAAGAACTTATAAATCGCTCCCAGCAAGAGGATACCCACCAGGGGTGTACCGATCCAGAACGCAAAGTGAGCCAGAACCCACGAGACTCCCCAGATGCCTTTCGTTGCCTCCATCGCCTCCCGGCTGAGATAAGACGCAGCTGTTAGCGTCAACGGCACCAGCGTCATTGCCGACCAATACAGGAAGAATCCTCGCGGGATCGACCGGTTCTGATCGACTCCGAACACACGGTTCAGGGATTTTTCCATGGTCGTCAACAGCGCAACCGCGCTCCAGATCAGCAGGACCACTCCAACCGGGCCGAGCGTTCCCACCGTGATCTTACTTTCAATAGTTTCAAAAATCGCCTCAATCTTGTCGCTTAAGGCCACCGGCTTTCCCTTTGCCTTAACTCCGGGAGTGACTTCCTCGGTCACTTGTATCTGCGACATCCCGGCCCGATCCAGCAGTAATCGGACACTTTCTTTTGAGTCCCCGATTGCTCCCAGGGATTTTAGAACCAGCACGCTGAGGACCAAGACCGGAATCAGGGCAAAAATCGTCTGGTAGGCTAGAGCCGAGCTCATCGCAAAGGCATTATGCATCCACATTCGTCGGTTGACGATCGACCAGAACGTTAGGTGAAACCGTAAAAACCGATTCCATCCGCTTTGGCCCATCTCTGGCTGGGTTTTGATTTCCCCGATTCGTTGCCGGGCTTGTTGGTAAAGACTCATTTCTTCTTGCCCTTCTGAAAGAGGTTCTGCAACGTATTGACCGGATTTTCCTTCGCTCCCGGCTGGGTTGATGCCCCTTTCTTACTTGGGAGAAGATTTTCCAACGGGTTACTTCCCTGACCCAGTTTTTGTTTTCCGGGTTCAGAGGGCCCAAGGAGTTGTTTGATCTGTTGCCCAGGGGACAGTCCGGCACCCTTGAGCGATTCAGTAAGAATTTTCATCATGGCCGTGCTTGAAAGGTCCATTTTCAGATTCGTCCTGGTTCCCACCAGTGGAATGGCGATGCGCATTCCCTTCAATTGGGCGTCATCGGGCTGGAGGCCCTTGAGCCCAGCCCGTCCAAACATCGCCGGCTTCAATGGCAGCGACACAACCAGATTGACCGTACCGTCAACAAGGCCCACGCTACCCGAAAAGATCATATCAAAATTCTCCTCCGGGAAGGCGATCGTGAAGTTGTCGTATCGGAAGTTGCCATTCTCTATCGTGAAATACAGGCCGCTGATTGTAGGAGAATAACTTTTCTTGAGCTCCGGAGCCGCTAGTTTCATCAACTCGCCCATAAGCCCCGACGGCTGCATGTGTACCTGTGTCAAATCCAGATGGCCCCGCCCGGTGCCCTTGGTCTTAATCAAATCGGACATCGGCAAATCGAGGTCCGACACCTGGAGGGTAGCTCGACCGTCCAGTTCGGCAAGATAACTGAAGATGGGATTGATCCTGCTGAGCAACTGCTGTCCGGTTTCCTTGTCGATACGTATGTTGTCCAGAAGATTGACGCTTCCGGGCATATGCAATGTGGTTGGGTTGTGAAAATCGACAAACCCACCCATCCGGATAAACCCGTCGGAGGCAGGGATCGGCTCCTTGGGCAGGTCGAAACGAGCCTTTTGGATCAGTAGCGACAGGGCCGTCTGACCCAGGGTCAGCCCGTACACACGCCCCGATGCCCAGTTGATTCCCCCCTTCGTCATGACCTCTTCCATGACGGGGTTCGCCATCGGACCACGAAGTGTAAAGGCACTTTCCGAACGTCCGGCCATCGAAACCGTCTGTTTCGTCTCCGGGGAATATTGATGTAACAGCTCCGTCAGCCGGTCCCAGGACGCCTGATATTGTCCTGAGAAATCCAACAACCCTTTCCCCTTGTATTGCTGAACGTTTCCCTTCACTTGCACCGTAAGCGGAGAAGAGGCCAGTTCGAATTGATCCAACGTCACCATCTCCTTACGGGGGTCTATCACAGCTCGTGTTGTAAAGCCGATTTTTGCTTCCTGAAAGGCTTTTTCGCCTGTGCCCACGACCATCTGGTTGATTTGTCCGCTACCATCCATCACATACCCGGCTTGTGAGGATGCTTTATCCACTTTTATCGAGAGGACGAGGTTGCCGTCCATGGCTCCTGGATCTTTCACTCCCATCGATTCGGCTTGCTTGGACGCGTATCCGATGTTTAACTGATCCACGTTAATTTCCCCGTGCAGGCTGTCCTGGTTCATGTCGTACCATCCCAAAGCCTTCACTTGCACACTATCGTCGATTTTCACAACAATCTCGCTAAGAGTCGCTTTACCAAGCCGGTTGTTGGACAGATCGAAAGACGCTTTTCCACTCACCTTCGACTGCTGAGCCTGCACCGATCCCTTTTCTGTCTTATAGCTGAGACCAGTGGCAGTGAGGTCCAGGGTTGCGTCCAGCCGTTCCCCACTTGCTCGGACCAGCCGGGCAGTCCCGGTCACTGCCCCCGCCACATCCATTGAAAGGAACTCAAACACTTCACCGAAATTCTTCAACTTAGCCAAATCAGCCTGGAAGGTTGCCTCCAGATTTCTAAGCGTTCCCTTCGCCCCAGCCTGGACAAATTCCGATTGTAAAGTTCCCTGCCGGATCGTCAATCCCTGCCCGGATTCGATCGTCGTGTCAAAACCGGCAACGATAGGCTGGATCGTAATTTCCTTGGCCCCTCGTTTTGCCGTGATTTGTGTAAGCTGTATCGCACCCTTCGCGATTGGCTGATTTCCACCCTGGATATTGACGTCGTTGATCTGAATGCTCCCGGCTAAAATCTCTACTCCGGGTTGCACGGTCAACAGGGCCGGTACCGCCTTTCCTAACGTCGGAATATCCATCTTCCCCTTGACTGTCAAGGTGAACTCCGGCAGCGGATGCATCTTCCCATCCAGAACCATCGCCAAAAGGTTTTCTTTTGATAAATCCATCGGTTGTTTTGATTCAAGGTACACAAGTTGAGATTCGAATTGTCCGGGCGGTCCACTGACAACCGCCTGCGCTGTTAATTTCCCTCCCCCGCGGCGAACTTCGCCCTTCAAGGTCAGATCAATAGGCTGGAGGTTTTCCTGGCCCTTTTGACCCGCTTTTAGCCCTGTCGCCCGGGTTGTGAAATCCACCTTCGCCTGACTCGGATCCATCACGCCGTTTAAACTCACATCCAATTTTCCCCCTGCGTTGGAACTGTTCGTGGTGATGGCCAGTAACGGTCCGATCTCCACCCCGCCCGACGTTTCGAGCTTCACGGTCCCCGTCGCCTTGCCGGGAGCGAATTGATTTTCCTTAAAAAGCCCTTCCACCTTGAAATCGCCGCGAATCCCGCCGCCTTCCGCGGTGGTCACCTTTAAATTGCCTTGCAGACTCTTGAGCTTATTTGATTCAACGGATAAAGAGATCGATGGAAGCTCGTATGGCGCGACGTTCTCGCGCTCGATTCGAACCGCTCCTTCCACAAGCTCCAGTTTCCCGATCGGCAGGAAAAACTGGCCGGCTTTTTTCTCGACTGCGGGTGGTGATGGTATTCGAGATTCCACCGCCCCAGCCAGCGAGGTGGTTCCATTCTTATCCACATATAAAATAACGCGAGGCGATTCAATTTGCACTTCGCCTAGATTTGTCAACGACATCACAGCTCCCCATACGCCCCGCGACCAGGAAACGGTTTTCACCTCCAGTACCTTGCGATTCGCAGCGTCGGAAAGCTGCAACCCCCGTAATTCCGTCGGGCCTCCCCACGAGGTGGAAAAATCCGCTACCTGAACGTTTCCCTTCAGTCGGCCATTGACCATGGACAGAATCCGTCCCCTTACCGATGATGTCGAGACCAAGGTAGGAATAAGGAAAATCAGCACCCCGATAACAACAAGCACTACCACCAGCACGATCGGCCACTTTCGTCGCCGAACGGCCTTTTTTGACTTTTCGCTCTCTGTTTTCTTTACATCAACAGCCATATTATATCTCCTGTTAAAATTTGCGTATGCAAAAGAAATCCTCAGGAAATTCTTCGAATTTCCGCATCAATTATAACTACATCCACTTTCACATACTACTGTTTATTGTCCTTCAACCCTTAGTACAGCATTTCACAAATAAGGGTACAAAATCAAGATTCGGGGTGGCATGGGCAATTCTTATTGCCCGTGTTCTTTTCCAATTCACGCATTAAAAACACACACAAGAAGACTTGCCCATGCCACCCAACACCGTGAACTTAAGCCTTTGAGTAAGATTTTTCTCCCTGACATATCAATCAACACTTTAGTTCCCAACGTCGAAGCAACAAATCTCATTCTAACATTCTCAAGAACGTTAGAATGAAATTGAAGCTATACAAACCACCGTTTCAAGTGGATTTATACCATCCAAAGATTAAACACGAGCGGCGCATAAGGTTTTTTGCGGCAGATACACAGGGCGATGTTCCATTTTAATTTTATCTGCAACGCCGTTAAGTTCACGGCGTTGCATGCCACCCCGAATTTGATCCCTTATTTGTGAAATGCTGTACTTAGACAACCAGACCCCAAACGTCGGTCGGATTGGCGAAGCTTTGGCCGTTTAATGCTCCGTTGTAATACCAGGAGTTGCTGATGGAGAGCCAGATTTTCTCCCAGCAAAGCGGTCCGAGATGAAATCATCCCACAGATTATCCAAAAGACCATACGCAGAATGAACCTTAGCGTCTCTTTCCAAGGAAAATTCTATCCGAAATACATAGGGAGCCATTTTACATAAGTGCCTGGAATTACATGAGGACGGAATTTTCAATAGGGACAGGAGCGGGTTACAACAATAATTACCCGCTCCCTCACGGTTGCGGCTCATATTATAGGTTGCCTCGCCTGAAAATCTTGGCACGCACTTTGGATGAGAATCACTTCTTTCTTCTTGAAAAACAGGAACGTTTCGTTAAGAATTCGATATAAATGGTCTGAAGGTTTGATACAAACCGGGTATTTAAAGAATGGAAATCATTAATCATACGGAACTGGAGACCGAACGTCTCGAAGCTATGTTTCTTCGTGCCGCGGAGACCTGGTCCGCTCCGATGCTCAAAGTCACCATCCGATATTCACGGGGAGCCATTTATTCCGGAACCTTTGCTTCTAAATCACCGCGAATTTACGTCAACCTCGGTCAGCGAAACCGATACCCCATGAAAATCGAAACCGGAATCGCCAAGGCCAGGTCCTTCGGACCTTCCTGGTGGAAACCAAGTTATCATATCAAGGCGGAAAATCCTTATCAGGTCGCCCTTTTCGTTTTTCTCCATGAGTTTTATCATTACCTGATCCATCGTGCCCGGAGAAACTCTCATCGCAAAGAAGCGATGTGTGATCGCTTTGCCATCCGTTATCTGACTAATCACTGCAGGCTGACCGTTTTCGATTCCAATAATAATCCGGTCCCACGTTCCGCCTGGCTCTTCCAGGACCTGGATGAATTTGTCGCCAATCGAAAAACCATGACCACCACCATTCGAGCGGCCAGACGACCCCGGAAACGGGTTTAGTAAAGGGAGGGTTCGCCATGTGGAAAGATTTCAGAACATTTGTCATGCGTGGAAATGTGTTGGACCTGGCGGTGGCGGTGATTATCGGCGTGGCGTTCGGGAAAATCGTGACCTCGCTGGTCAACGACATCATCATGCCGCCGGTCGGACTTCTGCTCGGCAAAGTGAATTTCAGCAGCTTGTTCATAAATTTGTCGGGCAAATCGTATCCCAGTCTGGCCACGGCGAAAGCCGCGGGGGCGGCGACGATCAATTATGGCGCCTTTATCAGTACCGTGGTCGATTTTCTGATCGTCGCGTTTATTCTCTTTTTGATTATTCGCACTTTTACCCGGATGGCCGGCCATTTTAACCCGCCGCCTCCCGCGACACCGGTCACCACCAGGGAATGCCCCTATTGTATATCGTCCATTCCATTGAAAGCCACCCGCTGTCCCCATTGCACATCGGAGATGAAATCGTAAGAATGCTTTTATATCCGAACCGTGCCTGAATTGAAATTTTCCGTAACCGTTCAGACCACGCCTCATTTTTGGGCTAAAAGCAGGATTTATTTTACTGGCCAGGACGGGAATCGAACCCGTACGGCCTTTCGGCCAGGGGATTTTAAGTCCCCAGCGTCTGCCAATTCCGCCACCCGGCCAGAGTGTGCGTTTATCATACTACCGTAAATCCAAAATTGCAAAAGGAAAGACGACGAGAGGGATTATGGATTACCCTCTCACGACATTGACCGGTTTGCCGGCCAGGAACGACCGAAGATTTTCGACGGTGATCTTCATCAATCGTGTCCGGGCCTCCCTGGTGGCCCAGGCGATGTGAGGGGTGATCAGGCAATTTTTGGCCGACAATAGAGGATTTTCGCAATCGGGCGGCTCGCTTGATAGCACATCGACCCCGGCTCCGGCAAGGCGATTGTTATTCAACGCGTCGGACAAATCGTTTTCATTCACCAATCCTCCGCGTGAGGTGTTAATCAGGAAGGCGGATTTTTTCATCATCGCCAACGTCCGTCCGTTGATCAGTTCTTTCGTTTCCGCGGTAAGCGGCACATGAAGGCTGACGACATCGGATTTCGTAAAGACCTCATCCATCGAAGCCCAGGCAAAATGTTTTACTGTGGGCGGATTCTTGCCGCTCCGGCTGTAGGCCAGGATTTGCATGTCAAAGGCATCGGCCATCTGGGCGACCTTTTTTCCGATCTGACCGACGCCGATAACGCCCATTGTTTTCCCGGCAAGTTCGATCAGGGGAAATTCCCAAAAGCAAAAATCCTCACTGCGGCACCACCGACCTTCTCGCACAAGATCGCTGTGAGCCTTGGCATGGCTAACCAACTCCAGGAGTAAAGCAAACGTCAACTGTGCGACGGAATTAGTGCTGTAGGCAGGGACGTTGGTTACGGTTATTCCTCGCTCGACCGCCGCCGGAACATCAACAACATTATAACCAGTAGCCAGCACACCGATATATTTCAGGTTCGGTAAATTTGCAAGGGTATCCGATAGTAAAAGGGTTTTATTGGTCAACAATATGTCGGACTTGCGAGAACGCTCCAGAACAAGCTCTTTGGGCGTTCGATCATAAACGGTCAGGTCCCCGAACTGCAAAAGATCGTCCCAGGTTAGATCTCCGGGGTTCAGCGTTTTTCCGTCCAGAACCACAATTTTCATCGATCCGCTCCTTTCTCGAAACGTAAATGACGTTTTCTAAATATAACCTTGCATTTTCTTACAAAACACTCTAAATTTTTAATCATGGCGGCATTCAAGCAATTTTACAACAGGTTCCGCTCTTTCACTTTAATTGAATTGTTGGTCGTTATTGCCATTATCGCTCTTTTAATCGCCCTTTTGATGCCTACCCTGCAATCCGCAAGAAGCATGGGCCGCCGGAGTGTTTGTGCCTCGAACCTGCACACTCTGGGCGTAACGATGCAGGGATATTGTTCCGCATTCAATGATTGGATTCCCGGCTCGCCGAATACCAGCGGAAACGGAGCCTGTCCGGGCGGAACCAGTATTCAACTTTATCCGGGAACGTATGTCTGGGACAACACCACTGATGCCTGGCCCGCTGTGCATATTTTCGATTGGGCCAACCCGCTTTTGTTGATGATGGGCGGGTCCATCCCGAAATCGATTCTTGACCGCTACGATCAAAGCAAAAAAAATGTTTTTGTCTGTCCGGAAAATTCCTGGATAGCCAAAGTCAATCATCCCAGCAGGATACCTATTGAAACCATTGTTTCCAGCTACGCTACCAGCAAGTATTTTACCTATGTCCCTCGTGACCAACAGACCGGCACTTCTCCCGGCACACTTTTTTGGTCGCATGACTTTGTCCCGAACGATTTCATGCCACAGCTAGACCAAATCGAAAATTCCGCTGTAAAAGTCTTTTTGGCCGACAGTTGCCGCATCGACCGGGGCAATCCCCGGCAAATTAGCAATCGGGAGTATGGATATAGCACCGAGGGGGCGTGGCTGAATGTAAAGGACGTGGAAAATGATAATATGAGTTTGTCCTATCGATTCGCGTTTGGCCGGGAACGGTCGTATCGGCATGGCGGCGGGTTGAACATGTTATTCTTTGACGGCCACGTGAACTATCAGCCGGAAGGATCGAGCGAAGACAATAACGGCTATGGTTCGGGCAGCCGGCAGGCGAAATTCTGGTTCCCATCGGGCACGGACACCAGGAATCTGCCCAGTGCCGATAGTTTTTCCAATCGAGATGTGATCGTGCCATGATTTTCAGGCGATATACGAGCCGCGACCGTGAGGGAGCGGGTTACAAAAATAATTCAATAATTACCCGCTCCCTCACGGTCGCGGCTCGTATATAGTTCGCCTTGCTGTCTTTTTTGGCTTGCAATTAGTGGCATGGAAAGAGTAACTTTACGTAATTACGGACAATCGATTTTGAAGGAGTTTCGTTTATGGCAATAACTGTTACCAAGTTCTTCAGGAAATACAACAAGGCGATGCTGGCGATTTTTACCGTGGTGTTGATGGTCGCCTTCCTGGTTCCGACCACCTTGAAAGAGTTATTTCAGTCAAACCCGTATAAGCAAGTGGTCGGGAAGGGGTTTGGGAAAGACATTTATCGGTTTGATTTAATTAAAACCAGCCAGCGGGTCGAGGTCCTGGATTTACTGACCCGGCAGTTTTCTGCCATGAATCCGAAGGCCGGCCGCGCGTTTAACCTGGATGTGTTATTGCAATTTTCACCGGAAAATCAACGGGTTATGAATTACTACCTGCTGATCCGGGAAGCTCAAAAAATGGGGATCGAAATTACCGATGACCAGGTGGATCGCACCCTGATCGAGCGAAACGTCCCGCCGGAACTAATCAACGGAATTTTGTCCGGGTCGCAAATCTCCCTGAACGACTTTCGCAGGGCGATTGGCGATTACCTGAGCGTGGAGAAGGTCTTCGAACTGGCGGTTTCGGCGATAAAGATTTCAGAACCTGAAATTCAAACCTTTTTTAAACAAACCAACGAACGGCTGAACGTTGAAATCCTCCCTGTGCGAGCGGAAGATTTTCTTGGCCAGGTGCCTGTGCCGACGGAGAAGGAACTGGCGCCCTATTTCGTTCAAAACGAGAAAAAATTTGAATATCCGCCCCGCGTCGAAATCGAATACCTGGGGGCCGACCTGGACAAAATAAAAGAAGGAATTACGATCAGCCGAGATCGAGCCAAACAATATTGGCAAGAGCATAAAGGGGAATTTACCCTCACGACACAACCGGCTACACCAAAAGGGACGACCACGGCCCCTTCGAGTAAACCAGCCCCGATTAAGGTCGAAATGACGCAGGAGCAAGCCCTTCCCAAAGTCATCGAAAAGCTTAAATACGAAAAGGCCCGTGACCTGGCCGCCCAAGCCATGATGGAGGCTCGACACCAGATGGAAATTCCCTGGATTGCCGCTCCGACCGATAAAGCAGGGCTAAAGCAAAAACCGGATAAAGTCGCCGATTACCAGAAATTGGCCGACCAGCTTTCCAAGCAGTTTCACGTGCAGATTATTTACTATCGGTCTCCTTTGCTTTCCCAGCAAGACGCGGCCGGCCTGCCCGGAATTGGAGCTTCCTTTATTCCGGAAAAACGCCAACCGTTATATTTCAGCGATTATGCCTTTCGTGTCGTTCCCCTTTACGCGCCACCCGTCCGCAAGTCCGTGTCGGAACAGATGTTCCTCGTTCCTTATCAGAACAGCAGTGGTCTGCTGCGGCAAATGGGGGATAACAATGAGGATAAGGGGTTTTATCTCTTCCGGGTGATCAAGGCCGACCCGAGGCATCTTCCACAGTCGCTGGCGGAAGTGAAGGACAAAGTCACAAAAGAATATCAACTTGACCAAGCCTACAAAATCGCCAAACAGAATGCCGAAGAAATCTGTCAGACCGCGGGCAAGCAGAAATTATCGCAGGTCATCAAGACCCCCGGGGCGAAACTTAAAAAAATCATCGCTACGCTTGGCGTAAAGAGCATTGAACCTCAAACATTCTCGCGGGAAAATTTCTCATATGGCGGTCAATTGGTTCCGCCGACGATTTCCCTGGTCCAGGGCGATACGGCTAAATTTGCCCAGATCGCTTTTGACAAACTCTGGAGCCAACCGACCACTCAACCCAATGGAACCCTGACCTGCGCCGTTATTCCTATGGACGAAAATCGCAGCGTTTACGCGGTTCAATTCCTTGAAAAGACCCCCGCCACCGCCGAGGATTTCAAACAGTATAAACCATTCCTGGCCAGGATTCTCCTGATGACCAAACAACGGGAATTCATCCAGGACTGGTTCGCGCCGGAGAACATTCATCGCCGGACACAGTTCGTCTCGTCCACGACGAACGAAGAAGAGATGGAGTAAAACGGACAGGGGGGAAGAGAAAAAGAATGCCAAAACCGGGATGATTGGCGATGGTCTTGCGAATCCAACTTTGGGCTTGCTTTATGCCTAAAACAGGGTAGAATACCTGCTTGTGTTTTCTCGTGTGGGGCCACGTAACTATTTAATACGTGAGGGTAAAATATGAAAATTACTTCAAATCAACTAAAGGGTTTTGTATTAATTTTATTGTCTATTTTTTTAATCAGTGGTAGAAAGGGGACGCAAATGGGTAACGTTCAAGGACCGGAAAAAGCAAGTTCGTACACGGCCAAGGATTTTTCTCGCCTTCTGGGCATGGAGGGGTTCAGCGATACCCTGCTGAAAAATCACTTTAAACTTTATGAAGGGTACGTTAGCAATACCAATGCTGTCCGGGAAAAGCTTGGGGGAATAACTCTCGAAGCGAAACCTTCCATTGATTACTCGGAAATCAAACGACGTTTTGGGTTCGAGTTCTCCGGCATGCGGCTTCATGAATATTATTTCGGCAATTTAATCAAAGGCGGAAAAGCCCTGGGCAAAAATAGCGCGTTGGCCGAAAAAATCAACGCGGTTTACGGCAGTTTCGATGCCTGGAAAAAAGATTTCATCGGAACCGGCTCCATGCGAGGCGTGGGCTGGGCCATTCTATATTATGATCCGCAGAATCATCAGTTATTTAACGTCTGGATCGACCAGCATCAAGTCAATAATCTGCCCGGCTGCAAGCCGATTCTCGTGATGGACGTTTGGGAACATGCTTTCATGATCGACTACCAACTCGACCGGGCAAAATATATCGAAGCGTTCATGAAGAATGTCGATTGGCAGGAAGCGGCTAATCGGCTGGGAGTTGAATGACAGATCAAAGTATTTGCTTGGACTTTTCCCTGTGGCGGGATGAGGGCATAGAATCTCCGGACACGCTAGACGTGTTGTCGGGCCAAGGATTTTGAATTGGCGGCGGATCGGCGAGCAGGCACCATCCTGAGCCTTTGGACCTCC
>JBAZZQ010000028.1:0-48509 GCA_041658725.1 Phycisphaerae bacterium | reverse complement strand
GGGTGGCAATCACATCCTCCGTTTGCGGACGGCGGTCAAATCCGGTCGATGGGAAAACTTTTGGTCGCATTACCTTTGCCTCAAAGATTCTGCATAAGGACTACGTAAAATGAAAACTACACCCCTTAAAGATAACACATTTTTGGGGAAAAGCAAATTTTGGAAAGAGAATATTTTTAAAATCGCCAAGGCGCTATGGCACCAAGACAAAGAGAGGTGCGGTTTATGAAGACGAAGTAGGTCTACTGGCTAAAATCGGAGACGCATGCAATGCGTCTCTACAGAGGATCAGAAAAGTGCGACTACACACAATGACGGATTATTTTTCTTTTCCTTCGCGATACCAGGCACGGAGGACTTTTTCGGCGGGTTTTCCTTTTGGGGTGTAGCCGTAATCCTGGGGTCCGGAGCCGTCGGTGGTCCATTCCCACCACATTGCTCCGGCGACCGCTTTTTCGTTTCGCCAACACTGGATGAAAGCTTCATAACATTTTTTCTGCTCTTCCAAGCCTTCCTTCGAGGGGCTTTGGTGGCGGTAATAGTTCCAGGCCTCCACGCTGGCTCCTGGCTGAGAGCACCATCCGACTTCCGTGAAAATGATGGGTTTTCCGATTTTTTTTTGCCAGGTCAATATCTCTTTTTTGATTTTGGCCCAATGGGCCAGCAAGATACTGATATCGGGATTATCGTCATCGGCGAGTTTGTGATAAGTGGTCATTCCGATTAGATCGAGTTTGTCCCAGAAAGTTACCTGCCGATAATGGTCCCAGTTGGCGGAATAGAGCAGTTTTCCATGATAGATTTTTCTGACTTCCTCGATAATTTTCAGCCAGCGGGAGCGAAAGGTTTCCGTGGAGATCAGTTCGGCTCCGACGACCAGGGCTTCGGCGTCGTTATCGAGGGCGATTTTTGCGAAATATTTGATAAATTCCAGGTAACTGGAGAACCATTCGTCCCAATCCGGCGGCTCAATGACTCCCCGCCATTCGGAACCCTTTGGGTTGCTGAGTAAAAGGACAGGCATGACGATCACTTTCATCCCTTTATTCCTTGCCCGGTTTATCATTTGGCGAAACTGCTCGGGAGTGGGGCATTTTCGGACATCGATGGTAATTCCCATGGACCCGGCATGTTCCTGATATCCGGCGGTGGAAATTCCTACGCTGTTGGCGCCTAAAGCGGCGATTTCGTCGATTTCTTTAAGATAGGATTCGATTCCGGAGGCGGTGTAGCTGATCTGGATTGCCATTCCTCGGATAATGTCTTCCCTAAACGTTTTTGAGGGCCCGTGCTTTACCACTTCCTGAGCCGGGGGTTTGGGGGAATTATCTTTCCGGTCCGTCGAGCCAAGGTAGCCCACTGAGACCAACACCAGAACCAAGCTTATCAATTTTATCATATTATTTTTCATCCACATCTCTCATATTGATACACGATGAATCCTATCCTTTCAATAGAACATTTTTTATTATTTTTTCTTGACGTGGGGGCTAAACAATATTAGATTTCCCAGCGTACAATATAATATAGGTTGTATTTAAAGGTTGTATTAAAAGGAGAGATATTATGCCGGCAGAACAAAATTCCAAGCAAACGACCGCGGTTACTCTTGACCAGGAGCGGTTGGATTCTGGAAGTGGTCACTTTGTTCCGGTGGCTATTCCAGGGAAACTCGATCAGTCCAAGAATCTCAAAGCCGATCTGGAAGCTTACGACATTCCCGCGTTGCTGGAAGAACAAGCGGCGGAAATGGATGCGGAAGCGTTGGGAGGAGTTCCCGTTCTGGTTCCTGAGGGGATATTCGAACGGGCTTCTGAGATCGTAGGTCTTATCGAGCTTAATGCCCTCGATGATGACGATTTTGATGTAGAAGAGGAAGAAGAGGAATTCGAAGGACTCGAGGAAGACGAAGAAGACGAAGACGAAGACGAGGAGGAATGGGACGACGAAGAACTCGAAGATGAGGAAGAGGAAGAAGAAGAGGAGAAGGAAGGGGAAGAGTTTGACGTTGAAAACCTGGACGAACTGGACGAAGATGAAGACGTGGACAAAAAGAAACCCTAATCAAAAAAGGTATATCCTGAATGACCGAAAACGCCGATTCGTTGGTGCCTGAAAATAAAGACAAAAGTTCCGGGGTTGAGAACCCGAGCGGTCGGAATGCCCGGGACCGACGGACCGGAAATACGCGAAGAGAATCCGTGGTCGATCGAAGAAGCGGACTGGATCGGCGGGATTGTCCCTCTGGGCTGAAGTTGCCCGATATGGAAACAAGGCGCGGTGCGGGGATTCGGCGTCCTGAAGATCGGCGGTCGGCGGAAGAGGGGGAATTGACGACCGAGCAGTTTGAATTTGTGATGGCGATTGAGGAATATAAGCGGGCCAATCATAAGACATTTCCGACGTGGACCGAGGTTCTGAAGGTGGTCAAGATTCTTGGATACCGTAAAGAAAATGGCGGGGAAGAATCTTCCGCGAATTCGGAAGATTCCACCATAGAGGATTAAATATCCAACACCCAACACTCCACATTCAACACCCAAGTTAAGAAAAGATTGAGTCAATCTTTATGCAAAACCATTCTTCGCATGGTCCAGACGATATCCCGCTTTCCATCATTTGATTCCTGAATTTTCGCCAGGTCGGAGGAAATTTGCTTTCGCTGCTCGGCTGGAACGGTGTCCAGGATGAATTTTTCTTTTTCCCAGATCGTTACTGTATTGGGGTAAAACCATTTTGCCGCAAGTGAATTGCACACCGGCAGACGAATCGGTTCGTTATACAAAACCTTTGCGGTGTATGCTCCGGCGGCGAGGATTTTGCCGACGAAGAGATTGGCGTCCTGCGATCGAACCAGTCCTGCGTTAATGGCAAGATATTGTTGGAAAACCGGGACATTTGTATCGATGGCTTCAAGCTCATCGATGAAAAGGAAACCACCCGGTAAGAGTTCCCCCAGCCAGGCGTTTACGAGGTTGACGGCATTTTTTAGATGGGGCAGCAAAAAGCGTTCGTACATGACATTCGGCTGGAGAGGAAAGGGGCGTCGTGTTACGTCATGTTGCAAAAAATTACATTTTGGAAATTTTTCTCTGGCCAGTTTCAGGAAATTTTCGGAATTATCCAGGCCAGAGACTTTGGCGCCGCAGAGGGTTTGACGAAGCATTTCGGTGGTAAAACCCGGACCGCAGCCTAAATCCAAACCGGTGTTTACCGGTTCGTTAATGAACTCGGCGATGAATTCCATAGCCAGTGGATTGAAAAATTCCGCAATCGTTTCGAGGCGAGCGGCGGCGGTTTGGGTTCTTCCGAATGTGTAACGCATGTCATGATCCTTGATTTTTTTCGTTTGGGTGGCATGGGCAATTCTTATTGCCCGTGTTTTTCCCCGCATCGCCAGAAGACACGGTTGGACAAGCCAACCGTGGCACAAACGATTATTTCATTTCTTTGGGCTCCTGCTTTTCCGCCAGGCGATTGATGAGGGCGGCGACGTAGCCGGCACCGAAACCGTTGTCGATGTTGACGACCGTTACATTGGCGGCACAACTATTAAGCATTCCGAGAAGGGCGGCGATGCCGTTAAAACTGGCTCCGTAACCGATGCTGGTTGGGACGGCGATGACTGGGGCAGAGACTAAGCCACCGACCACACTTGGTAAGGCTCCTTCCATTCCGGCGATCACTACCAGGACGCTCATCTGACGGAGGCGGGCGCTTTTGGCCAGGAGGCGATGCAGGCCGGCGACGCCTACGTCGTAGAAGGTTTCTACTTGCTGGTCCATGATTTCCAGGGTTTCACGAGTTTCCTCGGCCACTGGTACGTCGCTGGTTCCCGCGCAGATGACGCCGACCGTACCGGTGGAAAGATTTGCTGGTTTTTGCCGCAGGGCGATACAGCGACTTAATGGATTAAAACGTACATCCGGCAGGATTTTTTTGACGGCTTCGTAGGCGGATTCATTTCCACGAGTGGCGAGAATGTTTCCGCCCCCTTTCGCCAGCCGTTTGAAAATCTCAACGATCTGGTCCGTGGTCTTGCCGGGACAGAAAATTACTTCCGGAAATCCGCAGCGGATCGAACGGTGATGGTCCACGTGGGCAAAACCTATATCCTCGGACGGGAAATGGGTCAAACGTTCCAAAGCGGTGTCTACGGAAAGCTTCCCGGAGGCTAATTTTTCCAACATTGTCTTTAGGGTTTCTTGGTCCATCGCAAATTCTTCTCTTTCTACTTAACTGCTCTGTAATTCCTCGGTTTTTTCTGGCTGCCAGAAGAACACTCCCTTACGGTCGTGCCTCTTAAAGAAGCGACTTCTTATTGCTATTTTACTCTGCAAATTGTAAGATCACCACCAATTAAATTACACAGTTGATGGAGAAAAAAATGCGTTTTTCACAACATTTTATTCCGACCGTTCGTGAAGTTCCCGCCGAGGCGACCATTACGTCCCATATTCTGATGATCCGGGCTGCCCTCATCAGGCCCCTGGTGAGCGGGGTTTATTCGTATTTGCCGCTGGGATATCGTGCATTGCGGAAGGCAGAGGAAATCGTGCGCCAGGAGATGGATAAGGTGGGTGGGATTGAAGTTCATTTGCCTGTGCTTGTTCCAGTTGAGCTTTTCCGGCAGACGAATCGTGTCGAAGCCTTCGGGAATATCCTTTTTAAATTTAAAGACCAGCATAACACCGAACTTTCGCTTGGCCCGACGCATGAGGAGATTATTACCAAACTTGTGGCGGACCATTTGAATTCCTATAAGCAGTTGCCGATCAATTTTTATCAGATACAGACCAAGTTTCGCGATGAGGAACGGCCTAAATCGGGGGTGCTTCGCACGCGGGAATTTGTGATGAAAGACGCTTACAGTTTTCATGCCTCGCTGGAAGATTTGGATAAGACTTATGAGCGGATGTACGCGGCGTATGAAAATATTTTTAAGCGATGCGGATTGCCGGTAATCGCGGTGGAGGCGGAATCCGGTCCAATCGGGGGTTCGGCCAGCCATGAGTTTATGATGCTGACCGACGTGGGCGAAGACCAGGTCGTGATTTGCGATAACTGCAAATACGCCGCCAACGTGGAACGGGCGACGCGGAAAGTTCCCAGTTATGATCTTTCGGGCCTCGCTGTCGATACGAAAACGCCGGAGCGCAAGGAAGTGCTGACCCCTAATCAAAAAACCATTGATGATTTGTGTAATTTCCTTAAATGTAAAGCCGAGCAGACGATCAAGACCTTGATTTACCGAGCGGGGGATCAGGTGATCGCCGCACTTGTCCGGGGGGACCATGAGGTCAATGAAGTGAAACTTCGGAGCGCGGTAGGGGTCAAGGGTCTGGAACTTGCCGACGATGCCACTATTAAAAAATTGACGGGAGCCCAAACGGGTTTCGCCGGACCTGTGGGATTAAAGCCGGACAAAATGATTATTGATTATGATGTCCTTTCCATTACTAACGGAGTAACTGGGGCTAATAAAACGGATTATCACTTTATGGGCGTGGTTCCCGGCAGGGATTTTACTATCAACGAAACGATGCTTGCCGATATCCGCAACGTCGTTTCCGATGACCTTTGTCCGCATTGCCATCAAAAGCTTCGCTTCGCGCGAGCTATCGAAGTAGGTCATGTTTTTAAACTTGGGACAAAATACTCTTCAGTGCTTGGCGCGAAGTATCTCGATGCCGAGGGGAAAAACCATGATATGATCATGGGGTGTTATGGGATTGGGGTCAACCGGATTCTGGCGGCGGCGATTGAAGCCCATCATGACGAAAACGGAATCGTTTGGCCGATTTCTATTTCGCCCTATCAGGTTAATCTTCTTTCCCTTAGTCTTACGGATGAGAAAGTCAGAACTACGGCGGAAAAACTTCATGATGAGTTGGAGGCGGCTGGAATCGACGTTTTGCTCGATGACCGGGATGCCCGTCCTGGGGTGAAATTCAAAGACGCCGACCTTTTGGGCTTTCCAATTCGGGTGACTATCGGTCCCAAAACCCTGGCAGAAGGAAAGGTTGAGCTGAAACTTCGCGATCAAAAAGAGGTTCAACTTATCGAGGTTGAAAAAGCTTCCGATATTATAAGGGATCTTGTTGCCCAATTAATGCGGAAACTTAACTCTTGATATAATCAAAGATGATATCTAATAAATAACATGCGCACGCCTTGTTTCGTTTGCGAAATTTTGGTACAATCGAGTCTGGTCCTGGAGAGAGAGTTTTAAAAAACAGATTTTATAAATCTGTAAAGAGGGGGAGAGAGAAATGAGAAACTGCGCGAAGAGTCCGCATGGGTTGTTTTTCTGCCGTCATCCATTAATAAAATTTTTCGGTATAGGAGCATTTGTCATTTGTCTGGTCTGGTCGTCGCCGGCGAAAGCAACCCCGATCAATTTTTTTGTATATGAGAATTCCAGTCAAGCCGATGTTTCGCAACTGGATAACTGGGTCGATGTGCAAGACGGCGGGTCGTATGCGGACTTCACGTTTTATAACGACTCGTCAATCAGTTCGGTAATCACGGCTGTTTATTTCGAAGCCACTGCATTTTCATCCACGTCATTGATTAATGGAACTGTTGTTACGCCTCAGCCGTCGGGTGTAAAGTTTTCCCCCGGAGCCAATCCCTCCAAACCTGCCGGTTCGATAAAGAATTTTGGAGGCACATGGAATGGGACATTGTTATCGGCTGGTGCCGATGCTCCGAGTCCGACGTGGGGGCTTAGTTCTGGGGAATCGCTGACCATCCGGTTTGATTATAACGGGATCAATTATTCCGACCTTATCGAGGCTTTTTCTGATCCGGCTAAATTCAGAATTGCCGAGCATATTCCATGTTTGCCCAATGACAACAGCGTGTGGAGTATGAACTCAGCCCAGGTGTATATTCCACTTCCCTCGACATTAGCATTATTCGGATTGGGCTTCCTGGGAATGCTCCGGAGAAGGATTATACGCACGTGATTCGTAGCTTCTCTTCCAGTTCCTGACCCACTTGCTCCCACTGGTTCCACAACGTCTTTAATTCAGCATCTTTCTGCTGGTAGTCCTTGCCCAATTTTTCAACCTGTCCTAGATTACCAGCCTGTCCGGCGGTGGAAATGCCCTGGTTAAGAGTTGCCAGGTCCTGCTCCACCTGTTGTATCCGCATTTCAATTTCCTCGTGGCGGCGTTTGAGCCGCTGGAGCAAATTCGCATCCTTTCGGGATTGTCGATAATCCGTTTTTCGCTCTTCCTTCACCTGGTTGCCAGAATCCTGAACGGCCTTTTCCCTGTGCGTCTGGCGCCAGGCCAGAAAATCTTCCCATCCGCCAAGTATACACCTGACTTCCCCGGAATCAATCGCCCAGATATGCGTCGCCACCGCTTGAACCAGATATCGGTCGTGGCTGACGAAAATGATTGTCCCGTTGAATTCCTGCAGCACATCCTGCATGATTTGCGTCGAGGAAATATCCAGATGATTGGTCGGTTCGTCGAGCATCAGAACGTTGATGTTCTGCATCATCAGTCTAGCCAGGGCGACCCGCGACCGCTGACCGCCGCTTAGTTGCTTAATCTGCTTGAACGCGTCGTCCCCGCTTAACAGCAGGCTTCCGAGAACCGATCGCGCGTGCTCCTGGGTGCAATTACGTTTTGCGGCCATTACGACGGCCAGGGCGGTGCTTTCCAGGTCAAGCTCCACGTGAGTTTGTGACAGATATCCCACGTTGACATTCGCCCCCAAATGCACATTTCCCGCAAGCGGTTTTAATTGCCCCATCAGGGTGCGAAGCAGGGTTGTTTTACCTGTACCGTTGGCTCCGACGATCGCTATCCGTTCCTGACGAATTACCTCCAATCGGTCGATTTTCAAAAGCGGGGAAGTTACCTCGTATCCTACGACAAGATTTTCCGCCCGCAGAACAATATCGCCCGTTCGCCCGCCGGTGGTAAGGCTGACGCTGATCGTCTGATGATCCACCGGACGATTGATCGCCTCATCGCGCAAGAACCGCTCCAGGCGAGTACGCCGACCCTTAGCTTCTTTCGACCGCTGACCCGCCAAATGCCGGGCGATGAAATCTTCCGTCTTGGCTACATATTCCTGCTGGGCCTCCCATTGACGCATTCGCTCCTCTTGCCGCTGCTGCTGTTGCTTAATATACACGCTATACGAACCGCGATACGCTTCCAGATTTCCAAACGCGATTTCCCACGTGCTGGTGGTCGCATGATCCAGAAAATACCGATCGTGCGAAACCGCGATGAGCGCCCCGGAGAACGACGAAAGCCAATATTCCAGCCATTCGATCGTATCCAGATCGAGATGATTTGTCGGCTCATCCAACAGCAGCACGTCGGGATTTTTCAAAAGCAGTGTGGCCAGGTAAACCCTGGTCCGCTGCCCGCCGCTTAATTCGTCCATCGACCGATCCCACATCGACCGCTCAAAAGCCAACCCGGTCAAAACCTGCTCGATCCGCGTCTGGTAATCGTAGCCGCCCAGAGCTTCGATTTGCGTTTGCGTGTCTCCATAGCGTTTCAGCCACTCCGGATTCTCACCACCGCATTCCAACTGCGTAGCCATCTGGTGCAGTTCATCTTCCATACGGCGTAGGTCTGAAAACACGTCAAGCATCGTCTGGCGAATCGTTCCACCACCTATCACCGGCGGCGTCTGCGGCAGGTATCCCATGCGAAGTCCTCTGCTGCGATGCACCTCGCCTTGCGTCGATTCCAGCAGTCCACCGATTATCCGCAGCAGTGTCGTTTTACCTTCGCCATTGGGTCCGACCAACCCAATCCGTTCCGACGGACTGATGCGAAAAGAAAGATTTTTCAGAACCACCTGGGATCCGAAAGCATGAGTTATATTTTCCGCGATAATTAATGACATAATATCCGCATAATACCCGCTCCCTTACGGTCGCGGCTCGTGATTACCAATTCCATAACCTGGCAGGGTCCTGCTGGTAAAACTGTTTCAACGCATTATACAAATCCGGGTGCTTGTATTCCAATTCTCCGGGCTTCTCAAAAAAATATTCCGTAATCACCGCGAAAAATTCCGACGGACTACTCGCCCCATATTCGTCCAAAAATGTCGGCTGGTTTTCTTCCACGTCTTTTCGAAGCTGTTTATATTCCTTTCGCAAAACTCGCGCCCAAGCCGCAAAATCCGACCGGTGTTGCAGCACGGGTGAACTATCCCCCTTGCCGCTGGAACTATCGATCTGATGAGCGAATTCATGAAACACGACATTCTGCCCATCGTAAAAATCCGCCGCTCCTCGCCGAACATCGTCCCACGACAAAATCACCGGTCCCCGATGCCACGCCTCCCCCAGCCGCTCCTCCGGACCTTCCACGATAAACCCGGACTCCAAATATTCCGCATGCCGGCCAATATACGAATGTGGATACACCAAAATCGAACGAAGCCCGGGATAATAATTCGTCCGGCGACCCAACAGCAAAATACACGCCTGGGCCGCGATCGTCAACCGAATCTCATCGGTCATCTCTAATCCATTGCACCCCTGGAACTGCTTCTCCGCCAGAAAAATAAGCACGTGCTGTAAAAGCTGGGCCTGATCCATCACCGGCAGAATTTCATAAACAGGAACATTTCGCTCAATAATCACCGCCCACTCCCGTGGAAATTCCCGCCGAGCAATCCGGTTTCGCCGCCATCGTGTAATAAAAAGCATACGCCAGTTACCCTTTATAAGTCTTCGCAGATCGGTAAAGAGGTGAAAAGCGTTTAGCCGAATAAAAGGATGATAGCAGGCTAATTATTTTTTTCACCGTCGCTCGTTCCTCGGATATATTGAGGGTCTGAATAGTTACTTGGATTTTTCGCTACGCTAAGAATAACGATATTTTTACTGCCTTAACCCTTTTTCGCAGCGATAGACACCTTTACGTTTTCGTAAATAATACTCACGATTGGCGGCGGCCGATTTGCCCGCGTGGGGACCCGGCATTTCCGGCTGATGATAAAGATGGATAGCTCTGGCCGAATCAACGACTGTTCTGCCGCGAAATCCCGCAAGCTGTAAACGAAGGGCTAAGTCCCGGTCCTCCCACCCCCAGCCGGTGAATTGCTCATCGAAACCATTGATCGTTTCATAGGCCGATCGGTAAAGCGAGCAATTCATGCTCGCAAATAATTGTCTTCTCATCCGTGATTCCGACGGCCAAATGCGAGCGAGAATTGCTCGCTTTCGAAAATTCCGTGACTCCCTATTCATCCGCTCGATCCATTGCGGATTTAGCTGAGACCAAAGTTTATCGAACTGGCGAGAACGGATAAATTCGGTGGTGATGTTTTCTGTTTCATCAGCCGTCAAACGTATCGCGTTGCCTGTTACCCAATAACCTGGTCTCACGGCTTGGAGGTGTTGCCAGATCGCGTCAGGAAAGAGCACAATGTCGCCATCGAGAAAAATGAAACAGTCCCCAGAGCAATATCGAACACCGTTGTTGCGGTTGGCAGATGCACGAAATCCTAAGTGTTCCTGGCGAACGTGAATGATCTTTAGCCGCGAGCTGGAAATAATTTCGTTGATCACCTTGACGTGTTCCAAGCTGGAACCATCGTCGGCAATCACAATTTCATCTGGAACCACAGTTTGCATTTCGAGCGAAGCGATACATCGCTGAAGGTGCTGCGAGCGGTTATACGTGGTTACAATCACCGAAAGTCGCGGGGATATCGTCATTTTGCGTTTATCACCCTTCGGTATAGATCAAGATACGCCTGACTTACCTTTGCCCAGTCGAATTGCCGCGCGAAGTTGCGGATCGGCTCGGGTTTGTAATTTTGCAGTTGCGATTCCATCTTCATTATTGCATCAGCCAATAAAGACGAATCCCCCGGTACCGACAGCAGACCCAGATTTTGATTTTCCGATAGCAACTCGGTCAGCCGCCCAACTGAAGAAGCGACCAACGGTTTTCCACAACTAAATGCCTCAAGCGCCACCAGCGGAAATCCCTCCGTCAGCGACGGCATTACCACATAACGGCAATTTTGAAGCAAATATTTTTTTAACGCACCCTCGACTTTTCCAATGAATTGAACCGTCTGGCTTAGTCCGTTTGCGCGTGTAAGCTCTTCCAGCTCTCGCCGGTCAGACCCGTCTCCGGCGACGATTAGCTTTGCTGACCACTTGCCGGCTTTAGACAGTGAACTTATTGCTTCCATCAAAAAGTTTACGCCCTTTTTGTGTGTCAATCCTCCGAGGTAAAGAACAAACGGCTTATCCGGATGAATAGGCCATGTGGAATCAAATCGAACCGGATTATTAAATTCCTCCACATCCACCGCATTTGGAATCAGCGGAATTTCCTTGCTCGATTCGCCAATTACCTGCTGCAAAAGAGATTTCATCTCGTCGCTGATGGCGGTTACTGCGTCCGCCTCCCGGAGGGATCGGGAAATTTTTTCCCAAAGGGATTTTCGTTGGCGGTATCGGCTGTCAAGGCGGATATCGCTGCCGTGGGTTGTAATCACCACCGGAATATTTCGCGATTTGGCATAAGCCAGGGCCACGGGTCCGGCGGGAAAGGCCAGATGGCAGTGAATCACGTCAAAGGCAAGTTCCTTGTAAGCCCGGTCTAGGGCTTTTGTGATTCCCCGCAGACCAAACGACCAAACAAACGAGATCGGCCGGCGATAGCGGACAACCGGATAGGCAAGGGTATGATCCTGGGCCAATCCCCGGCCCTTTCTCGGCCATTGCGTAACAACAATAACCCGATGCCCCGCCCGAATGTATTGGTCGGCCAGCGACGAAACGATAATTTCCACGCCCCCTAGTTTCGGCAAAAAAGTTGGCGTTAATAAACAAATATTCATTCGCCTACCATCTTAACGATTTTTATCCACCAGACAATTGAAAAACACCAAACTTCCGATGGACTTCGCTTCCCGGGCAATATACGAGCCGCGACCGTCAGGGAGCGGGTGACAAGAGACCAAAGAACCCGCTCCCTGACGGTCGCGGCTCGTAAATAGTTCATCTTGCCCGAAAATCTTGGCGCATCCATTTCAAAGCCCTTTTTCCTTTTGTCGCTTGCCTTTATCATTCCTTTGCCTAAAATAATGAATAATGATCATCGAAACGGACAAGATAAAAGAATTGCACGTCGTTAAATATCCGAATCGGATTCTGCGCCAACCGACAGAGGACATTAAGGAGTTTAATGGAAATCTCGATCAGCTCATTTTGAAAATGATCGAGATCATGCACGAATGCAAGGGAGTGGGTCTGGCCGCCAATCAGGTGGGGCTTGGACTTCGTTTATTTGTCGCCAATCCCACCGGTGAATCGGGAAAAGACATGGTTTTCATCAATGCCCGGATTACAGAGGCCGAAGACTGGACGGAGGCGGAGGAAGGGTGTTTGTCCGTTCCCCAGGTTTACAGTAAAATCCGCCGTCATCAGAAAGTAACCGCCCAGGCCCTCGATGCCAAAGGTAAACCCTTTGAAATTCAAGTCGCCGATTTACTAGCCCGCATCATTCAGCATGAGACCGACCATCTGGACGGCAAATTAATCCTCGACCGTATGCCCATAACCGCGAAAATCGCCCACCGCCGGCAAATCAAATACCTGGAAGACCTTGCCCAGGAATGATTCTTTGTCCGAAAAAAAGATTTACCCATGCCGATCTTGATACCAACTTCAGTTTGAATGTGTCGATACGAGAAAACTTGTCATTCTGAGCGCAGCGAAGAATCTGGCTTATCCCTCGTGGAAGCCAGATGTTTCGCTTCGCTCAACATGACGGAATCAGATAATCGGCATATTCAAACTGAAGTTGGTATAACCTATCTTTTGGAGATTTCATCATAAAATTATTATTCTAATATTCTCAAGAATATTAGAATGAGATTTTCTCTTTCAACATTCAAAATAAAGTTTAACGAGGAAGCAATCGGATTTTAACGCCCCAGTCCTGGCGGGTTTTGCCGCCTTGAACACTTGACACGGATTGACCGGAGGGTTTGGAGCCAGGCGGTGGAAGAAAAGGCCCCGGTCCCATAGCTTGCTTGCCTGTCGGTTGAAGGTCAACGATTCCACCATCGTCTTTTCGATCATCGCCCACGCTGTAAACGGTGTAACTGTCTTTATCATGCCGATAAAGAAGGTCTTTGCCGGTAAAGGGGTCCATTGGAATAGCCTGCGTATATGCAGGAACCAAATCGGATAATTTTTCCGGCAATTTGCCGTGAGCCAAACGATAGCGTTCAATCATGACGGCCACACAAATACTTCTTGCCTTCGCGAGATTGCGACCGAAGGTTATCGCTACTTTCGCAAGAACGAGAGTGTTTCCAAAAATTCCAGTAGGTTGAAAGCTCTGCATAGCGTCAAAAACCACTGGCCAAGGTTTTCGGGCAGCAGTGAGGAATTGTGTCATATCACACAAATAATTCAACCCTGCCAGTCTCAACGAGGGATGGAATCCGTAGAAACCTGGCATCCGTTCAGGCAAAGGTATCGCAGAAGATGCGGGGAAGGGTTTACTGACAGGGAAAATATTTCCCATCCACTCAATACTATAGACCCGCTCCGTCAAAATCATTTGTTCAAGGTCTTTTGGCTGATCGGTATCCAACAAGGCATGCTGCAGTCTGGCTGAAGATTTTTCAGATGGATGACTGAATTCGAGAACGAAACTTGCATCATTATACGCCGTTGCCAAACAAGAGATTTTCACCATGAAAGTAATTAAAATCATCTGACCATCGAAAATTCGCGTCATTCGGAGCGATGAAATAACCGAATCGACCGCCTGATCACCCTTCCCCTGAGCGGCCAGGTACATGCTTCGGAGAGACAGCAACTTTGCGGCGTTTCGTGGTCGGCGTAATTGTTCCAGAGTTGCTCCGATTCCATTTTTAATCCATAGTTCATTTCGGCAGGCGGAAAATTCAGCCCCTTTAGCAAGCATCTCCAGAGCCAATTGATTTGCTTCCAGGAACTTCTTGGCTTTATTCATTAACAATGGATCAGGAAGTGTGTGTGGGGATTTCTTCACGTACTCACTGAACTTGAAGTTAAGGTCACTGTTTTCCTCTTGTCCCACGACCGGAATAATCAGGTCCATCCCCGCCTGATAGTAACGAGCGGCGTTGACCGCTTCATCCACTTTGGGCAGTCGGGCTTCAAGGTCCGCAAAGGTCACCGGTTCACCGGTGGTTCGGATTTTACTGATTTCTTTTTTAATTTTATTGGAGGCGTAAAGATTCCAAACCGAAAGGACAGCGATCCCTGCAACAATCAGGATTACCCCGATAAAAAAGATTTTACGAAGGATACGCCGCCACAAGGGTTTTTTGTTTACCAGTTGATCATTCATACAATTTCTCCTGATATTTATAATGGGTCAAGTTCGGAAAAGTTTTTTCTGTTTCTTTTATCCATTTCCAGGGCGAAGGCGATGTAACGTCTGCCCCAGCCGTTGCCGTCGAGCAGTTTGGCGGCCTCTTCGGCTTCGGGGGTCCATTGGGTTTGGGATGGGCCTAAAAGCTTGGCGGTGTCTTTAGCGACCCCGTCGGCGGCGAAATTCAGGCACAGGCTGATGATCAGCATGGCTGCGATGGAACTCCACCAGAAGATGGATCGAAAGGAATAATGTGTTTTCGGCGATTCAAATATTTTTTTCCGTAAAGCGGTCGGCGGACCTTTCGGCCCAAAGCGTCGAAGCAAAGCCTCGATTTGATTGTCGTTCAGATTATTCATATCAACCTTCATTCTTTTAATGTTTCCAACATATTCCGAAGTTTGTCCATTGCGTAACGATAGCGGCTGGCGGCGGTGTTTAAGGATATCCCCAGCAGGTCCGCGATTTGCTGGAAGGTCATATCCTCGTAAATTTTTAAATGCACGACTTCCCGCTGGTCCGGCGGCAGTGTGCGAATCGCTTTTTCCACTATCAATCGTTCTTCTTCATTGCTCGCGGTGGACTCGGTAAACTCCAAAATCGATTCCACCGCCGAAAGCTCGATTTCCTTATTTTGCCGCTTTTCAATGATTCGATAACATTCATTACGGACAGCGGTTCGCAGGTAGTGATCGTACGAACCGATATTTTCTCTCTTGTGATCCATTTTCAATAATTTGACAAAGACCTGATGCACAACATCCTCGGCCGCGGACGCGTCGGCCAGGATCATCAGGGCATATCGGTACAATTTATCGGCGCACTCGTCATAAATACAGGCGAGAGCCCGCGGCGATGCATCCTTGCCGTTGCTTGGGTTCCGATTGTTCATGTCTCTATCTTATTAGACCACGCTGTAAGCATTTTTTGTCTAAAATCGGATTTTTATTCGCTTTTGGTATCCCGCGGTAAATAATCCTTGATCGTCTTTACGTGAATTTCTTGTTGCGGGAACGGAATTTGAATCCCTGCTTCCTGGAAGGCGTTATTGACGGCGGTATTTAGTTCGTGGCGGAGAATTATGAAATTATCGACCGTGGTAAAGACGCCGAGTTCGAATTCGATGGCGCTTTCGCCGAATCTGATAAAGACGGCCGAGGGCGGGGGATCGCTCATTACCTTCGGATTGGCCTGGGCTACTTGCATCAGTAATTTCTGGGCGGTATCCGTATCGGAACCGTAAGCGATGCCGACGGGGATGGCCAGGCGGAGAATCCGATCCGACAACGTCCAATTGATCACTCGGCCGGTGATAAATTCTTTGTTGGGCACGATCAGCTCTTTTCGATCGGCGTCGACGATGGTCGTGGCGCGAATTTGTATTCGTGTGACCTTACCGGTAACATCGCCGACTGTTACGGTATCCCCCACGCGCATGGGCCGCTCGAAGAGAATAATCAGACCGGAAATTAAATTGGCAAATATTTCCTGCAGGCCGAAGCTCAATCCCACCATCATCGCCGCCAGGAGCCATTGGATCGACGCGAGGGTATAACCCAGTTTTGTCAAAGCGATGGACACGCCCAAAATTATGATCAGGTAGCGGGAAACCGTGGTAATGGCGAATCGTAAACCCGAATCCGGCGTCAGGCGGGGAAGGATCGTTATTTCGAGCAGGCCGGGAATATTTTTTCCCGCGATATAGGTCATGAACAAAACGACTATCGCCAAAAGCAGGTCCGCCAGTTTAAACACCTTGAGATCGACCTGTTTCAATTTCCCCAGGGCCGGCAGGACATCGACCCAGACCTGCCACAGCAAGATGGCCAGGATCAGAATCGCGAAACTGTCCAGTAATTTTCGAGTTTGAGTACTGATGGTAAAGTCCTTCGAAGCCAGAAATATCCGGCGAAGGAGCATTTCCCGAACGATCAGCATACCCAGCAGTATCCACACGGTCAGGAGCATCCGCCAGGCCAGTTCCATCGCGGTATAATAGTAACCCATCGCGGAAATGAGGGCTAGGACCAGGGGAATCCCCACGGTCAGCGGATACCAGACATAATGAGTCCATGTTCCCCAGCCTTCCCATCGACTGGCCACGCTTCGCTGAAGGGATAACCGAATCGGACCAATGATATTCTTCGTGAAAAGAGCAAACGCCGCCAGCAAAACGATAAAGGCAAATCGGCCCAGAGAGTCTTTGCCCAGTTCATCGTTCTCCCAATCAAGAGAAGTCATGATGAACACCAGGGGAAGCCCGATCAACATCAACCAAAACAGGTTGACCCGAATCGCTCGGGTCATTCGGGGACTCCATTCGAAATGCCGTTCCGCTATTCCCTGGGGCAGACACAGTTTCATAAGAACTTCCAGGGTAAGAAAGATAATCGCCGTTGCTTTTAGTCCCGCCGCGATCTCTTTGATAAAATCCGTAGCATGGCTATTACTCGCGAGCTGCCAGGCGATAAATAAAATCACCCCCGGCCAAATACAAGCAATCAGCATAGTTTGCACAAACGTCTTGAGGGTAAAGGCAAAAGTTTCCTTCCGGCAGGAAAGTTCCGAATTATCCATCTGGTGGAATTTCAAGTATAACCGCCGTTTTAAAAATAACGCCCCCGCTAAAATCAAGAAAGTTATTGCACTGATGATAGGATTATCCTTAAGGTCACAACCCAGGCCGTGCATCACTTCCAGCCACTCTTTAGGATTAAGAAGCCGGCAAGCCGCCTCCCAGGTATTGGTAAAACTCGATAGATTAATAGCTGATGTACTGCGGAACCAGAAGATATTCTCATCGATGTAGTCGGCGTACTCCTTACTCTTCTTGATCAACTCACGCTCCGCAATATCCAGTTCCCCGAGTTTGTCCATGTAGGAGTTGTAATCGTTAAACAGGGCTTCGTTGTATTCATAGGCGATCTTGACCTGTTCCCGAACGGCATTTTCGATTTCCAATCGCTGGCCGGGTTTGATCTTTGATCGTAAGCCCCCCATAAATTCCGTCACCCGGGCGTCGGTATCGAAATACCAGTCGCGGTCTTCTCCCAACTGAATAAGCCGGGTTTGAATAAAACCCATTTGGGGTTGCAGGGCATCGAGGATTTGATTAAGCTCACGTGTATCGGGAAGATTGAACCGTTCTTTGCGTAATAACAAGCTGATGGAATTGGTCACCCCCGCGGCTTGAACTTTGGCCTTGATGCCTTTTTCTCCAGTATCTCGGCCATCGCCCTCAAATTTATATTTCAACCTTTCCAGCAGATATTGTGCTTTCTTGAGTTCGGCACTGACCTTTCCGATCCGGGCGGCGGGTCCTTGCGGATCGCTTCTCTCTTTGGCGAGCTTGGCATTGTCCTCGGCCAGCTTTCTGACTTGCGGGATCGCGTTGGCCAGTTTGCGTTTGGCCTCTTCGGCGGACTTGGACGCTTCCGCCTGACGTCGGGCGTTGACGATCTCCTGCAAGGCGTTGAACTGCTTTTCCATTTCCGCAACCTCACGTTTGGCCAAACTCTGCTCGGCGCGGTTCAATTCCCGCCTAAGGTCCAAAGTGCGAAGGGCGATCTCGCAGGTTTCGATTTGCTGTTGAAGGGCGTTTCGTTTGGCTCGAAGCCGCGTGCGGTGAGCGATGCGAAACTCCACCGCTTCATCGGCCAAAGGTGCGATTTGCTGTTTTCGAACCTCGTCCAATTGCTGTTTATAGGTCGCCATCATCTTCGGAAGCTCAGTGCGAAGACTGCCCCGGGGGTTGGCATCTTCAATCTCGGTTAATTTTTTGCGCGCGGCGCCTAAATCGGCTTGGGCTTGACCCAATCGCTGTTCCAGTTGAGAAAGAGACTCTTTGGGGGGAATACTCAGAACATGTTTGACCATCGGTTCTGCCAGTTTCTCCTTGATCTTGGCCATGTCCGAAGGAGCGTTTATCCTTTCTTTTTCATATTTATCACCTCTGGCCTTGGACTTGACGGCCGTTTGGACCTGACCGAGGGCGTCATTATAGATTTCCAGGAGTTTCTTTTTATCCCCTTGCTTGATCTCGCCACCGGCCGTCACCCGCGTGATCTGGGCCGTGATGGCCTGGATCGTCGATTCAATATTGGCAGCATCCGTAGTCGGCTTGCTGGACGCCGTCGTGGTTGGCCCGGCGAACACCGGCAGAGTCAAACCGGAAACAAGAACCACTGAAAATAGATTCCACACGAACGATTTTCCGAAAACGACCTTAAAATTGGTCATTGTAGCTCCAAAATGAAGAATTCTTAAAGAGGACCAAACATAATATTAATACTATTCCCTGCCGTGGAAGGAGTCCAGCATTATAATATTGAGAACTCTTTACCCGTGTTATATAATTTTTCCCCAAAGGAGATTATGACCACGAAGAAGAAATTTGGATCAATCAGCACAAGACGTATCAAGGCGGTGGTCAGACGGGAATTCAACGAGGTCATTCGCGACCCGTTGTATCTTGGTCTGGCTATGTTGGTGCCACCGTTTATTATGGTCATCTTCGGGTTCGGTTTGGCTCTGGACGTTACCCATCTTCCCTTGGGAATCTGTGATCGCGACCAGACCCGTCTCTCTCGGGAATATATCGACAGTTTCATCCGTTCCGATAGTTTCAGTCTGGTGCGACGATATACCGATGAGGAACTGATGAGTGATGACCTTCGCACTTCGAAACTGCGAACCGCTTTGATTATCCCAGGTAATTTCGAACAAGATCTCCAAAAAGGCAAAGAAGTTGAAGTCGCTATGTGGATCGATGGAACGATTCCGGTGCGGGCGGAAATCGCTCGCGGACTAGCCTTGGGGGCGCATGCCCAGTTTATGTCAAGGCTGGGACAGTACATCCCCCGCCTTGCCGCCCTGGGCAAAAACCGGGCCGGCATCAACATCGTTTCCCGCGTCCTGTTTAACCCCGAACTTCGCAGCGCCAATTTCGTTGTGCCGGGATTGATCGCCACGATTCTGATGTTCTACCCAGCCCTGCTCACGACGCTCAGCATCGTACGGGAAAAAGAATCGCAATCCATCCTGGCCCTGTACTGCTCGCCCATTACGAAAACGGAATTACTTTTGGGCAAGCTGATACCTTATATTTTGATTTCCGTGGTTAATTTCGTTTCAGCGTTTCTCCTGGCCTTATTTCTGTTTAAAGTGCCCTTCGGGGGAAACTGGACGCTCCTGGCGGTTGCATCCGTTTTATACGTGTCAACCAACTGTGCCCTGGGATTGACCATTTCCGTTTTAGTCAATACTCAGGTCGGAGCTATTCTGGTCACCATGGCTCTGACCGTTCTGCCATCCTTTTTGTATTCCGGCTTTTTCACACCCCTGGCCGCGTCGAGCTGGTCGATGTGGATCATGGGACGGTTCGTCACCGCCACCTATTATCTGGATATTCTCCGCGGACTCTTTTTGAAAAACACCAGTTGGGACATCCACTGGCCCGCGTTGCTCGCCCTCGTCGTTTATGCCGTCGTCCTCTATACGATTGCGTTTAAAATGTTCAGTAAAAGGTTAAAATAAAAAATATGCGTACACTGGCGTTGGTTCGAAAAGAATTTTTGCAGTTTTGGCGGGATCCGGCTCTGGTGGCGGTGGTCCTGTGGTGTTTCAGCCTGGATATCTATTTGGTCGCACGCGGGTTCTCAATGGAGATAAAAAACTATCCAGTCGCCATTTTGAACCGCGACGACTCCCAACTCAGCGAAAATCTGATTAGTTATCTGCGCGCGCCGGAATTCCGGATCGTCGCCCATATCACCACGGATCAGGAGTTTGACCGGATGCTTTCCACCGGAGAGGCTTTGCTGGTCCTGGAAATTCCTAAAAATTTCTCCCGAAAACTGGCCCGCGGGCAACCGGCGGACGTGCTGGTGGCACTCGACGGAACCAATTCCAACACCGCCTCGATGGCGCTGGCGCACATCCAGACCATCTTTTCCCAGGCCAAAATAAAATTTCTCGATCAGCCGCACTCCCGGTCGATACCCGACCAGATCATCTCCCTTCGACCTCGGCTTTGGTTTAATCCCAACCTCGACGGCACCTGGTTCACGGCCTTTTCCGAATTGTGCAGCGAAATCACGATGGTGGCGATCCTGCTCCCCGCCGCCGCCCTGGTTCGGGAAAAAGAATACGGAACAATCGAACAACTCCTCGTCAGCCCCTTAAAACCTTGGCAGATCATGCTCTCTAAAATCATTCCCATGATTATCCTGGTCCTGGTGGTTACCACGTTATGCCTGTATGCGATTTTGGGACCCGTGTTTGATTTTTATCCCATCGGCTCGCTGACCACTTTTTTAGTTGCCACCGCCATTTACGTCGGCGCCTGCGCAGGGCTGGGAATGCTTCTGGCGACGGCGGCAAAAAATCTTTCCCAGGTCCTGCTCATGCTCGTCACCGCCATGGTCCCGATCATGTTTTTGTCGGGAACCTGGTCGCCCCCCGAAGCCATGCCGCCCATCATCCGATGGTTTACAAAAATTTCTCCGCTGTCCTATTATCTGGAAATCGGATACGGGGTCTTTTTCAAAGGCTGGGATTTCAGCCAGAGTCTGGTGTACATGATCAAATTATTGATCTTCAGCGGCGGATTGTTTATTCTGGGAACATCAAGAATGAGCAGGCAATTAGGATAAAAATATGGAGCGGTTTACTGTGAATGATATAGTTTTTTTGGTGTTCTTTTTCCTTTTATTTATCGGCTTGGCCTTGCCGATGGGCCGGTATCAATCTCGGGTCTATCAAGGGGAGAGAAATTTTCTTTCCGCCTTGCTGCATCCGGTCGAGAGGTTTATCTACCGGTTATGCGGGATTGATGCCCGGAAAGAAATGAACTGGAAAGGCTATGTGTTTGCCTTTCTTGCCTTCAATGGTTTTGGGCTGATTTTTCTTTTTTTGATTCAGGTCTGTCAGGGCGGGTTGCCTCTGAATCCGCAAAAGCTTCCGGGTGTCCGGTGGGACCTGGCGATCAATACGGCCATTTCTTTTGTTACCAATACCAACTGGCAGTCGTACGGCGGGGAGACGACCATGAGCTATCTGACGCAGATGCTCGGTCTGACGGTTCAGAATTTTGTGTCGGCGGCGGCCGGGATTTGTCCCATGCTGGCTCTGGCCAGGGGATTTACCAACCGCGGAGTGGAAAACCTGGGTAATTTCTGGGTCGATCTGACTCGTGCGGTCCTTTATGTGCTTTTGCCGTTGTCGTTTGTCGTATCAATCATCCTGGCATCTCAAGGCGTTGTTCAGACACTTCGTCCGCCTGTGCAGGCTACGACGCTGGAGGGTAAGGCTCAAACCATCGCAGTTGGTCCAGTCGCCTCGCAAATCGCTATAAAACAGCTCGGATCCAATGGCGGCGGATTCTTCAACGTCAATTCCTGCCATCCCTTCGAAAATCCCAACCAGTTTACCAATTTTATTGAAACCATCTCGATCCTGCTGCTACCGGTTTCGCTGGTCTTTACGTTCGGATACATGTTGAAAAAATCCCGGCAAGGCTGGGCGTTCTTTCAAGCCTCGATGATTCTTTTTGTCGCCGGGCTGATTTTGGCGATCCTGTCGGAAGTCGGCGGCAATCCAATTCTTGCCAAAGCCGGCATCGCCGGCGGTTTAAATATGGAAGGCAAGGAAACCCGCTTCGGACTGATCAATTCCGTCCTGTGGGGACAGGCGACGACCGTCACGTCCAACGGGTCGGTCAATGCCATGCACGATAGTATGCTGCCCCTGACGGGTTTAGTGTATCTTTTCAATATGGGAATTGGTGAGGTGATCTTCGGCGGGGTGGGGGTAGGTATGATCGGGTTGGTGTTCTACGCCATCCTTACCATGTTCATCGCCGGGCTGATGATCGGTAAAACCCCGGAACTCTTCGGCAAAAAACTCGGCATTTTCGAAATGGTCATGACGGTCATTGCGCTGGTAGGTCCGGCGGTCTTTGTCCTGCTCTTTTCGGCTCTGGCGACGATCACGCCCTTTGCCCGATCCATGCTGAACAATCCGTCATCGCACGGCCTGTCGGAAATTCTCTATGCCTATTCCTCCGCTCTGGGCAACAATGGCTCCGCCTTTGCCGGACTCAACGCCAACAATCCCTTTTACAACTGGACCCTCGGTCTGGGCATGCTGATCGGACGTTTTGCGACGATCCTGCCCGCCATCGCCATTGCCGGGGTCCTTTCCCGAAAGCAGACCGTCTTTCAGACCGAAGCAACATTTCCCACGACCGGACCTTTGTTTGTAGGCATGCTGATCGCCGTCATTGTCGTCATGGGAGCACTTACCTTTTTGCCCGTTTATGCACTGGGTCCGATTTTGGAGCATTTGTTCATGCAGAGCGGAAAGGCATTTTAAATGAGCAAACAAGAGATCAACCTTTGGAGTTTTACCTTCATGCGCCGGGCGGTTCTTGCATCGCTGATGAAGCTGAACCCGATATCGCTGATTCGAAATCCCGTCATGCTGGTCGTGGAGATCGGGTCGATCATCACGACCATCGCCCTGATCAAAGAAGCCATACATGGCCAAAGCATTTTCTTTAATCTTCAAATCAGCCTATGGCTTTGGTTCACGGTGATTTTTGCCAACTTCGCCGAGGCGCTGGCGGAGGTTCAAGGCAAGGCCAGGGCGGAATCCCTGCGAAAGACCCGAAGTGCTTTAATGGCCAAGCGGCTTACGGGAAAGGGCGAACCGAAGGAAGTCTCATCCATCGAACTTCGAAAAGGCGATCTCGTGCTGGTCGGCGAGGGGGAAATGATCCCCGGTGACGGGGAGATTGTGGAAGGGACTGCGTTGGTCGACGAATCGGCGATCACGGGCGAATCGGCTCCTGTTGTTCGCGATGCCGGCTCGGACAAAAGCGGAGTAACAGGGGGGACCAAGGTGCTTTCTGGAACGATTACTGTCAGCATCACCACGCAGCAAGGTGAAAGCTTTATCGACAACATGATCAAAATGGTGGAAGGCGCCAAACGTCATAAAACACCGAATGAAATCGCGTTGGAGGTATTGCTGATCGCTTTGACCGTTTTGTTCATCGTGGTCGTAGTTACACTGCCCGCCTTCGCCGGTTATATGGGCGTAAAAATATCCGTGCCCGTCCTCGTGGCGCTTCTGGTCTGCCTGATGCCTACCACCATCGGCGGATTATTGCCGGCCATCGGAATTGCCGGAATGAGTCGCCTCCTTCAAAAAAATGTTTTAGCCCTCAGTGGTCGGGCCATTGAAGCCTCCGGCGACGTGGACATCGTTCTCCTGGACAAGACCGGCACAATAACGCTTGGCAACCGCATGGCCAGTGAATTTATCCTCGAAACCGGTATCGACAAACAAACCCTCATCAACGCCGCCATGCTCGCATCCATCGCCGACGAAACCCCGGAGGGACGAAGCATACTCGTTCTTGCAAAACAGGAGTTGGGCATCCACGGCTCGGATATTCGAGCGCATGAGAATTCCGTTTTTGTCAAATTCACTCCGGAGACTCGCATGAGCGGGATCGATATTCAAAATACGAAAATACGCAAAGGGTCATTCGAAGCCATTGCGGAATATGTGAAGAAAAATGGCGGGCAGGTGTCCGAATTTATCCAAAAGACCGTAGACGCGGTCGCCATACGTGGTGACACTCCTCTGGTGGTGGCCGAAAATAGTCAGGTTCTCGGTATCATCCGATTGAAGGACATCTTAAAGGAAGGGATCAAAGCCCGACTTGGCTATTTGCGAAAAATCGGAATTAAATCCGTGATGATCACCGGCGATAATCCCTTGACGGCCGCGTCAATCGCCGCCGAGGCAGGTCTGGACGACTTTATCGCCCATGCCAAACCGGAAGGCAAATTGCAAATGGTCCGCAAATACCAATCCGAAGGCCATCTGGTCGCGATGATCGGCGACGGGACCAATGATGCCCCCGCCCTCGCACAGGCGGATGTCGCCGTTGCCATGAACGCGGGAACACAGGTCGCACGAGAGGCCTCCAACATGGTCGATCTGGATTCCTCGCCGACCAAGCTTCTGGACATCGTCGAAATCGGTAAGCAAATCCTCATCACGCGAGGCGCGCTGACGACCTTCAGCATCGCCAACGATGTATCAAAATATTTCGCCATCATACCCGCCATGTTCGTCGTCCAGTTTCCCATGATGAAAATATTAAACATCATGCACTTGGCCACTCCCGCCAGTGCGATCCTCTCGGCGGTAATCTTCAATGCCGCCGTCATCCCGATCCTCATCCCGCTGGCACTGCGGGGCGTAAAATACCAGGCCAAGTCCATCACCTCGCTTTTGACGATGAACCTTCTCGTCTACGGCCTGGGCGGATTAATCATACCGTTCATTGGAATCAAATTGATCGACTTGATCGTCATCTTGTTGAAACTTGCATAGGAGCGCATGGATGAAAAACATACTCATAGCCTTGCGGGTCTTTATCGTGATGAGCGTGATTCTCGGTTTGGTTTATCCGCTGACAATCACAGGGATTGCCCAGTTGATATTCCCCGCCCAAGCCAACGGCAGCCTGATCGTCAAAGACGGCGAGGTCGTCGGATCAAAACTCATCGGACAATCTTTCACCAGCGAACGATATTTTTACGGCAGACCTTCGGCTATCGATTATGACGCTTCTAATTCCGCTGCCTCCAACTACGGTCCCACGAACCAAAAACTCCTCGATCAAATCAAAGAACGAGCTTCTGCCATAAGAACCAAAGAGCATCTTTTACATAAATCCGATGCGGCAGGAAAAATCCCAGCCGACCTGCTCACCGCCGCTGCCAGTGGGCTTGACCCACATATCAGTCTGCGGTCCGCATTACTGCAGGTCCCACGCGTATCCAAAGCGCGAAAAGTCAGTCAAGATCGTATCGAGAATATAATTGAAAGGAATAAAGAGTATCGCATTTCCGGAATGCAAAATAGGCCTTATATCAACGTATTAAAGGTGAATCTGGAATTGGACGGGATAATCCCATGATCGAGGAATTTAAAAGGCCGGACCCCGACAAACTCCTCCAAGCCATTCAGGAGGAGCAAACCCCACCGCCCAGAACGCGTGGTTTTTTAAAAGTTTTCCTCGGCTATATTGCCGGGGTGGGAAAAACTTACCGTATGCTAAGCGAGGCACAGGAGTGTAAAAGGCGTGGCAAGAATATCGTTATCGGAGTGGTCGAAACACACAAACGAGCCGAAACCGAGGAATTGACCAAGGGGCTTGATGTTATCCCAAGACGAATTGTCGATTACGGCGGAATTTCCCTGGCCGAAATGGACATCGATGAAATCCTACGGATAAAACCCGAATATGTCCTGGTCGATGAACTCGCCCACAGCAACCCGCCGGGCTTTCGCCACCCAAAACGCTGCCAGGATGTCGAAGAACTTTTAAATGCCGGAATCCACGTCTTTACCACGCTCAACGTTCAGCACATCGAAAGCCTAAAGGATATCGTTAAAGAAATCACGGGAATCGAAGTCAAGGAACCGGTTCCGGACAGCATCCTCAGCCTGGCTGACAAGATCGAACTGGTTGACCTGCCCACCGAAGAATTGCTCCAACGCCTTGCGGAAGGAAAAGTTTATATACCCGAAAAAGCAAAACAAGCCACGGGGAATTTCTTTCGTGAAGGCAACCTCCTTGCCCTGCGAGACCTTGCGCTTCGTTACGCCGCCAGAAAGGTCGAAGATGTCATTCAGTTATTCGCTGAGAAAAAAGGAGGCATCGGTCTTTTCGATACCACATCCCGAATCATGGTCTGCGTAAGTCCAAGCCCGTCCTCTCAACACCTGGTCCGCCTTACATATCGTTTTGCTGATAACCTAAACGCCGAATGGTTCGCCGTCTACGTGGAGCCTTTACGCAAAACGGTAAAAGAGAATTTCAGGCTCCAATTGGAAAAAAACCTTCAACTCGCGGAACGCCTCGGAGCAAAAGTGGTCAGACTCACAGGAAGCGATCAAGCCGACGAAGTTACTTCCTTCGCCAAAAGCCGGCACATAAATCTGATTATTGCCGGATTTTCCAAACGCAATAGAATTGAGCGGTTTTTCCGCGGCTCGTTCATCAATAAAATAATCAACAAGTCAAGCCCCGCGCAGGTCCTTGTTGTGGAGGGCGGCACCGAATCGACTCAAGCGACTAAAACCCCGACCATCACGGAACACAAAAAATTCGATTGTAAACCCATCGCCTCCGCCTTTCTCAGCGTCGCCCTGACCACCATCGCATGCCTTCTTCTGAGGTCATTCGTGGCGGTCGAAAATTTACCGATGATCTTTGTCCTTCCCGTCGTCTTAAGCGGGGCATTGATGGGAAGAAAGGCGGGCATTATCGCATCGGTCCTCGCCGTGGCGGCATTCGACTTTTTCTTCATCCTGCCGTATTATTCCTTTTCCGTACACGATCTAAAATTTATTCCAACCTTTGCGGTTTTATTCATCGTCGGCGCCGTCAGCAGTTTCCTTGCCGACCTGGTCAGACTTGAAGGGGAAAAGGCAAGACAGCGGGAACGGTTTTTCTCGTCGCTCTACGACCTGAGCAAAAATTTGCTGGTCTCACGAAACCGCGAGGACTTTTTAAGCAAAGGCGCCCAATATTTGTCCGATGCCTTGGATTGCGACGTCATTCTGTTAATGCCCGAACCAAATGGCGGGTTGACCATCGCCGCCAAGGCGGGCAACGTCTCAGAATTTACCGCCCACGATTTTGGCGTCGCTATCTGGGTCTTCGAACACGATCAACGCGCCGGCCGCGGAACCGACACCCTTTCATCTTCACATTGGTATTATGTCCCATTAAAATTCAAAGACCGCATATTCGGCGTTCTGGGGATCGGTGGCCTGGACATATCGCTGGAGCGACAGCGGTTAATTGAATCATGGACCAATATGATTTCCCTGGGATTGTTGCATTATACGCAAAACAACGGTCTCTAATGACCGTATGATTATCTCTTATGTACGTGTTTGTCCTTATAAAGAAAGGTTATTGGCGATGGAATTGCAATTATCGGAACGATTGAAAAAATTGCCGCCGTATCTGTTTGCGGATTTGCGGCGTAAGATCGCGGCGGCGAAGGAAAAAGGTATTAAAGTGATTTCATTGGGCATCGGCGACCCGGACAGCCCAACACCGGACCCTGTAGTGGATGAATTATGCCGGGCGATACGCGATGTGAATGATCCGAATCGGCATCGCTATGGCTGCGATGTGCCGGTCCCGGATTTTCCACAGGCGGTGCGGGATTTTTACAAACGGCGGTACGGGGTAATACTCTCGGACGATCAGGTGGTGGTTACGCTGGGCAGTAAGGACGCCATCGCCCAGTTTCCGATGGCGTTTATGAATCCCGGCGATCTGGGGATCGCCCCATGTCCGGGGTATCCGACGTATAACATCGGCCATGTTTTCGCAGGAGCCTATACGTATTTAGTCCCGCTCCTTCGAGAAAATAAATTTCTCGTGGACTTTGACGCGATTCCTCATGACGTGCGACGTCTGGCCAAGATTTTGTGGATCAATTATCCCAATAATCCGACGACGGCTGTGGCGGACTTGGATTTCTTCGCGCGGGCCGTGGAATTCGGACGAAAAAATAATATTCTGATCGCCCATGACAGCGCGTATAGCGAGAACACCTACGACGGTTATAAATCGCCAAGCATCTTACAGGTGCCGGGAGCTGAAGATGTTGCGGTAGAATTTTTCTCGCTTTCCAAGGCGTTCAGCATGACCGGCTGGCGGGCAGGGTGCATGGTGGGCAACGTCTCCGCTGTAAAAGCCCTGCGCACGGTAAAAGAAAATATCGATAACGGTTCCCTGCGGGCCATCCAATTCGCCGCCGCCAAAGCCTTGAACATGGCGGAAGAACTTATTCCACCCATCAATGCCATTTATCAGCGTCGGCGGGATATGGTGGTCGATGCGTTGAATAAAAACGGCTGGTCTCTGGAAAAACCGAAAGCAACGATTTATATCTGGGCGCCCGTCCCCGAAAAATACAAGGGTTCCAGCGCCATGTTCACGTCGGAGCTTCTGGAAAAAACCGGCGTGGTGGTTACTCCGGGACTGGGCTATGGCCAGTGGGGAGAAGGATATTTTCGAATCTCGCTGACCTATCCCGATCCGGTCCTGCGCGAAGCGATCGACCGAATCCTGACAATGAAACTGTAATCGCTCAGAATTTTAATTTGCCTACTGATCACAAAGAGGATTTTCTATAAAATTTTGTAGTGTTCAAGCAGGGACCAAAAAAGGGCTACAATCATTAACAAGGCCACGGCGTATGCGAAAATGGCATAGGGTGTTTTCCTGAAATCTTTATTGGAGAAAACAGCATCGTCCGTAATCGTCGTGAGGCATGATCTTGCTTCTAACATTTTTCCTTTTGAAAATAAACTGTATGTGGATGAAACCGTTTTGGCGACTTTTTGTTCAAGGTCTTCTATTTCGGCGGTGGATAATTTTCTTTTTTCAAATTCTTCGAGATCAGCGAGGTCCAGCGGGGATAAAAGGCTTGTGGCATGGCCTGCCGGATCGACACAGACCCTTGAAAACAATGATTGATTTCGCATTAAAATGTGGTGGCGGATTGGAGCTAAATCAAATTCACAACTTCCATCCGGTAGAAAATCGGCTCCAGTTATCAACAGTTCTCCGCCAAGCAATTTTGAAAATGTCTTTAAGTCTCCCGCTTTAATATCAATGGATTCGTTCATTAATGGCAGTTCCCCTTTTATCGCACGAAGAAATAAATTGTGGTCTTGTCTTATGTTTTTGGTACGCATTTGCAGCAAAATAATAAATGCAAAGCCAATCATTGGAAGTTGCATGAGTTTAATCGGACTGGAAGCAGCTAGAAGAATCCAGTACATAATACCCATGAGTAAGATAATCATAGTGCCAAGTAGAGGATGTCTGTTATTGACTCTCCAGGTACGAAGATTTGAAGGTAATTGTAATGCAGATATAAATATAAAGAAAAAACCGAGAAGAAAATTGATTCGTGGGGCTGATTTGAATAGGAATGCCACGAAACTTGATATTAAAATAGTTAAGATCATCAAAGGGATCATCTTGAGAAATCTTTTATTATGATAGGTCAACCGATAGTCTTTTGAATCTTTGAAGGACTTTCGGAAAAGATATGAGAAGATCACCATCCAAAAGCTCATAAGCCCGATCTGGATCAAACAATACAATCCCCAAAAAGGACTTAAAACGGTTAGAAATCCTGTTTTCCAAGGCATGGACGGCAATGCCGCCAAAACGGCTGGAACAAGATTTGATGATGGTTTAAGTTTCCCAAGTTCTTCGCATAAGATTTTTTCCAGGGGTTGACGCAGGAGTTGCCTGCCTCGATAGAGACGGGTTTTGACCGCTTGTTCGCTAATGCCTAGTAATCGTGATGTTTCTGTGACGCTGTTTTCCTGGATGTAAAAAAGAGTGATGGTTTCAGCCAGGTCTTTTGGTAATTGGCCGAGCGTTTCTCGCAGGATGTCCGATACCTCGCGGCTATTGGCTTGTTCGTCGGCACTTATCACTTTGGAAGAAAGTTCGTCCTTCACGGATTCGAGGTTTTGGTGTTTTGGACGGCTTGACCATCTTTTTCGCATTGTGGATAAAACCACTCGGCGAGTAATGGTGCAAAGCCAGGGACCAAAAAGTTCGGGCTTTCGCAGAGTGCGAAGTTTTGTATATGCGTTTACGAATGCCTCCTGGACTGCTTCCTCGGCAAGGTGTCTATCCCCAAGCCGACAATAGGCTATTGCGTAAATTTTGTTTTGATATGACTCTATTAGTTCACGGAAGAGTTCTCGCTGGCCGCCGCAAACTTTTGTTACCAATTCAGCATCACGTATAAAATCCATATTCACCAAAACTCCTTTAGCAAATAGTATAGTCCAAAAGGATAGAGGCGAGAAACAGGAAAAAGGTTACGAGAATTTTATTCCCCAGCGTTCGACAAAACGAGTTCCTATGTCAAAGGACGGGATTGCCACGTCGCTTCGCTCCTCGCAATGACAAATAATATACTCTACGTTTGATGTTAAATTGGTATGAAAATCGCTTTCTGTGTGGCATGGGCAATTCTTATTGCCCGTGTCTTTCCGTCATGTTGAGCTTGCGAAACATCTGGCCCATATATATCCATGAAGCCATATCCTTCGCAAGCTCAGGATGACAAGAAAAGAGAATACACGGGCAATAAGAATTGCCCATGCCACCCAACCCAAAAAAAATCAAGCGGAGTACCAGGCCCAGCAGTCGTCCGTTTCGCACAGGGCGAGGGATTTGACTTTGACCCCGGCCTCTGTGAGCAGGGTGCTTAATTGATCGAAAAGGTATTTGGCCACCAGTTCGGTAGTAGGACTTTTGCCGATGGCGGGAATGGCGTTTAAATCTCGGCCTTCCACCGTGTCCAGGACACTGCGTAGAATTCTCTTGGCCAGGTGAAAATCCACCACCATGAAATATTTGTTCAGCTTTCGACGGGTCAGAAAAATCCGCACTTTCCATTGATGGCGATGGGACTGCTCCCACTGGCCGCCGGGGATTTTTACGGCATGCGAAGCGTTGAATTGTTCCTGAATTTCCACGAAAAACATTATTTACTCTGACCATAAGTCGTATGATACCTGGAAAACCATTTTTCAATTTCTTCCGGGGGCAGCGCCGCGGGTTTGCCCATTTGCAGAGCGTAGAAAACGGTTTTGGCCACGTCTTCGACCATGATGGCGGCCTTGACAGCTTTGTGGAGCGACTCGGCGAACGTAAAGACGCCATGATTCGCCAGAAGGATCGCAGGGGTACGCGGATGCCGGTATTTTAAAATCGCTTCCCCGATATTGTCGCCCTGGTTATCGACATAAGGAGCGCAAGGAATCTCCGTGCCGAATTCATCGGCAATGGCGGTCAGGCAGCAGGGAATCGGTCGGCCCACGGCGGCAAAAGCGGTGGCAAAATTACTATGGGTATGAATCACGCTATTCACCTCGGGCAAATGGCGATAAAGGAAAAGATGTTGCGAAAGGTCCACGCTGGGTTTGCCATCCCCAGCCATGAAGCGGCCATCGAGATCGACGATAGCGAGCATTTGGGGGGTAAGTTTGTCGTAATCGACACCGCTGGGCTTGATGGCGACAAGATTGGTTTTCGGGTCACGCCCGCTGACGTTACCGGAGGTGCTGGTGACCAGCCCCTCCCGCCGAAGCGTCTTATTGGCTTCAGAAATCTCTTCAAGCAATTGTTGAGGAAATCTCATCTTTGTAGTCATCATTTTAATGTTGATAAATATCCCAGCCCAGATACGTCGTCAGGGCTTCGACCACACCGGTTACCGTTTCAGATTTATTGGCGGCCACATGATGCTCAAATCCCATCTGGCAGATGTACGCAAGCAACTCCTGCAGATCGTCGATTCGAACCACGCCCGCCCCTCCGAATGTATTCAAGGGATCGTCGGTAAACTCACCCTCGCAGGTGTAGCCGTTGATGATCCCCTCAAAATCGTTGGTGCTGAGTCTCAGCAACGAAACCGGACCGGGAGCCACTTTCCCGACCACCGTGCCGTAAGTATTCTCTTTACCCACCGTTCCCGCGATGATATTCTGATAGCCCATCTCGGCGGACTCCAGGAAACTGACGGGAAGATTGCTACAGTGAAACATGACGGCTCGGTCGAGATCATCCCCGTAGTTGTTGTTCCAATCCAGAAGCGCGGACGGCTTTCCGGAAGCAGCCTGTAAGACATACATCCCGATGGCTCCTGGAATATCCACCTCGCATGCGGCGGGAATGCCGACGGTCGAAAGCATACTCATCACCGTACAAGGCACGACCCCATAAAATTCTTCCATCGCTGTCCAACACTGAAGGGCCAGGGCCGAAATGTCGTTGGCCTTGATCCAATCTTCCAGAACCACCGCCAATCGGGCCATTTTTTCCAACGCAGCCTTGGGGGTTCCCGGACAGGAAACATATTTACCGATGGCGGTCATCCTGGCTTTGACTTTGGCGTCGCCGGATTTCATCTTTTGCATCCGACCGATGACTTCGGACAGGTCCAGCGTCTCGATGGAAATACCGGAATCCTGGAATAGTTTTTCGCTGTACCGGCAGGTGTTAAACGATCCGGGCCTCGCCCCCACGGCTCCGATGCGGGCATTCTTCAGAGCCCGAACGACCCGGCAGGTAACTACAAAATCGTCCAAATCCTGATGAAATATCTGCGACTCGGGATGATCGGTGTGGTGGGTGGTCAGGGTAAAGGGAATCCCATACTGGTTAAGATTATTGCAGACCGAAAGCTTGCCGCAAAACGAATCGCGACGGTTTTTGATGGACATTTTATCAAGCTGGTCGCTGAAGGCGTGGATCAGAATAGGCACGTTCAGTTCCGAGAGCTTGATACTCTCGACCACGCCTTTTTCATCGCCGAAATTCGGCAGCGTTACAATGATGCCGGCGATCTTCCCTCGGTTTTTTCCAAAAAGCTCCGCGCATTTTTTGGCGTCCTCATAAGTTTCGACCGATCCGAACTTGGTCTGGCGCGGGTCCAGACACACCACGTTATGCCCCCGGCTTTTGAGCAGTTGGATCATGGTTTCACGGCCTTCGCGGGCCAGTTCGTCCGGAAAGAAACCGCGGTTGCCGACGATTAACCCAAACGTAAGCTTTTCAAGCGATGCCATATCGAATCTCCACTTTTAAAAAAAATCCACTTGTAAAGATTTTATCAAACTCGGTCAAAGTCGGCTAGTAAATTTTTCACCCCGCTTTCACCTTGTCCGAATTTCGAGAAGGTTCTATAATGAGGATCATTTATGCTGGAGAAAATCTCGTGTCCGACGATTTAATTAATGTCGATCTAAGAATGGTTTGCCGCTACCTGGTCCGAAAGATTTGGATCGCCGTTCTTTTATCACTGATTGCCGGGTCGGCCACCTGGTATTACCTGAAGCAAAATCCGACCTACCAGTCAAAATCGCTTCTCCTGATCCAGCCGGTGGAAAATTCCCAGACCTACATCTTTTATAACGCCACCGATTTACTCACCCTCGCCAACTCCCTCCAGGTTATTGAAAAAACCAAGGCAGAATTTTTAAAAACTGTTTTGGAAAATCAAACACAATCTTTCCCGCAATTCCGAGGGGAGCTGGTGGGACAAAAAAAACTGCTTCTGGTCAGCCAGGGAAGAAATCCGGCGGTGCTGGATGACTATCTGGTCATCTGGATAAAAGAACTCAAACGCGCCTATGAGGAAAATCTCAAATTAAGGTTGATGGAGCACAAGAAACGGCAGGCGAACCTCCTGGGGGAATTGACCAGACGATATCAGATGCTTGAAGACAATTATCACAAACTCATAATCATGGACCATCCGGCGAAGGTATCCCAGACCGAGCGAATACGTTTGGACCTGGCGGAAATAAAAAAGAACACCGAACTTGCCTCCATCCGGATGGCTCAAATTACCCTGATGGCCGACTCCGTCCATAAAACGCTTAAAATTCTCATGGCTCCTGGTGAACTCCGGGAACCGGTGTATGAACCGGGGCGAATCGGTATAGCGGTTGGAATTATGAGCCTGGGTCTGCTGGTGACGTTGCTTCTTCTTTTTGCGGTTTATACCCAACTGCGGGCTACCCGAATCACTTCTTTTGTATAAAACTCGGCACCGCCCCGGAGTCGGCGGGAATATGCGTGCCGAAATTTCCGAAACGATATTCAAAAACCGGATGGAGGTTGAACTCCAATTGCTCGAGTGTCGTGTCCAGAGTTTGAATTTCGCTTGACCGGCGATCGAGTTGCATCCGATTGGTCCACTGGTTTCCAAAAGTCCCCATTCCCATCCGAATATTGGACTCGACATTTCGGGAACCGGTCGGATCCATTACCGTGCGTCCACCGGAATTATTCGCGTAAAAGACTACTTCCACTTTTGTGGTTCCGAAGGGATCGGTGAACGTGACCGTTCCCTGAAAAACGGCGGTTTCGACCCAGCGTTGCATGGCTTGAGTTACAAATTGTCCCGGCGAGAGCAATATGTGACGACCGGTGGCGAGTTGAAGGATACGAACGAGACCTTCGGTATCCAAGCCAACGTAAAAATGTCCCGTTGCCGGATCATAGCTCATTTCGAACCCCCACGTTCCCTCGCGGGAAAGGACCGCCGCGGGGCATGCGATTTGGAAATCGCTGGAGTAGTTCGTTTCGACAATCCCACCGCGAACGGTTCCATAATCCAGATGGATGCGGGTCTTTTCGCTGGTCGCCGAACGCGCCAGTTCCGTCAGGGCAATGCGCGAGCCGCTCTTGATCTGAATAATGGCGGCGGTTTGTAGTTGAATTAGAGCCGAACTTCGCAGACCGGCGCGAATAACAGTCCCGGCATTCAAGGTGTCGCCTTCCTTCACATACACCCAATCGTTTTTACCGATGGTGCTGTATTGAACTTTGCCGACTACTTTGAGAACTTTTCCGCTCACCGGCCCAGACGGTTGAGTGGCAGGAGCGGCGTAAGCACAAACAGTAATTGTTTGAATGGCAAACCATATTGAGATTATTGTTTTTAGTTGTTTCATTTTTTGTTTCCTTCTTGTCGGCCTATGGAATTTTATGTTGAGCGCTTTCTCCCAACTGCGTTTCCTTTTCTGGGGAATCTTTCTGGCGCTCCTGTATATACCGGTCAACTTTTCCCACGGTGGTTACCAATTCCGGTCCGCTGACGTAATTGTAATCCACGCCTCCGGGCATCAGTTCCCGATACATCATCTCACGATAGGCGTAACGGCGATCACCTAACCCGTTGGACCCGAACAGAAGCATATTCACACCGCCCTTGATATTGGCTGCCTTGATCAGCATATACGCCAGCGTGCCGCGATCGATCCACTGGTCCGGTTCCAAATTCCAATTCGGACGAACAATGTCGTGCTCAACCAGATATTGATATCGTGCGTCATAATCTTTACCCACATCAGAACCGGCCGTAAGAATTCCCACCGCTCGGACGGCGTCGGCGACGCTGCATTTGGTTTTTTTAACCATGCAGTCGAGAAAATCCATTTCATCGACGGTCTGGCAATCCTGCTCCTTGATTTCGACGGTGGTGTCGACTGTAAACGAGCCGCGACCGTGAGGGAGCGGGTTTTCTTGATGCACTGTTTTTCCCGCTTTTTCAGAACATCCGCAGATAATCACCAGGCTCAAAAGACATGGCTTAGCGAGGACGCGAAGCCATGCCACCCCGTTCAAACGATTTTTAGTATTTTTAAATTTCATCTTAAAAACTCCAGGTTATACCGGTCAGGAAAAATGTCCGTGTCGTTTCATCCGAATAGGCCTTGCCCGGGAAAAACGCTCCGTAGCGGATAGTCCAGGCCAGGTCGCTCGTGAACCGCCAGTTGGCGAAATAATCCATTTCCCAGCCGAGGTAGCCGGACTGCTGATCGGCCAGGGGATCGGAAATGGCGGCGTTCCCTTTGTTCTTATTGTACAAAAACCAGTCGGTCCCCAGTTCGAGTTTTTTCAGCAGGTCTTTTCGAAAGTTTTCCAGCGGGAAAAACGACGCCCCAGCCCGCCAAATGTGAATATTGGAAAGGTCCGGTGCCATCGCCAGACCCGTATTTCGATAACCAAACCCATTAAAACCGGTATCGTGCGTGCCATAGCGATTCCCGCCGACCGCGTTACTCGGGCTGAAAATCCGATCTGCGTCCCCACTGGCAAACATATATTCCAAGCTGAATTTCGGGTGCAGTTTCCACGGGGCCAGATATTCCAATTTTAAATCCCAACCATAAGCGGAAATCTCGTCTTGATGAAAAATCGTTTGATCGGCGTAGCTTTCCCCGCTCTCGTAGACCATTTCACCCGAATACCGCCAGTTCTGCAAAATCTGACCCGTGCTTCCTGCGCCCAGGTATTCGGAATTATACCGCCACTCCTGAAGTTTAAGGAGCGGATTACCGTCGTGCTGCCGATCCTTCTGCCACACGTAATAAACAAAAGGCTCATGCTTGGCCAAGCCCGTATAGCGAGCCTGCACACCATAAAAATATCGCCAACTATCCCCGGGGCGCGGCCGGGATGTATCGAGATTATCCCAACTGTGTATGGTGCGTCCGAGCAACCCATCGATTTTAAAAGGACCGATCCCGCCGTTGATCTGAATCATGTCCATAGGCATGGACAAGGCGTAACCCGTTCCGAACATGGCATAGTCCCGCCCGATCTTGATCGCCAAATCAAACGGCACATCCACACTAGCGCGCTTGCGAAGCAATTTCGCCAGGTCCAACTGATACCAACCCCGGTCCAGCCGCGGTCTTTCAAAATCATCCTCATCACCGTCATACCCGTCGCCATGATTGAAATCGCTATAGCCTAACTTCATCCGGGCATAACCCTGGTGTATCCCGTCGTCGGCGTTCATCGAACCCCATACCCGCAAATCCTGCCGGCGGAGCGTGCGATTTTTTATTCCGTCGTCAAAAATAAAGAAATAACTGCTGAGCCATCCCCCATAGTCCAGCAGAACTTTCTGATTGGCGGGAAGGTCCCGATCCAGCTGTAAGCGAACGGATTCCTCCACCTGCCTCTGCTGGTTTGTATAACTTTGCGATTTTTCCACCTGGGCCGACGCGAAGGAAATGAAAAATATCAAAATCCATCCCATCACCAGCCCGAACGTTCGGATATGCCTCATGCACGTATCCCTCAGATTGTATGTTTACGATGCACAGCGAATTAAGATTACAGCGACTGTATTATAATCGACCATAAACCCTTTTTGGCAACAAAAAACCATTTTAACTTAGCGCCATTTTTATCTCAAACCCATTCTACTCGCAGGAGCGTTTAGTGATAACTCCCGCCGACAGCAGCATCAAAATGATAATGCCAAAACCGAACGCTTGAACAAAAAAGGATAATATGTCCCCCTGGGCGACGGCCGAGGTTTTGACGACCGCCATTCCATACGCGGCAAAGGCGGTCTCCATCACTATCAAAACGACGCCCATGCCCAGCGTCAGCCAGGGATTGAATTTCAAACCCTTATAGGTGAAGATCACCAGCCCCACGCCCAAAGCCGCCGCTATCAGAACGAATGCGGCGTAGGCCGTCATCATCATCGCCGACGAGTACCGGGTCAGGGGCAGATTGAACGTGGTCCGAATGTTTCCGTTTTCCGTCAAGGCATATTTTCGATCACAGGGCACATTGAGAAAAACCAGCGTTCCCAAACCGTTATAATAATATTCAGGGTTCTCCTCGGAGGCGGACATGGCGTAATATTTTTTCTCCGCGGGCATCAAAGGGGCCAGCCGACCGACGAAAGGGGAAACCGGCAAGGGGTCGGTGACGATTACCCGTTGGCCTTCCGATGTGGCATACTCGATGAACGACTGGTGGCCGTCATTATACATGAATAAATTTTCGCGATTGATTTTGAGCTTGTTGTCGCGGGTGGAAAAGTTCTTGAAGGAGGCCGCTTCGTCTTTTGGCTGTAACGGCGAGACGACGACGGGATAGACGTTATCTTTCCGGGCCATGACCAGGACCAGATACGCTCCTTCCTCGTAGATGATCTTTTCCAGATACGGCGTTCCCTGGACGTTGACTCCGAGATAACTTTCTTTTCCGAGAGCCTGCCTAAGGGTGTTGCCGAAATTCTCTGTCGCTTTGTACGCGACTCTAACGGTCCTCCCTTCATGCCGGGCGTCTTTCTTTTCGCTTAGAATTCTACAATATTCGAGCATCCCATCCTCGTGGCTGCTTGACATGACCAGGACCCGATCCTTCGTTCCCGCCGCCAAAACAATTCCATCGCAGGGAATTTCCCCCTGGTTGCCGGCGGGAATCGGCTCCACTCGGTATCGCGACAAAAGGGTCGTTACCGACTCCAAATCGTTTCCGGGGGAATTCTTGGCCGCGATTACCAGGTGGGTATGTCCGGCCTTGGGGGCGTCAATGGTTATCGGCTTGTCGGAAGCGGAAGGCAGATAATCCGACGAGTTGCGGCGAATACCCATATCGACGTTTCTCAAGAGATCGTTCACCGCCGCCGTCCCGTATTGTGAAATGTCGCGAATCAGAATATCCGGGGGGGCTGAATCGTACAACGTCCTTAAATCCAGTCCCTTCAGCGAATAATCTCCCAGGAGAAGCCCGACCGCTACCACCGCGGGAATCCACGAAGTGCGGTTGAAAAAATTGACAATCCACAAGGGGGCTTGATCGGGTTTTCCTTCCGGTTTTTTCTTTCCTTCCGACACGATCTTGCTTCCCGTGCGCCGGTCGAACCCGCACTGAATGCACACCACGGAGTTATCGGGCAAATCCGCCTCGCAACCGGGACATGGGTTCTCGGCAGGCGTCGGAGGGATGACAATAAGCCCTCCACAACCCGGACATTTTCCCTTCTTCCCGACGGATTGGTCGCTGACATTCAGCATCTTCCCGCAATGCGGACAGATGAATTTCATGACACACCCTTGGCAGAGGAAAGTATTCTTTCCGCTAAACTATTTTCACTTCTTTACCGATCTGTGACGACTTATAAATACCATCCAGCATCTTCTGGACCATCCATCCGTCTTCACCAGGCGCCAGGCATTTTGCCCCGTTGCGGATACATTCCACAAAGTGCTTCAGCTTGAACTCAAATCCATCATGCTGTTGGCCCATGTAAGCCGGTTCCATGTTCATCATGTACCCGTTCTGATCCGTAAAAATCATAGCCGGTTCAGACGTCGCTCCTCCTTTGGTTCCCATAATCTGAATGCCGTAAACGCTCTTTTCGATATGGGCGACGAAACTGGATTCCACGACTATCGAACATCCGGTATCGAATTTTAAAAATCCGATGGCCAGATCTTCCACCGTATAGGTCTTGTAATCCCAGTTCGGCCACTGACATACCGTATCCGATTTCTTGTTTCCCATATACGTGTAGCAGGCTCCGCTGGCCGAAATGGGCTTCGGAGCGCCGATCACATAATGTGCCATTTCCAGAAGATGAACTCCAATATCGATCATCGGTCCCCCGCCCTGAAGCTCTTTACGTCCGAAAACGCCCCAGTTCGGAATTCCGCGCCTCCGCAAAGCCTGAACCCGAACATAAAGGATATCCCCCAACGCTCCCGAGTGGACCTGCCGGCGAAGCATTTGGGCCACCGGGGTAAATCGCCACTGAAAGCCAATCTGCAGCAGCTTTTTCGACTTTTTCCCCGCTGCTACCATCTTGCCCGCTTCCTGGGCGCTCATCGCCATTGGCTTTTCCACCAGCACGTGCTTACCCGCCATCAATGCCGTCACAGTGGGCTCATAGTGTAATTTATTCGGCGTGCAGACACTGATTGCGTCGATCTCCTTGATCTTCAAAAGGTCCCGCCAGTCGCTGAAGGTCTTTTCGATTTTATATTCCGCGGCTGCAAGGTCCAACGCCGTTTTATTCACATCCGCTGCGGCAACAATTTCCACTCCCTCGATTTTCCTGAGCATACTCATCTGTAATCGCGCAATCCCACCTGTACCGATAAATCCGATCTTCACCGTCTTCACTATGGTAATTTCCTTTTTTTTTAATAATCGTAAGGTCGAGAGAACGGCTATATGCCGCTGACAGCGGGCGAAGGGAATCGAACCCTCATGACCAGCTTGGAAGGCTGGAGCTCTACCATTGAGCTACGCCCGCAACGCGTAGAACGCTACAACGAACGCGAACATTATAGAATGCCAGACGGATATTGGCAAGAGTAACTTTTAACAAACCCTCCCGTTAATTTAAGTCTACCCAACAACATAAAACCTAACGGTATATACGCTGGAAAATTGCCCGGGACTGGATTCGAACCAGCACATCCTTACGGACACCAGCCCCTCAAGCTGGCGCGTCTGCCAATTCCGCCACCCGGGCGGGAATCCATACCACTCTAGCTTTCCCGACTTCCCTTGTCAAGCAACTTGATTTGATCTTGAATAAAAAAAAGAATATGATTATAGTAAGAGTTTTACGTGAGGAATTAAGTTTATGCCCCTGGTCTTGCATTCAAAGATTAAACCTCTGATATTACTTTTATTCTTGACCGCGACTCTCAGTTCTCAGGCCGACGTAAAGCTAACCGACTTGATCGATGATAACATGGTTCTCCAGCGAACGGCCAAAGTTCGAATCTGGGGGACTGCGGATTCCGGGGAAGAAGTCACTCTCTTGTTCCGAGACCAATCTCTAAAGGCCACCGCCGACAACAAAGGCTCCTGGCAGGTGGAGCTTTCCCCCATGACTCCGGGTGGGCCTTTCGAAATGACTATCACGGGGAAAAATACCATTAAATTACATAATATCCTGGTTGGTGACGTCTGGCTGGCTTCCGGTCAGTCTAATATGGCATTGCCGGTTAAATTGGCATCTACCGCCAAGCGTGAAATCAGTCAGAAATTCGATTCGGAAATCCATCTCTACCGGGTCAGAAGAATTGGAACCGCCGCTCGCCTGACGGATCCAGGAGGAAAATGGGTCATCTGCACCCCCGAAACCGTGGCCAACTTTTCCGCCGTGGGTTACATCTTCGCAAAGGAGATTCACCAATCCGTGGATGTGCCCATCGGAATTATCCAAAGTGCATATGGGGCAACTTATGTCGAATGCTGGACAAGCCGCCAACTCATCGAGGCCGACCCCGATCTTAAACCCATTATCAATCGATGGAACCGGGTGGTGTCCAACTTTCAGAAATTAAAGGTCGCGTATTTAAAACAATATGCCAAGTGGAAACAGATCGATATCCAAGCCAAAGCCCGGGGAGAATCAGGACCTCAAAAACCCGCTCCTCCCCAACCCGATCCCAGTGTCAATCCCTGGCGGCCCGGAGGTCTTTATAACGCCATGGTTTATCCTCTGGCCAATTATTGCATCAAAGGGGTCATCTGGTATCAGGGAGAGCAAAACGCCGACCGCAGTTACCAGTATAGGAAGCTCTTCCCGCTTATGATCAAAAACTGGCGAAATACCTGGCGAATCAATAATCTGCCCTTCATCTTCGTCCAGCTGGCCAATTTCAATAATTTCAAAAAACCGACGACTACTCCCGGTCCCAGTACCTGGGCGGAATTGCGCGAAGCCCAAGCCAAAGCCCTTAGCATTCCCAATACCGCCATGGCGGTAACTATCGATATCGGCGACCCCAACAGTATTCATCCCAAAGACAAGGAAGACGTCGCCAAACGCCTGGCCCTGGCCGCCGAGGCGCTCGTCTATGGTAAAAAGATAGTATTCTCCGGCCCCATCTATGATTCGATATCAATTGAAGAAGACAAAATTCGCATCAAGTTCAAATTTTCCAAGTATGGCCTGATGACCAGAAACAACGAACCCCCGAAGGGATTTGCCATCGCCGGGTCCGATCGAAAATTCGTCTGGGCCCAGGCCAAAATCGATGGTCAAACCATTCTCGTTTGGAGCAAGCAGGTTCCCAAACCGCTGGCCGTCCGGTATGCCTGGGCCGACAATCCGGTCTGCAATCTTTACAACAAGGCACGCCTGCCCGGCGCCCCCTTTCGAACCGACGATTGGCCTTGTGTCACCGCCAATAACCGTTAAAAAATAGTACCCGTTCAGTCCATCCGTCATTGTGCCACGGCTGGCTTGTCCAGCCGTGTCTTAAGAGCAGCACGGTCGGACAAGCTGACCGTGGCACAATAGGGGAAGTGAACGGTTGCAAAAAAAATCACAATGACTACTTGCAGTTCGCGTCTGGGAAGTTAGAATAACACCCTCAATGAATAGGAAATTTTAAGGCTGGAGATTTAAGAATGAATAAGAAAAAACGCGTCACCAGAAAGAAACATCAAAAAGCCCAGCAACGGGTAAAACTAAAAAGAGAAGAACTGAAGAAAAAGAAAGTCAAAGCCGGAGCGTAGACTACAGCGCAACGTAGTCAAAAAATCATAAACAGTGTCATTCTGAACCCTTCGCTTCGCCCGGAAGGTTTGGCATACCTACAAAAATACATAAGGGATATTTTGCTTGCTTTTTATTTATCCGTAATGTATATATGATCTTTCCGAATCAAAAAAGGTACCCGTGTTTAAAAGAAGGAGTTATATATGATCATTATTGGCGAAAGGATTAATTCCACCCGGAAACAGGTCAAGGAGGCGGTCGAAGCCCAAAATCGAGCTGTGATTGAAGATCTGGCCCGCAGTCAGGCGTCTTTCGGGGCTAATTATATCGACGTGAACGGTGGGCATCCATCACGCGAGATCGAAGTGGTCAAATGGCTGTTGGAAGTCGTTCAATCCACTGTGGATTTACCTGTGGCTCTGGACAGCTCCAATCCCCAAGCCGTTCAGGAAGGGTTAAAGCTGGTAAAAAAGAAACCGATCATCAATTCCGTATCCCTGGAAAAGGATCGGCTGAAAAATTATCTGCCACTCGTCCGTGACAATGAATGCAGTGTCATAGCCCTTCTGATGAGCGATGACGGTGTGCCGTCGAGTTCCCAGGACCGCCAGCAGCGGGCGGAAGACTTGGTAGGAAAACTTCTGGATATGGGTAAAAAGCAGAATGAAATTTTTGTCGATCCCTGTTTTTTGGCTATCTATACCGAGGTCAATGCCGGTCTGGACATGCTGGAGAGCGTTCGCTGGATGCGCAATCGCTGGCCTGAAATCCACATTTCGGGCGGGGTCAGCAACGCCAGTCATGGACTGCCGAAGCGCAAATGGATCAATCAAGCTTATCTGATGCTTGCCCTGGGTGCGGGGCTTGATGCCGCGATTATCGATCCCTGCGTGGAAGGCACGTTGGCCCTGATCATGGCGACCGAGGTCATTTTGGGCAAAGATCAAATGGCCATGGATTATATCGAGGCCGCCAAAACCGATAAAATTTGAAAGAGACTTGAAGAAATGAAAGCGGAAAATCTTCTGAAAAACCGTTTGGCCGAACCCGGTCAGTTTATTATTACCCTCGAATACACCGTGCCCGACGTGGCCGACCCGTGCATGGCGGACTTGGAATCTTTAGCCAAACTCGTCGCCGAAGATTCTCGGGTCGCCGCGATGGCCCTGACGGATCGCGTACCGAGTATAACCACCCACGACACGATTGACCTGGCGATCCGCGCCCGCGATCTTAGCGGCAAGAGTCCGCTGGTCCATCTTTCGGGAAAAAATCGCAACATCGACAACCTCCGCGAACGGATCCAACGATTTGTCGATAATGATCTGGAAAACGTGTTGATTTTGACGGGGGATAAACCGCGGAGCGAACTGCCGGACTCCACCGTTTTGTGCCCCGAAGGTTTTCTCGACGCCGTCCAGGCGGTCGATTACACCCGAAAATTATGCCCCGATTTTTTCATCGCCGCCGCGGTCTCGTCGTTCAAGTACAGCCAGGCGTCTCAAACCATGCAATATATGAAAATGAAGAAAAAAATCGATCATGGCGCTAACGCGATTTTTAACCAGGTCGGTTTGGACATGCGGAAAATCCAGGAAATGGCGATGTACGCCAAGGCGAACAATATCAATATCCCGCTGGTCCACGCTTTGTATTGGCCGACGGCAATGCTTGCCAAATTGGCCATTCAGGACGAGCTTCCCGGTGTGGTCGCCACGCAGGAAATGCAGAAATTTCTTGAAAGCCTCGGGGCCGATCCTGACAAGGGGAAAGGCCGGCGGACGAAAATCCTCGCCTTGCAGACAGCACTTTGCCGGGTGTTCGGGCTGGCCGGTGTTCATTTCGGCGGGGTGAAAAATGTCGCCATCATCAAAGGCGTGCTGGACCTTGCCGATGAATTATCTCAAAACAACACGAAAGATCAGCTCTGGCAGCAGTGGCAGGAACTTTGGAAGATGCCCGACGGTAAGCCCGTCAACGTCGCTCCCGCCAACGGATTTTATTTCTTCCAGAACGACGGAAACGGTTTAAACAGCGAAATCCCAGCCGCCCTTACTCCTCCCGCCGGTCCTTCGCTGCATTACAAATTAATGAACATGATCCACGACACCTTCTTCGAGGACAAAATCGCCGAGGGCAAATTGTTTTGGAAGTTCTACAACTGGGCACACAAGCGTTCGTGGACGGCCGGTCCATTGAATTGGTTTGAATGGCTGTGCAAATACCCGCTCGTCCAGTGCCAACATTGCGGCTCGTGCTCACTGCCTGAATGCGGATATATTTGCGTCGAATCAGCCTGCGCCAAACATTTACCAAACGGCCCGTGCGGCGGGTCGAAAGTCAACGATGACGAATGCGAAGTTATCAAGGGCAAGCAGTGTGCGTGGGTCAAAGTTTACGATCAAGCCTACAACGCCGGCGTTCTCGGCCAGGTCGCGAGCAACTACGTTCCGCCAAAAAATATTGCCCTTAAAAACACATGCAGTTGGGTCAACATGGCTCTGAAGCTCGACCACCGCGGTCGACCCATCGAACCAATCATCCCTGAAAAGAAAGCACCGGCGGGACCAGCTCCAGAAAAGAAATAAGTGGGTCTAAAATTTGTCTCGGAAAGGACATTTTTCTGTAACCGTTTGAGGGTAAGAAAAATTTCAATTCAGGCACAAATTATACAACCTCACGATATCCCGAGCTACTCGCTGGTCTGAATCGGCTCCAATCTCAGGGCGAATTTAATTAACGTCTGCGATGTTCTCTCTCAGCCCTGACCTCAACTCGGCGAGGGTGTCTGTCCCGCTCGACGATCACTGTGCGGTCATGGCGATCCCGCACGACGCGGGTCCGTTCCCTGTGCTCGCCGCAACCCGGTGCCGTCGCCAACACCAAAACCACCGCACTAACCATGATACTCGCATACAATAAATACAACAGTTTCATCGTAACCTCCCGGCAACTCACCGCCAGCGGCGGATTGTCGTTACCTTTAAAGTGTTTTCCTTTATTTTCTCAACACGAAAAATCTCCCGACTCAATCCTCTTCCTTCTCGCCGTCTTTTCTCAGACCACCCTGCTTCAGCCACTGGTTCATCGCTTTAGCGACTCCGGCGGACACGCTCTTTGTGCCGCTCGATGATATCGCTTTTGAACGACCGACCAGGTTGGCTTCCGCGACGAGGTTCCCGCTTTGAGCATCAATCAGCCTTGCGCGAACAACAACTTCCTCCAACGGGCCAATCGCCTTGTCGGTCGTGCTGCTGGGTTCATAATGGACGATCTGGCCGGACAACGTGAGTCCGGGCTGTCCGTCGGGACTCAACCCTTTTTTCTCTGCCGTGGCCGCCAGGTCCTTTCGGATCATGCTAGGCATATCCGAAGGGGCTCGCAAGCCCTGGGCCACCGTAATTTGCTCGACCCGCAGGCCCGTATACCTTGAGAGGTCCGGAGTTTTTCGAATCTCAACCAATTTCCCGGAAGCGCCTCTGGCCGCCCCCATCCCTTCCGACAAAAAACGCCCCATGCACCCGAAGCACAGGGTGCTTACCACTGCCGCCGTTAACATTATCGTTACTACTCTAGTCATCGTTCGTCTCCTTATCCCCGCACCAGTGATGTGCGGAACAGGCCCAATCGAAACACGTAACCCTCGCAAAATATATCCATCAGTGATTAGATGCGTCCCAGAAGCAGCAGTATGATCACAATGAGCAAAACCAATCCAAGTCCGCTGCTCGGGTAATAACCCCAGTTTCGGCTATGCGGCCACGAGGGAACCGCGCCCAGGAGCATCAAAATCAAAATCACAACTAATACAGTTCCAAGCATTTTTGTTTTCCTTTCAAAAAATAGCCTGACATAAACATTTAATCTCTGGACTTTTTCCCGGACTCACCGTTGTGCTTGTCCTTCGTTTCGCCCTTGGATTTCTCCTTCTGTTTAGCCCTGGGCTGTTCAGGTGCCCGCTCAACCTTCGTCACCTTCGGCTTAACCTTGAAATCCGGTTGGAGAGTTTGAGGTCTCTTCGGCGGAGCTTGGCCCTTACCAAACTGATCGGCCGACTTGCCCACAATCGGCGACCGGGGGAGTCTCACTTTGGTCGGCGCGAATTCGCGGGAGGGCTTTTCGACGGCCTTAACCGGTACTCTGTTTTCCAGCGTTTGCCGATTCTGGCGAAATTTCTGGACCTCTTGCACCCGCTGTACGGAAACTTGTCTTTCTTTCTTATCCAGCGGTTGGAGTCGCAGCGGACGGTCTTTACGCTGGGTCAGTTGGCTAAGCGCGGTGGCAATCACGCGGCGATTACCGCCGGATTTCCCGCTTGTGATGAGTTTGCTTTGGTCCGCCCATGTGCGCGGTGGGCGAGATTCTTCGTGGTCTCGGCGACTCTTGAACTCCGCTTGCACGCGGGGCTCCCACGACCGATCCTGCCGATTTTCCCAGCGTTGATGAGCGTAGATCGGATCGTAGCCCTTATGGCTGGAGTAGTACGAAAACGACGGGTAGAATCCTGCGTCGCGGTAGCTGGCGGCGTAGTAGTCCCCGAAATAGTAGTGTTGGTAACGCGGTCGCACGAAGAGATGGTCTGTGAATGCGGCCAAGTCGATCACCACCGTGGGTGAATAGGAAAACCCCCGCCGCCGGTACACGCCCGCACCAAAATGAACCGGGGCAAACAGAACACCGCGACGGTCGACGGAGTAATCGTAGTAGCCCTCGACGAAGACGTAGCCTCGCGGCGCCCAGACGTAATGTGCCGGAATCCAATCCCAATTTGGTCGGACAGTCTCCCAGTAACCGGGACGCCAGGCATAACGACCCTGATGCCAAACCCAACAACCTGGTATCCAACTCTGACCGGTCGAAAATGCGGCGGTGTTGGGTCCCGCTTCGATCGTCGCCGGCGGCTTGGGCAGATATTCGATCTCGCTGACCGTGGCGTCGGCCCAGTACCCGGACGTCCACTGATAGCCTTGCCCGGACCGGATCCAATAGCCGGGCATCCATTGACGATCCGGAGGCAAGTCTCGCCATGTGCCACTGACCCAAAGGAAATCAATGGCCTCGTCGTCCCAGGCCCAATAGCCGGGTATCCACGCGACATTGTCCCCTCCCGGTCTCTGTTCAGCCGGCATTTCTGCGATGGCGTCCGGCGGCGCTTTGGACACGACAATGCCAGGTTCAGGATTGAACGTCACGATTTCCGCAAAGGCCTCATGCACCGGCCCGCGGGTAAGAACTTGCACCCCATCCTCGACATCAGCCTGGCCCAGTTGTACAACGACCGCCTTGGCCAAGCCCAATCCCATGCCAATCACAAACAGTGTTGTGACTATGCACAATTTGTAAATATGATGTACTCTCATGATTTTTCTCCTTCGAAACAGATGTCCATTTTTTAATTCATTCATGCTTGATCTCAATGACTTGTTTGTCCTTGTCCCAGAAGCTTTCGTGGCAGCTTATCCTGCTCCCACCGACCAGCCACACGACGACAACGATCACTAAAATTACGCCGATGATACCGAGCCAATTTTTGTCCATATTCGCTCCTTTTCGTTTAACGTACTCTAACTTTACTATTGCCTTATGCCTTACGGGGCAGGCACTGTAACGATGCTGGACTGTACAGTCACGGCGCCTCCGCCTCCGCCCGACCCGGCAAACAATCTGCCTTCTACTGCGGCACCACTATTCACCGTGATGGTAACAGCAGCCAGTATGTTTCCCTTGAAGATGCTGGTCGTACCAAGAGTCGCCGAACTGCCGACCTGCCAATAGACGTTTTTCGCCTGGGCGCCTCCGCTCAGGACGACACTGGTAGCCGGATCCGTGACGAGCGTGGACCCCATCTTGAAGATGAAGACCGCATTAGCGTCACCCTGGGCGTCGAGAGTTAAAATCGCGTTTGCTCCCGTTCCTGATATTCCACTTGAGGTCGAGTTTACATAGAGGCCAGGGGCCAGGGTTAGCCCGCCTATTTGTCCCGGCAAAGATATAGGGCTGGTTGATCGACTAACGGCGTCGTTATACGCGGCCAGCAAGGCGGCTTGGGCGTCAATTATGGCCTGATCATTTATGTGAATCGTCCCGTTGATTTCTGACGGCGGGATTCCCTGTGCGGAACCTGGATGCAACCCGACGTCTCCATTGATCTGGTTGCCGCCGCCGCTAATCTCGGTGGTCGCCATGATCG
>JBAZZQ010000027.1:0-50510 GCA_041658725.1 Phycisphaerae bacterium | reverse complement strand
ATCGTTTGTTCCCCGCGATCACATGCCGCCACGATCCGTTCCCGTAAATCCATTGAATATTGTTTCATTCCCCTTTCATCGGACAAATGTACAATAATTCTTGAATTGCTCTAGAGATCACCACGTCCCGCAATAACCGCCTCCCCCGAATTTCATCCGTATGGGACCTGCACCCACTCCAAGTTCTACGCCTTTTCACGGCGCACTGAAAAATGCGGGTCAAGGGTTTCAACTCTATATCCTGCGGGATGATCGATGGCATATCTCACTTGTTGGTTTTCTTTCCACCATTTTATTGAAATGGTGTCTTCGTCCAATGGAATTCTGCCTTGCGCCCAGGAAAGCGGCAAGTCGTTAAATCGAAGAAAGATGGTTTTGGTTCCCTTGTCGATCTGTGCCACCCCCAGAATGTCTCGATACAGGATGTGTACGACATGGGAAGCAAAACTATGATTGCAGCTGGCTCGGACATCATCATGTTCCCACAGCGTTCCGGTTTGTTGGGCCATGTGCAGCAGGTATCCGACCGATTCCTCCAGCACCTGCCTGGCTGCTCCATACCGCGCCAGCAGTTCCATACGAAGGAAATTACCGATAAACGCATTGGCAAAATGAATTTCCGGGTGGAGGTTTCTTGTTTTTCGTTGAGGACCAAAGTCTTTTTGCAGCGTATTCCAGAGTTTTGCATCGGTTTTCGGATGGGCGGCCTCGAAGAAAAAAGCATAATACTGGCAGACTTCGGTGCGATTACGCGTCACGCATAATTTACCGTTTTCGCGAACCGCGTTATCGACAAAGAATTCTCCGTCGAAAGCCATTTTGCGAATGGTGTCTCTAATCCGTTCGGCTTGCAGCAGAAGGTTCGGATCAAGGTATAGTCTTCCAACCGCCGCCAGAGCCGCGGCGTAGAGCATATTCGATGGGAAGTTTACATCCTGGACAAACTGGTTGGCGGCGGACCACTCGACGAACACCCAGTTTTGGAGTTTTTCCAGCAATCCGTATTCATTGACAAACGGCGTGAAATAGCCCAGTAGTTTATACACTTTCGATTTGAGAGCCGCAAGTATGGAAATGTTCCTGCTCCGCTGCGCATACTCTTCCAGTTGGATGATGAACCACAGGGCCCAGTTTGGAATAAACACGCCGTCATAATGATCAGCCGGATAGCACATCGGCAGCATGCCTTCGGGAAGATACTCGAACCGTTCGGGCAGAAGATAGTCTTCAAACAAGTTTTCTTCCAGTCGCGTGTGTCCCGTGAGATCAAATGCCACGCGGCCGCTGAAGGCACTGTCGCACAACCACTGCGCCCGTTCGCGCGACGGGCAGTCCATGAGGGTCTCTATTGAGTTCTGTGCAAAGGTTTCTCGCCCCGCGTCGAAAAGGGTATTCAGGCAAGGGTCGCTGCAACTGAAACCCGCCCGATAAACCTCTGAGTTCTTATACTGACGCAGGCACAGGCCTTCGACCCGGCAATTGCCTTTTAACACCAGTAGTTTCAGGTATCGGAGCGTGTAAGGCTCAAACGTTTCCAGATCGAACGTTCCAGCGGGGGCTTCGACCGCGAGGATATTGACGCAATCCAAGCGTTTGAAACTAACATCGTGATTACATAGAATTTCATCAAAGGTCAGGAAGAACCGTGTCGGCTCGTTACAGGTGATTCTGAAACCGATAAACCCCGTTAAATTTCCGGCAAAATCCAATATCTGCCACGAATTTTCGGCAAATGGCAGGCTGGAATCCGGCAGGCAGGGAATATTCAACGATGTGTTTGTTTTATTCCGGTAGCGCTGCAGTTCGATGGAAGGAACCGTATCCAACTCGGTTTCGGGAAATCCTTTGAGCGTAGCGCAAATTCCGGTCATCGAACGATCTTTCCATATCTGATCCCGCGGCAGATCGACTTTCTCCAGTTCACCTTTTGCGCACTGAATCGCCGGAGGGCGAAGCTCAAAACGAGGATAACCAACTCGTCGCGGGAGCAGTTGCTTTGGGGTGGTTATCTGACACGATTCACGGGGCGAAGTACGGCTCTTATTTTTTCGCCATTCATCGAATCCATTTGTCAGGCGATAGACTTCTGTAAACGGTCGCTGGAAACTGTATCGCTGAACTTTCTGAATACGATGTCGAAGCAGGACTGCATCAAACCTTACCCCATCGCCTGCTGTGGATACCAGAATATTACCTTCGCAGACCACTTCCGCCTGGAGAAACGACGGCTGATCCAATAGGTAATAACTGTTGACGTTATACCCGGCTACCTCAACGGCGATCAGGTTGTCGCCCTCTGTCAGACGATGGTTTAGATTCCATTCATCCACCCGATAATATCCATGCGGACCGACCACCGGTCCGCAGCCTGCGAATTCCCCATTGACATACACACGGTAACGGCTGCACGCCGTGATTCGTAACAAAACGGAATTGTCCTGGGGGGGGGTGAATATTGCCCGAAACCCAACCAAGAGATTCTTCTCTGACTCTCTGTCCGTCAGCCACACCGGCTTTGCGGAATGAAAGCTTACATATCCCTGGGTGTTCATCTACCAGTTTCCTCTTGATTGCCAACGTTACGGTTTATGATTAATTTATATAAAATGCCACCTTTCCAAAGGGCATGAATTTTGTCTTCTTTAATTTGCAGATTGCCCGGTAAAGGATGAATACTTTTTATTTTTATTCCATGGAGATCGATTGGAATTGTCTGACTGTTAAAACAGATTATATTGATTGTGTCCGCCCCTGTTTGAAGCCAGCAAAGCTTTCCTTGATACGATTCGCCGATAACATTTCCGTCCTGACCTCGTAACCGCCAGTTGCCATAACTGATGAATTCCGGTCGGCCCCAACAGCGGTGGGCACACATTTTGAATAACTTGCCCAGGGTTTTCATCATCTTGCCGGGCAACCGTTGGCCATCGTTAAACACATCGGTGTAATACAGGCTTGGAGTGCTGTAAACCGCGGCAGAAAGGTATGTGTGCTCGACCCAATCACTCATCATAACCGCTCCATCGCTATCGATAAGCAGATCGGGATTGGCCAAGGCAGAAATCCAAGCTCTCCGTTCGCGTTCCAAGGGAGTAATCTTGATATCGTGCAATCGATTCATGTCAAAAAGGTGGGCAAAGCGAGGATCGCCGGCACTGTAGTTGATCAGGGCATCGAGCTTAAATGATTTTGCCGCCGGGTAGAACAATTTTAGATACCGATGGACCATTCTAAAACCCATTCCACTGCCGGGTTCGTGACAAGGAATCCGTTGCTCCGTAGGTAAAATGGCAGAAACAAAATCCAGTTTAACCCCATCGGCATTTAAACAATCGGGGCTGTCATGGAAGAGTCTTCGGGCAATTTCATGAACATAGTTAGAGGCGGAAGGATTGGAATAATCCAGGAAAATCCAGCCTTCGGGGGTTTGATATTGACTGAGCATCTTAAACTTCCGGGCCAATCGCCCGACACCGCCTTTGTCCAGGACAATATGCGGTGAATACCAAAGCAAAACCTTGTGACCACGATCATGGAGCCAGTCAACCAATTGCCTCATTCGGCCAAATCGCCGGGGATCACCCACAGGATCCGGATCCCATCGCTTCTGCCAAAACGCATCGATTATCGTGGTAAATTCGGAATAGCCCAGACGGTCTTCCGCTCCGATCACCGTCCGTTTCACCCAATCCTGAGTGTATGAGGAAGAATCCCAATAAGCATCGGTATACAACGCGGGCTGCATCGCCATGATTTGATCGCCGTAGGTGCAATACGTGGGCCGTTTCCACCATTGCGGTTGTTCCTCCGGCCTTTTGGGAGTCAGCAGCCCCTTCTTATCGAGATAGTTGCGAAAGACCGTAATGCTCTGCTCACCCTCCCGCGGAAAAGTAAAAAGAACTCGCGGACCCACATATTCCTCGCCCCCGGAAAAAGTGACATTCCCCCCCCATGCGTCCACCGCCAGCCCCATCCAGGGAAAAGAGACCCCAAAAACCGTGGCATTAGATAAATCCAGCAACCCCAAGGCCACAAACCCAGCATGGAATTTCAATCCGATATTTAAAACGGGAGGCGAGGAAAGTCCCTTCAGAGAAACCGAAGGAAAGATGTTTCGATAATCTTCTTCCGACAACGGCGCCGAAGGAACACAAAATCCTTCCTTCACAGCATTAAGCCGCATGCCCAATTCCGCATCACGAAAGTATTCAACCCGAATAGGAGTTACCTTTTGCCCTCTGGTCACAGTAGCCTTATAACGGCAGGTAAAAGCATCGGATTCAAAGTCAAAAAATAACTCCTGCCGAGCGAACGGTGTCGAGGATTTAATGGTAAAAACGGTCATGCTATTTCCGTCAAGCCGAATATCGAAAGGGGGCGGCATTTGAATAATTCGCTTCTCTTGCTCGATACGAATATTAAGCGGAAATTGAAACAAAAAGTTTTTTTGTGAGGTAAAAAGTCGGCTGATGCCGGTTTTGGCATTGATATCAAGCTGGTAACTTTTGCCGCGTACCAATACCCTCTCGCCATGTTTTTGGAGGACAACTTTATCCATTGCGTGATTTTTTATTCTTATGGGTCATCTGAGGTGTCCATAGTGGCCAAGATGATAGACAGATCGGTCGAGCTGATCTCATTATCGCCATCCAAGTCTCCGTTTCGCAGAATGACCGGTACCGGGTCAAGGTCAGTATTCCCATTGATCGTCACATCGCGTATGACCTTTCGCAGGGAGGTATAGGCTTTGATTCCGACGTCGTAAGTGCCCGATGTTACGTTCGAGAGAGTAAACTGTCCCTGGCTGTTGAGTGCCACGTGGTTGGTCCGCACCGCCGTCCCGTCTCGAAGCAGTTCGACCCTCACCATGACGTCGGCCCTGTCATCCGTGTAATCCTGAAGGACCACCGTTCCCTGTAAGGTGCTGACCGGAGAGCTAAGGCGGACGGCGAGGGTATTGATGGATAACCAAGTCGAACTGGTCGTGCTCAGTGTAAGGGAATTTTGCCCGATGATCGCCAGATCGGTTATATCGAATACGTAAGTCAAGGGATTTTGGCCGATCGGCCGATAGAACTGGTCTTGTCGCTCCGTGGGCAGCGTAAAGCTTGGATAATAGAACACCGTCCACGCCTGGTCGGTATCGCTGAACCAATTGAATGGACCCACCCCGCAATTCATGGTGAAGGTTTGGGTCTTTCCCACTAAATTGCCCTGTCCCGGCGTTTCGCTGTATTCCAAACTATTCCCGTTCAAGGTCAAACGAAGGATCGGGACCGTGCCCTCCCCCTCGGCAACGCCGGTGCCCGTCGCACGGATTTCGATGCCCAAATAAATTCTTCGGGACGAGTTGTCGCCGGTGACGTCAAATTTCAGGTTGGAAAACCCGGCTGGGGTATAGGGTTGTTCGGTGGTAACAAAGTCTTTGAGAGTAGAACAGGCATTCCATTCGGGTGGGAAATTCGACGAACCTGGGTTCCCCAGAAACGCTCCCACCGTGGGCTGCGGAGTTATCGGATAAATTAATTTGTCGATCGTTCCAAGATGAAAGACTTTCACTCGTATTTCCGTATCCAACGTTGTCGAAAACGCGCCATTCGTAATCGGATAAATAGTGCCACCCAGATAATCTTTGGCGTAGATTTCTCCGCTCAGACCTAATCGGCCCAGATCGGAGCTTACTTCCACGGTCGGAGCGTTGCCACGCAGATTGCTCAGCACGATCAGGGCTTCACCGTTCTTCTTATAAACGTTGGCCGTAACGTCAGTGGAATTGACGGTTACCGGGGGATTCTTCCAATAAAGAAATCCCTCCGCCTGATCAACATTAAAGAGGCTCATCACGTCGTTTAATCGACCCACGCGATCCAAAAATAACATCGACGGTTCAATGTTGACCTCGGTTCCGTGAAGGATTCCGAAGGCCAGGGCCTTTTCGTTGTCGAAGTACCCCGGCATCCCCTTCGTGAACACCCATAGGTTGGAGGGGATACCCCACGCGCGTCCCATGAACTCGGCTCGGAACTGCGGCAGGGTTAATTCAAACGATACGTGTTTGTTCAGGAACTGTTCCCCGTCCATAGCGATATCCGCAAAGGTATGCGAGGGCATCGCCGGTATCGTGGACATGTGGAACTCGATGCGAAACCCAGGCTTGGTTGTCTTCAGGGCGTAGATTCGCTTCATCAACTCCCGATTGGACCGGATGGTGAGAGTCGGTCTTAGGATACCATCCCGGTCCTTGTATCCACCGCCCAGATAAGGGTTCCAGCACGACCCCGGATCGGAGCAGTCCAGGTAAAGCCCCTGGCAGCCAACTTGATCAATCGCCTGTTGGACCTTCCACAAAAAATAATCCTGCCAGGCCCCTGAGGCCGTCGAAACCGGATAAAAGTCAGGATAGGAATTACCGACAGGCTGCGGCGGCCGAGCCTGCCAACTCCCGTTCAACATCGCCATCCACTCATCCCCGTAGCGAAGCAATCCATCGTCATTGATATTAACGTTTTCCAGGCAGGTATAGGCCAAGTCCTTAATCCCATGATTCTCGCAATCCGTAATGATATTTTGCAGGGTCAACCTTTTACCGCTGTCTGAAGGAACCAGGTCCATGGCCCGGTCGCCCAAAACCGAGGTTGCAATCGATCTGGTCCGATAGGCGGCCATTGTTTCTATATCAAATGAATAAATCCCCTCCTGGCTCCTCCATTCGTCAGTCACGCAGTAGCGTCCCGGATGGTCGTCCGCGCTGGTGGGATAAGGTTTCACAGGAGTAGCCTGAAGGCCGAACGAAAACTTGACGGTTTGGTTATCCGAGGTAAAGGGAACATTCACGAGATATATGCGGATGGTGTTGACGTCGGCACCGGCAATCAATTGCCCGGCGGAGGCCGGATTGATACTCCAATTTTCCTGCGATTCGGTGAACCAGCACAGTCCTCGTTCATCGTCGGAAACGGTGATATAAGGCATAAAGGGAAAGGACTTACTGGTGAATAAGTCGGCGCAGTATGTATTCCAGCCGCTACCGCCGTACCAGTAATACGAAGCATTGGCGCTCTTGACCGGGATGTCCAGGTACAGGCTGTCGATGCGGGCGTTTGGAGAGTGGAGTTGCAGTTGAAAATCAAACCACATCATGCCGTCGAATTCGACGTAACCAGTACCGCTCAAGTCCGCCGCGTTACCGGTGCAGGAGGTTTGATAGGAAACCTTGTAGTCCTGAGCATTGGTAACAGTGAAGGTTCCCGCGTTCCACGCGAGGGTTTGACTATTGACGCTTCCTTGTAGGGTAATCGGTGCGTACAAAATATCCGCACCCTGGCTGGTGATCTGGGAGGGAAATGGCAGGCCCTGGAATTGGTAACTTCGCCCCCAGCAGTTGATCTCATGATCCGCGGTCGTCATTGGCGTCCACGGCGCCGGTACTACATTGACCTGCCGTTGGGCGGTAGTCTTGAGCCACGTGGGTTTGGCTAGTTTCTCAAATGTTTTACTCGCCGTGGCCTGAGTGGTGTTATCGGCGGCAAATGCCGTAACCGCCACCGTGTACATTCCGGTGGAAATCATGCCCGAGCTGATCACGGCCTCCGCCATCCCGACGGTGGTCACCGCTCCGGTTACGCTTCGGATCTCCATCCCTCCGCCAGTCAGCAGTCGGGCTCGATACGTGGAACCCGGCCCAATTGCCTGATGATACAACCTCGCTACGACTTGGTTATGTTCCCATAAATTTAAAAGTTCAAGGGTATTGTCGGGTTTTGTCGGCATTAAAAATTTAATGTAATCGATCGTGATATTGTCACCCACCTGGAGTGTAACGGGCGGCTGCGTCTGCCAGGTTATAATGCCCATTCGAAATTGTGTGATCCGATTGTACCAGTTGCATTTGGTCAGGTCCACCTGATACACATGATACTGCCCGTCGCCGATCAATGGGATCAGCACCTCATGACCCACCCAATTGTTATCCACATCATCCAACCAGTAAAAATCAAACTGGTAGTTCTTGGCGGACTTTATTTTTATTTCCATGTAAGGATATAGCGCGGCCTCAAAGGGTTCAATGGGCGGTGTGATAAAATAGACTCCTCCGCTTTCATTGCTATCAGTGACCGTCCCGATCAATGTTCCATCGCTCAATGAAGGTTGCAGTTTATTATAATAATAAGTAGTCCATCCCGAATACGCCAAAGGGTCGTTAAAATCATAAATGATCGGGTCCGTAGCACTCTGGGCATTTAAAAGACCAGGTCCGCTAAAAACACAGGCAACAAATATCCATAGCAAATGATCTTTCACCATTTTCAACATCTTGACTTCCTTTTCTTTTTGCATGAATCATACCCCGATAATGTTAATCGCCTATCTGGTCCATGTTCGCCAGGACAATCGACAGGTCCGCCGTCGTGATCGTGTTGTCACCATTGCAGCCGCCATTCGGCAGCGAAACCGGATCGAGGCTGGTGTCCCCATTGACTGTCACGTCGGACAATACCTTTTGCGGGGAGGCATAGGTCTTAAAAGCGATATCATAGGTTCCCGATGTTACGTTCTGGAGTGCGAACTGCCCTTGGCTGTTCAAAGCCACCCGGTCGGTTCGCACTGTCGTGTCGTTTTGACGTAGTTCGATCTTCACCATCACATCGGCGCGGTCCCCGGTGTAATCCAGAAGCTGAATGGTTCCCGATACGGTCCCGGTGGATGGTAGCACGACCTGGAGATTCGTACCCACCACAAACCGGGAGAAGGAATTGATCCCGTTGGCCGTGATCCGCTTTCCAACGGTGTCGATCCCGCTGGTCACGTCCACCCAGGCACTGCCCACTTTTTGATACACTCTCAAGTCGGACTCGCTGACGCTCAAGACTGTGGCCAGCCCGTCGTCATAGCGAAAAGTCAGGTCCACGACACCGGATCCGAAGTAGAAACCCAACCCATCGAAATTCCAAGCCCCCACAATATTTTCGACGGAACCCGCCAATTCGATTCGATCCGGGGCCAGCAGTGAGACGGGCAGGTTGCCGCCTATCACGTTATTGAAAACCATATAGATACTATTGATCAGATCGATGTTGGATTCGCCCGGCGTTTCCCCCCAGTCATAGCTGTCGCTTCCCGCCCAGACCGAGATCGTTGGCAGGACCAGTTTTGCCTTGTTCCTGGCAAACCAGCCCATTGTCCCCGTGGGATTTTCGGCATAGCTGTCCACAGCGCCGAAGGAACTCATGTCCAACGTCTTTTCCACGGTGGTCCCAATGCCTCCATCGGCGATGATTCGTCCGTTATTATATAGAATTCCCGACAGCCCCACTACGCCGTTGCCTTGGAAAACGGCTTGGGTTTCACCCATCTCAAGACCACCAACACCAAAGTCATGGGTCTGTCCACCCGATCTATTGGCAATGACCCCATTATTGAGTTCTCCGCTGGTACCCAGATTAAAGCTGAAGGTCGAGGTGTTGGTTCCTTCGCCGATACAATCACAGCCAATAATAGCATACGCGCCTACGTTCATCTGTCCGCCCGTCAGGTTGATCGTGCTGGACACTCCAGGATATATAGACATCAATAACGTACTGAAATCGAAAACACCCCGCTTGATGTTCAAAACCGCTCCCGCCCCGTCATTTCCCATGATACAATCACCGACCCCCAGAATTGCGTCCGTCCCGTCCAGCGTGGCATTACACAGAGCCGATGCTTCGGATAGCCCCAAAACGATCTGTGCGGCATACATTTTTCCGCCATACTGGTTAAATGTCCCAGATGCCCCCGGTTGGTTTCCCACCAGAAGGGCGTCATTTCCTATCGAGAACCACTGATCCGTCGGTAGCCCCGCATTCAGGGTCAAGGTTCCGGAGGTTCCCGCCACATTACCCAGCCAGATTCCGGAGGCCCCGGTGGAAGCGTTGGGCACATTCGTCACCTGCACGGTCAAGCCGTTGGAGATCGTGGCGATGTCGCTGGTTGTGGGGACTTGTATCGGATTCCAGTTGTTCGGATTATTCCACGCCCCACTTGCCGCCAGGTTGACATTAGCGGCCCGTGCCGACAAGGTGCCCCAGCCGAGGAAAAAGCTAACGGTCATAAAGAACGCCGCACCGTACTTGTAACCTCTAAATGAATGTCCCATCATTCAAACTCCTATTCTTATTGTAGCAGATAATCCACCGCATATACGTCGGGAAATATCTGCAGGCGATTGTTATCCAATATCTTTACCTTGACCTGCATTTTTTTACCTTCATAGTCTCTGGCTTGGATGTTTACCTCACCGGCTTTTTTGTTCATCAAGTCTTGAGTGGAGATGATCAGGCGTTTACAACCCCGATCGGCCGGTATACCCGCGAGCGGATACATTCCATTCCCCGTTCCCAAATAGCCGCAGGGGATCAATCGCCAAGCTGCGCCCTCGCGCTTGACCCAGACGGCTCCCTCCACGTCCAATCCTTTCACCTGGGCAGTGGTTGTGTTGCTATTCAGGTACACATACTGCGGACAGGAGACATAATCCACCCGTTTGCCGTTTATCAAGGCACTGAAAGCCAGGATTTCTCTGGGTTTATCGATGACCCACCCGAAGGGCGGCAGATCATACTTTATTCCCTCCACCTCCACCTGCCAGTTTTTATCCTTGTTATAATTCACCTGCACTCGCAGGCCGCGTTTATACCGGACGCACACCCGTCCCTGGCGATACGAATCATCCGCCAATGCTTTGCTTGACGGCAAGTATTCGCTTCCGTTGTGATACTGGATTAGGGTCACTGTATCGGGCAGATATTCTTTTTGTATTCCCTGCATCAGGCAGTAAAATTGGAGCAATCGGGAGAACTTTGGATAAAATTGGCCGTATCCGGCGATCAGCATGTGTCCATAACCCAGACTGGCGGAAACATATCGATAAAAGCCTTCCGGCGGCTCGCCAAGACCTGTATCCTGATAAACTTTTGTCAAATCCTTATCTCCGAGAAAATAACTCGGAGCGTAGCTCATCATGGTTCCGAGACTGAGGGGATGGATTTTGAGCAGGTCGAAATCGACCAGGAGCGGCAAATCGCAAATAGGGTTCACTTCGGTGGTAATTGTCGCATAGTCCATATCGGTCAGCCCCGCGTACAACCATCGGCTTTTTCCTTCACTGGTAATTGTGCGGTACCATTTTCGACTCTCGACGATGCAGTCGGCGTTGGCCATGACCTGAACCCTGGCAATCCCTGCTCCTTCGACGCCCGCTTCATGATCGATGGCATAAAGCCCGCGATTCGAATGTTCATCCATATAGGCATTGTCGAAAGGGGGAAGGTGGGCGGCGGCCTTTTGTCCCACGTCGCGGGCCAGATATGGGAGGGCGACATCTTTGATCTGATAGGCCCCAGGCCAGTAATGGGTCCAGTTGCCATCCGACCAGAGGGCGATACGATTTTCGTCCCAATACTCACTCGTCATAAAAAGATGATTATAATCCAGATATGTTGCGAACATATAGCCCAGATCGTCCTTGGTTATTTTTTGATAGGTTGCCAAAATTTCTTTCGTCATGCCCGGCTGCAAGGTCCATCGGGCGGCAAAATTTTCCCCCGTCCGCTCAAGGTAGGGAAGAGAAAAATGATTGGCAATAACATAATCCACGCCATAACGCTTAAGATTGCGATAGAAAGTCTCCAGAAAGTTGTATTCGACCACGTACATATACGGGGCTAAAAGTTCTCGGTTGGGCGAAGGGGGATTCTGTGAATTTGGTAACGTTTCCGCGAATTCCGGAGACACCGTGACCAGGATTCTTTCCCTCAGGTCATTACGCCGGCCGTCGGTCAGTTCCACATAGAGCGTTCCCTCCAATAGTCCGATCCGGTCCTTGTCAGGCTCGGTTACATGATCCAATGTTTGGGAAAAATCGCTGTGATACCAATCTGGCAGGACCGAAATAAAAAGCCCATCCCCGTAGCCGATCCAGGGTCCTGGTTTGGCGCCATAAGTGAGATAGGGAACTTCGATTCCCTTGGGTTGACGAAGACCCGCCACCAGCCCATAATTAATCCCAGTGGCATTGCCTCCCGGGCAGGATAAATCTACTCCCAGAGTTCTGCCTCGGAGCCAATACCGTTCCTCCCATTGCGTCTGCAAATATCGCCACCGAACGGTATAAACGCCATTTTCCAGTTTCGAGGAAAGCATCCTTAATCCCGCACCACCGGGAATGACCTCTCCGGCTTTGATTTTCAGCCGGAGCCCTCCCCCTTCCATTGGGCGAAAGGTCTTGCCGTTGTTCCACCGGGCCGTTACACCGTTTAAGCTTCTTTCCGCCGGTCGGATGAAAAATCGAAGCACATTGCCGTCGGTTTCACTCACAAAGTCCACCCCGTTTTCGACCTGCTCGGCGCGAACTTTTACTCCCGACGGCGGCGTCGGAAGTATTCCGTCGTCGTTGATCGGGTAAATGGGATTCTCAAGTTTCAATCGCTTGATCGGTTTTCGGTTCTGCTTGTAAAAAGTCAGCGACTCCAGGTACGCATTTTGTTTGCCGCTGATGTTGCAATTACTGATGAGAATCGCCTTGAACTTCATGGGAAATTTGGCGCGGGACACCTCGGCAGGTTGGAGCATTCCATGACATAAATCCCAGTAGGTCCCCTTGACTTCACCCAGGTCCATCGTAAACTCCACGCCGGCGCTGTCTTCGAGAAGGACAAAAATCCCCAGGCCTTTGCCCGTATTTAAATCCGGACGGATATCCTGACCAAAGGCCCCGTAAATGATCAGATTTGCCACGTCAAATGGCTCTTTAATCTCAATCGGGGACGGGGGACGAATCTCCGCGGTGGTATTTTTAGTTCCCCCCGCATAAGATAATTTCGCATTCAATTTTCGCCATAACGGATGATCAACCGAGGCGGACAGCGAAACATCGGCGTCGCCATAAACGCGCAGCGTCCAGCCTTTAAGGTTGTCAAATGCGACTTGAGCGGGAGGAGTCTCCGTGCGGTGGAACGCAATAATTTCATAGGGCCTCGGTCCCGGTTTTGCCTTTGCGGGTAACACCGGATCCACCAGTGTTTCCCGGAAACCCGTCGGGCTTAATTGTCCTTGCAGTTTTTCCACCTCAGACCGTTTCATCACCGCCACGACGACTTCATCAAGCATTACAAGAGCGGGATTGCTCTGGGTCATCAAGCTTTTAAACGCAAAGGCAACCGGCTCATTCTTGCTGACCAGACCCGTCAGGTCGAACCAAAAATCATAGTCTTGACCGGTTCCGGCCCAAGTCCCTTCATAATTCGGACCGGTAATCAGCATCCACCCTTGATCGGCGGCGCTGTACCAATCCAATGTTTTATTAAGACCGCTCGGCGTGAATTGTGAAGGCTTATTCAGTAATCGGGTCCTCAGGGGCGATTCAGTAAATGTCCTTCCGGTAATCGAAAGCCTAAGAGCATAATTGGCGCCGCCAGTAGTCCGCGACTCCAGCCGTGCTTTTAATTTCAGGATTACCGTTTCATCTTTGGCTATGGCGGGAATGGTCGCTGTCTTCTTCATCTCTTGGCCGGGATTGAGAATCACCGTTGCGCCAAAAATATTTTTTTTAAGGAACAATAGCCCATCCGACCGAAGCTTCGAACTTCCCTCATTCAACCCGCTACTGGCTCGGCGGACTTTTTTCATCTCCGCACGGGTCATCACCCCCAACACAACCTTATCGAGTACCAGGACCAGAGGGGTGTAGCCGGCCATCGTATTTTTAAAAGGGAGCGTGCTGATATTTTTAAAAGTGATGGTGGTCTTAGCTCCTGCCTTGGCCAGCCCATCAAGATCGAGCAAAAAATCATCCTTTCCCCCGGTCCCGATAAAATCAGGACCTTTGGCAACGACCCAGCCCAAGTCCCTCGGACTGTACCACTCCGTCGGGCCCTGAGTGGGTGACGTAAATGCGGGGGGCTTGTTCAGCAACCGGTAGTTCGGAGGAATATTCATAATCGCCGCATCGTCAATCATAACCTGAAGCCCGACCTGGCAACCGTCGGCCTTTGGGGTTTCCAGCCGTGCCTTAAACCCCAACACGGGACATTCCTCACCGGTCAGGTTCGTTACCGTAACCGACCTTTCAATGGCCTCGTCGGGCTGGAGCGCCACCGGAAAATTCGGGATTTTCTCACTTCGGGACATGCCGGCCCATAACGGCAAACCGACCATTAAAAGGAAAATGTTTCCCAACATAACGATGCGCATAGTATTCTCCGCTATTTTATTGATTTTCATGGCTGGAATTTTCCTGTTATTGAATCTTAACAAATAGTACGGTATCCATTGTTCATTTTGTGAACCAATAAATGATTTCCTTGTGTTCACTCTCGGATTATGGAAATTGGGATCATTCGGTTTTCCTGCATGGATTGATCCGCGGCGAATCCAATCAGGTGGCCGTATACGGAATCCTCCAGATGTGTTGACGAAATGGAAGGTTTCTCGCCGCGAAGGACGTGAATGAAATCTTCCACCAGCCTGAGATCACCGCCCCCGTGCATGTCTCCGGAAACATTCAAGTCGATGTGTTCCTGGGAATATTCATGGCCCGGGCGCGGATCGGGATGGGTAACGATAATCAAACCGTCTTCCATTACGCCATGTATTTCACCCGTCGTGCCGATGATATGAATGGTCCGGCAGGGTTTTGACGTACCGCCTACCATATCGTGGGTGGCCGTTGCGCCGTCTGCGAACTGGATAACGACGGATTGATGATCGACAACGTCGTTATCGCACTTAAAGGCGCACCGGCCATGGGGATTGGTGGTCTTCAGCGCTTCGACCTTCTGCTCGAGCGTGGGATTTGTGATATGCTCCAGGTCGGTCCAGACATAAAAGCTCCAGCGGTCGGGATGGTCGAGGTATATTTTTTTTGCCGAATACAGACAATCCGATTCAACCGGGCAATCCACCAGGCAGCGAGTACCGGCACCCTTGGGCGCCATTTCGGGCCGAAAATACATCCGGCCCCCTGCGCTGCTGACCAAGCGGGGAGCCGAACCAGTCTTCAACCAGGTGAGGATGTCCAGATCGTGGCAGCATTTACTCATGAGCATGGAGGAACAGCACTGGACCTTTCTGCTCCATTTTCCACGAACAAAGCAAGAGGACATATGGTGATAGCTGACGTGCTCTGCCGTCTGGATATTCATGACTACTCCGATTTCACCTGCAGCGATTCGTTTCCGGATTTCAGAATAGAACGGGGCATAGCGAAGCACGTGGCAGATCATGACTGTGCGTTTGGTCCTCTGGGCCGTGGCAAGCAGTTGGAGAACCTCCTCCCGGCTGGTTCCAATAGGTTTTTCCAGCAGAAGATGATACCCGGCTTCCAGCAGGGGGATCGACGTTGACACATGGTATTTATCCATAGTCCCGTTGATGACGGCATCGGCCATAAGTGGGCGGGAGGCTACTTCCTGGGCGGACCGGAAGCAAAATTCCGGTGGAATCTTAAACCACTCGGCGGTCTGCCGACGGCGCGTTTCGTCCGGATCGGCCACAGCCACGATTTTAAACTCCTCCGGATGCGTTAAGGAGTAAGATCCATAGGTATAACTGCGATGGCCCGCGCCCACAATCACCGCAGTAATCGGCCTTTTAGCCTCTGCCTTTGCCACATTACCATCCTTTCTTGTCTTGAAATCTCGAAGCGTGAACTGGTTTTACAGATCGCCCATCGTATCCATGCTAGCCAGGACAATCGACAGATCGCTAACCGTGATATTCTGATCACCGTTCAAATCCGCCGTCATATCTCCCGGTGCGACGTCCAGTGCCGCCAGGACGATCGACAGATCGGTGGAAGTGACTTCATTGTCTTCATCGCAATCGCCATTGGTCAGGGTGAAGTCCACGGTAACATTGGTCCCCGTAAATTCGACAGCGGATCGTTTTTGCCTTAACCAATGAGAAGCCTTGGCCACCACATCGTACGTGCCGCCCAGGCTGGTGGTGGTCGTAAATGAGTAATGACCGTTGGTATCCAGACTGACGGGGTGAGTCTCCAGGGCCGTGAGGTTATCCACATTGCGGATATCAATGGTTACCGGAATCATGCTGTTGTCTCCGACAAAATCATTCAGGGAAACCACCCCTTCAATAGTAGCCAAACCTGGAATCCCCACCGCAAACAGCGAGTTCATGGAACCGGTAAACGTGGAGCCAACGATTTGATCGGCCCCCGGATAAACCTCGCTGGCGATCTCCGTCCATATCCCACCGCTGTAATTGTATAATTTCAAATCGGCTTCGGTAATCCCCAGGCTCTCCGCCAGGGCCGCGTCATAATGGAAAGTCAAATAGGTCGCACCGGCAGTCGTTCCCGTAAAGGCCGAATCCCAAACTCCGATGAATTTCCACCCGGCGGGGGTATGAGCATCGCTCCGATCAGGGGAAAGCAGAGCGATATCCAGATCACCCGAGCTGGTTCCCGTGCCGAAAACCGCGATCATGCTGTTGACCGGTTTAAGAGTTGTAGCTTTAGCGTCTCCCCATGACACCGTTGTTCCGCCACCGCTGACCGGGACCACCGGCAACGTCAATTTCCCCTTGTTCGTGGCGTACCACCCACCGGTCCCCTGCTGGTTGTCATTGTCCCATATGTACGCAAATTGGCTCAGGTTCAGCGTTCGCTCCGTTCCATACCCGTTAGCGGTGGTCGTGGCATCGTAATCCTGAATGTAAGCGGCGTTCCCAACCGTGGTGGACACCGTGCCCCAACCCTCGACCTTTCCTCCGACGCTATTGGTTAAATTCCCCGCGATGGTAATCGAACCGGTGGAGGTCTCATTTCCTAATTCCAACAAACCCCAGGAATTGGAGTTGCCACCGAGGTTCAGAGCACTCGTGGACAACGTTCCGCCTGTCATCTTGTATTTTCCCGCGGCGGCATAAGTGCCACCTTGCCCAATTCGGACGTAAGGGGCATTTACCGCTCCCCCGGATTGTTCCAGGAACGACAGGCTCGCGTTGTAAAGGCCCACCGTCAACCAGTTGTTGGGAACGTTTAGGGTTCCACCACTCAAAAAATACCATGCGTTCGCCCCGGGATTGTTTGCCATGACCAGCGAGTTGCCAACCGTGACCGTCCCGCCGGATTGGCGCACCTGGCCCCACGTATTGCCGCTGCCCATGACCATCCAGCCGCCCACGGTCAAGCTCCCGCCCGTGACATTCATATCTCCGTTTCCCGTACTGTATCCCATGTAAAAATCACTGCACTGCGCCGTCATCGGATCGGCGACCGTGACCGTTCCGTTCGCGTTGTTCATGGCAAAATCCGAGGACCAGGGTGGACCGCCTTCCGGTGTCCAGGTCGCCATGTTATCCCAATTCCCGCCGGTCGCCACCACCGAGTAAGACGTCGGCCGATCGACAAAAGGCGCCCCGTCGTTGAATTTGAAAAGATCACCCGTCCCGCCTTCCAGTGTCAAGTCCAGGTGATATAACGAACCGCCATCGGAGACCAGGGGAACAATCTCGACCGCTCCGGTATTGCGGTTGATCCGCTGCAAACTCGTAATCAGGCTCGATCCGAAATTAAAATCCAGGCGTATCTGTTGACTTGTATTGTCAGCCGATCCCACGGGGTCGCTTAAGCCGTTTACGATCATAAAATAAATCTCGTTATTATATGTCGGACCGTCATCGTCCTCCATCAGCGGGTTAAAGTATCCGACCAGAACGTCGCCCCGAAGACCGTTGTTCTTCAAGCCGGAATTGGTGGCAGAAATGCCCGTAATGTAGGGGTCTATTCCGGAGGCCCAGTCCTCCATACCGGGAGGAAGAGCATTCAATATTCCCGGGGTCAAACCGTGGAGACCTCGAACGATCCGCACATGCGTGCTTAGCAACCGGACCAGGGTCTTGCCCAGATTACGGCTTTGGCGATTGGTCTGTGCCTGTTGAGCAAAAATTGGAGTAGTGTTGTTGTCGCCGATCCCAGTGAACAAAATGGGGACTAAGCCATTTTCCGACCACCCCATATCGTCGTACATGAACGCGTTCACCAGTTTGTAACCGAACGCCCATGCGGAAAATTGGTTCAGGCGAATCTCAGATTCGGAGGGGATATGGTTATTCCGCTCGCTCCACTGAAACGTTTGAAGGTCCATTCCATAGGGGATCGGCTCATTGCCGGTCCCGTCATTTCCTGCCAATCCCAGGAGCCGGTACTTTTGCATGTCCGCGTACAGTGAAGTGGGGCTTCCACCCGGCAAAGTTCCGTCAAAGGGATACGTATAAAACATCATCATATCCGGCAAGACCGTCGGCATATAGGTATTCAAGAGAAAGTCATAGGTATAGTGGCCCCCACTTTGATATGTATAGTATATACCGGTAGGAATCGCCGTTTTCATCCAGGAAGTCCAGTTTTTGGCGCTGAGTATCTGCTCGGAATCCATCAAGTCTAGTTCATCATTGCGGTAAAACACGCCGACCAGAGTGGAAAGGTAAGGCACTTCGTTCGGACGATACCATTGGCCATCCACCAGACCCCAGGCCTCATATCGTCCCCACGGAATTCCCGGAGGCGGTCCCAGGAGGTTGGTCATCGTATCCGAGGCACCTCCCGTATTGATGAAAGCGGTGGTGAAGTTGGACTGGGAAAACTGATTGAGATTAAACCCATTGAATAAGTCCACATAGGCCTGAATTTGTAATCCGCGACTCATGAGATTCTGGTGGCCTCGCCCAATCTGCTTTTGTACTCCCCACGCGGGAAATGGGCAAATAAAAACCGCTAACATAACCGCAATCCCAAGACCCGTCCCTTTTGAAGGCTTGTGCAATTTCATCATTCATCTCCTTTAAAAAAATTAGATTTATTCATTCCAGTAATAGAATTGTTTGACCCATTTGGCCTGGGCGACTTTCCCATTATTGGTGTCGAGCACCTGTTTTTCGGGAACCGATTCGACATGCCCATCGACTAAAAGGATATTGGCGCACTGATGGTGCCACGTTCCGACATAGGGATAAAGCAGGTAGGGAGGACTGGCCAAGGGGTATCCGGTCGGTTGATAAGGCCCCAGGGTAACGGTCCAGGAGGCACCGGGATCTCGATAGGCGGAGTCGAAATTAAGAACACAGAAAGTCGGATTTTGGACCTGAGGTAGCCGACAAGGCTTGTATGGAGCGGCGATGGCGCCGGATCCCCCGTAGGCCAACCACTCATTCATGACGTAATTACAGGGGGGCACGTAAAACCGATCATAACAAAGATAGTTCGGATTACTGGGACATAGGAAGGTTCCCTCCCTGGTGCGGGGAATAATCGTCCAGGTCAAAGGTTTGGACAGATCTCCGGCTGAACCGACCGTCGTGATGTAACCTTTGAGATAAAGCGCGTCCATCCAGTTATCCGCTCCCGAACCGTAAAATGTTTCTTTGTAATCCTGCAAATACATCTGCCAGGCCAATCCGATCTGTTTCAGGTTGTTAGAGCAAACGGCTTGACGGGCCGTTTCCCTCGCGCTGCCCAGAGCGGGCAACAGCAAAGCCACGAGAACCGCGATAATCGCCACGACGACCAGCAGTTCTATTAAAGTAAAAGAGGCCATAATCGGATTTCGGCGATTTGAATTCGGTTTTAAAATATGCATATAGGTTTTCTACTCCAAGTCATATAAACCAGGACGACCTTCATATCTTTACTCGCCCATTCTTTCCATTAAACGGCTTTTTAAAGCGGCGGACCCGCGGTGAAGCGGACCGCCGCGATGAATCTAACGATCAAGGACAAATGCTTCAGATGCGTCTTCGCAAAAATCCCAAAGTACCCAGACCCAGTAAAATCAGAGTCGCAGGTTCGGGAACGATACCCACTGCAAACAGCGAATTCGCGGAACCGCCAAACGCGGAGGAAACGATTTGATCAGCCCCGGTATACAAACCCGTGGTGATGTCCACCCAGCTTCCGCCGCTGTAATTGTATAATCGCAAATCGGCTTCATTAAGTCCCAGGCTCGCCGCCAGTGCCGCGTCATAATGGAAATCCAAATACGTCGATCCGCTGGTCGTTCCCGTAAAAGCCGAATCCCAGACCCCAATGAATTTCCCTCCGGCGGGGGTATGAGCGTCGCTCCGTTCAGGGGAAAGAAGTGCGATATCCAGATTGCCCGATGTGGTACCCGCGCCGAACACGGCGATCATGCTGTTGACCGGTTGAAGAGTTGTACCCTTGGCGTCTCCCCATGACACCGTTGTTCCGCCACCGCTGACCGGGACCACCGGCAACGTCAATTTCCCCTTGTTTGTGGCGTACCACCCACCGGTCCCCTGCTGATTGTCATTGTCCCATATGTACGCAAATTGGCTCAGATTCAGCGTTCGCTCCGTTCCATACCCGTTAGCGGTGGTCGTGGCACCGTAATCCTGAATGTAAGCGGCGTTCCCGACCGTGGTGGACACCGTGCCCCAACCCTCGACCTTTCCACCGACACTATTGCTTAAATTCCCGGACATGGTAATCGAACCCGTGGAAGTGGCGTCACCCAATTCCAACGAACCCCAGGAATTGGAGTTGCCGCCAAGGTTCAAAGCGCTGGTGGACAACGTTCCGCCTGTCATCTTGTATTTTCCCGCGGCGGCATAAGTGCCACCTAGCCCAATTCGGACGTAAGGGGCATTCACCGCTCCCCCAGATTGTTGGAGGAACGATAGCCCGGAGCTGTACAATCCGATCGTCAACCAGTTATTGGGGACGTTCAGAGTTCCATTACTCAAGTAATACCAGGCATTCGCCCCGGGATTGTTTGCCAGAAGCAGGGAGTTATTGACCGTCACCGTCCCGCCAGATTGGCGAGCCTGGCCCCACGTATTGCCGCTGCCCATGACCATCCAGCCGCCCACGGTCAAACTACCGCCCGTAACATTCAAATCTCCGTTTCCCGACCCGTAGCCCAGATACAAGTCACTGCTGGCGGCTGTCATCGAATCGGCAACCGTAACCGTCCCATTCGCGTTGTTCATGGCGAAATCGGAAGCAGTCGGCGGCCCACTGGAGGGATCCCATGTGCTCGCCTGGTCCCAGTTTCCTCCCCCGGAGACCACATTATAATCCCCCGCGAACAACGGGGTTCCTGCGGCAAGAACCACCGTCACCGCCAGGGTCACCAGAACCCTGATCGATCCGACCCACACACCCACACACTTCGCTCTGTTCATGACTTTCTCCTTATAAAAAAGTTTTTAAAAATGAACACTCGGACGTTTTTTTTATTCATTTTCGATGACCTTAAACGAGGTATAACATTTCTGCGGCTCGATCTGCCGGCCTTCGATCCGGTCGATCAAAATACGATATGCCTGCTGACCCACCAACTCATTCTGGTGAAGGTATAGTTTCCAGGGAACGACCCCGGATACGTCCTCCTCGACAGTATTAAAGACAATGAGATCCTTTTTTTGCCCGATGGCCTGCCCGGCCTCGGCGGCCACTTCGCGCAACACCTGAGCCAGTTGAAGAACATCGACAATATAAGCATCAAAGGGACCGGACCGTACCACCTCTTGAGCTACTTGACGATAGGACTCTTCCTTATTGTCAATCACATTAAACCAGGTGCCCGATACTCCTTGGGAGGCAAGGCTCTTAACTTGCTCCTGAAAAGACCGGATCAAGCACTGATTGTTCGCTGTTCGATGCTCGATGGCCAGTAAGGCCAATCGTCGATGTCCAGCGTTCACCAGGGCGTTGACTGTTTCCGCCCCGGCCGCTCGATAATTCTGAGTCACGAAAGAAACTTCACGATGCGTTACCTCCCGATTTACCACTACCATCGGTAACCCGGTATCGGCCAGGAAATCGATCAAACCGTTGTCGGGATCGGAGGTCATAACAAATAGCCCGTCCAACAAATCTTGATCAACAAGACGGTGCAATTTTTCGAAGGGTTCCGTCAAAAGATTAACCACCGCGTTATCAGACTTGCTCACGGATTCCAAAATCGAACCGTAAATAGTGTGATAAAACCCCGGATGGGTCATGAAATAAATGTTCGGAATAATCAAACCGATCAAATTCGTCCGTCCGGTGCGGAGTGCCTTGGCCATGTGGCTGGGTTGATATCCCGCGGCTTTGGCGAATTGAGACACGCGACTTCGAACCTTGGGGCTGACCCGGCAATCCGGATGTTGATTAAGGACTTGCGCCACAGTGCTTTTGGAGACTCCAAGCTCAGTGGCAATATCTTTTAAAGTCAATCGTCCGCGCTGATGAAGGATAGTCATGATTCTCGTCATCCAATAACTAAGATAAACCGATGTACCTAAACGTATTTTAACGAATTATTCTAAAAAATCAATGGGGAAATGGTATTTTTTTTCATAAAACTCTTGATGCATCGGTGTATTTATCGGTTTTAGTCTTGTAAGCCCCACAGAAAATGGTATAATGGCCTTAAAACCTGGACCATTGGAATTGGAAAGGAAAGACATGCGTACGGCAACTGTAAACGATAAAACAAAACAGCCACTCTTTTTGGAAGGCGAAAACCCCGTTCGAACCCATCCCTTGCCTCCTCCTTACTTGGGAACAAGCGTTATTGGTAAAGAAGAGATGGAGCTGCTTAAAGAGGTGGTGGAAAAACAGCTTCCCTTCCGAGAGTACGGAAATGGAATACCTCACATGGTCAAGGACTTTGAACGGGAAGCGGGAACATACTTTGGAATGCCTTATGCGCTGGCCACGGCCACGGGAAGCGGATCGTTCTTTGCCGCCCTGGTCGGACTGGGAATTGGACCGGGAGATGAGGTAATTATTCCCTCCTTTGGCTGGTATACGAATTTCAATGCCCCGGTTATTTTGGGGGCGACTCCCATTTTTGCGGATATAGATCGGTCTATGAACATGGACCCTTATGATTTTGAACGAAAAATCAGTCCCCGGACAAAAGCGGTTATTATTATTCACTTTCAGGGGGCTACGAATGATATGGACAAAATGCTTTCCATCGCCGCGGAAAAGAACGTCAAAGTCATAGAGGATTGCGCCCAAGCCTGCGGGGCAACTTATAAAGGAAAAAAGGTGGGGTCGCTTGGCGATGTCAGTTGTTTCAGCTTTCAGCAAAATAAAATCATGAGCACGGGTGAAGGGGGATTGGTGCTGGCCAAAGATCCCATTGTTTTTGAGCGAGCCGTTCGATTTCATGACCTGGGAATGGTTCGTCCCTCCCTGAAAGCCCAATTCGGAGAAGAACGGACAGAGCCTTTTGTCGGATGCCAATTCCGGATGAATGAATTCACCGGCGCAGTTGCTTTGGCCCAGTTACGGAAACTCGACAAGGCGGTGCTGGATAAAACACGGGGCTACTATAAGCAACTGAAAGCAACCCTCCTGGAGCAATGCCCTGAATTGAAATTACGACAAACGGGTAATGATGAAGGCAATGCCGGAATTGCATTTTACATGGATTTGGAAACTCCCCAACGGGCCGAATGGTTCACGACATCTCTGACGACTGAAGGTATTCGCGTCGGACCATCTTCCGGGTGTACCAATTTACTTCATGCCCGGCTTGTTCAAATTCGCGGGCAAACCCATCCGGATTTACCCCCCTTTGGAAAAGGTTGGCCGGGGGAACACGTTCGATATAATCCCGACCTGTGTCCCAATACCGACAAAATTGTGGCATCGATGGTATGTGTCGCCCTGGGGCCGCAATTTACTCAACATGATGTGGATGACATTAAAACCGCTATTGTAAAAGTTTGGCATAAACGGCCCCAAAAACTATTTGACGACCCCCGTTGAATTCACTTTGAATTAGTCTATCTCTATGGGACCGGAGTGAGTGATGAATCACGTAGAACGATTTCGGGCGGTAATGGATTTCAAGCCGGTGGACCGTTTGCCGAGAATCGAATGGGCGACGTGGTGGGACAAGACTCTTGGACGGTGGAAATCCGAAGGTCTGCCCTCCGACCTTCATTCCACTCAAGATATTCTTTCCTATTTCGGGCTTGATCCCTACTGCCAGTTCTGGATTAGTACGACCGACAATGCCCCCGAGTCCGCCCAGTCGCCGGTGGGAGGCACTGTGACAAACATGGACGACTATACGGCCCTTCGGTCGAGGTTGTTTCCGGAGCCTAACCTTGAAGATATGGCTCCGTGGGATAAGCGCCAACAGCAAGGCGATGCCGTGGTCTGGATCACCCTGGAGGGTTTTTTCTGGTTTCCCCGAACGCTGCTCGGCATCGAAAGGCACCTGTATGCCTTCTATGATATACCGGAACTTATACACCGGATGAATTCGGATTTGACTGACTACCATATCCGCACGTTGAAGAAGATGTCAGGAATATGCCGACCAACGTTCATGACCTTCGCGGAGGACATGTCGTACAATCACGGCCCCATGCTCTCCAGGGAATTGTTTTGTGAATTTCTGGCTCCCTATTACCGAAAAATTATTCCGTTACTGAATGAATTGAATATTATTCCCATCGTCGATAGCGATGGCGACGTGGCCCAGATGGTCCCGTGGCTTTTGGACGTGGGAGTGAGAGGTATTTTGCCTTTGGAACGTCAGGCCGGGGTCGATTCGGCCGCCTTACGGGAATCGTTTCCCGGGTTGGGAATGATCGGGCATTTTGACAAAATGGTTATGAACAAAGGCGGGGATGCAATTCAAAATGAATTTGAACGGCTCTTGCCGACGATGAAGACCGGCGGATTTATTCCCAGTGTGGATCATCAGACCCCACCGGGAGTTTCCCTGGAGCAATACCGCAGTTATCTTCGATTATTAAATGAGTATACTGTACGTGCTGGATATTTTAGGAGCACCAATGGAATTTAAGCCGGATTTTAAAGCTGTGGAACCGTATCTCAAGGCCTTTTGGGAGGGCGAGGTTCTCGACCGTGTGGCGATGTCGGTGACGGGACCGAAACAAAGGGGCTTTACGGGTTACAATTGGCTCCATCCCGCGGTGGTCAACCAAGCCTCTGCGGAGGAGATTCTGGACGGATTTGAATCGGTGGTCCGCCAAACGTTTTATGGTGGATTGTCAGTGCCTTTCTTCTGGCCAAACCTGGGCCCGGACGTTTTTTCGGCCTTTTTGGGAGCGGACCTGAAGTTTTCCGTGGATTCACAGGATACGTCGTGGATCGACTGGAGCCAACCTGTCTTGAAGGACTATTCGGACCTGTCGGTCCTCGCGATCCGGGATTCCAATCCGTTTTACCGGAAAATTCTCAACCTGACTCATCAAGCTGCCGAGCGGGGTCAGGGTCGGTACTTTGTTGGCCACACGGATATACATGCGGGGTTCGACGCTTTGTCGGTCCTGCGGGGCGGACCCCAAGTCGCCTCGATCGACCTGGTGGAGAACCCATCGGGCGTGCAGGCGGCGATGAAGAAATTACATCAAGCTTGGCGGAAAGTTTATGACGATACCTATGCCCTGCTCACAGACCATCAAAAAGGGACCACCAACTGGATGAGCATCTGGGCTCCGGGGCGGATGTACCCGGTGCAGAACGACTTTTCCTGCCTGCTGTCCCCCGGAATGTACCGGGAGTTTCTCCTGGAGGAACTAATTGCCGAAATAGAACACCTGGACTATTCGATCTATCACCTGGACGGGGTTGAGGCCTTGCAGCATCTGGACCTGCTCCTGGAGATTCCCCGACTCAATGTCATTCAATGGGTTAGCGGGGCCAGACACGCAAACGAGGGAATAGCCCGATGGATACCGTTGTTCCAGAAGATACAGGCAAAAAAGAAATCGATCGTGGTCTACCCCCGTCCGGAAGAAATTCCGATGGTTCTGGAGAATCTCAAACCGGAAGGGCTGCTAATCCAGGTCTGGACTCAGGACGAAACCGAAGCACGGGAGGTTCTTAAAAAATGTCACTGGTGAACAGCAAATTGTAACCATGATCTTTGAGAGCGGTCCGGTGTCTAAACAGAAAAACCCCCGACACCATGTGCCGGGGGTTCCTGACTTGTCACGATCGGATTGTGGAACCGTTTACGTAGCCATGTCCTTCAGTGCCTTCAACGGGCGCACTTTAATGACCTTGCGGGCAGGTTTGGCTTTAAACATCTGCTCTTCTTTCGTGAAGGGGTTGATCCCCTTGTGGGCTTTGGTGGCGGGCTTCTGGATCACCATAATCTTCATCAGCCCCGGAACGACGAACATTCCCGGTCCCTTTTTTCCGACATTCGTCTTGATGAGGCCATAAAGGGCATCAAAGACGGAAGCGACCTGCTTGCGGGACAGTTCTGTGGTTTGGGCGACGCTGGCGAGAATTTCGCTTTTGTTGAGGAGTTTTGCTGCCATGTGTGATTCCTTTCATGAAAGACACCTCCCTCATAACAACACACAATTCGGCTATCGGGTGAGGGAGATTTCCCGAAACCGAAACAATAGCACGAATTCTATCCGCCGATTCAATCTTTTGCAAATAAAATTGATTCTTATAAGGAACTCAGTTTTTCATGGCCGATGGCGTGGAACGGGCATGATGGGCGGAAACATTAACCGCCTTTTTGATTTTTTTGACGATCCGGGCCCGGCTCAGGTCTTCCCCGAAGCAAACGTCCAGCGACCAATGAAGTTCGTTTTCGATATTCCAATGGAGTCGAGCGGTCTGGGCGATCCGTTTTTGGCAACACATGGCGTCAATCGCAACCAAAATACCTTTATAAGAGATTAAAGGCTTCATTTTACAGACAAGAGCGTGTATAATTATGCCTTCCAAATTTGATGATTAAAAAATGTTACACGAGGAAAAGGAATGAACAATATCAGTCGAAGCGGCAGTGACGACAAATTCCGGCCTGGGGATACTCTGGATGAAGCCTTGCAGCGTGAGTTGGATGAGGCGCTCGGCGGCATGAGTCTGGAGGAAATCGTAGACACCGAGGTATCGACCACTACCGGCCAGTCAACGACTCCTGGAGTGAAAACAGGAAAAGTAATCGCAATTCAGGGCGACGATATTTTTGTGGATATGGGCGGTAAGAGTCAGGGGATTTTGCCAGCCCTCCAGTACGAAGATGAGCCGCTGCCGGCTATTGGGGACCGAATCGAAGTTACCATCGAAGGATATGAACGTGGCGAAGGGTTGCTCAATCTTTCCAGAAAGGGCGCGGTGATGGCGGCCGCGTGGAGGACATTGCAAGAAGGCCAGGTCGTGGAAGGCCGGGTCACCGGACATAACAAAGGCGGGTTGGAACTGGATCTGGGCGGGATTCGCGCGTTTATGCCGATCAGCCAGATTGAGGTGTTTCGAGTCGAAGATATTTCCGGTTATGATAATCAGCGGTTTAAATGCGAAGTAACGGAAGTGAACCAGGAAGAAAAGAACGTGCTGGTGTCGCGCCGCAAAGTGCTGGAGCGTGAAGCGGCGGAGGTGCGAGAGAAGGCGTATGGTGAGCTAGCCGAGGGCCAAGTGGTGGCCGGGACGGTTCGTTCGATCATGCCGTATGGAGCGTTTGTGGATATCGGGGGCATCGACGGGCTGTTGCATGTCAGTGATATGAGTTACGCCCGCGTGGCCGATCCTCGCTCGGTGGTAACTGAAGGTCAAAAGGTCGAGGTGAAGGTGCTGAAGATCGACCGCGAGACTCGGAAGATTTCGTTGGGGTTAAAACAAGCTTTGCCGGACCCGTGGCTGGACGTGGAATTGAAATGGCCGGTGAATACATTGGTGAATGGCCGGGTGACGAAATTAATGGATTTCGGCGCGTTTGTGGAATTGGAAGCCGGGGTGGAAGGGTTGGTTCCCATCAGCGAAATGAGTTTCGCCAAGCGGATCAGGCATCCAAGCGAGGTCGTCAAGGAAGGCGATAACGTTCAAGTGCGGGTTCTGCTCGTGGATGTAGCCAAAAAACGAATCAGCTTGTCGATTAAGCAGGTGGGGGATGATCCGTGGGGCGGAGCTTCGGTGCGGTGGCCCGTGAATACTGTGGTGAAGGGAACAGTGACTCGGACGACCGAGTTCGGGGCGTTTGTGGAGCTTTCACCGGGAGTGGAAGGGCTGGTGCATATCAGCGAATTAAGTGACCAACGGGTCCGCGCGGTAACCGACGCGGTTCAGTCAGGCCAGGAGATCGACGCCAAGGTCTTGAGCGTGGACGAGGAAAACAAACGAATGTCCTTGTCGATTAAGCAGGTGGCGAAGATACCGGAATACACGGGGACCACTACGCAGCCCGAGCCGGAACCGGAAGTCAAAGTTCAACCGAAACGAAAACAGCCCCTGAAGGGCGGATTCTGATTTAATATCATGTAAATAAGGGAGGCCGAGATGATTTCCAACAACTCAAATCGCTCCGCGGCACCGGAGAGTTCCGTTCTTCGGCCCAAGCAGGATATTGGCGATCGATTTTCCGAGCGTGCCCAGGCCCAGCGCTACCGAGACCGTTTTTTGACGGGTCGGCGCCAGGCAACACATGCGCGGGAAGTGGCAGCTCTGGAGACACTTCTCCAATCGCTGGGCCAGGTTCCCATCGCACTGGATGTAGCCTGTGGCCCGGGGCGGTTTGTCGAGACCTTGACAAAATATTCCACGCGGCTCATTCAAACCGATCTTTCCAGGCACATGCTGGATTTAACTCGGGAAGATCATCCGCTCCCCGACGATCGGGGCGGATATTTCCAGGCCGACGCCCAGAGGATTCCCCTTTGCGACCAAGCCGTCGATCTTCTGTTCTGTCACCGCTTTCTTAATCATCTTCCCGATCCCCTGCAGCGCAGGGAAATCATACTGGAAATGGCTCGCGTGACCCGGCACTACCTGATTATTTCATGCCTGGGCTTGCCCAGGGTGGTTGAAGTTTTGCGACAGACTTACAGATACCTGAAGGGCAGATCGCGGCTTGAGGAAGGGATCAGCATGTCCGAATTGCTGACGACAACTGCCGCCGCGGGACTGGTCCTTGTCAAACAAACTCCCATTCGCCGTTTCATCGCCTCCGCCAACTATCTGACCTTTGTCAAGAGCGACAAACAGTAGGGAACAGGGTTTTCAAGGAACGAATACGATTTTTCTTTATACAAATAAGGAGAAAGGCCGTGGTGCGGGAAAAAGTAAAAGTGCAATTGGCCCGGAAGCAGGCGGACGGATACGTTATACCGCTGGGTCCTATCAATCTGGTCAGTGTGATTACGGATGTCGGGATGGTAGGCTGCGGAGCGTTTGACGTAATGGCGTTGGATAAATTTCAGGTGCCGGCGGCACGGGTCAAGGGGGCGGCGGGACCGGTGGCGACGATTGAGGATTTGATGAAAGCGGTGGTTAAGGATGCCAACGAGTCGGCGAGTAAAATTGGCGTAAGGGTGGGCATGACAGGAAAAGAAGCCCTGGCATTAATGTAAAAAGCATTTTTTGTTTTTATGTATTACATCGGAATGAGATTCATCGAGGGGGAATATTTTTCATCCAGTATTTCGGTTTGCAAAAGTAATCGCTCAATTTTTCTTCGTAGCTGCGAGTGATCGGAGCGGTGTGATCGTAGGCTGGACTATTTTTGATGGTTTCCCGGTCAAGATCGACGTTGATTTTTCGCTCGGACCAACTGATATCGCTGACCCACAGCGGCGCTATGAGAACTCTTTTTCCAGGCAGCCAGTTTCGGGTGTCGATAGAAAGATATCGTATGATCCAGCCGTTGTCGTCGATGATAAAATCCTCAATATGTCCGATGGAACCATGTCCAGCCTCGATATGATAACCGAGCATTTCGTTGGCGCTTCGCAAGGATGGATCTTCAGTGGGCTTGTTGGCGGGGGTTTTCTGTTCCCCGGCGAGTTGCTGGGAGTCATTTTCAATCCTGGCGATAGTGGGATAGAGGAATCCGGGGGTCATGCCGGCCATGGGAGTATATGGGTCCATATTCCAGTAGGGGATCCCGTTATAGTAATCGTGTAATTCCGTCTCGTGCTGGCGGGAAACCGGTTTGCGAGTGTCGATATCCGGGCTGTCTTTTATACGTTCCATTGTAACATTGACCGGCAACACCTTTCCTTCCCAGTTAGGCAGGCCCAGACAAGATGGAAGGAGAAGCACCTTTCGTCCAGTCAGCCATGGTCCCGTATCAACCACGAGATACCGTATGGTCCATTCCTGATCGTCAAAATAAAAATCATCCACCTTGCCGATTTCCCCATCCGTGGCACGAATGGCATACCCGATCAGTTTGTTTAAGTTTTGCAGCATAGCCCGCCTCTCTTTCATATCGAAAAGTCTAACACCGCCGTACGAATTCTATAAAATTGAAAAGATGAATTCAACTAAATTTTGAATAATTCAGGGCAACCGCGTCTAAATTGCTAAAACCGCACTATGTGGTGTAAATCAAAATTCTTGACCATTTCGCGCAAAATTTCAGAAGTAAAGCAATAATGTCTAAGCTAAAAGTATGCTGTTTTTTTCTTTTTACGGGGGTCATTCAGGAATTAGTCATTGATTCGACATTAGGATTTAGGAATTAGCTATCGAAATGTCGATATTTTTGTGAGGGAAAGACCGACAATAAGAAGTAAAAATACTATTTGATGTAAGTTTTTGAATTCGGCGGCGCACCGACGGGGACGGAGTGCGCTAAGAATTTATGATTTTTAGGAAAAGTAAAAATTGATTGAGGAAAGATTAGAGCCTGCAGTCATTCGAATTTTGCCTCAAAAAGGGTGGTTGGCGGTTAATTGGGGCGAGCTTTGGCAATATCGTGAGATGTTGTATTTTTTGACCTGGCGGGATGTCAAGGTACGATACAAACAAACCATTCTTGGCGCGAGTTGGGCACTCATTCAGCCAGTCATGACCATGATCGTGTTTTGGATTTTTTTTGGTAAACTGGCGGGGATAAAGTCAGATAATTTGCCGTATCCGATTTCTTGTTACGCGGCACTGCTGCCCTGGACGTTTTTTTCCGGTATTGTGACAAGTTCGGCGGGCAGTTTGATTGGAAACGAGCGGCTGGTGACCAAGATTTATTTTCCCCGGCTTTTAATTCCGTCCGCTTCGGTCGGAGTGGGTCTGGTGGATCTGATAATCGCCTTGACAGTTTTGCTGGGGATGATGGTTTATTACCAAATCAGTTTGAGCGTTGGGATGCTTGCGATTCCGATTTTGCTGATCCTGATCGTGGCCGTCGCGTTGGGGGTCGGTCTGTTTTTATGCGCGTTGAACGTGGAATATCGGGATTTTAAATATATGATTCCGTTCGTTGTGCAGTTGTGGATGTTCGCTTCCCCGGTGGTTTACCCGTCGAGTATGGTTCCCGTGAAATATCAATTCTGGTTTGCCTTAAATCCAATGGCGGGATTGATCGAGGGTTTTCGATCCGCGTGGTTGAATAAGGCCATGCCCTGGAGCATGCTGGAAATCTCGGCCGTCATGTCGATCGGAATATTTTTGGCTGGAGTGGCGTATTTTCGACGGATGGAATGTAAGTTTGCGGATTTGATTTAAATGATACAGCCGGCGATTAGGGTTGAAGGCATCTCAAAACGTTACCGGATTGGGGCGCGGGAACGGTCGTATCAGACCTTTCGCGAGGCACTGGGGGAGACTTTGTTTTCGCCCCTTCGCCGAATGTCACAATGGATGCAACCTGTTCCGGAGGCCGAAATGATCTGGGCCCTTCAAGACGTGTCGTTTGAAGTTCAGCCGGGGGAGGTAGTTGGGATCATTGGCAGAAACGGGGCGGGGAAAAGCACCTTTTTGAAAGTTCTGTCGCGGATTACAGACCCGACGCACGGGTTTGCGGAAATTCGCGGACGTGTCGGTTCGCTTTTAGAGGTAGGGACGGGATTCCACCCGGAATTGACCGGGCGGGAAAATATTTTTCTGAACGGGGCCATACTGGGGATGCGAAACAAAGAAATCGTTCGCAAGTTCGACGGGATTGTTTCGTTCGCGGAGATCGAGAAATTTATTGATACGCCGGTGAAGCGTTATTCGAGCGGGATGTACATGCGGTTGGCGTTTTCGGTGGCGGCACATTTGGACCCGGAGATATTATTGGTGGATGAAGTGTTGGCGGTGGGAGACGCCGGTTTTCAGACGAAATGTCTTGGAAAGATGGGCCAGGTGGCGAAGGAAGGACGTACCGTTCTTTTTGTGAGTCACAACATGGCGGCCATCCAGCAATTGTGTTCCCGCGCGATACTGCTTTGCGGAGGGAAGGTTTTCCGGATGGGGGGAGTGGAAAGTGTCATTAGTGAATATCTGGCCCAGAGCGGAAATCGTGAACGCAATTCACAGGGATATTTAGCCCGCAATTCAAGTGGAACGGTGGAACTGACATCGATTGAATGGATTGATCACGAAGGCCGGCGGATGAGTGTGGGGCAATGCGGTAGAGACCTCAACATTGCTCTGTCCCTTAAAACCACCCTGCCTTTTGAGCGACTCTCGGTATCCATCGGGATCAATAATCCATACGGGATCCGTCTGGCTGTTCTGCACAGCAAGGTGGCGGGGTATGAATTTGATTTGGACTCGGCACGACATAATGTCATCTGCCGAGTCCCGCGTTTGCCTTTGCTTCCGGGGCGATATCTCCTGGATATAAAAGTGATCGCGGGAAATGAAGCCTTGTTGTGGGAGCCTCAAGTAGTGGATTTAAACGTGGAGGGGGGGGATTTTCACGGGACGGGAAGACTGGCAGAACCGGCCTGGGGCGGTTTTTTTTGCATGGAACAACAATGGGAGACCAGGAATGGAATTTGACGGAAGTAAGACAGGATTACGGGTTCTATACTATGGCGCGGGATGGCCGACGAACATCGGAAACGCGTTTATTGACTTGGGCGCCTTGGCGATTTTGCGGTCGGCCGTTCCCAACGCTCGAATATCTTTTGCCAGTGAAATGCCGCGGTGGTTTTTCGGACCTGGAATAAAAAATACTCGAACGGTTCGCTTCTGGCATAAACAAGAACATCGGGTTATGGATAACGCTTTGGATATCGCGTCGGTTACACAGTGCGATTTGGTGGTTTTTTCCGGTATGGCCGCCTGTGGAGAATTTTTAGAGGTTAATGGGCCGACGTTACTTTCACTGGCCCGGCGGGGGATTCCGATTTTGTTACTCGGTGTGGGGGCATTGGCGTATTCGGATGAAGAGAAGAAGGACTATGCGGATTTCCTGCGGCAGATCAATCCCATCGGGTTTATCTGCCGGGATGAGCCTACCTTTAAAATGTTTGCGGATATCATTCCGGGAGTATACCCGGGAATTGATTGTGGATTTTTCCTGCCCGAAGCCTATATTCCGCTCCCCCTGGAACTGTCGGCCTATGTAGTAGCCGCGTTCGATACTCAGGCCGAACCCGAATTAAGTTTGCAGGGTCGTCAATTGCTACGGGCGCACCACGACTGCTGGGGACCCCCTCGTGAAGAATATACCCAAACCGAAAAAACGCTAATATCCGACATTCCTTACGACTATCTTGCTTTATACGCCCAGGCCGAAGAAATCCACACGGACAGGGTTCATGCTTGTGTGGCGGGATTGACCTATGGGCACCAAGTGCGGCTGTATCATCCAACTTTACGGGGTTATCTATTCGACTCTGTCGGGTGCCATAATATCCGCGAGCGACTGGTTCAAGCGGATATGAACCTCTTGGCGGAAAAAAAGAAAAATCAAATTGCGATGGTCGAGCGGATCATTTCTGATAAATTTGGAAAATCGTAATGTTTGGACAATTGAATTTTATTGACGGTACGAAAAAAACGATATGGAATTGCGTTGGTCGTTTTGGTTCCATGTCGTTAAAGTCATTCAGAAAAAAACGGGATGGTTCCCGTTCTTCTGGGCCGGCGCGGGCGTTAAGCTGGGTTCGCGCCAACCGTCTTTCCTTCGGTGGGATTAAAGTTCATTCCCGGCATCCGGGTGCGTATCCTGAAGTGACAGGGTATTTGCTTCCCACGCTTCTGGACTACGGGGAGAAGTCGCTGGCCATGGATTGTTTACGATGGCTGCTATGTATTCAACACGGGGACGGATCCTACTGCGATCCTGATCAGGGTCAGCCTTATGTTTTCGACACCGGGCAGGTCCTTCGCGGATTGTTGGCGGGGGTGGATCTTTTGCCTGGTGTATCAGAGGCGGCTCGTCGGTCGGCGGATTATTTATGCAGTCAGATGGTCGATGGAGGGCGCGTCGGGTTCGGCTCACGATACGCCGGTTCGGTTCCGGAGAGCGTTCATTTGTATGTACTGCCGGCGTTGCACCGGGCGTCTGAAATTTTTGTCGATGAAAAATATCGTCTCGCGGCGCAACGATGTTTAGAATTTTATATCGCCCACGAAAACTTTTTGAGAAAAAGCGATTTGACGCATTTTTTGGCGTATGAATTGGAAGCGTTGATCGATTTAGGCCGGGACGATTTGGCCAAACCTGTACTGGACTATCTGCGACGGGAACAAAAGGCGGACGGTTGGGTCCGAGGGATTGGTGGAGCGGAGTGGGTTTGCACACCGGGTTTGGCCCAGTTGGCCATTTGCTGGTATAAGACCGGTCAGTGGGAAGCGGCCGACCGGGCTGTGGAATGGCTGGAGAAACATCAATGCTCGAATGGAGGGCTGCGAGGCAGTTATGGGAGGGGCGCGACTTATTTTCCGAAGGTGGAATTGTCGTGGGCGTTGAAATTTTATCTCGACGCGCATCACCTTCGCGTCCTGTCGTTCATGGCCAGAAATGCCTCGGTTTTACCGTCGCACGTTCCGGTGGATGATGGGCGAGTCCGGGCGGTTTTAGACCTGATCCGTCCGGGAGATCAGATTGTGGAAGTCGGATGCGGCAAGGGACGGTTCCTTAGGGCGATCAAGGAGATTCATCCGCAGAATCGAGTGACGGGGGTGGATATTTCACCGGTGCTTTTATCGCAGGCCCCGGAATCTATTGAGCGGATAGAATCTCCGATGGAAGCCCTGCCTCTGGCGGATAACGGTTTTGACGTGGTATTTTCTGTGGAAGCGATTGAGCATTCAGCGAACGTGGAGGCGGCGGTGGCGGAGATGATTCGCATCGCCAAGCCCGGGGGATGGGTAGCTATAATCGACAAGCAGCAAAGTCAATGGGGACGTCTGGTTTGTCCGTCGTGGGAGCGTTGGCCTGATGCGCAGAAAATAAGCAAATTATTAAATCGAGGCTGCGATGAGGTTATTTGCATGACGGTCGGATGCGATGGTAAGGCTGCCGATGGGTTGATGATGGTTTGGAAAGGTCGCAAGCGGTCACGATTGACGGGTTCGCAGTGGAATAACCTATTAATTTCGTCCGCGTACCGGAAATCGGTTTTGGATCGAATTCGTCGGAATCAGATTTTTCCGTGGGGTCAGGATATTATTCTTTCCACCAAACCGGGCGACCGAGTTCTGGAAGTCGGCAGCGGGACGGGAGAGATTTCCCTTTTCCTAGCCTTGGCGGGCAGGTCGGTAACGATTTTGGATATTAGTCGGGAAAGTCTGGAGTTCACGCGAGGCTGTGCGGAGGAATTGGGAGTTTCGATTGAGACGGTCTGCGGTGACGCGACGAAGGAATTTTCGTTTTTCAGAGACAATCAATTCGATTGTGTTTGGAGTTCGGGACTTTTGGAGCATTTCGTATCGACCGAGCGTATGGCCATGCTTCGGGAGTGGTCGCGCGTTTCTTCCGGACGAGTAATCACCCTTCTTCCCAACGCCGGATGTCTGGCCTATCGGATCGGCAAGGCGGACCAGGAAGAGGCGGGGACCTGGAGTTATGGGCATGAAACCCCGATCAAAAGTATGCGCAGTGAGTTTAAAGCGGCGGGCTTGCACGTTGTAGCCGAATATTCCGTGGGAATACAATGGGCATTTTCTTTTTTACCGTATATTCATCCGCTTCGATCGCCTCTGGTTTCCTGGATGGAAGGAAAAACAGAAACCGAGTTGCAAGACTTAAATCAGGGATATCTTTTGATCACACAAGGAACGAAGCTGAATGCCCCATAACCCATTGGTTTCCATTGTTCTGCCGACTTTTAACGGCGAGCGGTTTCTTGAGCAGGCGATCCGTAGTTGCCTGGATCAGGCGTACCGGCCTATCGAAGTGATTGTGGTGGATGACGCTTCGACCGATTCGACTGCCCGGATTGTGGATCGGATGGCCAAAGAGGATTCTCGCGTTCAGATAATTCGCCATGAGCGGAATCGAAAATTACCGGCGGCGTTGAATACGGGGTTCGCCTCGGTCAAGGGCGAATTTCTTACCTGGCACTCGGATGATAATTACTACCTTCCGAACGCGATTGCGGAAATGGTGAATTTTTTGCGGACCCAGCCGGACGTGGATGTCATCTATACCGATTACACGGTTCTTGATGAAGAAGGAAACCGTATTCGCAAACAAAAAGCCCGGAACTTTGAGGAGTTGGCGCACAAGAATTGTATCGGTCCGTGCTTTCTGTATCGCCGCCGGGTGCAGGAACGCGTAGGCGAATATTCGGAGAACTATTTTTTGGCTGAAGATTATGATTTCTGGCTTAGAGCGTCGGTCCAATGCAAGATGGTTCCGATGCACCAGGATTTATATTGTTACCGCGACCATAAAAAGTCTTTGACGCAGGTTCATTCCGACGGTCGGGGTCGAAAGGCCTGCGATGCGGTCTTGGCCAACAATCTGCCGAAATTATGGTGGCTTGATCGTGGCGCAAAGGCGGAAGCGTTTCTTACCCTCGCGCGCTATGCCCGCTGGCGGGAGGAAAATCATCTGGCTGCACGTCTTCTTCTGCGGGCAGGTTTTTATTCTCCCGTACGTTTTTTTCGCTTCATGCTGGCCAATCGCAAAGGAACCGGTTGAACATGCGTATCGCGTGGTTGGCGCAGCATCTTTGGCCTCAGACAGTGGGCGGGGTCGAGTTGCAAGTCGAAGCTCTTTCGCGGCACATGCAATCGTTCGGCCATGATGTGGAATTGTGGATCGGTGATTTTCCGAGAGGGGAAAAACAAAAATTGCCTGATGGTCGAAAAGTTTTCGGTCTGGGCGTTAAATCATCGACCGGCCGCTTGTGGCGTTTCAATCCGGTATTGAAAATTTTACAGGCCCTGAAGTCTTCGCCTGATGGTTTGGACGTTGTTTACAGCCCTGAGCCTTTGCTCGCGACGGCCCATATCCTTCTCTGCACAGGAATTCCAATCGTCTACTGTCCGGGGGGAACGATTTGCGGAACCTTAAAATGGCATTTTCCTGAAAATCCCCGCGAAAACGTATTTCGCAAGTGGCTAAGGCCGGCGCGGCAATATCTTCTGGCGGAAAAAGTTTGTCTGCGGCGTTCGACGGGAATTGTCGCCGTTTCTTCGGCGGTGAAGAAACAGATGCTGCGGATTCACCGCCAATGCGGTGCGCGAACGCGTGTCATTCATACGGGATATGAACCGTCGGAGATGCTTGAAAAACGTGAAACGAAAATATTTACCGGAATTTGTGTCGCTCGTTTGCATTCGATTAAAAATATCGGACATTTGATTAGGGCCTGGAAATTGGTGCGTTTTCCCGCCAGGCAATTGTTGATCGTCGGCGACGGCAGTGAGCGGGCAGAACTCGAAGCATTAGCCCGCGGCGATGATACGATACGTTTTCTTGGCGAACGTTTTGACGTGCCAAATCTTTTGGCGGGTTCGGATGTATTTGTATTGCCTTCGCTCTATGAAGCTTGCCCGCTGGCGGTGATCGAAGCCATGGGCGCCGGAGTTCCGTGCATTACCTTAAAAAGCGTTCCGGGGATCAGCGACGTCGGCGCCAGCGGAGAACTCAACGTCGATAGCGTAACGGGATTTTGCGTCGATCCTCTCGATGTAGCTGAAATGGCCGGCAGGATTGATTATCTTGCTGATCATCCAGGCATGCGAAAGACAATGGCCGATGCCGCTCGGCAAAGGGCCTTTGAACAGTTCACCTGGAAACACGCCGCGATGGAATATCTTCACTTCGGGCAGGCGGTGGTTTCACAAAATTAGTATGAGGCTTGTTGTATGGCAACCGAGGTCGTTAAAGAATATTATCAGGATTCCGTCGTTGCGCGTGATTATGACGCCCAGCGGTTCAGCAACCTAATCGGTCGGACCTTTGATCGTTTGGAAAAAAAGGCCATTCAAAAATCGGTCCGCCGAACACTTGCGGAATTGCCGAATCCGAATGTGCTGGATGTCCCCTGCGGTACGGGACGGATTACGGAACTTTTACTTGATATGGGTTTGAATGTTGTCGGCGGGGACATTTCGCCGCAGATGATCGATGTTGCCCGTGAAAAATGTTCGCGATTCGGTAATTGCGTTTCTTTCCGGCAGCTCGATTTGGACGATCCTGCTTTGCCTGAAAACAGCTTTGATTTGGTTATCTGTATTCGGCTGATGCATCACCTGGATTCCGATTCCCGCAAAGGAATATTTAAAACCCTTTCCAAAATGACACGCCGATTTGTCATGGTCAATGTATCCTACATGTCACCGATTTATCGGATACGGCGCGTTGTGAAAAGAATGTTGCGGCAGGGCATTTCACGCGAATGCTCCACCTGGCCTCAAATTCTGGAAGAAACCGCTCAAGCCGGTTTACGTATTGAAGCTTATGATTTTGTCAGGCGGTATCTTAGCGAGGATATGGTTTTGCTTTTAAGGAAGACCTGAATTTGCTGAGAAAGACGATATTCTTTGAAACCCTGGAGGGCGGCAAGAAAACTGTAGTCGTAAAAGACATTTCGGGAAATACTCACGTCAAGGACCCCGAGCAACTTTTACGCATCCATACGCATATCACGCGGCAGGAAAATAGTCTGGCTGCGAGTTTGCCGAAAATATTCGGAATCGATCGAGACCGATGCTTGATCAGGATGGAATATATTCCAGGTTCCACCCTTGAAACGATATTAAAAAGCAAATTGAAAAAAAGCCGGGACAGTGATCCGAACGTCACAGAAACGTTTAATGGACTGGCGGAATTATTCGCGGCGATGACGAGGTTGAAGCCTTCCGAAGCCGGTATGCCCTTTACTCCGTGGCAGAATCGCAATGTGCTTTCAACCTTCGAGCCGCTCTTTACCCGTTGGCCCTTACGTCATTATTTACCACTTGAAATAAACACGCTGCAAAAATTCTATGATAAATTCAACGGTCAAGTCTTTTCGAGAATCATAGAAAATCTGATGCTGGTTGACTGTCAACCCAAGAATATTCTTGTCGCTGAAGGCGGATCGTTGCGTTTGATCGATATGGATTATGCGGTGACCAATCCGGCTTTGGCCGTGGCACACTTTTTGATCAGCCTTGATCGGTTGGGTTTGACGCGGCCATTTAATTTTGTAATCGCAAAGATTGCCGCCTGGCAGCGATGCTTTTTATCCGCTTTTTTCAAACACTCCGAACCTGATTTTATCGAGGACCTGGCGTTTTTTTATCCGACGACGCTTCTGCGTGTCTGTAATTGGCATGAGAAAAATCGCAAATGGGCGGCGCCATACCTGCGCTGGTATTACGGAAACCGGCTGAAGAATTATTTGATCCGGTTGGGAAATATATCTTTTCCCGCCGACGGTAAATCACTGGCGAATCTGTTCGGTGGAGATTAAGCGGCGATGGATACATGCAGCGTGATCATTCCCTGCTACAACGGTTCGCCCTTTATCACCGAAGCAATTCAGAGCGTGCTGAACCAGACGGTTCCGGTGATGGAGATTATTGTCGTCGACGATGGTTCGACGGACGATTCTGCCGCAATCGCGGAACGGTTCGGTCCTCCGGTACGCGTGATTCGCCAGAAAAATGCTGGGGTATCCGAGGCTCGCAATCGCGGTATCCGCGAGGCGAAAGGGGAGTGGATCGCCTTTCTGGACGCCGACGATCTTTGGCAGTCGGACAAGCTCGAAAAGCAGTTTTCTAAAACGAAACAGGGTTACGATTTTGTGTATTGCGACGCGATAAATTTCGGGGCGTGTGAAAATTTGCCTTTGCGTCGAATGGACTATACAACGCTGCACGAAGGGAATGTTTTCGAGCGTCTGATAGTCAGAAATTTTGTAACTACATCCGGCGTAGTTGTTCGTCGCGCAATCCTGGAGCGGACCGAGCTATTTAACACGCGTTTTTTTCTTGCCGAGGATTGGGCCTTGTGGTTGAGGCTGGCCACGTTGATCCCTTTTGGTTGTGTCCATGAGTCTTTGGTGCGATATCGCGTTCATGCAGGAGGAATTAGTAAAAATACACACAAAATGTATATTTCCTGCCGGGAAGTGTTGTCCTGGGTTCGCGGGTTTTCCGAGAGCGGGAAAATTTCCCCGCGAACCTGGCGATTGGCCCAAGCGTCGATAGAAGGACGGCGAGCATTGGGATACGATTTGATCGGATACCGCTATCTTGCCGCCAGATGTTACGTGCGAACGTTATTTTTTAATCCCTGGTCTAGGTACAGCTGGACAGCGTTAATTCGATCATTCATTTATATGCTGGTGGAATTGGCTTGACGGTATTTTGGAGAAACTCCAATGAAGCAATTTATTTTTCTGGTTGCCATGACAGCCTATTTTAGCGTCCGTTCGATTGTCGATCCTTTTTGGGCCGTTTTGCTGTATTACGGTTTGTCCGTGCTTCGCCCCCAGGCGGTTTGGGAATGGGCGCTTAAGAACGCGACCTCGCAACAGATTCGATGGTCTTTGATAGCCGCTATCGTGGCAATTCTCTCGTTCCTTATCAATTTCAGCGCTTGCCGGCACAGGATCGTTCAAAAACGGTTTATTTTGCTCCTGACGCTGTTCGGACTGTGTTTGGCGGGAAGTTATTATTACGCGAAAAATCATCAGATCGCTGAATTGTATGGATGGGAATACGCAAAACTTTTTATCATGCTGATTTTGTCATGCTTCGTTATTACCCGAAAATGGCATGTGCGTTATCTGGCCTGGATGATTTTTTTGAGTTTGACTTATCTGGTTTATGAGATCAATTTCACGTATGTTTTCCAGCATCGTCTGGATATTGTACGAAACGGATATGGCGGGTTGGACAATAACGGAGCCGCACTCATGCTCGCGATGGTTATTCCGTTTTGCTATTATTTTTTCCAGGCGGAGCGGCGGTGGTGGCGATGGATATTATTGGTTTGTGCCCTTCCCGCCATCCATGCCGTTATGCTCACCTATTCCCGCGGCGCCATGCTGAGCACACTGGTTGCCGGGACCGGAATGTTATACGGAATGGCCAGGAGGAAATTTGTGCAAACCGCCTGCCTGGTTGTGGTGTTGGGGATGATCGTTTTGACTCTGGCGGGACCGGAAGTTCGCAACCGATTTTTCTCCGTCAAAGAAAACATACCCGGCAGTTCCAGGGAATTGCGGTTTGCCAGTTGGCGGGCGGGATGGAAGATTGCCCTGGACTATCCTATTTTCGGGGTTGGGCTGCGGAATTCCAACTTGCTGACCAAAGCCTATGGAGCCGATATGGAAGGGCGAACGATTCACAATATTTATATTCAAATCGCCGCCGACGCTGGAATTCCCGCCGCGATCATTTTTACCACCCTGATTGTCATGACCCTCTGGCATCTTCGTGAGGCGGCCCGACGGTCACAATCCAGTCTGGACGATCCCGAAATGCGATGGCACCACTACGTCTGCCTCGCGTCATTCTGGAGCATGGTGATCTTTGCCTTCGGTTCCATATTCCTTTCTTTTGAAACGTTTGAATTGTGTTATCTGCTGATGTTGATGGGAGCGGTGGCTCCCACGCTTTCTCAGCAAATCCCGGAAACCCAGGTGGAAACGGCCAGGGCCGCGGTTGTGGAAAAGTTGTCCACCGCAGGGAGTAGGAAAATTAGAGGCGTTCCGGCATGACCCAGGTCAATCCCAGGGAAAAATTGGATCGGACCATCGGAAAAATGAATCGGTGGGCCGATGATATGAGTTCCGGATGGGGACGCACACTCTATCGGGCGGCGAATTGGCCGGTCCGGGCCGTCTGGCACGTCTGGCGAAATCGCCGTTACCTGACTACCTATAAACTCTGGAATATGGGCCTGGTGAATTTGGAGTTGCTCTTTCACCGCCGGCAAATGACCGGGCTTCCGTATATCATCAAGATTGAACCGACGAATATCTGCAACACGACGTGTCGGCTTTGTCCGACGGGAATGGGACTTCCCGGACGGGCCAAAGGAAAAATGGCCTTTAATGATTTTTGCGACATCATCGACACCGTCAAAAAACACACGTATGTGGCCGATTTATCCAACTGGGGCGATCCTTTGATTTCGCCCGATATTTATAAAATGATTCGTTATGCCCACGACGCGGGAATATGGACCTACATATCGAGTAATCTTCACGCGTTTCATCAAGACGCCAATGACGCGGAAAGTATGGTTCGAAGCGGGCTGGGTATGCTGAATTGCTCTCTTCACGCTGTAACACAGGCGACGTACGAAAAATATCAACCTGGAAAAAATTTGGATTTGGTTCTGGAAAAAATCCGAGCTATTCTCGAAGCCAAACACCGACTTCGATCGCGCACCCCGGTCGTAAAGCTGTTTTTTGTGGTCACAAAATACAATGAACATGAAATCGACGATTTTCGAATCCTGGCCGAGAGCTTGAGTTGCGAGGCGATCTTCATCCCAGCCTCGTTGAATCTGCGATTGGCAGAGAATGAGACCAGGGCGAAAATCATGGAAGAATGGTTACCGGAAAATGAAAAATGGATTGCCCCCTGGTATCGGCAAAATGACCGCAATGGTTCTTGTCGGGGAAAATATCTTAAGCGATATCCCTGCGATTGGCCCTGGTGGGGCACGGTGATCAATTGGGATGGCGCCGTCTCCGTGTGCTGCGGTGTTTTTGATATGCGATGGGAAATGGGAAATATCTTTAAATCGACTCTGCGGACCATCTGGAATAATGAATTGTACCAGACGGTCCGAAAAAGTTTTACGCAACCCTTGAAGTCCCAGGCAATGGGTGAACCCTGTAAAAGTTGCTCAGGGGTAAGGATGTGATGGAACAGCCAAATGATCGTTTTCGGCCTTGGTGGTTGATAGCATTACTGGGCGTCTCTTTGGCTATTCGATTATTTTTTGCTGTTCTCAAGCCCCTCTCCTTCGATCTGGGTCCCGATGCCTATCATTACGCCGGCCTGGCCAAAAGTCTTTTACATACAGGAACGTTTCCCAGCGCGCTTCGGAGCCCCGGATATCCTGTTTTCGTGGCGGGTATCTGGTTTTTGTTCAGCGAAACGGTTCGGGCCGTTCTGATCGTTCAAGCCGTCCTTTCCACTTTGTCCGTGGGAATCTTATATCTTTTGGGAGTCGAGTTGCTGGGAAAGAACCGGTGGAAATTATCTCTGGTGGCGGCCGCTCTTGTGGGGTTAAACCCAGATATTGCCGCGTATAGCGGTATGCTCCTTCGGGAATCTTTAACTATGTTCCTGCTGGTGCTATCGACGTGGCTGGCTTTGCGAATCGTTCTTCGGCATTCCTGGTATGCCTTGCCGTTGGGTTTGTCTTTGTCGGGGTTAGTTTACGTTCGCATGGAAGCTTGCCTTCTGATATTTGTCATTCTCGCGGGATCGATATTCAAGCGGCAGTGGACCAGGCGAGTCATCACTGGCGGCGTGATCGCCGGCGGTATTGCCGCAATTTGTGCCGCTCCGTGGATTCTGCATTGTGCCCGCCATCGCGGTTACGCAAACATGCAAGACGCGTTTGACAGCAATCTGTTTTGCCGGACGTGGTATCTTTCTCCCACGGGAGATCGGGAACCGGAACTTCGCCGACAGATCAGCGAAAAGATTGTGCAGTGGAAATTGACCGACAAACAAGTTCGCCGATACATTATACCCCCGCGTCTTGTGGCGGAACTTGCCCCGGGTGATGTGCGGGGTGAAGCCGATCTCTATAGAAAACTGGGTTATATCGCCCGGGAAAATATGAAAAAATGCTGGCCGAGCTTTTTGTGCGATTCCTTATGGTATCTTAAATATAGTTTGGGGGGTTACTGGCTGGTTTGGTGGGAAGGGTTCTGGGATGCCCCCTCATTTTCTGAAAATCTCAAAGATGGCCAATGGGTGGTAGCGGGCGCCAAGGTGTTTTGCCGAGCGATTTGGCCGGTCGGCGTCGTTCTATTCAGTATATCCGGATTAATATGCATTTGGCGGCAATGGGACTCCTCCGCCTGGCTGATGCTGTTATTGTTTATCGGCACTGTGATGAGTTTAATTCTGCTGGCTTTGGTGACTTTGTCTGAGCCGCGATTACGCATAGCGTACGATGGCTTTCTTTCTTTATTTTTGGTCTATGGTATTCATGGGGCGTGGCGAATGTGGGTCGATCATGAAATATGGTGTTCTTCAAATTCTTCACGGACTTCAACGCGCGGGGGTTGAACGGCTGGTTTATGATTTGACCCTAGCAAATCGCCGCGAAATCGAAACCGTAGTGGTCTGTCTGGACCATGAAGGACCCTTGGCCGACGACTTACGCCGTCAGGGAATATCGGTCTATCATACCCATCGGCGAGTAGGTTTGGATTTTCGTCAGATTTTTCGTATTGGAAAAATCATCCGTTCGTTTAATCCGCAAGTAATCCATTGTCATCAATATACTCCTTTTTTTTACGGCAGTCTGGCCAGTTTATGGACGAGAAAAGGGCGAATTGTTTTTACCGAGCATGGTCGCCATTTTCCGGATGCGGTTGGATGGAAACGACAAATGGTCAATCGCTTCCTCTCCCGCAAGGCGGATCGCATTACGGCGGTTTGTAAATTTACCCGCGATCGGCTGATCAAAAACGAAGCCCTGCCGGAGAACCGGATCGAAATAATTTATAACGGCGTCGATCTTTCCCGATTTGAAACTATCTCTGATCGACAAGAAGCCAGAACACGGCTGGGACTGCCCGCGGATTCGCGAATCGTTGTCCAGGTCGGCACGTTCCGCGCGGTCAAAGACCAAGCCTCGGCGATTAATGCGTTTCGCATTGTTCACGAACACGATGCTGATGCGATCCTCGTCTTTGTCGGTGATGGACCGGATTTACCCTCATGCCGCAAGCTGGCGGAGCAATTGGGTCTGGGCGAGGCTGTAAGATTCCTGGGGCAGCGCGAGGACATTCCGGAAATTTTATCTTCCGCCGATGTGATGCTGATGACCAGTTTATCCGAAGCCCACAGCGTGTCGCTACTGGAGGCCATGGCGAGGCGGTTGCCCATTGTGGCCACCAATGTCGGTGGAATTCCAGAAACGCTGGTTAACCATGAAACAGGCTTGCTGGTGGAGGCAAAAGACGTACAGGGAATTGCAAACGCCCTCCTCCAACTGCTCCGAAACCCAGATTTACGTACTCGCATGGGCCAAGCCGGTTATGATCGCGTTCAAAAATATTTTCAACAGAGCCAAATGCATCAACGCTACCTGAAAATTTATCGCGATCTTGTCGGCAATGGAGAACGAGGATGACGGTTTGGAAACCGATTAGCGTCTTGCATGTTCGCACGGTCAGCGGAACGGGCGGGGGTCCGGACAAGACCATTCTAAAGTCGTGTGAATTTCTGACCAAAATCGGCCAGACCGCCGAAGCGTTTTACATGCTCGATCGGCGAAACGATGCACAGGTGCTGCCGGTGGCGGCAAAAAAAATCGCAGTCCGAATGTATACCGCCCTGGAAACCGGTCCGGTTTCGTTTTCCACCCTTCAAGCCTTTCGTCGCGTTTTAACGGCAGGAAAATTCGATATCGTACACACCCATGATTATAAATCAAATGCCCTCACGGCGCTGTTTCGTCGGCGTGGTGGTTTTAAAATCGTCGCTACCGTTCACGGGTATAATAGAACGGCGTTTCGGGAAATCTTTTACTACAGCCTGGAGCGGTGGCTGCTCAAATTCACTGATGCGGTTATCTCACCCACGCACGAGATGTATCGTAACCTCATTAAAAAAGGTGTTTCCTCGAAACAAATTCATGTCATCCCAAACGGTATTGATATCGCGGCCAACGAAAGACCTGTCCGCAAAAAACACGGCGGACGTAACGTCCTTCTCTACCTTGGCCGATTGAGCAAGGAAAAAGACCCTATCCATCTTTTGCGAGCGTTGGCGATTTTGAAACAGCGGGGATTGGACGTGGAACTCATCCTGGCCGGTGCCGGTCCGGAGCGTCAGCGGCTGGAAAACGAAATACGGAATTTGAATTTAAACGAATTTGTTAAGATGCCAGGATACATTTCGAATGTGCTGCCATTTTTAACCGAGGCCGACATCCTGGTTAATCCGAGCCGGACCGAGTGTATGCCGAATACAATTCTGGAAGCCATGTGGAGCGGCCTGCCCGTCGTGGCGACAAATGTCGGCGGGGTTGGCGAGATGATTCGCGACGGCATCGATGGTCTGCTCTGCCCACCGAAGGACGCAAAAACCCTCGCCGACACCCTCGAACGGCTGATCGCCGATCCCGATTTGGCGAAGCGTCTTGCCGAGAGCGCCTATCAACGGATAATCAACGAATTCAGTTTTGAAAAGCATATCGAAGCGACGTTAAAAGTATATAACGGATTGCTGAACTGATATGAAACGATTTGCAAAAATGACGATGGAAAAAATGGCTTCTCTGACGGTTTTGCCCGTGTGGTTGATTTTTCTTATTCACTCTTGTCTGCTGGGTCGTCAGCGGGCAAGTATCGCCGTAGCCCAGCGGGCCTCAAAGTGGCCGGGCCTGTTTGGTGAATATCGGCGGCGAATGTTGTTCAAGCGAATTATCAGCCGCATGGGCAAGGACGTGGTTATCTCGTTCGGCAGCATTTTAACCAAGCCCTCGGTTGAGCTCGGCGATGGGGTGTATATCGGATCGCATTGTCTGCTGGGCGACGTGAGGATTGGCGAGAACACCCTGCTGGCGGACTACGTGTGTATTCCCAGCGGATCACATCAGCATGAATTCACCCGGCTCGATATTCCGATTCGTCAGCAACCAAGCCAGCTGGAAGTTATCCATCTCGGGCGCGATTGCTGGATCGGCAGCGGCGCCGTAATCCTTGCCGACGTGGGCGATCACTGCGTGGTGGGCGCGGGCAGTATCGTAGTCAAACCCGTCGCGGACTATCAGATCGTCGCCGGAAATCCCGCCAAAACTATCGGGGATCGGCGAAAATAATTGCAAGCCCCCATTGTGCCACGGTCGGCTTGTTCGACCGTGCTCTTGAAGACACGGCTGGACAAGCCAGCCGTGGCACAAATAACGGAGGGGGCTGAATGATTACTAATTTCAAAATGAGTGAACCACGTAATTTTATTGTATTCAGCGATGACTGGGCAAGGCATCCTTCCAGTTGTCAGCATCTTTTTAAACGAATTTCCAAAGACCATCGTGTCTTGTGGGTCAATACGATCGGCCTGCGCGCTCCGAAGGCGGATCGTTTTACGTTCGTGCGAGGAATGGAAAAAATCTGCCAGTGGTCTGATACACCCTTGCGGCGGGTGAACGAGAATTTATGGGTGCTTTCCCCGGTGATGCTGCCGGTATGGGGCCAGGGAATCCTCGGCAGAATTAATACCCGACTAACCACCCTGGCCATTCGTCGAGCGTTGAAAAAAATGAATATGAAACACCCCATCCTGTGGACCACTGTTCCCACCGCCGTCGATTTTGTCGGGAAATTCGACGAGTCATCCCTCATCTATTATGTAACCGACGACTACAGCCTTTGGCCGGGGGCAGACGCCGAAGAAATCCGCCGGGCCGACCGTGAATTGACGCAGCACGCGGATTTCGTCTTCGCCTGCAGCGAACCCCTCGCCGCCAGCCATCAGAACAAAAACGAAAAAACCATTCTTTTACCCCATGCGGTCGATTTTGAACACTTTTCCCAACGGTGTCCCGAACCGCAGGAACTACGCTCAATCCCGCACCCGCGGGCTTGCTTTTTCGGACTCATCTACGAAAAAATCGATCTCGATTCGCTTTATGAACTGGCCGTGCAGGAACCCAAAATTCAACTCCTGATGATCGGTCCGGTCAAAACGAATATCGACCGATTATCCGCCTTGCCGAACGTCCGTTTTCTTGGCCCGAAACCTTATGAAGAACTTCCCGCCTACCTCCAGGCTATGGACCTGGTCGTCGTTCCTTACGTGCCCGATGACGAAATCAAAGCCAGCGGTCCGCTCAAAATCCGAGAATGTCTCGCCCTGGGAAAACCAACAGTGGCAAGAGCCCTTCCCGATCTCGCCGCCGTGGCAGATTTGATCCACTTGTACGACGACCGAAATCAGTTTGTTCCAACCGTCCGAACCATCCTGGCTCGAAATCCAAACGGCGAGGCCATCCGAATGCGTGATCGTGTAAAAATGGACACCTGGGAATCGAGGGTCGCCACCATTTGGAATAATCTCAATCAGGAAAGAAATGATTCGGTGGACATTTCAAACGAAAGCCCAGCGTGGGATGACTACCTGGCCCGACATCCCTCCGCTACCATTTTTAACGATCCCCGATGGGGGCAGGTGATGCATCGAGCTTACAGAAATCGCCCCTTTTATCTGACCGCAAAACGTAGCGGACAAGTGGTGGGTATTCTTCAATTAGTCGAGCAAAAAAGCCTCCTCTTCGGTTCGCGTCTGTGTAGCCTGCCGTATTTCGATTCCTCCGGCATTCTCGCCGACGATCAATCGGCGACGGAAAAACTAATGAACGAAGCACAAAAACTTTTATATAAACGTAAAACTAAATGGATAGAACTTCGCCAATCGCAGATGTTCCCGGAAATTCCAGCGGTTCGCACAGACAAGGTAGATTTACGGCTGAAACTTCCCGCCGATGCCGATGAACTATGGCGAAACCTGGACGCCAAAGTGCGCAATCAAATTCGTAAGGCACAATCCTCAAATCTCGAAGTGAATTCAGGACAACTGGAGTTGCTCGACGATTTTTACACGGTGTACGTGAGGAATATGCGGGACCTGGGAAGTCCGCCCCATAGCCGGCGATTTTTCCAACTCATCCTGGAAAGTTTCCACGATTCCGTCCGCCTCTTTACGGTAAAATCAAACAATATACCCGTGGCCGGAGGTTTCACCATAACAAATTCGACCCCAAAGAGGCATGACCGTGAGGGAGTGTGGAAAGAATTAACTTTCCTCCCCTGGGCGGCCAGCGATTGGCGCGCCAAATCTTTATGCCCGAATATGCTGTTATACTGGTCCATGCTGATGGAAAGCTGTGCGCGGGGAATAAATATTTTCGATTTCGGACGAAGCACCCTCGGCTCGGGAACCTGGCGATTTAAAAAACAATGGGGCGCCGAAGAATCCGCCCTCTACTGGCACTACCTTTTTCCCGGCGATCAACAGTTGCCGGAACTTCGCCCCGACAGCGCCAAATATCGTTTCCTGACTCAATGCTGGCGACGATTACCGGTGGCCATGACTCGTTTAGCCGGACCTTATATTATTTCCCGTCTTTCCTGAATAAAAGGAATTGAATGACATGAAAGAAAACAATCAACCGTGTATTTTGCTCATAGATCCGCCGCATTACCGGCTTTTTAAGAACACCTATGGATTGGCTCGATATCCCCTGTCCCTGGGCTATCTGTCCGGAGCGATCAAGGCAAAAACAGATTGGCGGGTGATTGCTTATAACGCCGACTTTTTTCCGAAAAGTAAGCCCGTCAAAGTCCGGTATTTAAGCGGTCAAGGTTTTGAGAACTACCGTTCCGCCTTAAAGAATCCTTCCGAACCGATTTGGAAGGAAATAGCCGCGGTCATTACCCGGTATCAGCCGGCGGTGGTGGGGATTTCCTGTAAATCTCAAACGTTTGCCTCCGCCCGCGCCGTCGCCAGGATCGTTAAGGAAATCGACCCACGGATTATAACTATCGCCGGAGGTCCGCATCCGTCCATGGTCGGAGGCGAAATTTTAGCGTATCCGGAATTCGATGTCGCCGTCAGGGGAGAAGGCGAAGCAGCCATTATACAACTGCTAAACGCCATCCAAACCGAAAAATCGTTCGAGGGTATTCCCGGAGTGATTTTCCGAAATAATAATCAAATCCGGGACAATGGACCAGGCGCCTTTATCGAAGATTTGAACTCGCTGCCCTTCCCACATCAATTTGCCCCGCAAGTTCTCCATGACTATAAGCTCTACCCGCCTTCCGCCTTTAACCATATCTTCGCTACGCGAGGATGTTCCTATAATTGCTTTTTTTGCGGTTCGCGAAATGTCTGGGGCCGAAAAGTAAGATTTCGCTTTCCGGAAAATGTGGTGCGCGAGATTCAAGGGCTTATGCAAAAAGGCCTGACGAGCGTTTACTTTGACGACGATACGTTCGGCATCAATACCCAATCCATCCGCGAACTGTGCCAGGCCATCAAAACCGGCTGTCCCGGATTAGAGCAATTCAAGAATTATTGTACATTTGTCCGATGAAAGGGGAATGAAACAATATTCAATGGATTTACGGGAACGGATCGTGGCGGCATGTGATCGCGGGGAACAAACGATTTCGGCGATTGC
>JBAZZQ010000026.1:0-50848 GCA_041658725.1 Phycisphaerae bacterium | reverse complement strand
TCATTTGCAATTAATTCTCGATCTACCTGCGGAGGGTCATGCCCTTCACACTTGTTTTTCCGGTACATTTCCTCCAGATATGCCCTGGCATATTCCTTTTCCCGTTCATGGATAAACCACTTGGCCTTATCAAATGCGGCCAACGCTCCCCGATGGGCGGACCGATAAGTGGTCAGAAAAACCATCGTAATCTCGGAATTCCTTATTCCCGCCCGTTCAAATAATCGGGCATTAAGCACCTGCCCCGGCAACGCTGGATCGACCAAAATCTTTTTATCCCCGGAAACGATCAATGTTGTGGTCGCATGAGGTGTGCGGACCTGATCTTTTTCACCCCAGAAAAAGTTTTTGCTCAACGTCCCGATACTGATTACCCTGTATTCGACTGTCATATTAAAATTATTCCTTTGACCCGGTTAAAATCGTATAGTATATTTATTATCGTTAATCTTAATTGTAACTGCTGTCCGTAGCAAGAGGAGCCTGAATTATGAAAACGAATTTGATCCCTGGATGGTTGCGAATCACATCTCAATTGATGTTGGCCTTACCGATGATCGGATTTTTTACCCAAGCCATCGGGTCGCAGTATTTCAAGCAATATCTGGCCGATACGTTTATCAGCATTATCGAATCCTTCGGGACCGCCCTTATTCACGCTGCCGTCCAAGCCTTGCTGTATGGCGTGGCGTAGTTCCAGCGTACCGTTAAACGAAAGCTTATTGCCCTTCGTCGTTCAGGAACATCATGAAGGAACGGCTGTGCATTGGGATTTGATGCTCCACCGACCGGGGAAAATTAAAAAGAACGAAAACGAAAAAATTCTCGCCGTCTGGAAGCTTTCTGTCTGTCCTGTACCGGAAAAATTAAATCATCCGCTTTCCATCACCGCCCTGCCCGATCACCGTAAAGCCTATTTGACTTACGAAGGACCGATCAGCCAAAATCGCGGCTGGTGCAAAATTTTTGATCGGGGCGATTACGAGCTTGTCGAATCGAGACCGGACTTTTGGCGGGTCAGGTTTGCCGGAAAACATCTTTCCGGCAGGTTTGTCCTTCAAAAAATCGACGGTCCCGACACATGGACGCTAACAAAAGCTGAACCGACCGGGTAACCTGATTTTAAACCTGAATGAAAGTTATTTCCCCGCAAGGCCTTGCCTGCTATGATGGTAGAAATACGGTTTAGGGTTTCGGGTTTCGAGTTTCGGGTCTCGGGTTAATTCTGCACTCGAAACTCGAAACCTGTAACTGTATTTCGGAGCATGTTTGTGGAATTGACAATCGCTAAAACAGAATCGCTTCCTCCTGCAAGGTCGTTGTGGGCGGAGGTCTGGTATCGATTTCGAAAGAATCGCCTGGCCGTCGTGTGCCTGGGGGTTTTTGCTTTTTACGTTGTCCTGGCCCTGGCGGTCGCTTTCGGGTTGATCGCAGGCAATTGGGACCAAACGGTGGCAAAACCATATTCCCCCCCGTCCTGGCAGAATCCCTTCGGCACGGACATCTTCGGTCAGTCGGTGCTGCGGAAAACAATTTATTCGGCAAAAACCTCGCTGACGGTGGCCTTTCTGGCTTCACTTATTTCCATCGGGATCGGCCTGCCCCTCGGAGCCATCGCCGGTTATTTTGGAAAATGGATCGACGAAATCGTCGTCTGGATTTACAGCACGCTCGAAAGTGTTCCCTATATTCTCCTGATCCTGGCCTTTGCCTTTGTCTTACAGAACAAAGTTCTTTTCGCCGGGACCGGTCATGCGATTCCCTTGTCCGGTATCACCGCAGTCTATCTGGCCATCGGATTAACCAGTTGGGTGGGGTTGTGCCGGCTCATCCGAGGGGAAGTGATCAAACACAAAAACCGCGACTATGTAATGGCCGCCAAGGCGTTCGGGGCTTCCGATCTTTACATTATTTTTCGTCACATCGTTCCCAATGTGTTTCACCTGGTCATTATCGATTTTTCCCTGCGATTTGTCGGTTTCATCCAGGCCGAGGTAACTTTGAGCTTCCTCGGACTCGGCGCCAAAGAACAGCCGAGCTGGGGCGTGATGATTGATGACGCTCGGTTGGAACTCGGTCGGGGGGTCTGGTGGCAGATGGTCGCCGCCACCGTGGCCATTTTCATTATTTCTCTGGCCTTGAATATCGTCGGCGATGCCCTCCGCGACTCGCTGGACCCGAAATTGAGGGGCCGATAAATGAACGCGGAAAAAAATCTCCTGCAGATCGAAAACCTTAAAACGTATTTTTTCACCGACGAAGGGACTGGCCGAGCTGTCGATGGGGTGAGTTTTTCCGTGCCGAAGGGACAAACAATGGCACTGGTCGGCGAGAGCGGGTGCGGGAAAAGCGTTACCGCCCTTTCCATTTTAAAACTGGTTCCCGAACCGATGGGAAGAATCGTAGAAGGAAAAATCATTTTCGACGGTCAAAACCTGGCTGAATTTAATGAGCGGCAAATGCTTAAAATCCGCGGAAATCGAATCGCCATGATCTTTCAGGAGCCGATGACCGCCCTGAATCCGGTCTTCACAATCGGCAATCAGATCATCGAAGCCATTCGCCTGCATCAAAATATCTCCCGCCGCGAGAGTCGGGAACTCGCAGTTGAACTTTTACGACAGGTCAGCATTCCCGAACCGGCCCAGCGGATTAAAAACTATCCCCATCATCTTTCCGGGGGCATGCGTCAGCGGGCGATGATCGCCATGGCCCTGGCGTGCAAACCCGCCCTGCTCATCGCTGATGAACCAACCACCGCCCTTGATGTCACCATCCAAGCTCAAATTCTCGATCTTTTAAACGAACTTCAGACGCAGTCCGGCACAAGTATTTTGCTGATTACCCACGATCTGGGCGTCGTGGCCCAGACCGCTCACAGTGTCGCCGTCATGTACGCCGGAAAAATCGTCGAATACGCCCAAGCCAAAGAACTTTTCGCTCATCCTCTGCATCCCTACACACAAGGCCTTTTTGCCGCCATTCCCCGCCTCGGAATGGGAAAACGCAATCAACGGCTTGTAACCATACCAGGTCAGGTTCCAAACCCATTGAATTTCCCCACCGGCTGCCGATTCCACCCTCGCTGCCCCATCTGCAACAACGACCCGAAATGCAAAAGCCAACAACCCTCACTTATTGAACACCGCCCCGGTCATTTCGCCGCCTGCTGGCACATCAACGACCGATGATAATCTTTTTTCTCACTTCGATTTGAATTTTATATTTAAATTGAGGGCAGGCGATTAGATTCTCGAACTGGTCAATAAAGTCCTCTATATTTAGCGTCGATATCGACATTGGAAATGTATGTTTACAAAGTTTGATTTTGGAGGTGGTTGACAAATGAAACCTTTATGGTTTGTAGAAGCGATTATCATCGCAACTGTTTTGTTGGTAGTGGGTTACGTAACTTTGCCTGAAATTGGTTACGGTGCTGCTCTTTGGCGGTAGGGATCGTTTGTAAGGCAGCTTGGAAGATTTCCCTATGATATTAACTAATAAAACTCACATAACGCTCCTAGTTCTTTATGGGATGATTGGATTTCTGGCTATTTGGGGACTGGCTTCCCATTCAGAAGTTGCATCGGGGTTGCCTCTCGCGTTTTGGATGGTCTTGGGGACAGTTGGCGCCGCCGGGGCCATGCTGGAAATTCTGCTGCATATTCGGACCCGCGAAGCGCTCAACCAAATGAAAAAGCAAATCCAAAAGATGAGCGAAATCGCTGAAGTCGGACTGGTGATGGTGGAAGAGCAATGGCCTGTGGAAGGCCTGGCGGGAATGCTCAATGAATATCTGACCCTGATCCGAAAAAAGATGAATGACCTGTCGCGTGAGCGAAAAGAGCTTAATCTTCTGGTACAGGTCGCCGACGCCGAAAAGCATAATACCGAGGCCATCGTCGCCAGCTCCTCCGACGCCGTCATCGTCATCGACGCTTTCGGTGAACTGACCCTGGCCAACCGGCTGGCCCAGGAGTTGTTCGGGTTTAAATTACCGGACAGTAAAAATCGTCCCATCGAGCAGATCATTAGCGAATCCAGACTTCAAGCCATGCTCGATACTGCCCAGTGGAAATATCGCGAACCAGTCACGTTCGAATATGAGTTGAAGGCCCGCACCTATGTCGTCACGATTTCACCGGTTTATATCCAAAGCGATGAATTGTGGGCACTGACCATGATATTGCATGACGTAACCCAGGAGCGGCAGCTTGCTCAGTTGAAAAACGATTTCGTCAACCATGTCTCGCACGAGTTGCGGACGCCACTGAGCAGCATCAAAGCCTATATCGAACTGTTGGTAGACGGCGATATCAAGACCGCCGAGGGACGAACTGATTTCTACAAAATCATCCAGTCGGAGGCGGATCGTCTCGACCGGTTCATTGAAAACATGCTTAATTTGAATCGGATTGAATCGGGGCTTATGTCGGTGGAGTTCGCAAAGCTGAACCTGAAGGATGAATTGCGCCAGGCCGCTGCCCTGGTTGAATATCTGGCCCGGGAAAAATCGATTATATTGGAAAATAATTCCTTTGCGGAAGAAATCAGTATCCATGCCGACCGCGATCTCTTACGTCAGGTAGTGTTGAATCTGCTTTCCAACGCGATCAAATATACCAATCCCGGCGGCAAGGTCCGTCTTGACGCGGGCGTAAGTGAAGACCGCGAATCGTACTGGATCAGCGTTGAGGATACCGGTATCGGTATCGCCGCGGACGAACGGGATAAGATATTTGAAAAGTTTTATCGTTCTTCCGGCGGGAGGAGCTTATCGGGGGGCACAGGCCTGGGATTGGCTTTGGTGAAGAAAGTGGTTGAGCAAATTCATGGTGGTACGATCGAAGTTCAAAGCGATTCCGGCAGGGGTTCGAAATTTATCCTTCACCTGCTCGTTAAGCCCGCCGAGTCTTCGTCTCGGAGTGAAATTGAACAGGAGGCGATTGCTTTATGAGCGAAAATAATACCATCGTTATCGCCGATGATGAAGCCCACATTTTGCGGGTTCTTGAACTTAAGCTGAGTTCCGCCGGTTTTACCTGCGTCAAAGCCGGCAACGGACTTCAAGCCTGGGACCAAATTGTACGAACCCGACCCGCTCTGGTCATCAGCGATTACCAGATGCCGGAAATGACGGGCTTGGAATTAGCGGAAAAGATGTACCAGGAAAATGAATTGCGAGGCACGCCGATTATTCTCCTGACCGCGCGCGGGTTTTCCTTAACGCCCGACGACCTGGCTCAGACAAATATTCAGTACCGTGTTTCAAAACCGTTCAGCCCACGGGAACTCCTTGCCCTGGTGCAGGAGATACTCATGGGCGCGGTGAAATAATAATGAGGATGGAAAATGTTCAAAGAGAAATCTGAAACATATTTATCCGAACTGGCCGAACAACTCTCCCAGAGCTGGTCGAAACTGGGAGCCAGGGTATGCTGGTGGAATTCCTATAAGGAATTGAACATCCTTGATCTGGACGATCCGGGCATCGCAAAAGAAGCGGCTTGCCAAAGCACGGTCGAGGGTAAACCGACCGCCTTCGTTTCTTCCTCTGGAAACGGCAATGCCTTTCCTGTTTTCAGCAATGGCAGATGTCTTGGGAGCATTCTCTGTATTTTTCCGCCGAATCTCTTGGAGCAGTCCCAGGCATTGTTCGAGATTTTCCACAAAAACATCGATCATCTTCATACAAATTTCCGGACCGAAAATGAACTGACCGATCTTTCCCGGGAGCTTTCCGGAAGTTACGAAGAGTTGAGTCTGATCTATAAACTCGGGGAACATTTTCAGATCACCGACGATCCAGCGACGTTTCTGAACGGATTTGCCGAAGAGTTGATGGAATTGATCCAGGCCCAGGGGTTACTGCTCCTGATCAATCATCGCCTGAGCGGGGGAGAAACCTGCCTCCAGGTGGGAAACATGCCGGTGCCGGGTGAAGGGGCCAAGGCCGTTTGCCGGTATCTGACTCAAATAACCGGCACGCGGCGTGAAACTCTCATTTTGTCGGATATTTCCACACATCCCTCGTTGGTTCGGATATTCCAAAATACCGAGGTGGGAATCATGGCGCGACCCATCTTGGTTGAGGACACCCCCCTGGGGATTCTGGTTGCCGTAGGCACGAATCAATATGACGGTTTTGATTCCACCGACGCCAAGCTTTTCGGCACAATCGGGGAACAGACGGCAAGTTTTCTGCAAAACAGCTTTCTTCTGGCGGACATCCAGGAATTACTTACGGGATTATTGACAAGTCTGGTCAACGCCATCGACGCCAAGGATCCTTGCACTCGCGGTCACAGTCAGCGGGTGGCGTTCATCGGCCGGCGCATCGCCGAATCGCTGGAATTGTCCCCCAAAGAATGTGCCCAGGTTTACATGGCAGGACTGCTTCACGATATCGGTAAAATCGGAATCAGCGACCATGTTCTCACCAAGCCTGGAAAACTTACACCCGAGGAATTCGCGATCATTCAGCAGCATCCGGTGATCGGCGCGAAGATTATTTCTTCCGTCCGTCCGCTCCAAAATATTCTTCCCGGCGTGCTCCATCACCACGAACGCTATGACGGAAAGGGATATTGTGAAGGTCTTACCGGTGAGCAGATTCCCTTGATGGGAATGATCGTTGGGCTGGCCGATTGTTTCGACGCCATTACCAGCGAACGCACGTACCATTCGGCCAAGAGCTTCACCGACGCCATTAACGAAGTCCGACAATGCTCAGGAAGCCAGTTTTCACCCGCCGTCGCACAGGCGTTACTTAATTACGACCTGGACAAGCTCGAGCACGATCTGAAGTCTATCGGCGATCATAACCACGAAATCCAGGCCCTGCCCAGTTTGAATTGGATCGAATAATATCTACTCTCTACCCTCCCCAAATATTTCCGCCGTGAAGAGATACACTGTCGTCTGTTTATCTTTCCAAGCCTCCCGCGGCAGTCCCGCCTTATGCGTGCAGCAATAGGAAAGAAACTCCTCTTTTGTCCAGCCCGTTTCCGTCGCCACCTGGGGTAAGAAACATCCGCTCTGATGACCTCGTTTGATGTAAATTCCGTGTTTTCCCAATTCCAGGGAAAGCGGATCGTCCGTCTGGGATAGCGGGGAAAGCACGGAAATTTCAATCACCAGCCGGTTTAATTCATCCTTCCGCAAGGGTTGATGAAGAAATCTCGAGTCTTGAAGGGCGGCCTGGGCCATTTCTCTGACCGTCTGATAAATCGGACCATCCGCCTGAAACGTCCCGATGCATCCGCGTAAATGACTATCGACATGTAACGTAACGAAACAGCCGCTCGGCTGAAACAGGGCGGCATCCTGGGGTGGATCGACCGAAATAGGTTTTCCTGTAACCTTCGCCTCAACTATGGTCCTGGCAAGTTGCAGTAAATATTTTTTCTGGGGCTCGTTTAATTTTATATCTTCCGCCATAATATTTTTTCACCAAAAACCCCCCGCTTCCACTTGGCTGGAGGTAGCTTCATAACCTTTGGAAAAGAACCCCCGATTACCATCGGGGGCTAGTCGTGTGGTTATGTAACCGATTCTTCTTTCAAATGGCTACAATTCCAGATCCTTCCACCGGTTGACATATATGTATCATAGGCTCGATATTGGCTGGTTGGTAATACTCTCGCTTGAGTGCCTGGGCCACCGTCTCACTGGCCTGGGATTGCACCAGAATCATAATGCACCCGCCAAGTCCCGCCCCGCCTAACTGGGCACCGTAAAATCCGGGCACGTTTTTGACAATATCGATCATTTTATCGATTTGCCGAGTCGAGCAACCGTAGCCGCCCGGCTGCATGTACAATTGAGATCGCAGGACCCGCGACGGTTCTTCGCTCACCAGGTCCTGACAGAATCGCTCAATGGCCGCATCGGATACATCGTAGGAATACTTTGAAACCAGCCATTTATTTTTCGCCGTCCGACGGCACCGGACCAGCCGGTCGCCGTCGTGGCTGATCATCATCAGTTTTCCGAAGGATTCGATGTGATTTTCCGCCAGCAGGTCCGGGGCCTGGATGCTTCGCTCGCACTCCGCGATTCCGTAAAGCAGGACGCTCCGCAAGTCGTAGTAGTCCGGCAGATTGTGCGAGGACATGATCCGCTCCACCTTCTGGCGATATTGCCCGGAGAGTAAATCTCGCAGCGTGGACGTCGGCAGTTTCTCCGGGATTGACTGGAGCAATCGATATATTTGGCTGATCGTGCAGTTGAGCCGCCTCGGATTCACGTCCCGCAGATGCTCCAGCAAATGGTTGTACTGTTCGTTTCGGTCCTTGAGGAGCATGAACCCGAATTCATAACTGGCCACCCGCTGATTGAATTTATCCTTCGCCGTCGAACTCTTGTGGGCGTCGATCCCGCTGTTGGCAATGACCAGTCGGCAGGATTCTGGAAAATTGTAAATCTTCGCTATCTCGAACGGGAAAAATTTCACGTGCGCGATCTGTCCACGGCGCCCCATGCGAATGGCTGCATGATCCGCGCTGCCGCCGCGCGAACCGACGAACCATTCCCCCTCACCGCACAAATCCACCAGTTCACTGGAACTAACGTTCAGACCGTTAAATAGCATCGCTACTTCCGCCGACGCCACCACGAGCGCCGAACTGCTCGACAATCCCGCCGCCTGGGGAATATCCCCCGCCACGGCAGCGTCGAACCCTAATATCCGCACCTGCCGGAATCCCTGCTGCAGGCGCAACAAAGCGGCTTTGACGTAATTGCTCCAGTCGCCTCGCGTCTGGGCGATGATCCGGCGGACGTATTCGCTGTTCACGAAACTCACCCAGTCCTGCCATTCGATCTCACCTAGCAATTGCCCGATGTTGAATTCCCGATCCGGATGTGTGCCGCCGCGGACGTTGCACATTCTCACACTGTCGTCGTTTCGCGGCGAGGCGACAAAAACCACGTCGCGGTCGATCGCCATCACGTTCACGGCACCGCCCCGATGATCCACATGCCGACCCAGCAGGTTAATCCGCCCCGGAGCCCGAACTATGATCGCAGGTCGGTCCGCGCCGTATCGTTTGACAAATAATTTTAACGCGGTAATAAACAATTTTCGACGGTCTTCCAGAAGGGCTTTATCCGGTCCGTAAATTTGAGAAAACCGCTGGGCCAGTTTGCTCGGCCAGGATTCAAAAATTTCAAGCCACTTGCCCGCCTTGCGAAATGATCCCGACGGCAAATTCCCGATCGCCTGGGACAGGTTGTTCTCTTTGGCCACGGGTTTATGTTGCACTTGCGCCTGCAAAAGACTTTTCCTCCGCAGGGTGTCTTCGATCATGAGCAGTTCGTCCGGTGAATTAAACGCCATCACTTTCGACGGATCGGAAATTTCATACTGCTGTATTTTCCAGCCCGATTCCGACCCTGCCCCACCCAGTGTGACTACATCCGAAAGATAATATTCGTTCTGAGCATTATTGTTTTGCAGGGTGGGCAGTATCTGGTACCAGAAATCGCTGCTCGCCAGGTACACGGAAAGATTTGCGGTCCGGGAGGCTTTTTCCACTTCGTCACCGGTAAACAACCGTTTGGCCAACTTGACAAACCCCGCCTCCTGCCCAAGAAGCTTGGCCGCCTGCTGACTGGTCAATTCCCCCGCCTGTTTGAGCCTGGCGGCGAAGGGACCAAGGGATTTGACCAGTTTCGACTCGTTGGAAATATATTTTTGTCCCAGCGTGATGATTTGCGCAAAAGTGATTTTACTCCCTTTGCCGGATTTGATTAGTTTGTTGACGGCTCCAAAAATACGGGCCAGTTGAATATCCCGTTCTTCGATATTCCCAAGAATTCGTCCTGTTTTGTCGGTCACGATCCTGCCCGCTCCGGGATTTTGCTTTTTCGGACCGGTCACAAATACCATGTCCGCCCGCTGACGAAGGAACTTTTCCGAGATATGATCGAGCACCTGCGGTTCGATCAGTTTATCACCCATAGTAACCAGGATGGGACCGTTAAAACCGATAGCGCGAAGGGCATTGACTCCGATTTGTGTGGCATGACCCGTTCCCAACTGCTGGGATTGATAGACGAACATTACGTGCGGAAAATCCTGGCCGACCGTCGCGACCACGTCCCCCGCCAGGGCCCCGACCACGATCACGACTCTACGCAGCCCCCGTTCCGCAAACAGCTTAACCGTGCGGTTAATGGCGGGGATCCCTTCGATGGGAAAACAAACCTTGTGCCGGTTGTCCGACCCCATCCGAGTCCCTTTTCCACCGCAAAGAATTACGACCGCCGCCTGTAAAAGTAAATTACCTGCCGTCTCCTGGACCATTCACGAACCTCCGGAAAAAAATGACCTGCTCATTATAAATAATATCGTATGCTCAAGTACACCATAAATAGTTGTTAATTGCACCTTGACAGCAAATCCTAATTAGTTTACCATAATAGAGGCTACGCATGAAGGTCGAATACGGAACATAGAGGAAGTATGATGGACGCGAAGTTAATATCTATTTCACCTAAAGGTGTGCGTAAAGTGTTCCCGTTAGTTGCGGCCGTGACGACGCTGGGTCGTCAGGCGGACTGTAATTTGCAGATTCCGTTAAGCGAAATTTCCCGTCAACACTGCCAACTGAAGGTGGAAGGCGGAAAAATTATTGTAAAAGACCTCGGTAGCGCCAACGGCACAGTTGTCAATGGTCAGAAAATTTCTCAGCAGGAGCTTAAACCCGGGGACCTGATCGCCCTGACCGACACTGTCAAGTTCCTGATTCAGATCGACGGGAAACCCGCCAATATCGACGAATCGAAATTTCGCCAGACCTCCGTGGCAGAGCCGAGACCGGCGGCTCAGAAGGCCCAACCGGCTGAGCCGACTCGTTCCGTTGCCACCAAGATCGCCCCGGAGGAAGATGCCGATAACATCCTCGGCGAATCGTTCTTCAAAGATATGGACGAAGACGAAGAATAATGTCCTTTGAATTTTCCAAAATGCACGGGCTTGGTAACGACTACGTGTTTATCGACACGGTCAATCAACCCTTGCCCGAAGATTTGCCCGGCCTTGCCCGGGCCGTTTCCGATCGGCACTTCGGAATTGGAAGCGACGGGCTTATCCTCGTGGGTCCTTCCTCGCAGGCGGCGGTTCAAATGAGAATCTTCAACGCCGACGGCTCCGAGGCCCAGATGTGCGGTAATGGTCTGCGATGCGCCGCCAAATTCGCCTATGAACGAGGCTTGGTGGCCGACAAATTATTTTCGCCGCCCGCCCAGATGGAAACGGTCCTGGAAAAATTCGCCGGTGGCGGAGCGTTCACACGCAAGGCCGTCAACATCGAAACCGGCAGAGGCGTCCTCACCGTGGCCCTCTTGATAAACCAGCAAAGCATCGTCGAAAAAGTCTGTGTCAACATGGATCAACCGATCCTTGAGCCGCAGAACATTCCGGTAAATTTACCCGGCCATAGCGTTGTCGCCCACGACCTTTCCGTGGCTGGAAATAATTTCAAAATCACCTGTGTCTCGATGGGAAATCCCCACGCCGTCATTTTCTGCGGCGATCTGGCGGCCATTGACTTGAACATTCTTGGTCCCGCCATCGAAAATCATCTGGTCTTTCCCCAACGGACCAACGTCCACTTCGTTCACGTCCTGGACCCAGGCCGTGTAAGGATGATTACGTGGGAACGCGGGTCCGGAAAAACATTAGCTTGTGGCACAGGCGCCGCCGCCGTCTGCGTCGCCGGTGTTCTCGAATCCAGAACTCAACGCAATCTGCTGGCCCAACTGCCCGGCGGACCCTTGCAACTACTTTGGAACGAATCCGACAACTGCGTCTACAAACTAGGTCCCGCCGAAGAATCCTTCCGCGGTCAATACCTGCAATAAAAGGTCAGAAACTAATTTGTGGTAATTTGTGCCACGGCTGGCTTGCCCAGCCGTGTCTTGCTTATCAACCGATTGAACAAAAAAAAAGAGCACGGTCGGACAAGCCGACCGTGGCACAGGGATGCTTTATCCAGCCGCATTCTTTTCTACTTGACTACTCGTCTACTTCTTTTTACCCTCATCCTCGCTATAGCAAAATTCCGATAACCTTTCTATAATTCCAAGTTTCACGCTTATGAGTAAATCAATCTTACATTCAACGCGTCTGATCAGTCTGGTCACGCTATCAAGCCGGATCACCGGCTTGTTGCGAGAAATAATCGTCGCCGCCTGGCTGGGCAATAACTGGATTCAGGATCGTCTCACCTATGCGTTTCTCGTCCCGAACATTTTTCGCCAGCTTCTGGGTGAAGGGGCCTTGTCCGCCGCCTTTATTCCCGTCCTGACCGACAAATTGACCAAAGAAGATCGAAAGGCCGCGGGAAAACTTGTCGGCAACGTCGCCACCGTGCTGACGGTGATTCTATTCATTCTGACCATGATTGTATTACTGATCATCGGTGGAATATGGTTCTTTTCCAAAAAGACCGAATACATCAACCTTTCCGCCGGTCTGACTGCAGTCATGGTCCCCTACATGATCTTCGTCTGCTTGGTCGCCCTGTTTTCCGGGCTGCTTAATTGCCTCGACCATTTCGGAATCCCCGCCTTTATGCCCGTGATCATCAATATGTCCCAGGTTTTCGGTGTTATCTTCGCCCAAAAAATTCTGGTGAAATTCGGCATCCCGGATCAACATAAAGTCTACATCATCGGAATTGCCGTCCTCCTGGCAGGGGTTGTCCAGTTGGTCTGGATCATCCACACCGTCAAAAAGGCTGGCATTTCCTGGAGCCTGAGTTTTTCCATCGCTGACCCTGACCTTCGCCGAATTGTTATTACGATGGGCCCGATGATCTTCGGCCTGGGCATCCTTCAATTCAGCACGTGGATGGACAACCAAGTCATGATCTCTCTGACCGCCACCACCAAAGAATATTTCACTATCTTCGGTAAAAATATTAATTATCCGCTTCACGAAGGGGCATTGTCGGGGGTCAATTTCGCCCGTCGATTATACAATTTCCCAGTTGGCGTCCTTGGGATCGCCCTGGCAACGGCGGTCTTTCCCGCCTTCAGCCGGTTTGCCGCCAACAAGGACCATAAATCTCTCGCAGACCTGGTCTCAAAATCTCTACGCCTAGCCATCTTCGAAGGACTGCCTATGGGAATCGGTTTGATGGTATTATCTCACCTATTAGTAAGAGTTCTCCTCCAGCGAGGTAATTTCAGCAACCATAATACCGCTCAAACGGCCTATGTACTACAATTTTACGCTATCGGCGTCTGGGCATACTGCGGCCATCATATTGTGGTCCGGGCATTCTACAGTCTCAAAGACACCATGACCCCCTTACGCGTCCTCTCAAAAACCATCACCATCACCATTTTGATGAATATCTTTCTTCTATGGGTCCCGAGCATTCGCGAAGGGATTTTTGGATTATCCACCAGCATCATGTCCTCCTTGAACGTGATTATCCTCGGTTGGATTCTCAGCAAAAAAATCGGCTCGCTTCACTTTCGGGAAATTATGAAAACTACCGGTAAAACACTTATCGCCAGTGGTCTGATGGCTTTGGCCGTCCTTCTTACCGAACGATATCTGCCCCTTCACAACAAATACCTGTTGCTCCTGGCTTGTCTAACTATCGCCGTTGCCGTATTCTTCCCCGCCTGCTGGGTTCTGAACATCGAAGAAGCTAAAGAATTGTTCTCCCGTTCGCATCGATTGTCCCCGGAGAAAAAGTAGCAGTCGCATAAAAAGTCGGGTGGAATAATACCCGCTCCCTCACGGTCGCGTCTCTTTTCTGTCAAAGACCGAGGAAGTATTATTTAACCGCGAGCGTTTCTTTTTCTCGCCGATTCCCTACCGGCGCCGCCACGGTCCCATACTCCGGCCGGCTGAGCTGAGCGATGAACGTGTTGAGCATTTCCATCGCGTCCCAATCCGAATATTGTTTCGGCGGGTGTTTCATTGTAAAGGCGCTGATCGCCTCCAGCGGTCCGCTGATCCCCTTGTCCTTGGCGAGCTTGCAGCACCGGATCGCATCCACCGCTACTCCCGCGCTGTTCGGGGAATCTTCCACGCTGAGACGCAATTCCAGGTTAAACGGCACGTCGCCGAATTGCCGGCCTTCCATTCTAATGAAACAAACCTTGTTATCATCCTGCCACTGAATAAAATCGCTCGGTCCGATATGGATATTTTCCGGGGCCAACGGAGTTGAAAGCTGCGACTGCACCGCCTCTGTTTTGGAAATTCGTTTGCTCTTGAGCCGGTCGTGATTGAGCATGTTCAAGAAGTCTGTATTGCCGGCGGTATTGAGTTGATAAGTCCTGTCCAGTTTCACACCGCGGTCGTTAAATAATTTCGTCAGCACACGATGTGTGATTGTCGCTCCCAGCTGGCTCTTGATATCGTCTCCGACGATCGGTAATTTATGATCCTTGAATTTCTTTGCCCACACCGGGTCCGACGCGATAAATACCGGAATGCAATTGACCATTCCGCACCCCGCCTGGATCGCCGCGTCCGCGTAAAACCGCGCCGCCTGTTCCGATCCCACCGGCAGGTAATTGATTAAAACATCCGCCCCGGTCTCTTTGAGCACCTTGACCACATCCACCGATTTGTTATCCGACAACCGAAACGCCCGGTGTTCCGGATAATCCGCCATGTGGCTTGGCACCCCATCGAGCACATTACCCATTTGAACGGTAACATTCATCTTCGGGACATCTTTGCAGAATATTTTTGTGCAATTCGGATGGGCAAAGATCGCTTGCCCGACATCCTGACCCACCTTCCTGCGGTCCACATCGAATGCCGCCACCACCTCGATATCCTCCAGCCGGTAAGGGCCGATCTGAGGATGAGCCAACCCGGCACTCGATAAGTCTTTGCCGTTCCTATAGTAATAAATACCCTGAATAAGCGAACATGCGCAATTACCCACTCCAACAATCGCTAATTTTATCTTGGCCATGAACTTTTTCTCCTGTACCTGTTTTCACACCCTGTACCAATATACTCTTTTCGCGTTCAAATACAAACCAAAATCAAATATGTCGTAACGATTTCAATGCGTCCCATGTCAGGGAAATTAATCGCTCACCCTGTTGATCGACCTTACTTGCCCACAGACCCAAAAGCAATTCCCGTAAAATCGGTTCCGACAATTCACCTTCACTTGGCGGTAGCTGAGAAACCGGTTTTTCAAAGCTCCCCTGTCGTTTGATCATCGATAAAATCCCCGCCGCCGCCCCCACCGCTAAATTTTTCGGCACGACTCCGTAATGCAGGGCTAAATTCATCGTTCCGTAAAGCCGATCCTCATATCCCAGCTTGCGGACATGGTCCCGTCCGACCCGTGATACCAGATCGTTCAAATTCGGATTCACCATCCGTTCCAGAAGGTCGTCCGCATATGCTTGATATCCTTCCGCCGTAAAAAGCGTATCCTTAAAATTCTGATGCCGCCTGATCAGGGCCGCCCCGGATTCCTCAATAAACGCCCTTCTCGCAATCGCCATGATTTCTCGATCATTCCCCGCCTGGGCCACCGTCGTCATCCCCTTCCAGTCCGCCAGGTACGCCAGTAACGCATGAATCGCGTTATGGCCATACAATTTCGCCTCTTCAAAGGGCAGTAAATTCTCTTTTTCAATAAAAACTTCGATACCCCGCTGATACCCCGCCAGGTCGATGCGGGAAATCAGGATGCGATTAAACTCTTCTACCAGCACCGCCCGGCTGATCCCCGGTGTGATTGTGGTCAGTCCAAGCCGACGGATTTCATCCGCATCGGTCAGCACCCCGCTCATCTTTCCGATCACGGTATTCAATATCCGAACCGTCGCAAGCTCTTCTGCCGGAACTTTTTTCGTTAAATGCTCCAAAAGAATTTCCGCCGCGTGATTATGATTCTCCGCCGCATAGATCACTCGCGGCAATTCACGGCCTAATCCTTCGGCAAGCAGACTTACCACGCTCGCCTGATCCCCCAGCGGATAAATATTCACACTCGGCAAGCCCGTCGCCATCTCATCGGAAGTCGAAATCGCCTCAATAATCGTTTGCCGATCTTTCGCCTCACGCGGATTATAAAGCTCGATCCCATTTAACTCAAATTGATCAATACGGTCCTTTCGTGCGATATTGATCGTATATCGCCCGCCATTGGCTCGAATCGCCCGGACCAAATCCTGATCGATTTCCGCCACCACAAACCGCGAAAAGTTCCTTGACCGATAGGCCTCAAATAAAAACAATCCGCTTTGTATCGGCCCAAATCCAAATCCGACAAATGTCTTATCGCTTTTTTCCGCCATCTATCGCTACTTCCTTAAATTCACTTTCAAAAACTCTTCCTCTTTGTCTTTTTCCCAGTAATCGACGAATTGCAATTCTTGAACATCGGCATGTGGATAAAGTATCACTTTTCCATCCACTTTCGCTTCCTCGATCATCTTGAGCACTGCCGGGGCATGTCGCAGCGATCCGATCCCGCACACGTAATTTCCCGGATCGATGTCATTCCGCGCGATGGCCGCCAGGGTTGCTTTTAAATCCGAAGGCTCGCCGCCGCTCGACCCGACCACCTTGATCTCATCGTAATGAACTTTGATCGCGTCGATTTGCAGAATATTCTTCCCCTTCGGCAGCCCTCCGAATAAATTCGCCACCCCGCCCTTGCCCAGCAGTTCCAACGCTCCCTGCTGCACCGGCTGAACACCCACCGCCAGGATAATATCATCCGCGCCGGCGCCATTTGTTACCGACGCCAGCGTTTCTTTGAGTTTTGCACCGTTCACCGCCATCAAATTGATCCCCAGCCCTTTTGCCTTTGTGCCAACGGTCCTGATCGCCATATCCAATCGCTCCTGGATCAAGTCCGCGACGATCAAATTCCTGGGCCGAAACCGCATCGCCATTTCCAGGTGCATCCTGCCCATCGATCCCGCCCCGATTACCACCGCCGTTCCGCCGGGAAGTAACCCCAGTTTCGGCACTCGCGGAGCAAACGGGCTTTCCTTGTAAATATGAAACTGCCGCTCCTGGGCTGAATACACGCACGAAATCGGTTCACCCATCGACACCGCAAAATAAGACAATGTCTCATCCGGCAGCGGCAGCAAACATTGTCCCTGTAAAACTTCTTCCTGGATAAGAATATATTCCGCCAGATTCCCATTTAGCGTATAACCCACCGCGCATTTATTCATCCCAGCGGCATTATTGTTATAACGCTCTCGATGGCAGATGGGGGCAACGTCTACCGCCGGCTGAATCGCGAATCGCTGTCCGGCTTTATACTGTCCCGCTAAATTCTTCCCCGCCTTGACCACCGTTACCGAACCTTCGTCTCCGAGGATCACGGGAAACTTTTCCACATCCCAGCCGTTTAAAAACGTATGCTTACTCCCCTGGGACACCAGTTTCAAAATCGAAGTACAAACCCCCGCCGCGTCCACCCGGCACAGCAGTTGATTATCTCCAACCGCCGGCACAGGCACCTGGACCACTTTGACGTTCTCAAACCCAACCCCGCAGCAAACAACAGCCGTCATCGTCTCCGGCACAATAATTTCTTTCACATCCCGATACACCGTCAACTTATTCATTAGCTATTTTCCTTTTTGACTACTGCCTTATCCAATTCCCGCCCGTGTAATGTCGTGCAGGTGAATCATGCCGATTGGCCGATGCGTTTGGTCGCACACCGGCAGTTCAATAATTTTATATTCCCGCAAAATTTCCAGAGCCTTAACCGCCATCATCTCCGGCGCGACGAATTTCGGGTTCCGCGTCATAATCTGGCCGATGGGTTTTTCCATGTTCACCTCTCCTAAGGTCAGGTATCGCCTCAGATCGCCGTCTGAAAAAAATCCTACCAGCTTGCCCGTCTCATCCACCACGCTCGTTGCCGCCAGTTTGCATGCCGTCATCGTCAAAATCGCATCCTTGAGCGTTGTATCCAGGTTCACCACCGGATTCTCCTTGCCCGTGTGCATCAGGTGCGAAACCTTCGTCAGCAATCGCCTTCCCAGCGACCCGCCCGGATGAAGCCTCGCGTAATCCTCCGGCTTAAATCCATGTGCCTCCAAAAGCACCAGCGCCAAAGTATCTCCGAGCGCCAGCATCGCCGTTGTGCTCGCCGTGGGCGCCAAATCCAGGGGGCAGGCCTCACGTTTGACGGAAAGGACGAGCGACACATCCGCGTGTTTCGCCAACTCCGACTCCGGATTCGAAGTTACCGCAATCAAGGGCGCCCCGATATGTTTAAGGTATGGAATAATTCGAAGCACTTCCTCCGTCTGCCCTTTATGCGAAAACGCCAGCGCCAAATCTTCCTTCCCAATCATTCCCAGATCGCCATGCACACCTTCCGAAGGATGCATGAAAAACGCCGGCGTTCCCGTCGATGCCAGCGTCGCCGCTACCTTTCGGGCAATATGCCCCGCCTTGCCCATTCCCGTTACCACCACCCGGCCCTCGCACGCCAGCATCATTTGTATCGCCCGTTCAAACTCCGGCCCAAGCACGCTGGTCAACCCCGCCACCGCCTGCGCCTCCAGGTCGATTATCCGCCGCGCAATCTCAATGTAATTTATTTTTCCATTCATAAATATCTCTTTTCTACTTCGTGGCTAACAACTCTTCCTCTCCCGCCTTGCACCATTGCCCGTCTTCAAGCTTAGCCGCCACCTTCGGCAAAGATTCTTTTAATTTCGCCAAAGGTATCAATCCCAACTCATGCAAACAAGGATAAACAATAATCTTCCCCGCCAGCGTCCGATTCTCCACCGCCGCGATCCCCTCCACCGCTCCCGCCATTCCGCAAATCGCGTCCACCGACGAATTCGTATCCAGCATCCCGCTCTCGATCTTCGACAAAACAATCTTCATATCCCGAATCACCGATCCGCTCGTCCCAAACATATAGCAGTGATTTTCGATGTACGTATCCAGGTCCAACTCCTGCTTCGTCGGCGCCGGAATCCCCGCGAAAATATTGATCAAACTCTTATCCAGACTATCCCGTATCGCGTCGGCCACCAGCGATCCCACCGGCGCCATCAAAGCAAAATAACTGAATTTTTCCTTCACAGGAGTCTTCTGTGAATTGACCATTCGCAACTGAACGTGGTTCTTTTTCGCCAACGGGCCCGCTTTCTTCAAAAGGGACTCCAATCGCCCCTCGTCAAAATCAGTTCCTACCAGCAAGATATTTTTAGCCTCGCAGCACACGTCCCGGATCACATGCATCTGCCCCATCGGTCCGCCCGCTCCGATCACAATGATCTTTTCACCCTCGCGGATTTCCCCTGTCGCCGGGATAAACCGATAAGCGTCAGCCGCACTTGTTCCGGGAGTTCCCACCCATCGAACCATTCCATAATGAACTCGTCCCACACCCACGCAAACCGCCTGACCGATTTTTTTCCCGCCGGTCACAATATTGATCAGCCCCTTGGCCGCCAGCTTGTCGTTTAAAATTTCAATCGTCGTTTTCTTCGCACCAAAATAAATGATATCGTCAAATTCTTCTTTGCCCGCATCCGCTGCATTCTGTACCCACGTTACCGGCACTCCCAGACCTTCGAGTGTTTTCCGCTGCTCAGCATCCGCAGAAATCGCCGTCAAACTTACCGGCGCATTCTTACCCGAAATAATTTCCCTCATTCCTTCGATTTTATGACCCGCCTCCGCCGCCACCAGCATTTTTCCACCGTGCTTAATCGCCCGCCGTTCGGGATTAACATAAGAATCTTCCACGCATGCCCACGGCTCGACCAGACACACCGCCGACGCGCTCATTGTTTCGTTCACCGGGATCAAAAATCGTTCTCCGGTCTTAGGGTCCATTATCACCCGCTCATCCATCAAAACGTATTCCTGCAATCCTCCCTCAAAGTTATATCCAAATGAACCATTGGAATTCGCCGTCCGAAGTTCCCGGTAATCGGTCTGCACCAAAACGCGTTCTCCCAACTTATGATGCCGAACCTTGTCGCCGATTGCGCAAATCCGGCAAACCGCCTCATGCCCGGGCACAGTCGGCTTATCTCCCGGCACATAACTCGGTATCGTTTTTAAAACCTCTTGTTCGATCCCCGACAGAATCTTGCTTTTCCGCGGATGATCGGCAAATTGCTTAAGCAATTTCAAATCCGAAAAGCAAAGTCCCACCGCCTCCACCTTTGCCAGTAGCTGGTAAGGCCCAGGCTGAAAAACTTCCTTCTCTTTATTTAGTCGTAACTGACTGGGTCCAACCAACTGAACCGCATATTGTGTCGTTGGAATTTCAAAATAATTTTTATTCATTTTTTTCTTTAATCCAAAATCTAAAATCCAAAATTGTCAGGAGAGCATCACCTGTCCACCGGTCACCGGTATCGCCTGTCCGGTCTCATAGTTCTGTTCCATCAAATAATAAATGGCCTTCATCACGTCCGCCGTCCGGCATCCCCTGCCCATCGGAACCTTGCTCTCATAAGTCTTGCGAACGTCCTCGATCGTCTTGGCACCCGGCACTTTCCCCGACCGCAGGTATTGTACGAATAATCCGTTATTCGGATCCGACCACAACGGCCCGTCGAAAAAATTCCCCGGACAAATCGCATTGACCTTGATTCCGTCTTCCACCAATTCCAGCGCAAACGATTGCGTCAAACCGATCCCGCCGAACTTGCTGCCGGCGTAGGCTGCGTTTCGGTTCGACCCCACCAGCCCCGATTTGGAATTAATCTGAATAATATCGCTCCAATAGTCTGGTTTCGCCAGGTGTTGAATCGTCAACACCCGCGACGCCTTCTGCGCACAAAGGAAATACCCCTTGTAATTCACCGACGTCACAAAATCAAAATCCCGTTCCAGCTGCGTCTTGACGCTGCCCGCCTTGAGCACCCCTGCATTGGAAATAAAAACATCAAATCCCCCGAACGTTCGAATAACCGCCGTTATCGCCTCTTCAATCGAAAAACCGTCCGCGACGTTTACCGCCAGACCCACCGCACGATTCGGGAATTTCAAATTAATCTCCCTGGCCGCTTTTTGGGCTCCCTGCACGTTCATATCCAAGATCGCCACGTGCGCCCCCTGATTGGCAAGGTCCTGGGCGATCTCCAATCCGAACCCCTGGGCCGCACCCGTCACCACCGCCACTTTACCGCTCGCCCGGCCCATCCGACTTACTCCCACCGAAATTTTCCGCCGATACGACTCCACCTCCCACTGCTCGATAAATTTCCTGTCCCGCTGCCGCATGTAATCCACTCCCCCCAATCGTTTGGCCCCGGCCATCACTTTGATCGCGTCCAGATACACCAGTTGAGCCGTTAGCGCGCCCCTGAAATCGTCCCCCGCCGAAAACATTCCCAATTCCTTGACCAAAATCACATAAGGTAAAAATTCCGTCTCTTTTTCGTGCTGTTGGACGGCAGATCGAAGCCGTTCCACCAGTTTCTCCGGCGTTTCGTCTTCTTTCGTCTCAAACCACATCGGAAATGCCTTGCAATAAACGATTTGGTCGGGTGTGACCGGTCCGCCCCTGGCTGCTTCTTCGCCCATCGACCCGCCCACCAGACTCATTGCCGTCGCCGAATCGTCGAACTTTACAATCTGTAAATGTTCCTCCGTTGAGAGCAACCCCCGAAGGGCCGGGCCGATGACATTCATCGTCCGCCAACCCCCGTCTGCGCTCTGGTGTCGGACATCCCCGAAAACATGCTCAGCCGGGGTGCTCTCCAACCTTAGGCGGATCGTATTGATTACCCAATCCGTATGCTTAAAAATCTCTTCCGTAGTATCCCCGCAAATAATCAATCCGTGATTCTGCATCAGCACCGCAGCCGGACAGTCCCGTTTCGCCTGCTCGGAATATTCCTTCAACGCTTGCCGAAGCGTCTTGGCCAGCATGAACCCCGGATCGACAAACGGAATCCAGATAATTTGGTCCCCGAACAATTCCTTCGCCAGGTCCTGTCCTTTTTTACAGCACGTGATCATATTCGCCAGTGTGGCGTGGCTGTGCACAACAAACTTTCGGGGCATCAGATGATGCAGAACCGCTTCCACCGATGGCCGTTGCCCTTTTTCCGGGTGAATCCTCGCACCCAGGATCGCCTGTTTGTATTGCTCTTCCCGTTTATCGACGTCGTCAGAAAGCTCCCCGGCCAGTAATTTTTCCAAGCCGCCGCGATCCATCTCCACAAACCCTTCCGGTCCGATCGACGCCAGGGCATGGCCGCTTCCTTTGATAAATAACCGATCTCCCACTTTTACGGAGGTATTCCCGCCGCCCGCCAGGATAAAATCCGGGTCCGATCCATAATACCGAGAAAGTTTTACCAGCATCTCCATCGGCGTATCCGAACCGCTGAATGCCGGACGTTGAATTTGAGAAACCATAATTATGCTCCTATTTTTCTAACGCAGATAAACGCGGTTTCATCCTTGTTGGTATTTCCTAATCACCGCGGCGCCGATTTTCGCGAACGCACCGATCCGCTCTTCCTCGGTCGTGTAGGCCGGGTTCGGATTTCCCTTATTATCCACAAACCCGCACTGCCCATGCAACGTTAAAAACTGATGCCCCGCCGCCACGCATGCCCCCTCCCAGAAAATTGCCTTGATATCTTCCGGTACCGGGATCTTATTCAAACAGGTCGGTTCGATTCCCAGCAGGTCCAGCGTATTATGTTCCGTCCCGCCCGACACCGGAATTCCCGCCTGCCGCATGGTTTTAACATAATGTAAAAGCACCTGGGGCTGATTTCGAATCGGAATATACTCCGCAAAATAAACCTTTCGCTTTTTCAGGTCTGCGATCAATTTTTCCACTGGTTCTTCATAAAGACAAATCGGCGAGGCCCCATCCGCCAGCGTTGGGTAACACGGAATCCCTCCTAACTCCAAAATCAACGAGTACGCTTGCTCAAAATCAAGAAACGTCTCCTGGACAAACCCCGCCTTGCCCGCCTTCATCAAATGGGACCGAATTTCATTTTGTATTTTCACCTCGTCTTCCGGACCCGCTTTCGACTCCACCCCAAAAATCTCCCCCAGTAGTTTACCTCGTCGCGGACCCGGCACGAGCGAAAAGAATGCTTCCTGAAACGCCTTTGCCACATGTCTTTCTTGTAGTGTAACCCGTTCCTTCGAACATCCATGTCGCCGACAAACCTGCTCGACGACCTTCTGGGCCGTCAATCCCGCAGCCACCCCTTTTCCTTCAAACACCTTCGTCAAAAGATCGATCATCTTCCCCATCCGCTCTGTATCATTCCCGCGAATAGCAGCAATAATCTGCTGTGCCTTCTGGGTCAAATCCCCAAATCGAGTAATCCCTTTCCCGCAAAGATACATCTTCCCCGGATTACCCGGATCATTCACTTTCACCCCCGCCTTCACCAGTTCGTCGATCAGGCAAATAACCTCCAGCCCGAACACAGGGAAAATCCGATGCTCCCGCCCTAACTGAAAAAAATCACCATAAACCTCAAAATCATAATAGTTGCTCAGCCCCACCACTGTGACTTGTTGCCCCGCCGCCAAACGCACCGCCTGCTCCACGTTCTCAAACGCCGAAAAATTAGGCGGTAAATGAATGTGCGAATTATTCCGAACCCACCCAATAGACGATTTCTCTCCCAGACGGCGCATTTCTTCCACACTGCCAAGCCCACGCAAACAATCTAAAGCGGTCTGAACCAGCGATTTCATATTTCTTCTCTTTACTTGATTATTGGAAATTGAGTGTTGGATATTGGATATTTAATTACCGACAACGATTCGGATCGCCTTCCTCGGCGGCAAGTGCAGTCCCATGAAAAGGGCGTCCTCCGCCGCCTCTTTAATCGCCTCGCTGATCGTCGGATGGGCAAACATCACCTCCACCGCCTGGGCGACGCTCATCTTCTGATGCAAAATCACTCCCGCCGCGGCAATGCACTCGGTCACGTTATGCCCCATCATGTGCACCCCCAAAACTTCGCCCGTTTCCCGATGCCGGATCACCTTGGCAAATCCGTCCGTGTCCGCCACAGCCATCGCCTTGCCCAAAAACGCCAGCGGAAAATTCCCGACCGAAATCGGTATCTCCTTCTCCTGTGCTTCCTGGGTGCTCATCCCAACGGCGGCAATCTCCGGAAACGTATAAACGCACCCCGGCACCGGCGAATCGAATTTCTTGTCATGCCCCAGCGCATTCTCCACCGCCACGATCCCATGTCCTGAAGCGGCATGGGCCAGCAAACACCGGCCATTGGCGTCTCCGATGCAATAATATCCCTTCACTGCCGACTCCATCTGATCGTTCACTCGCACAAACCCCCGATCCGTCGCGATCCCCACCGTCTCTAAACCAATTTCCCCAGTATTCGCCCGCCGTCCGGTCGCCACTAACGCCTTGTCCGCTTCAACCGTCTGGCCATTACTCAAAACCGCTTTGACTCCTTGCCCCGTTGTCGTCAATTCCTGAATTTTCACATTGGTAAAACATTTGATTCCGCGTTTGGCAAAGATTTTCTCCAGGGCGTCTCCCAACTGGCCATCCATGTTCGGCAGCAGTTTCGGTAGCATTTCTACTACCGTTACTTGTACGCCAAACGGCTGCATCATGCAGGCGAACTCACATCCGATCACTCCGCCGCCCACAATGAGCAACCTCTTGGGCAGCTTTTTCCAATGCAGCGATTCATCGCTCGTGCAAACTAGTTCCGGATCCGTCGGCCACCCCGGAATCCGCGAAGGCACCGACCCTACCGCCAAAATAATCTTATCGGCTGTGATTTCCTCCCCCGCTGATCCGTTTTTCCGAATAGCAATTTTCCCCACCCCGTTTAAAACCCCTTGCCCCTCAAAAATCTTTACCTTCCTCGCCCCCAGCAGTCCCTTAATCCCCGTCCTAAGCGTCGCAAGAATCTTATCTTTTCGTGCCTGTATTTTCTCCCAGCTAAACCCCACCTCGCCGCCAACTTCGACTCCCAAATCCCCCGCGTGACGAATATGATGCAGCAATTCCGCCGACGCCAGCAGAGCCTTGGACGGAATGCACCCATTATTCAAACAAGTCCCGCCCAGATTTTCTTTTTCGATAATCGCCACGCTCGCCCCCATCTGCCCCGCCTTCAGCGCCGCTACGTATCCCCCAGGCCCGCTTCCTAACACCGCAATATTAAAATGTTGACTCATGATTTTCTCTTTTCTTCAATCCAAAATTTTCCAGAATCTCTTTTAATTTCGCCATAAACTTCCCCGCCAGCATCCCGTCGATAATTCGATGATCCGCCGACAGCGTCAGTGTCATCACTCGTCCCGCCCGTATCGCTCCGCCGCTCACCAGCACATCCTCCCTTAACGCACCCACCGCCAGAATCGACGCCTCCGGCGGATTAATGATTCCCGAAAACTCCTCGACCCCAAACATGCCCAGATTGGTAATGGTAAACACCCCTTTTCCCATTCCTTCGATCTTTCCACTCCGGGCCGCCGCCGCGATCCGTTTGATCTCTTCGTCAATCTGTCGGAGCGTCATCCGCTCGGCTCCCACCAACACCGGCACGACCAATCCCTCATCCATTCCCACCGCGATCCCGATATTCGCCGTCTGAAACTCCACAATCTCTTCCTTGTCGATCTTGCTCCGAAACGCCGGAAATTCCATAATCGCCTTCGCGCAACTCATGACCACCAAATCATTCAAACTGCAAGGATACTTCGCCTTCTCCTGCTGGTAAAACGCATACATCGGCTCGGCATTCACCGTTAATTTCATATAAAAATGAGGGATATTCTGCTTCGAGAACAAAAGATTCCGGGCGATCGCCTTCCGCATCCCGCTCATCCGCTTACGCACCGCTTCCCCTCCAATTACTACCGATGGGTCTTCCTTCGTCCCTTTCACCAACACATCCGTCGATAAAATCCGCCCGCCAGGCCCGCTCCCAATCCCCACCAAATCCACACCCCGTTCTCCCGCAATCTTCCTCGCCGCAGGAGATGCCTTTACCCGTCCATCGGTCAGTGTTATTTTTTCTTCAATTTTCTTCACCTGATCATTGGAAATTGGGAGTTGAACATTGGACATTATCTTCTCTTCTTGTCCCCGCGACCCCAAAAACGTATCCACATCTTTATCATTTTCCGCCAAATACCCCACCGCATCCAGCACTTTTACAGTCTCGCCTTCCGGCACTACTATTCTCGCCAATCGCCCTTCATCCACAGCCTCCACTTCCAGCGTCGCTTTATCCGTCTCGATCTCAAAAATCACATCCCCTTTCTTAATCCGCGCCCCAACCGCCACCCGCCACTTGAGGATCGTACCTTCCTCCATCGACTGTCCCGCCTTCGGCATCACCACCGGAATAACTGTATTTTGCATCGTAGCCACCGGTCCTTTCTTTTCTTCCGCAATCTGACCGCCCTCGTCCAACTCCGCTATCGGAGCACCAACCCCCACCGTTGTCCCCTTCGACGATAAAATCTTCCTCAAAGTCCCCACCAGCCCAGATTCCAACTCTACCAAACCGTCATCAGTTTCAATCGTAACCAAGAGGTCGCCCCTTTTAACCGATGACCCTTCTTGTTTAAGCCACTGGACAATCGTACCCTTTTGTGTCGTCGGTTTGACCTGAGGCATTTTAATGATATACATAATTAATTTCTTCTCTTTCTGATTCGTGTTTATTTAGTGTAATTCGTGGCTAAAAATTCTTTCTTCTTTAAAAATAAGGAAAAATCTTCCATCAGTCAAGCAAAATTGTACATTTTTGTGTTGATATTTTTATTCAAATGTTGTTTATTTGATGTACAGTGTTGATTTGTTTTGTAGTGGATGAGCATGAATACCCAACAGCGAAGATCGCAAATATTATCGCAAGTCTATGAGCAAGGGCATGTTATGGTCAAAGACCTGGCTGAGGGACTCACTGTCTCCGAAGCCACCGTCCGGCGCGATCTCCGCGCTCTTGCCGACGAAGATCAACTTGAATTAGTCTATGGCGGTGCTACCCTGGTCCGAAATTCCGATTTTTCCTTCCGTTCCAAGGGAATGCGAAACGTCGAAGCCAAACGGATCGTTGGTCGGCTGGCGGCGGAATTAGTTTCCGGTGACGATCAAATTTTCATCGACTCCGGCACGACCTGTTTTGAAATGGCTCCTTTCCTGAAACGAAAGCGAGGCCTGTCTATTATCGTCAATTCCGCCCGACTTGCCTTCGAATTGGCCGACACTCAAGGGTTAAGCGTTATCGCTCTGGGCGGACAATACCGGCCCGATCGAATGGACACCGTCGGTCCACTTGCCGCCTCCACCCTCGATCAACTTCGCGGCTTTATCGCCTTCATCGGCGCCGACGGTCTGTCGCAGGACTTTGGCGTGACCGCGGCCGACATCGATTCGGCCCACATCTATCGCCTCGCCGTCCGAAACGCCCGCGAGACGATCCTTATGGTCGATCACACAAAATTTTTAACCCCGTCCCTCTTTAAAATCGTCGAGTGGGACGCTGTTTCACGACTCGTTACCGATCAAAAACCATTACCGGAATGGATGGAATTCCTCGATTCCCGGGGAATTGAAACCATCTATCCGAATACATTCAAGGAGTTAAAATAACATGCCGAAGTCTCAAATCATAAGTCCCGAGGACGTTCGTAAATCCGGTTTTATCGAATTCAAACCCATTCCGGTCAACCAGTACAACAAAACGGTCAAAGACGAGCTTTCCCGATTCGCCACAGACGATCTCGTTCGTATCCAGCGCGACATGATGCTCATCCGCGGTTTTGAGAATATGCTCAACGAGATAAAACTCCAGGGCAAATACTGCGGATTGGAATACAATCACCGCGGACCGGCGCACCTGTCGCTCGGTCAGGAAGCCTCGGCCGTCGGGCAGGCCTTTTTTCTTGGCATCGACGATCATATCTACGGCAGTCATCGCTCCCACGGCGAAATTCTCGCCAAGGGTTTATCCGCCATCCAGAAACTCGATGACAAAGCGCTGATGGACATCATGAAAAATTATTTCAACGGTGATGCTCTCCGCGTGGTCGAAAAAGACGCCGGTGGCAGTGTCAAGGACCTCGCCATCGATTTTCTTATCTATGGCGCCCTCGCTGAAATCTTCGGCCGTGAGGCCGGGTTCAACAAGGGAATGGGCGGTTCCATGCACGCATTCTTTCCGCCATTCGGTATCTATCCCAATAACGCCATCGTTGGCGGTTCGGGTGATATCTCTGTCGGGGCCGCACTCTTTAAACATATCAATCACAAACCCGGAATCGTCATCTGCAATATCGGCGATGCCTCTTTAGGTTGCGGCCCGGTCTGGGAGGGTTTATGTTTCGCGACGATGGACCAGTTCAAGGAACTATGGGATAAAGACCATCGCGGCGGACTGCCTTTGATCATGAATTTCTATAACAATTTCTACGGCATGGGCGGCCAGCCGGTCGGGGAAACGATGGGCTTCAAAATCCTCGCCCGACTCGGCGCCGGCATAAACCCTGACCAGATGCACGCCGAACGCGTGGACGGCTTTAATCCCCTGGCCGTTATCGACGCCATCGGACGAAAGAAAAAAATCCTCGAAGCCAAACATGGTCCCGTTCTGCTCGATACCATCACCTATCGCTACTCCGGCCACTCGCCCTCCGATGCCAGTTCCTACCGTGAAAAATCCGAAGTCGAAATGTGGCAAAAAATCGATCCCCTGAAAATTTTCGCGGACAATCTTGTTACTGCCGGGGTCTGCAAACACGAATCCGTCGAAACCATGCAGAAACACATCGACAGCCTGATTTTAAAAGCCTACAAAAAGGCCATTGATCTGAATATTTCACCGCGGGCCGATCTGATGGCCACAAATAATCTACTCGAAAAAACCATGTTCTCCAATCAGAAAATCGAATCAATGGACCCGACGCGAAAACCCGAAGTCCTTATGTCGAAAGAAGAAAACCCTCGCGTCAAACAGCTCGCCAAACGCAGCAGAAGCGCCTTCGATAAAGACGGCAAAAAGCTTCCCAAAAGCCAATGCGTCGGTATTCGCGATGCTATTTTTGAAGCGATCCTGGACCGCTTCTACGTCGATCCGACTTTGGTTGCTTATGGTGAAGAAAACCGTGACTGGGGCGGCGCCTTCGCCGTTTATCGCGGTCTGACTGAAGCGTTACCGTATCACCGTTTATTTAACAGTCCCATTTCCGAAGGCGCCATCGTCGGCACTGCCGTCGGTTATGGTCTGGAGGGCGGGCGCGTTATCGCCGAACTGATGTACTGCGACTTTATGGGCCGCGCCGGTGACGAACTTTTCAACCAGCTTTGCAAATGGCAATCCATGTCCGGCGGTCTTTTAAAGATGCCGGTGGTCATCCGCGTCTCGGTCGGTTCCAAATACGGCGCACAGCATAGCCAGGACTGGACGAGTCTATGCGCTCATATTCCCGGCTTGAAGGTCGTATTCCCCGCCACCGCCTACGACGCCAAGGGTCTGATGTATTCCGCCCTCACCGGCACTGACCCGGTCATCTATTTTGAATCCCAGCGAATCTACGATCAGCCGGAAGAATTTCATCCCGGCGGCGTTCCCGAAGGCTATTACGAAATTCCCATCGGCGAGCCTGACGTTAAAAAACAGGGGAAGGATTTGACGATCCTGACGATAGGCGCAACCTTATACCGCGCTCTTGAAGCAGCCAAGATTCTTGAAGAGAAACACGGCATAAGTTGCGAAATCATCGACGCCCGCAGTCTCGTGCCGTTCCAATATGAAAAAGTTCTCGAGTCAGTCAAAAAGACCCGCAAAATCCTCCTTTGCTCCGATGCCTGCGAACGCGGCAGCAGCTTGCAAATGCTAGCCGCCAAAATTACCCAATTCGCCTTCGACGAACTCGATGCCCCGCCCATCGTGGTCGGCGCCCGTAACTGGATCACCCCCGCCGACGAAGTCGAAGACGCCTTTTTTCCCTATCCGATGGACATCGTCGATGCCGTCCACGAACACATTATGCCTCTTAAGGGGTATACGCTCAGCCGCGATTGCTCCACCGCGGACCTGATGCGCCGCAGCAACGCGGGTATTTAAATGATGTTTTGATGCGAAAGGTTTTTACGTGAAATGGAATGATTGCTCGCCAAATCGTTTGGTCTTGCAGAAACATTTTTCCATGACCTTGCTCGTTATGGTCTTGCTCGCGATTTCGTCCGGCGCGGAGGCGGCCAAAAATGTTATTCTCATGATCGCCGACGGGCAGGGTTGGAATACGGTGCAGGCCACGGAGTTCTACGCGGGCGGGCCCGCTGTGTATCGGAAATTTCCGGTTCAACTGTCGGCGAGCACCTGGTCGGCCTCGAATGATTCGAAAGGCAATCCCAAGGGCTACGATCCGATCAAGGCCTGGACGGACTTTTTCTACGTGAAGGGTAACGCCACAGACTCCGCCGCCGCGGCGACGGCCCTGAATACCGGGGTGAAAGTTCTGAACGGCCGGATCAACTGGGGTCTCGATCAAAAACCTGTAAAACCCTTCTCGCAACTCGCCGCGGAAAAGAAATGGTCCACCGGCGCCATTACGACGGTCATGTTCTCCCACGCCACTCCAGCCGGTGTTGCCGCCCATAATGTGTACCGTGAGAATTATTCCGATATTGCCAATGAAATGATCTATCACAGCGATCTGGACGTGATCATGGGCTGCGGCCATCCGTTATTCGACAGCAACGGCAAACCTATGGCCAAGCCGGTCTTTCTCTATGTCGGCGGGGAAAAAACCTGGACGGACATCACCGATGCCAATGGTGCCAACGGTTTTACCTTCATTGAGACCAAAGAAGATTTTGAAAAACTCGCCGATGGCAAAAGCCCTGTGCCCGCGAAAGTCATCGGCACGGCTCGGATTGGCACTACCCTCCAGCAAAGCCGTCTGAGCGGGAACGTCCAGGAAGTCCATTGCGAAACCTTCAATAAGGAGGTTCCCGACTTGGCCACAATGACACGCGGGGCTCTGCGGGTTCTTCATCAAAACCCGAATGGATTTTATCTCATGATCGAAGGCGGGGCCATCGACTGGGCCAATCACGCCAATCAGAAAGGCCGGATGATCGAAGAGGAAATGGATTTCAACCATGCCGTTCAGGCGGTCGTCGCCTGGGTCGAAAAAAAAAGTAACTGGAACGATACCCTGCTCATTGTCACCGCCGATCATGAAACCGGTCATTTGTGGGGCAGCAAGGGTTATTTTTTCCCAATCACGTTTAACGGCGTCCACTGCGTTCCCGGAATGGCCCACAATTCCGGCAGCCACACCAACTCCCTCGTGCCCCTCTTCGCCAAGGGCAAGGCCGCCGAAGCTTTTGCCAATTATGCCAAACAAGACGATCCGGTCCGCGGTCCCTATGTCGATAATACGGATGTTTTCAAAGTGATGCGGGCCGCCCTCGTTGATGATCCGACGTCTACGCCTGGCGTGACGAAATAGTGCCTGCTGCCCAAATTAGCCGAACTTTCGCGGTTATGCTGAAACAGAAATATTTTTGTCAGACAGGGCATTCCAAGAATTAATTTCGCTCATGGTTCCCTTCCTCCCGGCGTTCCGAAATACCTTGCCGCCGGCTTGATCCCGTGGACCTTCGCATACTGAACTATTTTTAATCGCTGATCAAAACGATCTTCCATTTTCGACACCTTTTGCATAAACTCTCAGTAGGTAATATCCATGTTCGCTCCTGTTCGTGGTGGCCTTCTTTCCCCACGGACCGGAGCGACTCTTTTTACCCGCCTGGATCCTTTGGCAAAGGGAACCCTCAATACCTGATGGAGAGTCTGAAGAGATCTTTCTGTCAGGACTCTTAATTTACTTAACCCCGACAGGGGTATACGATGTTCCTTTACTTTTCCAAAGCCCTGAACTGGACACCTTGACAAAAGAACCTTTTAGTGTTACTAATCGTATAATACCATGAGCATAGGATATGTTTATTGGTTTTATGAAATAAACAGACAACGAATTCTGATGGAACGTGAAATGGCACAATACTTAAAAAACAAAATGACCGTCCTGAGTATTGGGGCGTATGTTTTGTTTTTTTGCGGCGGTTCGCAAGGTCCGGTGTTATGTGTTGGTATGGACGGTCATGTGGGTCTCAAGGCCGTTCTGCTGGGTACCTGCAGTAAGACTTCATCGGCTACGAAAAGAACAGAGAACGTCTCGGAGGATGCCTTTCAACCGGTCGACAGCACCTGCGGACCGTGTGTGGATATTCCTCTTTTCGCTCATAATTCCGGGATACCCACTACCCGATCCGTTGGAAACGGGGCTCAGGAACAATACCCCGCAGTAGCTCATGTTTGGCTGACCTCAATCGTCGGTCCGTCTTGGACTGCTCATTCCACTCCCTTTCCCTTCGCCATCGGGCCGTCCCAACCTGGCTTTCCGGCTATTCAGACGATTGTTCTTCTGATTTAAACCCACCTATTTTTCCCTGTTGAGCGGTTACGTTTCCTTTGTACATGCGGATTCGCTTTTCGGGAACGTAATCTGAACTTTCCCTTTTGTTAAAGAATGTTAGGAGATTTTCTCCATGAATTTATGGCGATGGACCATTATGGGGTGCGCGATTTTGGTGGTGTTGTGCGGCTGTTCCCCGGAGCGAACAGAATTTAGTTGGCCACAACCTCGACCATTGGGTAGGGAGCTGGCCGCTTATAAATCTCCACCCCAGCCTACAACGGTTCCGGCTGTTGCCGTGGCGTTTGCGGAACCCAAGGGTCCCTTGATGTTGCATCAAGCGCTTGCTCTGGCTTTGATGAAAAATCCAACCCTGGCTTCCTTCGGTTGGGAGGTCCGAACCAGAGAAGCTCAAGCGCTTCAGGCAGGTCTGCCTCCGAATCCCGATGTTTCGATTGAGATCGAGCGGAAAACGGAAACCGAAGAAGGAACGCCCAGCGGAATACGCGGCGCGGAATATACCGTCGCTTTGTCGCAGGTGATCGAGATGGGCGGCAAGCGGATTAAACGCAGGAACTTAGCCTCGCGTGAACAAACCCTGGCCGGATGGGATTACGAAGCAGCCCGTCTGGATGTTTTGACGCAAGTGTCCAAGGGGTATATCGACGTAGTAGCCGCCCAGGAACGAGTGGCACTGTCGCAGGAATTGATGGGACTGGCAGCGCGATCGCTTCAGACGGTGGCGGAGCGGGTCAAAGCGGGAAAAGTCTCGCCAATGGAAGAATCCAAAGCCCGCGTCGCCCTGGCGACCAGTCGGATCGAACTGAAGCAAGCCCAGCGGCGGCTGGAGGCGAATCAGAAACAGTTGTCCTATATTTGGGGAACGCTTCGTCCGAGTTTTGCCCGAGCGACAGGCAATCTGTATGACGCTAAATCCATCCCTCCCGAGGAAACGGTTCTGTGTTTGATTTCGGAAAACCCCGACATTGCCCGCTGGGCCGACGAGATGGACCAACGGCTGGCGGCGGTGGAGTTGGAAAAAGCCCGGCGCATACCCGACCTGACGGTCTGGGGCGGATATCGGTGGATCGGCGCCGAAAACAATAGCTCCCTGGTCGTCGGAGTATCTTCTCCGCTTCCCATTTACAACCGCAATCAGGGCGGTATCCAGGAAGCAAAATATCGGTTCTCCAAAGGCTTGGAGGACCGGGAATCCGCCAGGATTCGAGTCCGAACGTCCTTGGCGGAGTCGTATGAGGCACTCTCGTCCGCCTATGCCGAAGCCGTTACGCTGCGGCAGGAGGTGCTTCCCGAAGCGCAAAGTGCGTTCCATGCTTCCACGGAAGGTTTCCAGGCAGGAAAATTCGGGTATCTGGAAGTCCTGGATGCCCAGCGAACATTGTTTGAGGCGCGTGGACAATACATCGGCGCCCTTACCAATTATCACAAATCGCGGGCGGATGTCGAAAGGTTAATCGGCACGCCCATCCATTCTCTCACTAACAAGGAAAGGAAATAATATGCGAAAAAAGACAATCCTAACGGTATCAGTTTTGGCGGGAGTTCTTTTCACGGGTATCGCTTATTTTATCTGGAGTGGACCCGCCCTGGCATCGGCGAAAGAAACCGAGCCGGGGAAAATGACGGAGCATGAGGAACATGCCGACCATGAAACAGAAGGAAAACCTCAGGAAGCAACCGGTCATGCCGGGCACGGCGAAGAAAAGCTGGTTGTTCTAACCGATGAGCAAATTAAGAAATTCGGGATCGAAGTCGCACCGGCGGGACCGGGCAAGCTTCAGATACACCTGACCTTGCCGGGCGAAGTCATGGTCAATGCCGACCGGGTTGCTCACATTGTTCCTCGGATACCGGGAGTTGTGCAAGGGGTGCGAAAGAACCTGGGCGATCTGGTAAGAAAAGGAGAAGTCCTCGCCGTTCTGGAAAGTCGAGAATTGGCCGACGCCAAAGCGGGTTTCCTGGCGGCCCGGGAACGACTGTCCATCGCTCAATCCAATTTTACCCGGGAAGAGCAACTGTGGAAAAAGAAAATCTCCGCCGAGCAGGAGTACCTTCAAGCCCGGCAGATACTGGCGGAAGCTAAAATCGAGCTTCGTTCCATTGAACAAAAACTTCATGCCTTGGGCTTTTCCGAGTCTTCCCTGGCAGAATTGCCTCAACAGGAGCACATGAGTTTCACCCGCTACGAGATGGTCGCTCCCTTCAATGCGACGATCATTGAAAAACACCTTACCCTGGGTGAAGCGGTTAAAGAAGACAGTGATGTTTTCACTATCGCCGATTTAAGCACGGTCTGGGCAACCTTTAACCTGCATCAAAAGGATATGACGCGGGTCCGAATGGGTCAGCCGGTCACAGTTTTGGATGGTCAGGAAGGTTCCTCCACGCAAGGAATCATTTCTTTTGTAGCCCCAATTATTGGAGAGCAGACCCGAACCATGCCGGTGCGTGTGGTTCTACCGAATCCCCAGGGTAAATGGCGGCCGGGGCTTTTTGTTACCGGACAGGTTTTGATTGAGAGTGAGAACGTGGCCATTCGGATTCCCAAGGAGGCGGTTCTGCAGATTGACGGTAAGTCCTGCATTTTTGTCAAGACGAAAGAAGGCTTTGAACCTCAACCGGTAACTGTAGGTCGGACAAACGACGTGGACGCCGAAATCGTATCCGGTCTTACCGCGGGACAACCCTACGCCGCCGGGGGAGCCTATACTCTCAAGCTGGAACTGGGCAAATTCAAGGGCGATACCTGTGGTGGACACTGATTGATGTTTCGCATAACTCTTGGCTGATAAGGAAAACTTCATGATTGAAAAAATGATGGGCGCCGCCCTTCGAAATCGAATGCTCATAATACTTCTGGTTCTCCTGATCATTGGATTTGGCGTGGTTGCCTTTAAGACCATGCCGATTGACGCATTTCCCGACGTGACGAACGTTCAGGTGGAGATCGTCGGCAACGCTCCTGGTCTTTCCCCGGTGGAGATCGAAAAATTCGTCACTTACCCGGTGGAAATGGCAATGCGGGGCTTGCCGAGACTTGCGACCATGCGGTCGGTCACCAAGTACGGTCTATCGGTGGTAACGCTGGTCTTTCGGGACGATGTGGATATCTACTTCGCCCGCCAGTTGGTGTTTGAACGTTTAACGATCGCTAAGGAAAACCTGCCCGAAGGCGTGGACGTCGAAATGGGACCGATCGCCACAGCCATGGGTGAAATTTATCAGTACACACTGGAAGGGCACGAGCCAAAGGACCCAAAAGAAAAAATTCAGTATCTGACTGACTTGCGAACACTTCAAGATTGGGTGCTCAGCCCGGTTTTTAAGAGTATTCCCGGCGTCAACGAGGTCAACTCTTTCGGCGGGTATATCAAGCAATTCCACGTCGTGGCCGATCCCGATAAACTGCTGAAGTATAAACTCTGCATTAACGACGTCTACGAGGCCATAGGAAATAACAACCAGAACGTCGGCGGTAACATCATTAACAGTGGATCCGAACAATTCATCATTAGGGGAATCGGATTGATCCGTTCGGACTCCGATATCCGCAACATCGTCATCAAGTCACACAACGGCACACCGATCTTCGTCAACGACGTGGCCGATGTAAAACTCAGCCACGCCACCCGCCAGGGGTTGGCCCTCAAGAACGGAACCGGGGAAACAGTCGGCGGGGTTGTCATGATGCTCAAGGGGGAAAACAGCCTGGACGTGGTCAACCGGGTGGAAGCCAAAGTCCGGGAAATTAACAACGGAACCCTTCTGCCCGCCGAGATCAAAATTGAGCCTTACTATAACCGATCCGAGATCGTCGGCAACAGCATCCAAACCGTGGTCACGACGCTGGCCGAAGGGGCGGTTCTGGTTGTGATTGTCCTGTACCTGTTCCTGCGGAGTTTGCGGGGAGCGTTGATCGTCATCCTGGCTTTGCCCTTGTCGCTGCTGTTGACGTTCATCGTGATGAAGTATCTGAACCTCAACGCTAACCTCATGTCCCTGGGGGGACTGGCGATATCCATTGGTATGATAATCGATGCCACCATCATCCAGGTGGAAAACGTCCAGCGACACCTGAGCGAAAAGGGCGATGCCGTCCACGAGAGTAAACTCCTGACAGTCCTGAAAGCGGTTATGGAAGTTCGAAAGCCCAGCATCTTCGGGGAACTGATCATCGCCCTGACGTTCGTGCCGATCATCACCCTCCAGGGTATGGAAGGCAAAATGTTTTCCCCGTTGGCCTTTACGGTGACGATAGCACTGTTCGCTTCACTATTTTTATCGATTTTCGTAATCCCGGCCCTGTGTTCGCTGTTCCTCAAGCGGGGCGACGAAAAGGAAAGCTTCTTAATCCGGTCGGCCAAGGTAGTTTATTTTCCTTTATTAGACTTGGTATTGCGGACCAAAGCCGTGGTGATGGTCATATCAATCGTGGTCATCGCCCTGACCCTTCTGGCAATCCCCCGGCTGGGAACCGAGTTTATGCCTATCATGGACGAAGGGGCGTTTGATATGGATATTCAACTCATGCCCGGTGTCTCGCTGGACAAGGCCGCCGAAGTCACCGACCTTGTGGAAAAACGGTTAAAACAATTTCCCGAACTGGAAACGGTCGTTGGAAAAACAGGACAAACGGGTCTCGCCCTGGAAGCTCGTGGAGTGGAAAAGACCGGTTTCGTCGGCACGCTCAAGCCCAAGTCCGAATGGAATACCGCCAAAAATCGGGAAGAACTGATCGGCAAGATGCGGGAAGCGGTCGAGGACGTACCGGGTATGGCCTTTAGCTTCAGTCAGCCGATCCAGTGCCGAATCGATGAACTTGTGGCGGGTACCAGGGCACAGGTGATCGTCAAGCTTTTCGGTGAGGATATGGACACGCTGAAGGCCAAGTCCGCCCAAATCGCTTCCGTCTTGTCCACGATCAAAGGCGGCACAGACCTGATCCTGGAGACCGTCTCCGGCCAGCCATACATCTCAGTTAAAATCGACCGCAACAAGATCGCCCGTTACGGTTTGAACGTCAGCGATGTCCTAAGGGTAATTGAAATTGCCGTTGGCGGAAAACCCGCCTCGCAGGTTTATGAAGAAAACCGTTCCTTTGATTTATGCGTCCGCTTTCCCGAAAACAAACGAAATTCCGTGGAAGCCCTGGGTAATATCCTCATCGAATCCGACGGCGGCCTGAGCGTTCCCTTGCGGCAGCTGGCAGACATCAACGTCGAGGAAGGTCCGGTCCAGATCAGCCGAGAGGACGGGCAGCGGCGAATGGGTGTGGAAATCAACGTCAAAGACCGAGATATTGGCGGTTTCGTAAAGGAAGCCCAAGCCAAAATCGCCAAAGAAGTTAGCCTGCCCAGCGGGTACTATATTACCTGGGGCGGCCAGTTTGAAAACCAGCAGCAGGCGATGAGGCGGCTGACGATCATCACTCCCATTGTCGTCGGGTTGATCCTGTTGCTACTCTTTATCACCTTCAACTCGATCAAAATGGCACTGCTGGTCATTTGTAACCTGCCGTTTGCCCTGGTAGGCGGCGTGTTTGCCTTACTCCTATCGGGGTTGTACCTGTCGGTCCCGGCCTCGGTGGGATTTATCGTTTTGTTTGGCGTGGCGGTGCTCAACGGTCTGGTGTTGGTTTCGTACATAGCCCAGCTTCGCCAGGAGGGGCTTGGGGTTCAGGCGGCGGTGCAAAACGCCTGTTCTGCCAGGTTGCGACCGATTCTCATGACAGCCTCGATCACGGTATTCAGCCTGATCCCGATGATTTTTGCCACAGGACCCGGTTCTGAGATTCAACGTCCTCTGGCGACGGTTGTCATCGGCGGACTTTTTACATCCACCCTCGCTACGTTACTGGTCCTGCCGGCCATGTACGGCTGGTTTGAAACGAAAAAATCCGAGGATGTTTTCCCCTAATAGGCTGAGTCTTGGAAATAATCTTATGTTGAAACGCAAAGTTTGTTTTTGGGTCATTCTCGTCACCGGCCTGGTGGTCCTGGCGCTTTACCTTTTCCTGCCTCCGCGTTATCCCCACCTGCGTCCGGCAGATATTCAACCCCTTCCGACCGGTCCCAATGATGGCAGGCTCGTGCCCTTGACGCTGAAACCAAACGTCATTTATGGAATGGGTTTGACCTACAGCACGCACATCAAGGAAACCGCTTCTCCGTTCGATCCGAACATTCCGCCGGTGATCTTTCGGAAGGAGGTTATCTCCCTGTGTTCATCCGATCAAAAGGTCAAATTGCCCGGACGAAAAGACCTTATCGCCAAAGTAGAATCATTGGAACCCGGATTAGGAAAAAAACTGGAGAAAAAATGTCCATCTCTGCCCTTGCTTCTGGATTACGAGGCAGAATTGGCGTTTGTGCTGCTAAACGACGTGGACTGGAAGCGGATGAATGATCCGACCTATGCGCCTGCTCTGGGATATTTTATCGCCGACGATGTAAGCGTTCGGACGCTGGCTGTGCTGGGAGAAGGAAAACCCAATAAATCAGACTACTGGGGGGCGTCGAAGAGTTTCCCCGGATTTCTACCCGTGGGAAAACAGATGTGGGTTCCTAATCACTCTCACGCCAACTCCCTGCTGGTAACCACGTTGACCACCACCGTAAACGGACAGGTTCGCCAAAGCCAATCGACCGACGACTTGATCTATACCCCCAGGCAAATGCTCGCTTTTATTGCCCGGAAATATCCTGACCAGTTACCCCGCAAAGGAGACGTGGTGCTCACCGGAACTCCGGGCGGAGTGGCACTGCGAATCCCTTATTGGAAAGTCAGAATGGGAAGACTCCTTCAACTGGGCTCTCTGACGAAGTTGTCGCTCCTGATACGGTCGAATCGAACCAATAAAAATTTCATCAAGCCGGGCGATACCGTGGTCGTTTCGGGTGGAATTCTGGGGACAATCCAGACTCTTTTTATTGAATGAATTTGGCTATGTTCTTTGAATTGTCATTCCTGACAGAAAAGTGGAAAAGTATGCTCAAGAAACAAAGATGGTTGATTTCGAAGGTGCTTTTCATTGTGCTGACGGTAATTGGCCTGAAGCTCCTTGTTCATTGGTTGGGGTGGGAATTCATCTCCCTGAACCCTTTGTTTTCCGGGATCGTGGCCGGCAATGTCTTTCTAATGGGGTTTCTCCTGAGTGGCGTTTTGGCGGATTACAAGGAAAGCGAACGGTTGACGAAGTAGTGATTTCCCGATACATCCTGGGTATAATGAGACATTACATGGCAAAAACCAAAAGACAAATTGAATCCGAGATCAGTGAAGCGATCATCATGTTCGAGAAAGATTACATGGGGCGCGGGCCGGTGGAAACACGCACCTACCTGATCAACGACTTGGTAACTATCTCAAAACACCTTTTAGCCGATGCAAACGCCGATACCACAACAAAATGCAGGCCAATTTGATCACGCCGAGATAATTCGATGAACGTTTCGCATAGCGAACGAGAATGCCTCGGCACTTGCTTAACCAGCCCAGTGTGCGTTCCACCACCCAGCGGCGGGATGGCGTTTGCGTTTCTTCTCGTCCAGCTTTTCTTCGCCGATGTGCCGAATACGCGGCACATAATCATGTTCCTCCACCGCCCGATGCCCGGTAGGGTTATCGTACCCTTTATCCAAGCACAAGTGCTGCGGCCTCTGCGCCGTGGGTTGCGGTCGTTCCACGACAATCGCCTCCAACGTCGCGGCCAGTAATTTCGTGTCATGCACGTTTGCACCGGCCACCACCGCCGCCAGCGGTCTGCCATCGGCTTCAACCAGCAGGCTGCGCTTTACTCCGGGTTTCGCCCGATCCGTGGGGTTCGGGCCTACCAAGTCCCCCCAAAACGCGCCTTACTCAAGGCGGCGTCGGCCGACTGCCATTGCCAGTCCACACCGCCCAGTTCCTCGCAGGATTCGACCAAGAGCGCCCATATCGGGGTTAGAATATCTTTGGCCACCCACCGCTGCAAGGTCCGATGCACCGAACTGTCATCGCCGAATTCCTTGGGCAAAACATTCCACTGACAGCCGGTTCGCATCTGATAAATGATGCCGTCGAGGGCAGCACGGGCATCCGTGCGTCTGCGGCCGGTACGAGCCGGTGGGTCGAGTTTGTTCAGAATAGGCTGAATTTGTTCCCACAAACCATCCGGAACCTGCCAGATTGTCGGTAAAGGTTCCACCTTTCGTTTCGTGCGTTCCCTCCCTGGCTCCCTTTAAAAAAAACTCTACCGATGATTATCGGCAAAACTATACGTTTTGAGATAGTTACTTAATGATCGCAAAAAAGCAGTCAAGACCGATATTTAACGACCATGTAGGCGCGGGCGGGGGTTTGGGTGGGGTTGGTGATGGCGTGTTTTACGTCGGCGCCGTAGTAGACGGAGTCGCCGGGGTGGAGGGTGACTTTTTGGTCGGCAGATTCGACCTGGAGCTTGCCTTTGGATACCGTCAAGATTTCGACGGTGTTTTGGAAGTGGGGTTCACTTTCGAGAACGCCTTTTGGCTGAAGGTCGATTTGGTAAAATTCGATGTCCTTTTCCAGCGATAACGGGGAGAGTGTGCGGATGGTGCATTGGGTGGTGTTGATGAAGATGTACCGCTCATCCTCCTGGCGGATGACCTGGAAGCGTAGGCGGGTGCCGGGGATTTCTACGATGTCGGCGATGGTGACGTTGAGGGCTTTGGCGATTTTCCAAATGACGGCGATGGTGGGATTGGTTTTGTTCTGCTCGACCTGGGAAAGCATTGCTTTACTTACGCTCGATAGTCGGGCGAGCTGGTCGAGGGAGAGTGTGGCTTGTTTGCGGAACTTTCGGACCTTTTGGCCGATGTTGAGGGAATGGGGGTCGGGGGTGGCGGTCATTGTTTTTGTGCTCCGTTGGAATCGGAAGAGTTGGATTGGAGTTTTCTCAGGAACGATTGATAGAACTGGATGGCTACGGCGTATTCGGCCTGGACGACTTCATCGGCACCGAGTCGAGCCGCCTGGAGACCGACGGATGCGTATTGGGTTCGGGCGACGATGTAAATATTCGGGTTTAATTTTCGCGCAACCTGGGTGGCTTCCAGAACGGCGGGGTCGTCGGGGATGGTGAGGGCGAGAACGGCGGCTTTGTCGATCCCTGCCAGGTGAAGGATGGATTTCTCACGGATATCGCCTTCGATGATGTTGGCTCCGAGTTCCCGCTGGACTTGGCAGGTTTTGGCATTTTTTTCGACGACGACGAAGGGTGCGTCATGTCGGCGAAAAACATCGGCGATGAATCGTCCAGCCAGACCATAACCGGCAATGATAGCATGGCCGGTTTGGCCATCACCGATAGGAACGTGGGTGGAATATTGCGGGGTATAGAGGACCAGGACGGGGGCGTTTTCCGGCCAGTTCATCTCGCCCTTTAGTTTAACGACACCGTTGGTATAGATTCCGGTTATCTGCTCCATTGGACGATCACTCCTTTTTTATTTTGGATCGGAAGAGAAATCGTTCTCTTGCTCTTCTAATCCAAAATCTAAAATTCTTTTAAATTCCTTTCCATGCTCGGGTTTTTTGGTCGCGGTATTTTGGGTCTTCGTTTAAGAGATACTCGCTGCTGACGGCCATGACTTCGGTGTAGCGAAGGGAATAATGCTCCAAGCCTTCCCTTAAAAGATTATCGCTTATTTTTCGGTCGATTTCCAACATTTGGTCACGGATTTTTGTCCATTGGTCAAGATCGAGGGATTCTAGTTTTTTCAGTTCGCTTTGATAAATGTTGGCGGCGGGCCAATCGATTCGGGCGTTGACGTACCAATGGAAAAGCCGTTGGAGCTTGCTTAAAAATAATTCGGTTTCCGGGTCGAACTTCAGGGCGGTGGTAACGAAATAGTTGTCGAGCTTTTCGAGTCGGTCATGGTCGATGAAATTTCCCTCTTCGGCGAGTTTATAGCTCAAGGTGCCGGGGAAGGGATAAAAAAGGCTCCAGCGCATCCGTCCTGGCCGGGTGCGGACGGTCAGGTCGATCGTTTCAAACATTTGCTCGACGGTTTCTCCGGGCATGCCGACCATCAAAAAGACGCTGCTGTGGAGATTGTATTTTCGGCACAGGTCCAGAGCGGCGGCGATCTGGTCGTTGGTCATGTAGCGTTTGAGGAAATTTCGGCGAAGGGCGTCGCTGCCGGATTCGACGCCGAATTTGACGATTCGGCAGGGGGTGGTGGAAAGGGCTTGGGCGCACTGTTCGTTAAAGGATTGGACGTGGGCGTTGACGACAAAGGGGATGGTCAGGTGAGCGTCGTTGTAAGCTTGGGCAAAGTGGGTTACCCAGCCGGCGTCCAGGGTAAATAGATCGTCGTCGAAGATGATCATTTCGATGGACGGATGGTCGGTTTTTAGTTGCTGGATTTCCCGGATGACCCGCTCGACGGGATAGCGGCGGAGGTAATCCCGGCGGGCGTGTCCCTGATCGGCGTAGAGACCTGAAAGCTCGTAGTTGAAGCAGTAGCTGCACCGATAGGGACAGCCTCGGCTGGTGAGCATACTCATCCAGCCGTTTTTTTTGGCCAGGAGGTGATCGAGATCAAAGATTTCATAATCTTCGGGGGGTAATTTTTCAAGGGCGGGGTATTCAGCCAGTGGGTTGATTTTGTACGTGCCGTCGGGCATTTTGATGGCGAGGTTCGGCAGATCGACGACGGTTTGACCGGCTTGAAGTCTGTCCACCAGATCGGGAAGCGTCTCGTCACATTCGCCGAAACCGATCAAGTCCCAGTATCCTTCAGCGATCAAATCGCTCAGGCACAACGTGGCATGGACGCCGCCGATGATTTGCGGGATGTCGGGCAAGGCTTGCCGGAGAACCTCACTGATTTTTCTAGCATAAGGGTACTGCATGGTCTGCACGGAAAAGGCGATCAGGCCGGGATGATAATCGCTAACTTGACGGACGATCTGGTCCGATGTAGGCACGGGATAGAGGCATTCGTTGAGATTTATCAGCAGAACCTGATGACCGGCGTTTTTCAACGCTCCGGACAGGCAGGCCACTCCGTGGTTAAATCCTTCTTCGGCATTCAGGTTCGGATAAATGATCACAATTTTCATAACAATTTATTTTAGTCGAATAAAAGTGAAATTGGAAGGGAAGAACACTCCCTTACGGTCGTGCCTCTTAAAGAAACGATTATTTTGCTTGACGGAAAGTGGAAAGGATTGGATAAATTAGGGTTATTAAGCTGAATTGAACATTTTTTGGGAGTACAGGATGAAAAAGCCAATATCGGTGCAACTTTATTCGGTTCGGGAGGCGGCAGGGAAGGATTTTCCCAGCGTGTTGAAACGAATAGCTCAGATAGGATATGCGGGAGTGGAATTTGCGGGATTGCATAATTTCGAGGCCAAGGAGATCGCCAGGATTGTCAAAGATCTGGGAATGACGGCGTCAAGCGCTCATGTGGCTTTGCCGACGAAGGAAAATGTCGAGCAACTGGCCCAGGACGCTACGGTGCTGGGTTACAAATTTCTGATCAGCGGATTTGGATCAGACGCGATGAAAACGGAGGATGGGGTCAGGGAGTGCGCTGAGAAATTTGCCCAGGCCTCTGAATTGGTCAAACCGTATGGGTTGCAATTCGGAATGCACAATCACTGGTGGGAGTTTGATCGAAAGTTCGGCGGGAAAACTCCGTATGAAATTTTTTTGAACACCGCGCCTGAGATGTTCAGCGAGTTGGATATTTACTGGTCCTCCAAAGCCGGAGCGGACACGGTGAAAGTGGTCCGGACGTGGGGGAAACGCATTCCCTTGTTGCATGTAAAGGACGGGGACCTGGGTGAAAAGATCGTCCATAAGGCGGTGGGGGATGGGAAGGTGCCGGTTCAGTCGATTATTACGGCGGCGGATGACAGTGTCCTGCAATGGGTAGTGGTGGAGTTGGATGCTTGCGAGACCGATATGTTTGAAGCCGTGGAAAAGAGTTATGACTGGTTGGTGGAAAAGGGGTTGGGAAGGGGGAGAACGTAGATTTTGGATTTTAGATTTTGGATTTTGGATTTTATCCGGTATAATTGGCGGCGAAGGTAACAAAATGAATGCCAACAAATTATTTTTCGGCGCATCCCTGTTTCTTTTGGGTATCATTATCGGATTGCTGATCACTCGCTCGGATGGCGGCTTTTCATCGACTCCGGTTTTGGCCCAGACGATGCGGCCGAGCACGGCGGGCGGGATCATGGCGTTTACGGGTCAGATCGACAAAGAGATTTATGGAATCATGATGGTCGATGTCGATGCGGGCACGTTGTGGGTATATCAATATCGCAAGGCAGGGAATCAACTGAAACTCCTGGCGGCGAGGAGTTGGCTTTATGATCGGTATTTGGAGGAATATAACACCAGCCAGCCAACCCCGTCGGATGTGGCCCAGTTAGTGGCTTCGCAACAGCAAAAGAGTCCTTTGAATCCGACGACGGCGCCTGCGGAGGAAGAAGAAAAGAAGTAGGCCACGAATTACACGAATGAACACGAATAAGAAAATGCCTATAATGATATATAGAGGAAGAAATTAACTGTCGCGGTTGCGACTGGAGGAGTAATTATGGCGAGTGAATATTATAATCAAAACGAGGCGATGAAAAGACTCGCCCTGGGTAAAAACGATCTGATGAATCTGGTGCGTGAAAGCAAGATTCGGGAGTTTCGGATCGAAGGCGAGTCCAAGTATAAAAAAAGTGAAATTGATACCTTGGCCATGGAGATCAACCCGTCGGGGGGCGGCGGGGTCAGCGACGCAAGCTCGACGGACGCGGGCAGCGAGTCGGCGATTGATTTGATGCCGGCCGACACCGGTGACGGTGGAACCGATGTCATCTCGCTGGAGGAAACCGGTGAGCAGTCGGCCTCGATGACCCCTGGTAAATCAAGTAAGCCGGGCAAACCCGGCAAGAAAGAGGACACCGTGGTCACTCCGGCCGGGGTGAGCGTGTTCGATGAAGACGAACTGGCGGGCATGGACGCGGACCCGATGGCCAAGACGCAGATCGCTCCGTCCATAACGGATGAGTTATCGATCGAAGGCGGAAGCGGTGGAAAATCCGGTTTGCTGGATATGACCCGCGAAAGCGACGATACCTCGCTGGGGGCGGAATTGCTGGACGAAATTTATTCCGGTGAAGAGACCCAGCCGGACAAGGCCCCTCCCGAGGTGGGTCAGGCGGATGTCTTTGAGCACGTGGACGAACCGTCGGCCCCGGTGCGTCGGATGGTTATGCAGGTCGAAGATCCTTTTGCCGGTTTGTTTACCGGACTGCTGGTGGCGGCGGCCATTCTGCTGGCGTTTTCCGGATTGGTGGCGGCGGGATTGGTCGTCGGAACGCTGCCCGCATTTATCGGATGGCTTTCCAGCAAAATATTCATCTGGATTATCATCGCCGTGGTCGTGGTCGCGGCGGGATTGGGCGTGGGATACGCCCTTGATAAGAAAATGGCCGCTTGATAAAAATGACTAAATCCTAATGTTTTAAAAACCAGTTTCGAGTTTCGGGTTTCGAGTTTCGGGTTCAAAAAAACTCGAAACCTGAAACTCGAAACCCGAAACTTGTTTATGGTAAAGAGACAGTTACGCACGAAATTAACCGGTATCCTTCTTGGGTTATTCGGGACCCTGGTCGCGAGTTTGGGATTCTATTCGGGGGTCTATGAGCGTTTGGAGCGTCTGACGCTGGACTGGCGGTTTCGTTTACCATATTACAAAACCGGGATTAAAGACAGCGGACAACTTTGCATCATCGGGATCGATGACGGGTCTTTAGCCAGTGTCGGGGATTGGCCGTGGCCTAGAACGCATATCGCCAAAATAATCAATTTGCTAAATGAGCTGGAAAGCAGGGAAATCCTGGTCGATCTTGTTTTTTCCATGCCGAAATCGACGGATAAAACCACGGACAATGAAAAGGTTGGCGAAGATGACCTGCTTGCCCAGGCCTGCCGAGAGCAGGGAAAGGTAATTCTATCGTCCTATTTTGCTCCCAGTCGGGAGGGGGCGGAAATTGTTAATCTACTGGTTTCAAATTTTAAACTCACCCCGGAAGGTTTGGCGAAAAAAACGAATCTGACCGTCAACGCCTGCCGTTCAAATTTTGTGTCACTCCGGCGACGTGCCGCCAGGAAACTGGTCATGGATTTACTTGCGCGCCAGCCGAAATTGAGTCAGGACGAGGTGGTGATCAAGACTCTCGGCAGGAATTGGATGGCCTATAGCGACCAGAAACGGGAACTGGAGCGGGCCTACGACTATATTCAAGCGTACCTACAGGTTCGGGCCAAGGCGGGGTGGATGATCGAGGAAAAAGACCTGCCGCCTCCGATCCGGTTAATCGGGGATAATACGCAGATGATCGTGCCGATTTCGAAGCTGTCGGCAAGTTGTTGCGATGTGGGATTTGTCAATTTTGACCCCGATGCGGATGGTAAAGTTCGGGAGATTTCCCTGCTGAAGTCGTACGAGAACATGATTTATCGCCAGTTGGCCTTAGCGGGGGCCTGCCAGTACTTGAAGATCGATCCGGACAATTTCAGAATTGGGGCAGCCGGTATCGATCTGGTGGGCAAGTTTGCGGAAATTCCAGAGAAAAAAGACGTGATCTTGCGATCGCCGGAGAAATCGGGCATTCATATCCCGGTTACCAGAAATGGGAATATGATCCTCAATTGGTATGCCCCGAAATCCAATCGCTGGGAAGAAAGTTTCAGCAATATCATCCCCGCAAGCCGGCTTTTGGAAATTGTATTTAACCAGGAATCGCTTCAGAAGAACCGCCGGATTTTCACCGACGCGATGCCGATGACGGTGAAACGATGCTTACCGGATCAATACGAGCAATATATCAAACTGATAAAGCGTCTGCCGCTCCTCCAGGAAAGCGTAGACAATATTTCCGAGGATTCACCGACGACGGCCCCTTCGACCACGATGCCCACCACGACATCCGCCCCGGCGACGACACTGGAGGATGATTTGAGGACTACCTGGGAAAAGACCAAAGCCGAGGTCGATAAAATTGAAAGCGATGCTTTGGAACAATTGGACTGGTTGTATAGCCAACTTTCGCAATTGCCCGCAAACGAACAATCCAGGGAGGACAACCAGCAAATCCGAACTTTATGGCGATGTTTAAATCATCCCGAGGAAGTCCGAAAAATCAACGCGGACCTGGAACTCGCCCTCAATCAGAAAATCGAAGAAATCACGCCGCTAGTCCGGGAAAAGATCGCTTTGATTGGCTATACTGCGACAACCCTCACGGATTTCGTTCCCACTCCCGTGTTCGACCGATGTCCGGGCTTGCTCGTCCATGCCAATATTTTGAATCAGATACTGCAAAAGTCATTTCTCAGCGAATCGGAGCGTAACAGCGATCTTTTGGTGATTTTGGTGATCGGCACGGTGGTCAGTATTTTAAGCGCGCAGCGGTCGGCGTTCGAGGGGTTGCTGTGGATGCTGCTTTTGCTGGCGGGGTTTTCCTTCTTTACCTGCTATGTGGTTTTTGGAAAGTTGCATATCGTTTCCTCGCTGGTCGGACCGGCTGGGGCGATTGTGTTAAGCTGGTCGCTGGTGAGTTTCTATCGGCAATTGACGGAACGCCGGGCCAAGCAGATTTTTGCCGGACGGCTAAGCCAGTATACGAATCCAGCCCTGGCGAGAAAAATTGCCGAACACCCGGAGGGATTGGAAATATTACCGGAGCAGCGCGAGGTCACCTGCTATTTCAGCGACCTGGCGGGATTTACCCCGTTGGCGGAAAAGCTTGGGCCGGAGCAGACGGTGGCGTTTTTAAATATTTACCTGGAGCACATGACCGAAGTGCTGGACCGGCAGGAGGCCTTTGTCAACAAGTTCCAGGCCGATGGGATTTTCGCATTTTTTAATCCTCCGTTGCACAACCAGGACGATCACGCGCGTCGTGCCTGTCTGGCCGCCGTTGAATCACAGATCGCCCTTCCGCACATCCAGGAACATTTGGCGGACCGATTTCCTTCACTGACAGAACCGCTTCGGATGCGGGTGGGAATCAGCACAGGTCAGGCCGTGGTGGGCGATTGCGGATCGACGCGGAAATTTGATTACACGTGCCTGGGCGATACGGTGAATCTGGCTTCGCGAATGGAATCGGCGAATAAATTTTTCGGAACAGGGATCATGATTTGCGACCGTACAAGCCGGGAAATGGGAGACGACTTCCTGGTCCGGCTGCTGGGAAAAATTCGCGTGGTCGGCAGGGAGCAGTCGGTGGTCGTTTATGAATTGATCGGATACCGGAAGGATCATGAGGATTTAATTGAATTTGCCGAATTATTCGATCAAATGGTTTTAGGTTACTGGCAGGGGGAATTTGATAAGGTCGGGACGATGCTGGATCGACTGGAACAACTGAAATCCGGCGACCGAAGCATAAAGGTCTATCGGGGACGTCTTGAACGGATTGGCAAAACCGACCGGCAGCATTTCCAGGATGGCGTGATCGACATTGGAACGAAATAACCATTCCTCGTTGTAGTATTCGACGCATCGGCGAAGAAAAATTGGACGATCAAAGGCGGCAAACGTTATCCGGCACGTCGCTGGGTGGTTGAACGAACGTTGGGTTGGTTGAGGGCGATTGTATCGGTTAGAAGGTGTTTTGAGATAGTTTTTTAGTCATTTGCTTTCTACCATTCCGCTTCAAGTTGCTCGACGATGGTCTCGGCCATTCGGTCAACCGCCCCTTGCAGTCCCGTCCATTCGCTCTCTCCGACCGGCCTGGAGAAATCGTAACTTTGCAGCCAGCGGTCCTTACTGACCAAAATCTTACCTGTGCGCAAATCCTTCCATTGGAATTTGACGATGAGCGTCATCATGGTTTCCCGGGGAAGATTGAGTTTGAAATCGCGGCCCATCGTTCCCTCGCGGACTTCCATGACCTCACCGGTCAGCAGGGTGTCGGCTACCTTCTCGTCTTTCAGTTTATATGGTGTATCCATTTGAATTCGTTTTTTGATGGCTTCGGTCAGGTCCATTTCGATTCGCCGGCGAAATTCCTTCGACCCGAACGGTTTGACCGCGATGGAACAGACGTTCGAGCGAAACGGTCGGTCCGTCGAATAACTGCATCCTGCTGAAACCGCCAGAGCCAAGCCGACAACTGCTATGGAAATACATTTTACATTTATATTATTTTTCATCATCTCACCGTTTTCAACAAGAAATTAACTTTCGCTCTCGACGCTGAATCCCATTCGTGCCAGTTCGGTCCTTGACTGCTGGGCCCAGAGCGTATCAGGCCAGGTTTTCATCACGTATCGGAAGTAATATTCCGCCGCCACCGGCTTGTGAATATGCCGATAAAATCGTCCGACTTCAAACTCTTTTTCCGCACGCTTAACCCGAATTTGCTCAAGGATGGTGGGAACGTCTTCACGTTTGGCTTCGTTGGGGAAATTTTCCAGATATTCGTTATAAAGCTCGCCTGCCTCCAGCAAAGGAGTGTCGTCGAAATAAATACCGGGGAAAGACGCCATCGCCGACGCAGACGCCCTGGACAGCGCAATCCGGCGATAACGGGGCGATTTATAATCTTTGGCCAATCGGCGATAGGAAATTTCCGCCAGTTCAAACTGCCCGGACTTGAAATAATATTCGCCTTTAGTCCAGAGGGACACTTCCGCGATCCGGTATCCACCCGCCAGTTGTTCGATCTGGCTTAATATATCCAACGCTTCATCCGAGGCATCCAGAAACAGAATCCCCAGCACGCGTTTTTTCTTCCCACCCAGCCAGGTCTTGGCAATATCTAATTCCCGACGAATGGAAATGGCAAATTCCCGCGTATTTGGAAAATCATTGATGACCTGTTTGTATCTTTTATCCGCCTGGCCATATTCACCCCGCATAAAGGCGGCATCGGCATAAAGGAGCATCGCTTGTGCCCGGTCGGGTTCCGCGGAGGTGGTTTCCTTTATATATTTTTTTAATATCTTTTCCGCGGCCCTGGCTTTGCCTTGTCGCATAAGCTCCTGGGCCTCGCCGACCATTCCTCGCAACGGGCGTTCCAGCTCCTCGGCCGGTATCCATCCCTGTTTGCTCTCATCGTAGATAATTCTTTCCCGTCCCTGCGAATAAGCATCCAGGACGGCGAGTTCACAGCCACCGAGAACCAATATCACTATCAACATTTTGCGCATTGCGTATTTCCACAACTTTTTGATTGCGTGGATTATACGATTGGACAAAGTGAGATTCAATGGGCAAATATTTTGGACTTTTCCCTGTGGCGGGATGAGGGCATAGAATCTCCGGACACGCTAGACGTGTTGTCGGGCCAAGGATTTTGAATTGGCGGCGGATCGGCGAGCAGGCACCATCCTGAGCCTTTGGACCT
>JBAZZQ010000025.1:0-51640 GCA_041658725.1 Phycisphaerae bacterium | reverse complement strand
CAGTCATCCCGACCGCAATGCCCAATTTGAACACATCAATGAGGCCGTCAAGGCTCAGTGGAAGGCTCATCAGCCGGCGATTTCGGTGGATACCAAGAAAAAGGAACTGGTGGGACGTTTCCAGAATGATAACGTGTTTGAGGATTTCCCGGTCCGATTCGTTCATCCGGTAGTGGTAGATCGCCAGTAAAAACGCGTCGATGAAAACTGACGGAACTGGACGACCGGTATCAAATCAAGTTGAAACTGGCCCCGGTGATTGTTATCCGTCTGGACCTGCCGGTACTGGCTGTCCCATGTGAAGTCTTCCGCAAACAGGCGAAAAACATCCATACGGTCTTTTGGAATCCCCTGACGAAAAATCTCGAACCGATATGCTGCTCAGGCTGCGGAAAAAGTTCTTTTTCCATATTTTTTACCGGCAACGAGGTCAAACCCGTCTGCTCCGCCTGTTGGGAATAATTTTAGTTGCCCAAGACTTCTTGAAAACGATTATATCCGCGAAATTAATTTGATGATTTCCTCAGTCAATAAAACCGTAACCAAAGATTGTTCCTTGAGTCGCTTATCATTTGACCATAATGGGAGTTTCATTTTCCAAGCCAGAGCGATAAAATCAACATCATCCGGGTCTGGAGTTTCGGAAGCCTCGCGAATGGCATCCGCATAGTCTTCTAATGGAATAAACGTTATGCGACGTGCCATTTCGCTTCTCGCCTTGTTAAAAGCAGCAAGGGCGATTTTAGCCTTCCTCAAGATCACAGGGGTATGTTCTTGTATTTCTTCCAAAGCGTATTCAGGAGAATAGAGAAGCAAAGACGAATCTTCGATCAACCGTCGAGCCGTTGATCGAGGAAAAAAATAGCTGATCAGTATGTTGGTATCAGCGACCAGCGACAGCATATCAGAGTAAGCCCCTCTTTTTCAGTTTGGCAATCCGGTTAGTACGGGATTTACGCCCAAGGCCGACAGACCATTCAATTTGTTCCTGTTCTCGCCGCAGTTGCCGGAGCATATCCTCCTGCCAGGAAAGCTCCTTGGCCTTTTGCTCAATTACCTTTCGTATAAAACCCGACCAGTTGATTTCAGGAAACTTCTCCATGAGTTTCTTGATCTCGTCAGGAACAGATAAGGTTATGCTAGGCATCATTCACCTCTTTTATAATTTCACATTATACTGTGAATATACGTGAATATGTTTATTTAATTTTATCATCTGTCTCCTAAAAATCCAAACTATTTCCATCATTAGGGCAAAATGGCGCTCTAAAATAAGTTCCATCTCAAACAAAATCAAAACGCCAGTATGTTTCGAGGAGGTTTTTCCGATAGTTTGCAGCAGGGCCAAGGCAGCATAGAATATCATAGTAGAAGCAATTGATAATACTTATGGCCGTCCAGTTGCCTTCGATTAAAATATTTGCATCGGTTATCATTGGGTTGAATGTGTATATAAAAAAATAGGGATCTCCTTCCAAAAGTTGGTAAAAAAATAGATTCTGGGGTTCCTGTTATCAGCGGGCGGTTAGCGGAAAGGAATTCTGTTTATCGGGAAAGTGAGATTGTCGTGCCCTTTTGCATAAGGTGCAGTTGGCACGGTCATTCATGACAGCCCAAGGCTTATCTTCGGGTTTTGAATATTGGATCGCCCAAGCCAAGCAGTGTGTAACAAAATGCGTAACAGGACTGTACCTTTGGGCTTACGTTCGGCTTCGTTTGGCCTTCGGTTACGCTTCTAACCCTCATTTCTTCGACATAACCGCTTATGCCGTTTGGGCTTAGAAGCAGAATCCGGAATTCATAAACCCAAGGTCGTCAGTTCGATTCTGACCGCGGCCATTAACTTAACTCTTGAATTTGGTAGGGCTTATAGAATACGGGCTTTTGCGGATTTTCGCATTTTTTGTTCATTTTTCAAAATGGGTACCACTTGTGCAATTACGCTGTCTTTGTTCTATGAGAAATGGACCTGGGTAAACCAGCCTCATACTTTTGGCTCACCTCTCTGGCCACAGAGATCTGGTCTCGCCGTACTTTGGAATAATATCGGATGGTCGTCTCAAGGGAAGAATGCCCCATGATCTTCTGAACCGCATGGGGAGCCACTCCTCCTTCCAGCAGGTTGGTACAGCAAGCTTTTCGCAGAGAGTGAAAAGCATCTTTGGGAACGTCTGCCTTATCGCACAACGAACGGAAATTTCGGCGGAGATTGTTGACGAGAGCCTTGTCATCCCGCCATTGGTCCTTGTGTATCATCAGATGTTTGTACCGTTTAGCGGAAATAAAAACATACGGGTTCTCTGGATCGGACACTTGCCGTATTTCCTCAAAGATTAGGCGGGTTTGCTGCGTAAGAGGGGCTAATCGTCTCTCATGATCTTTTGATTCCCACGGCAGTGTTTTTTCGGTAGATCGCTTGGGGGCGACTTCAATTTCACCCGTCTCGAAATTGATATAGTGGTAACGTAGGATAGTTGTTATTTTTTTGACAGGGAATATTGCCTAGGTATCCTTGTCCATTACGAAAAAAGATGGACGATCCTTATCGCATGACGTGTTGGAAACCTTTCGCTTGGCGGCGGGAGGTTCCATCGCGCCCGGTGGTCCTGATCGTGGACGGAGCCCCGACTCATAAGGTGAAAATCGTGGAGGCACTCCAAAAGGAAAACCGATCCTGGCTGCGGTTGGAAATTCTTCCGGCCTACAGCCCAGAATTGAACGCGACCGAAAAGGTTATGAAAGATATAAAGAAAGATTCTGAACGAGTGGCCTCTTTTTTTTGGCCTGAATAACTAACTATACCATGTTACTTACTATATATTGGAATCGAGAGCATAGACGTTATTTTGCCGTTTGATGCCGAAGTCATCATCTGCGTAAAGGTCTTGTACTGGGGGAATTACACCATCACTACAAACGAATGGCGGAGTGAAAAGATGTGCCGGAAACGTCGCTTTTCTATGTTCTTTACAGGATTGAATTCGGGAAGACCGTTCCACCACTGCGTCTTCCGGCTTTTTTCTTCATCTGGGAACTAGGGTTTCAATCCGTTACCATGATTATGAAAAACATCAAATATTTCTGCGGTATCGACTTCTCGCAAATCACAGTTACATTTCAAAGATACCCTCGTGGCCCGGCCAGCGGCCTGCCCGGTAATAAAGCATCCAGGCATAACACGCATAGAACCCTGGATATACCGATCCGACCCGATACATCGTCCAGCGACCAATGCGTTGTCCAGGTCTTTCGGGATCAAGCTGCGGTACGGTATCCCATAGCTTTCGCCCCGCTCATAACGATAAGTTGTAAAGAAATCTTTCATAGATTCTTCATATTTGTTCTGATCCGGGCTGGAACTGTGGATATCGACAGGGTAGCAGTATCGTCCGATTTCGTCATTAAAGTTTACCCGCGATTTGAAATCGTCCAGCGTCATCATATAGTCGCATACGATCCTTCGCGTCTCACGTACCCCCATAAGAGCGCCAGTATTGACCAGCCACATTTTCTCATACCCCTTGAGATACTCCTTATAAAACCGCTCGTACTCCATCAACCGTTTTCGCGAGTCGATCAAATGATGCGTCAATGAAACTTCATCCGTCGCATCCAGACCAAACGCATGGGAAATGTTTCCACCGCCCACACCCGGCCCTAATTGCCACATCCCCGGTAGATGCCTGTCGGGAAGAGTGAAAACACCCCCCGCTTCAATCGCTTCAACTATTTTTTCTCGCGGGTTCAACCCCAAAGCATGGATGGTTTTAAAATCAATATCCGCCCACAGGCTGCAAAGAGTTCCCGGCATTAAATTGCCCTGATCGTCGCCTTTCTCAAATGCCGCCCCTGCCCATGCGCACAAGTCGCCATCTCCACTGCAATCAATAAATCTTTTGGCTCGGATACCAAATAGGCCGCTCTTGGCGGCACAAATCACATGTTCGATCTTCCTGCCGTTGCAGATCACGTCGATCATCTGCGTGCAGAGCGAAATCTTCACTCCGGCCTCAAGAAGCATCTGGTCATAGACGCGTTTAAGCACCTCCGCACGAATGGCAATACTGCCCCCCGTATCCATAGGAATTTTTTCAGGATAAATCCCTTTCGCCGCTTCGAGGTTTCGCAGAAGCTTGCCGGCAAACTCCCCGGCAAGAAAATTCACCCCGTCTCCAAACTGCATAAAGGCAGGAACACCGCCAAGTGTTCCCATCCCGCCTAACGCACCGGTCCCTTCAATAAGTAAAACACTTTTACCAGTGCCCGTCCCGGCAACTTGCCCCGCCGCCCAAGCCGCGGCACATCCCGCCGGCCCTCCGCCAACAACCAGAACATCAACATCATATTTAACGGGAACTTCTCGCGAATACCTCAATTTTTCAGCCATGACGCATTCCTTATCCAAAAACAACAAAACCGTTTCCGCAGGATATCTTATTTATCCTGAAAAACCGCATCGAACTGGCCGCGGGAAGGCGCAAAATTGTTTTTCTTGACAAAGGCGCAGGCTTCTTTGACGCCGAATTCACGCTCCATACCGCAATCTTCCCATTCGACTGAAAGCGGGCCGGGGTAGCCGGCGTGATTGAGCGCGCGGATGATTTCCTCAAAGTTGACACCGCCATGTCCGAGGCTGCGGAAATCCCAGCCGCGTTGCGGACAGCCGAAGGTCAGATGCGATGCCAGAATTCCGCTTGTTCCGTCAAGCTGCAAAGCCGCGTCCTTCATGTGCACATGATATATGCGTTCCGGAAATTCCTGAATGAATTTAGCGGGATCGACCATCTGCCAGTAGAGGTGGCTGGGGTCGAAGTTGAAACCGAATTCCGGACGGTTGTTGATTGCTTTCAATGCTTTTTTCGCGGTATATATGTCGAACGCGATTTCCGTCGGGTGGACTTCCAGGGCAAACCTGACGCCGCATTCCGCGAAAACGTCCAGGATCGGGTTGAACCTGTCGGCAAAGAACTTGAAACCATCTTCAATCATCTGGTCACTGACCGGCGGGAAACTGTAAAGCATGTGCCAGATCGGGGACCCGGTAAAACCATTAACCACTTTCACGCCGAGGTTCTTCGCCGCCTGCGCGGAATATTTCATCTGCTGTACTGCCCAGGCGCGCTTGGCTTGGGCATTTCCCGCCGCCGACTTAGGCGCGAATATATCGGAACGGCAGTCGAAGTTTGGGTCGCAGACAAGTTGGCCTGCCAGATGGTTGCTGATGGACCATACCTTCAATCCGTGTTTCGTCAGGATCGCCTTCTGCTTTTCGCAGTAAGCCGGCTCCTTAGCGCCTTTTTCGACGTCGAAATGGTCACCCCAGCAGGCTAGTTCCAATCCATCATAGCCCCAGGACGCCGCTTTCTGCGCCAAAACTTCCAGCGGTAAATCAGCCCATTGCCCGGTAAACAGCGTAACAGGTCTGCTCATTTATTCTCTCCAATAAAGAGTTTTTCGAATTATACGTTTGGCAACTTCGTCCATACTGAACCGGCTTTGGCGCTGGCTACGACAGTTTCGATAAACGCCATGCCGCGAACACCGTCATGCACTTGTGGAAAATCACTGATAATCGGATCAACTTTCTTGCCTTCTTCTTTCAACAGAATGGTATCGGCAAAGTTGCTGTAGTGGTTGGCGAAAGCTTCCAAAAATGCTTCGGGATGGCCGGCGGGAATACGTGACCCGCGGGCGGCAGCCGGGCTTTTTTCGCCGATATAGCCATTGCCGCGAGATAATATTTGAACCGGGCCGTCAATGGGTTTAAACAGGAGCTGATTCGGATGCTCCTGATGCCATTCGATTCCGGCATCAGTGCCATAAACCCAGATAGACAGGCCGTTTTCTTCGCCTACGGAAATCTGGCTGGCGTAGATCACGCCTTTAACACCGTTCTCGAATCTTACCAGACAGTTGCAGTCATCGTCGAGCGACCGTCCCTCGATAAACGAGGTCAGATCGGCACACACTTCAGTGATCTTCAATCCGGTGATATATTCGGCAAGATTTTCAGCATGGGAGCCGATATCGCCGACGCATCCTCCGGCGCCGCTCTGCTTCGGATCGGTACGCCATGCCGCCTGCTGTTGTCCGCTTTTTTCAATCGGTCTGGCCAGCCAGCCTTGCGGATAAACAGAAACAACCTTTCTGATCGTGCCCAGTTCGCCGCGTTTGACCAGGTCTTTCGCCAGTTTGACCATCGGATAGCCGACATAATTGTGCATCAGTCCAAACACTTTACCGGACTTTTCAACGATTTTCTGCAAATCCAGGGCTTCACGCAAAGTCATGGTCATCGGCTTTTCACACATTATGTTGAATCCGGCTTCGAGGAAATCTTTGGCTATTGGGAAATGCCAGTTATTAGGAGTGGTGATTGCGACAAAATCAATGCGCTTATCCGGACTGAGCGATAATTCCTTCGCTATCATTTCCTTGTAAGTGCTGTAAACTCTAAACGTATCCAGACAGAGTTCTTTGCCGGTTTGCTTGCTTTTAACTGGATCAATGTCAAACGCCCCCGCCACGAGTTCGATTTTGCCGTCCAGACGCGATGCTATCCGGTGCACATTACCGATAAACGCTCCAGGCCCACCGCCGACCATCCCCATCCTGACCTTGCGTAACATAGTTGATTCCCTTTCTATTTTAGTGTTTTTTTGATGTTGCCAGTCAACCGATAAGGCTTTCCATAATATACAGGTCGAGTTCTTCATAGTCACGGGCCGCACGCAACTTGGCGATCTTTTTCTGATCGAGGCCGCGACTGATTTCCAGCAGCTTCAGGAAAATCTTGCGGCTGTTGGTAAGATGCTTGCAGGCGACATCGGCTTTCTGGCTACGCATCGCCTTGACATCCAGCCCGATCAATTCGCCGCCGTTGCCGAACCCGTGTTCGTCGAGAACCCGAACCTGATTCAATGCGCGGCGGAGATCAACGCTTCCGAAAGATTTGTCCTGGTCAAATTTCAAGCCGTTTTGATCGTTCAAATGGACGCTCCACAATTTCTTGTGCGCCATGGCGTAACCCATCTCGTCGGAGGGATCAAGCCCGGCCAGCAGTGCGTGAGCGCTTTCGATCAGGCAGCCCACGCGAGCAGGAGCGGTAGTCAGCATCCCCAACGCTATTGCATGGCCGATCGTCGGGATATAGGTATGATCCATCGGCTCGTTCGGCTTGGACTCGATCATGATCCGGATTTTCGGATCGTAGTCGAGCATCGCCTGGAGGGCCGCCGCAATCCGTTCAGTCGCCAGGACGGAATCTTTGGCCTCACGGATGTAAGTGCCTTCGCGGGCCAGCCACAACACGATGTTTTTTGTATCCAGTGCCTTGGCGATGTCAATGGCGCGAAGACTACGATCCATCGCGTATTTGCGGCAGGCGGGGTCATTGCTGGTGTAACCGCCGTCAATGGTGCGTGGGTCTTCCCACAGCCGGGGAGCAACGAATTCCGCGGTCAAACCATGTTCGTCCAATTTAGTTTTAACTTTCCTGGCTTCAGCAATGATTTGCTTCGGAGTCAGATCGTTCATATTGGGAACGGCATCGTCGTCGTGAAACTGTACTCCGTCGAACCCCATCTTTTTGTACAGGCCAAGTTTCTTATTGAACGGGATGCTCTCACGCACTTGCGGTCCGAATGGATCAGCCCCTTCATGAATGTTCCACGGCCCGAATGAAAATCTGAATGTTCCTGCCATAATATGCCTCCTGATTTGGTGTCGGGATTATCAATCCCCAAAAAAAGAATGACAATAAAAAAGCGATCCCGATGTTCAGCATCCGGAAAGCTTGTCCAATAATTTCAAATTTTGCTCAACCAATGAATCGTCAATGTTGTCCGCCAGAAGATAAGCGCCGGCGGCTTTTCCCACCCAACACTCATAGCCACCGCGATGCCGGGCTTCTCTGGTCGGCAGATAGCTCACCGAGCCGTTCGACACACTACAGCAAAGCGTATATTGGAACGGACTGTGTTGTCTGATCCTAAGAGAGATACCGGAGAACATCTCACCCGGCATCGGCACGATCGCCAGCGGTCCAATACAGGTAATAGTTTGGGTAAAATTTCTGCCATTAAGCAATGGTTTCTTATGGGCTGCAATAACCGCCCGGTTGTGCATGTATTCACACATCGGAGTTCCCCACTCCTCTTTGCTGGGTTCCCATTTGGCGAGTTCCCGTTCGGCGTCCGCCAGCGGCGTCAGCGGGGCATACGGGAGAAAAATATCTTCAGTCAAGGCCTCAAGTTTAAGTTCGCCCCGCCATTCCCTGATAGACAGCAGTGCCCGGATCGCGTCGGTGGCGGCGCGGTAGCCGACCTCACGAACGGAATGGATTCCGTCGCCGCCTCCCGCTGAAAGTCCGTCGTCGCGACGAAAGTTAGTGCGAGGCCCGACATCGCCGATGGCCCCGTTTAAAAACAGTACCGGAGCGGTAAACTGTGACTCGATGCGGTCTTTCATCACACCGCACCAATCGCGCGATACCAGGCGATTGTTACCCATCGCTGTGCCGTGCGCACCGTAATGGATCAGAATGCCGACATCACCGGATTCGGACCTGAAATGAACTACTGTCATTGTCGGATCAAAAGAGCCGTTAGAGTCGGCGAGGAAATTGAACGAACCGTTTTCCGTGAGGCCCCGCCGATTGACTCCGGCCAAACTTTGGGTGACGGCGAACCCTGCTTTAACTTCACACAGGTTTGCCTTTGCTAGTTCGACCGAACGGATCACTTCCGGCAGGACTGAGTCGATATAAGCGTTTTCCCGGTCACCCCATCCCCAGAAGTTAAGCGTGTTCGGCACGGAATGGCTATGTGTCGTGCATACGGAAACATTCTTTTCCGGGATTCCGGTGCGCTGACTGACGCCGCGACGGATGCGTTCAACGATGTCTTCCTCGATACATATCCAGTCGAGATTGATCACTGCGACCGTTAACCTGTCCTGTTCCAGCACCATCGCGGTCGAATGCAGACGGTCGAGAATTTCTTCCGCCGGACGCTCTTTTGTGCCATATCCACCCAGTCGTACTCCTAATTGCGGAGTTACATCGGTACGCCCGAAACCGGCCTTTAACCCCTTATCCATTGACGACATAATTTAATCCTCAATTTGCTTTAACATATTTTTTAAAACTTCAAACACGCCTTCCGCAAGGATCATGTTGCCTTTTTGAGTCAGATGAACTCCATCATTCATCGTATAAGTATTCCTACCGTTTAATTTTCCAAGCATCATCAGTCTTCTATAAAAATCATAAATCGGGAAACCATTTTCATTGGCAAATGTTCTGGTCATTTCCCGGTAAGGATCTACCGATTTATCAATTCCGCCTGCTTTCTGATAGTGCTCTTTGAATGCAGGATTTTTTCCATAGGCATGCAAATCATCAAGGACTGGAGGAAATGTCACAATTATTGTTTTAGTTTTTGTCGGCAAGCCCTGCTTGTACTTGTCTAAAAGAGTTTTGAATTCTTCTAGGCCTACTATACGATCAGGCTTGGCGATATCTTCATTGTTGCCGCCAAATTCTAATATTACAAAATCAGGTTTTGCGGTAACCACGTCTTTTTCAAAGCGCGCCATTGCTTCTCTGGCAGAATTGCCTCCGATGCCGGAATTAATAACCGTAAACTCATACTTTTTGAAGTCCGCTGAAAGTTTTTCTTTCAGAATATTGAGCCATCTTTTATTTTCATCCGGCATATCGATGACCGCCTCTGTAATGGAGTCGCCGAAACCAATAATTGTAACATTCTTCTGCTTCAACATACTTATGCGATCAGTTTTTTTGCAAGAGCTTTAACTTCCTTCGTGCTCCATTCATAAGGAATACCGATATTCAACGAACGGGAAAGGATGTCCAGCGTTTTGTTACACATATCCTTTTTGTAAATAATCTTCCGTCGCGCCCATTTGAATGGGTTCATTCTAGGATGGAATGACCGCTGTTTCAATAACGGTTCCCAATTGGTGTAAACGTGTCTGCCCGACTCAATCAATAAACCGGCTTTTTGTTTTTCCTTAAAGGCCAGCGCCTCTTTGCGACTGGCGAAGATTAGTGCCAGCCCGACGGCATTGGCTTCATCATTATGCTCTACCACTTTGAATTTATCCGTTCCGGCAAAAATATCAACCATGATTTTCCGCCCTTCCTGCAGCTTCCCGATAAAGCCGTCCAACCGCTTTAACTGCTCGCCCATGATCGCGCCCTGAATTTCAGATACGCGGAAATTGACACCGGGAAAAAATGGTTCTTTTACAGACGAGGCGTAATTCCGAGTGAACGCTCCAGCATCGTGATACATCAACGACCGCTCGTAAGTACGATCATTATTGGTAACAACCGCGCCGCCTTCGCCGCAGGTGATATTTTTATACTGGTTGAAGCTATAGGCCCCGGTATGACCGATCGTCCCCAGTCGTTTACCATGATAAGACACTCCGACCGCCTGGCAGGCATCTTCGCATACCAGCAGTTTATGTTTCCTGGCGATTTTCATGATAGCATTCATGTCGCAGGCCAGATTAATCATGTGCACCGGAATAATGGCTTTAGTGTATTTCGTTATTTTTCGTTCGATATCCGCCGGATCAATGGTCAGGGTTTCGTTGATATCAGCCATAATCGGGACTGCGCCGACCGCCAGCGGAGCCAACGCGCTGGCAACCCAGGTATACGCCGGAACGATGACTTCATCGCCTGGACCGACACCCATTGCAGCCAGTGCACAGATCAAAGCACTGGTACCGCTATTGACCATCAGCGCATGGGAAATGTTGAATTTTGCGCACAATTCTCGTTCAAACGTCTCCGTATAACCACCTTCGCCGCCGCGATAACGCATAAACTGTTTGCTTCTTAATACCTTAATGACCGCATCGATTTCCGCTTTGCCCATTTCGTGCATGATTTGACTCCAATAATAATTTTCTATACAACTCCTTTATACATTTGACTATTGCTGTCGGTCAATTATTATTTGATGCTAAAGCTTAACACTTCTTGCGATGATTAAGGAGCTATTATGAACAATGCATTTTTCAATGAAGATGACATGTCCCTGCTTTTGGCATGCCCCAAATGGCGTCTAATCTCTTCCGTAAATTCAGATATTCCGCCGGTAAAGCCTGATAATAAATACCTGGAATGGATTACCCGAAATAGCGACATTCACCAGCATCGAGAAGTAATGCTGGTATTATCCGGCTCCAGCTATTTTACGCTTGACGGCGTTACCTATCAAAGCAGGCCGGGAACCATAGTCCTGATTGATGCAAATGAAAAGCATGATTTGTATTATCCGCCTTTTTGCGGCAACATAAAACATCTGTGGTTCAAAATTGTCAATAAGACCATTCTTACCGGTACGCCTTATTGCAAAACAAACATCAAAAGCCATGACCTCAATGATTTCAAGTATACTTTCGATGGATACAACTATACCGGATTGTCATTTATCAACGCCTGGGGTGAACTTTCAGCTAACGAACAACTTGATAAAAAGTTCATGCGCACATTAGTCAAACATGCCTTTGCCGGACTTGTGCTGGAATTATGTAAAGCTGGTTATTATAAGTCACTTGGAATGGATGCCAGGCAAACTGAACTGCATCATCGGACGGTAATCAATGTGATTGTCGAGCATATCCGGGAAACCGACGGCAGGAATCTGAATCTTGCCAGGTTGGCATACATCGCCGGCTATAGTAAATTTCATTTCGCTAAAATATTTAAAACCGTTACCGGCAGTTCCGTCCTGGGATTTATCAATTCATGCAGATACGAGAAATATCATGAACTTTCGGCAAAAGGCAAGAATAAGAAACAGATATCCGGAGAACTTGGTTTTTCCAGCCCGGCGGCATTTTCAAGATGGCTCAAAAACGCAAGATGAGGCACCATTATCAATTGCTTCATACTTCTCATCAACCGTAACGGAAAATCCGCGTTCAATTCTGCACATCAGATACAACGTACCGATCAGCAGGAAATTTGTAAGCCCATTGGCGATACCGAATACAATCGCACCTTTTTCCATATTCAGGGTGACCGTTACCAGCACCTGGCATACCCAGACCCCGACCGCAAGCAGAAATTTACTGCTGAGGATAATCAGCATACCATGATGAGGGATGCCGTTGCGGAGCGGCGAACCTGCTTTCGCCGCCGTGATATCGCGGCGGATATTTTGCTTCAACACACTCCAGCACAGCAATCCCAATACGCAAAGCGGCAATACCGCCAGGCCATACCATTTGAATGCGAAAAATTGCTGTTTCAAGTACATCCACCACATCAGGAAAGGAATACTCAGGACGGACACCCACATTATCCCGTCAAAAAGCAGGAATGAGATATTCAGCCATTTGGTCTGCGGTCCGACAATCGGAACCAGCGGTAATTCCTCAAAGCCTTTCGGGTTCCATGGGACTGGAGGATGGAAATGCTTGTCGCCTCCCAGTCGGTACCATTCGATGTATGCCATCACCAGTAATGTTGCACTGACGCCGGAAGCAACGGTTAGCCATAAATAAATGAACCGGTAAGCAAAATCTGAGCCATGGCAGAGGTTTCTGACCAGATCAATAAAAAGTCCGGCCAGTATTCCGGCAACCACAGTAAATGCTGAACGAAGCATAGAGTGCGCCGAACAGAACTGACCAAATCTTGATTTTGGGAGAGTCCGCATTTCGGTTGGCAAGCTGGCAACGGTGACTAATGCGCCCAGGAACGTGCTAATCAGGACATTGCCGAGGTTCAGCCAGAAAAAATAATTGGCGGGAATGGTTACGAAAACCCACACCAGCAACATAAAGTTACCGAGTACCCCGAATACCGCTCCGTAAACGCTGATGCGCAGCGGATGCCATCGGTCAACGAATATGGCCATTAAATACATTGCCGCCATCATTGCCACTGAACTGATTGCGCTGATTTTGCCAATCTGATCCAGTGATAGTCCCATTTCACGGTTGAAGAAAATAGTGAACGGCAGGATTGCCCAGCCAACGGCGGCGAATGATGTCGAAAGAAATCTAAGCCAGTAAAATCTATGTGAAAAGGATTCCACAAAAAAAGTCTTAATACCCTTCAGTCCCCTGACGGAATCGTCACTTTCTCCCTCTAGAGGCGGGTACTCGCCTTCCTTGATCATTAGGCAGACCATTCCGAATCCGACGAAATACAACACGGCGACGCCGATAAATATTTCCCGCATGTAAGATTCTGCATATTTAAAAATGAAAAAGTTGTATATCGCTCCGGCCCCCGTACCGACAATCCTGAACAACCCCATAAAGCGAGCCAGAAACTGGGCAGGAACCACATCGTTAAACAGATACCAGAACACTGATCCGACAAACATATTAAAAAATTGAAACATTATTAGGAATATTGCGATCAGACCAATGGTAATAGTGGCTGGAGCAAATTGTCGCAAAAACTCTGAATTCCTTTGCAACAGCCCGCTAAGATCATCGCTCAGACCCATTAATACCAGACTGGAGCAAAGAAACGGCATGGTCCAGAGGATGAAAGGGATGCGGCGCCCCCATTTACTGCGGTAGCGGTCGCTTTTAAAACTGACATACGGGCAGACAGTCATATTCAGAATGCCGGGAGCGGTGGTCAGAATCAACCCCATCAGCCAGTTGGAACACCCCAGCGATTTCAATTTCAGCGGCAATATGCTTGGAACCACCGTCTCCATCATTGTAAAGCAGAAGTCTCCCCACAACAGCCAGGCAAAGAGAGCGAACAGCCCGACTTTGGTATAGGTCAATGTTCCACAATGGTAAGTTTTAGGCTTCTGTCCCAAAACGGTGTTCTGATTTTCGGGTAGTTCCGGAAGGTGCTTCTCCGGTAATTCGGCAGACGTTGTTTCCGATTTCATTTATATCACGTTACCTTTGAAAATCCTCAAGATCGAAACTTTGCCCATCATGACACCCGTATTTGGAAAGAACGTTTGACCTTGTGAAACCAGCATCTATGAGTGCTTTGTGTTTATCAATGGCAAATGACGGTATTTGAGCATGAATGAAATCAAAAGAGTCTTTTGATGCCATCGCTGTTTCCCTAATCAATGTTGGGGCGAAAGCGGCGTAGTTGGGATGTATTTCGTAATCAATAAGCCCGGTTCGTCGCTCAAAGTGGGAAGCCGGATTAAGGCAGAATGCCCATCCCACGACACGATCGTCATCGGTCACGGCCGCAAAAAGCTTGCCACATCCATCCTGCACCAAGTGCAATGCGTATTGATAATTCCAGACAATGGAAGCAAGGGCGATACGCGGCACAATGTGTCCCGTCGGAAGCCGTCCATAAAAATTGAGCAGGGTATCGACTGAATGCCGTTGTCGTATATCGGCTGGAACGACGGAGAGCTTCGCTTGCGATATTATTTTATAATAGTTATCAGCAAACCGCGTGAAATCCGCCGTAATCCCTTCATTGGCCAACATGAGCGGCCCTCCACCGGTTCCTGGGAGGGCGGGACGGAAACCGTATTTTGTGTAGATTGAAACAATCCAGGGATTTCCGCAGGTACAAAACGCCGCCCTGGCTCCGCTACCTCTAAAACTTCTGGAGAAATACTCCATTAAAATTCCTGTGATACCCTTCTTCCGATGCATAGGCGCAGTGTAGACATTGCCGAAATTGGCGATACCGTCGGAATCTTTGGCATATCCGTACCACACCTGCCCTGCGACTTGTCCGTCGATGATACCCATGAAATAAAAATCCTCGCAGGCATAGGCGTAATCACCACGCAACCGTTGGGTAATGTCACGTCTGGGCTGATCATTGTAATGTTCAGTAAAAGAGGTCATCCGCTCCATCCACTCGTCTGCGGGAGGTTGGAGTAGGCACACGCGCATTGTCTCGCCGGTTTGTAATATGACCGAATCGATCTCGTTTAACATAATTCCATCCTCATAAATTTATGTGGTCCTATTTCACCTGAGAGAGAACGTCCCTTGTCATACCATTTAAAACTTACAGGCAATGAACTGTAGTTTGCGAGTATGATCGCTTCCCGTCCATCTCGTGTCCGCCATACGGAATGCAGGACAGATGGCATGACTCTCTTACTTGTCGATTCTTTCCCTTCGGCGGTGAAAATCATCCTGACCAGGAAATTCACCTCCACTTGCTTCACTTCCAACTCGCCGGGATCAAGCAACGTCCCATACAGCAGACAATCCCGGTTCTCATGATAAAATCGGGCGGTTAGGCATAGAAAATCTATCTCGCTTTTGAATCGCGGGTTGTTAAAGTGCTCCTTTCGCAGGTTCGCCACGGTGGGTTGAAGCCCCCAAACGACATTCCGTGACATTTCGACGAAGAACTGATCGGGGTATAACCTTTGCCAATCTTTCTCCGACGTCCACTTGCCATCCACTGGCCATAGCTCGTCGTAAGGTGGAATACCGTCAACAAGGGCGTAATTCCCAAAAAGTCTTACCGTGTCCGGGTAGACGGCCTTAAAAAGGGGAATGATCTCGAAATCATCGACGGGAGGAAGGAGGGAATCCAATCGCTCTCTGCTGGGATCGAGCAAAATGCCGCTATCCAGGAGATCGAGGTATGCTTCCCCGCAACTCTCCGACGAGAGCGACAACTTGGGATAACGTGATTTCATCTCCGACAACAGCCGGCGGAATCCTTCCACCTGATAACAACCTCCACCGAGAGCATGTCCATGCGCCGGATTGTGGCAGGGTTCGTTTGAATGGGTAGCGATGACATCAAGGTACAAACCGTTCAAACCCAATTTCTCCACATTGGACGCAATTTCAAGAAGCTTCTCACGGAATATTTCGGCGGTTCCACACATATAGGCCAAGCGATGCTGAAGGTATTTATTAAAAACAAAATAGAGCACGTTGCCGTCGGCGGTGATGATGGATGAACTCTCGCCACCCTCTTTCCATGACTCGTCGTCCATATCCCATAAAACACCATTGACGTAGACTTGCGTGAATACACCTTTTGTCCTCAATCCGGCGACCGCCTCCTTGAACTTGTCTCCTTCCCTTGGTGGAAAATAATTTGGGTAGCCACAATCGTAAGGCTTGGCATGCCACCAATACCAATCGAGTCCTACCGGCACACCCGACCTCTCGGCCAACTGTTCGACAGGCGGTACCACCGTCTCGCACCGGCCCCTGTTCCAGCACCAGATTCCGATATCGTCGAGATCCTTCGAATGGCTTACCGCGTCTCTCGCCACATACCATTTCTGCCGGGTAGCCCATTCCTTATAGATGGAGGCCGCCCGATGCCATCCGCCGTGGAATTGACGGACTCCCGATTCGTAAGGCATTTCATACTCGAATGGGCACCGGCGGTCCAGGGGCACCGGATGGGTCGGTACGTAGGTCAGGGTCTGCCCGCCACCGTAGGCCACCTCGGCGCTCTTAATAAAGGAATTGGCATCGCGGCAGTCGAAATATAGGCCGGCCCCGTCTTGAAGGTAAGCACAAAACTGCATGGTCCCGCCGTTCAGGTAGCTCCAGGCGTGTTTACGTTTAGCTTCGGGGCGTTCCGAAATATTCCGCCGAGCGTTTTTCAAAAGCAGCCCCAACCCATGCGGGATTACCAGAGATCCGCTTTCATCACACTCGAACTCGACCACAGGAAAATGAATCTTTTCCACTTTGCACCGCTCATGGAATTTCGTGTAAGCGATCATTCCCAGCAATAAACCATCGCCGATCCGCCATCTCACGGAAACGGAGGCCTCCGAGTCCACTCCGGCAATTCCCGTCCACACGAGGGCAAGCTTATTTCCGGTCTGTTGGACCGACAACCGTTCCATGTCATCGGCCGAGATCATCCTTGACTCGCCTGAAAGATTAATGGAAAGACGCCAATTGGAGAGCGGTTTGATTTTGAAGAAGGCATTCCCGTCCGTCCCCAGGCTTTTCAGGTGTCCAATGGCGTCAAACACACCACCGTTTCCGTCCTCGCCAAACAATACATATGTTTTCTGAAGTCTTTGAATGGTGATCGCTACCGGCGATGGAAGCTGCTCACCCGGCTTTCGGTAGGCGTCCATGTTCTCCAGAGTTTCAAATAACTGATGACAAGCATCCTCGTATGACAGACCAACGACTTGGGCAACTAACCTTGTCCCGCGATCGATCAGTTTCTTATTCGTCGTTTCCACGCACACCATCAGATTACCAATCAACTTTTCCATTCTGGCCATAGTCACGGTTGAAACCGTATTTAAGACCAGCTTGACTGCTAGACGGCTCCAGAGGCCGAAGGGCGAATCCGCCACGCGACACGGCACTCTGAAGAGAATATCCAGCCCATCTGATCTCGTCCGTTCGGAACCGATGTATAATGCGGCTTTCCGATGAAATTTTGTCGCAAGCGTCATGAACCCCTTATTGAACGGGTCGTCCGGCTGGAGATGACGAATTTCCGAGCCGACAAGCACCATCACCGCCGCGGAGTCGGGAGCATCATATCGCGAGGAATCATCCTCATTACCGATTTGAAATTTCAAAATCTCGGTATTGTCCAATCGGGGATGATTGCGCTGAATTTCCACCGAAGCATTGAGACGCCGATAGGTCTCTTCGCCCCAATCAATCCCGCGTAAATGTCTTCGCATCATACGGAGCCAGGCCTGAGCCGTTGGAAGTGTAGGATTTTTGATAAAGGCCCATGACCGGGGTGAAGTCGTATCATCGCACTTCCTGAATGGCGGAAGACGAAACGTCGGAGCCCGTTCAGTCGTATCGGTCAGGATATCCAGCAGGTACTCGTCGGCCATATAAGTAACCAAACCGCCTTTTTGATAGAGGCCTTCCTCAAACTCAACCATTTGCGCAATGGCATTAGTCGCATCATTCTTGCTCAAATCGTCAAGAAGTTCACGGAACTGTTTTGTATAAATCCGCGTATCGGCGGGCGGGAACCCAAGTTCATCAAGCTGTTTTTCGTTAAGAAACTTTGCCAGAACATTTCTCAGCCCCATTTCCAGGGCTGTCCCCACCACAAGCAATTCACAAGTCGTCGCCTGCATACGGGTCGATCCCGCCACCGCCATGGGTCCGGTCGACAAATCCAATTTGCCGATCCGAGGCTCTTCGATCAACTCACGGGAACGTTTGACATGTTTTGCCAAAACATCCGACGGGTTGTTATAAACAAAAAATACCTTTGCTCCCGCTTCTAATCCTTTCCATGCGGCTCCTATCACGAAAGAGGTCTCGCCTCCTTCGGTAATCGCCACCACGGTATCGCCCTCTTGAACCCCTGCCTGTTCCAGTTGGCAGGTTCCGAACGACGTGTAATCCTCATATCCCTCAACCGACCGAATCAGCGCATGATCGCCGGCGGTCATAACACTGATCACCCGGTCTTCCAGATTTGGAAGTTTTGCCGCCAGCAAAGGCTGATCTATTCTGATCTGTTGCCAGAAACGCCGCCAAATCGCTTCAAGCAAAATACTGAGACGTCCCGTCGCTCCGCAGCCGGCAAAAAATATCTTTCCCCCTCTCTGAACCGTACTTGTGACGGCTTCAACAAGTCGAGTAAATACTTCTTGAGAGAAAACCCGTTCCAAACTCGGCAAAATATCCTGATCAACCGACTGGACCATTCGAACACCAGCCTCGGTATCCTTTTGCGTCACCTGCGACAAATGCTTTGTTTTCGGATGTGATTGCTCCGTCGGTAATGCGCCGAGATGAAATTCTGTTTCCTCGTTAAGAAAGTGGTCCGCTTTTTTCTGAGCTATTAATGACATAGAAAACTCCAATTCCATCGGCTTACCTTTTCTTTCCCTTCATCTCGAACGGCGTGCCTTTTTTCACCATGCTCACAACGTGCATAGTTTGTACCGCATCTTCCAGGGTAATGGGAAATTTCTTTCCGTTACGGATACTCTCATAGAGAGAATCCCATATATTCTCCATCATCACCTTCGGCTTGGGCGAGACGGGTATTTCTTTTTCTATCCACTTGATGGTTTCCGGCGTTCCGGAAAATCCGGACTTCGGCGTACCCGGATTAGCCTTCTTTATCGTCAGCTTTTGCCGGGGGTCGATATAACGCATCCTGAGGGTGGACTCATTTTCGCTGATCAGGCTTCCTTTTGTCCCGTAGACGGTGTAAACCGGGCCGTTGATCGCCACCCCACCGCTGATTTCGATATCCACAATCCTGCCGCTGTGGCCCTTGAGGATGATTTTCAAATGGTCTTCAGCATCTCCGACAGCGGCAATGAGTTTCAGATCGCTCCAGAGGTCTGCCAGCTTGCCATCAATAAACCGCAGGCCATGGTCGATGATATGCGGTCCCCAGTTCAGAAGCTGTCCGCCGCCGCAATCCATCAGCGTTTGCCAGTCATCACGCCGTTGGTAATTGTGCCGGCAGAGTTTGATTTCATAAACATTGCCGAGTATCCCCGAAGCGATAATCTGTCTGATGTGGTGGAACGCGGGCTCAAAACGACGGTTATGCCTGATGTACAGCTTTCCCTTCGCCTTTTTCGACAAGTCCAGGAGCTTTTTGGCCTCGGTGAAATTCACACAAATCGGTTTTTCAAGGAACACATCCTTGCCGGCTTTGAGAGCCTTTGCGGTAAACTCAAAATGCTGCGTCGATCGGTTCGCAATATCCACCAATTCCACTTGGGGATCCGCCAGCAGCTCCTCGAAATTGGTATAAACCTTTGCGTCCGGACATTTTTCAATCAGCGTGTTGCGAAAATCCTCTTCCGGGTCGCATGCCGCTACCAGTTTGAACCGGCTCTTGCGTTTCTCTATTTCCGGAAAATGCATCCCCATGCCCGCCCGGCCAAGCCCGACGATACCGATCGTAATCGGCCCTTTGCCAATTTTTTTCTTCATTGCTGTTTTATTCCTTTCATCGATATGGTTATTTGTATCCAAGTTTTGACAGATACCTGTAGGTTTTTTCCGCTAGTTCGAATGGGTTATCGTTGTAGCAATCGTCCTGTTCATACATTGCGTATTCAACACCGCCTTCGGTCGCGGCCTGGAGGATTTCCGGCCAGTCGAGGTTGCCGTTGCCGATCCAGTCAAAACCCAGATTTCGCTGGAGATCGATGCGCATCTCCTTGAGATGCAGAATCGGCATACGTCCCGCCATCATCTTTACCCATTTTAAAGGCGACGCGCCACCGGCCTGAACCCAATATGTATCGATTTCCGCCTTCAGATCGTTCGGCGAAGCCATCTGGTACAAATGCTCAAGCCAGGGTTTTCCTTCATGCCTGATGAATTCATGATTATGGTTGTGATAGGAAAAATCCATTCCTTCTTTACGCAGGCGTTCGGCGACGGGAGCAAGCTCTTCGAGAAAAATTCTGATGCCTTCCAGACCGCGATGGCTTTCATCAAAGAGTCCGCCAATGGCGGGATGGCTGCATTTGTAGAGCTTGTGCTCTTCGATCACCGCGTCAAGATCATCCATAAAACGATTCCAGCCGATATGCGTACTGGCGATTTTCATGCCGTTGTTTTCCGCTGCTTTCGCAATCTCTTTTGGCGAGATCGCCGGAGGTAAGCCGGACACCTGAACCGCGGTGTAACCGATTTTTCTAAGCCGCGCGAGCGTCCTGTCAAGGTTCGCCGCACTCGCACAAACGTTACGCATGGTGTAAAGTTGCATTCCAATAACTGGTTTTTTCATATCATACCTTTCTTAATAAATTTTTAAGCAATTACGCGAAGATTATATTTCTTGCTGTTTGACTCATGCTAGTCAGGGTTTCTTGTATATTGTTTTCCTTTTTGGAGATATAAGGTGGAGCCATCAACTTTAACGGTGTCCCGTAGAACTCGTCCTGAATTTTTTTCTGTTCGATATCAAAGTACTCTGGTCTTTTCCACTCGCTCCTGTCGCCGGAGGCCATCTTTTCGGACAACCATTGCAGATAGACTTTGGCCTCCTTGATGTACAGACCCTGGAATAACTCGTATATGAAGGTGCGGCAGTATAAGTTTTCCGCGTTGCCCTTCAATGCCTGCTCGAAGGCCGGATTTACCGACGTTTTTCCAACTAGCCTTTTAAGCGATACATTAAGAGAGTAGTCCGGATGAGTTCCGAGGAGATCGCCAAGCTTCTCGATCATCTCAAGACAATCCCGTCCTAAGGCCATGACCTCTTTTTCTATGGCCTTCGACTTGCGCCAGTCCTCCATCTTCAAATTCAGTTTAGTGAAGCCGTAGAACAGCGTCCTTGCGGCCGTCGTCTTCGCGATGTCGAGGATGTCACGGCAGATGAATTTGTCCTCTTTTGAGAATTTGATTTCAGAAAGTTTTGCGAGCAAGGCCGGGGCATTTCTGACAACCGGAGAGAAAAGCTTGTCGAAATGTTTCAGCGTGCGAACGGCCGCTTTGTCCAGCGTACATAAATAGCTCGTGCTGATGAGGCGAAAAAATGGCTCCGAAAACAACCCGAGCCAGGGTTTCCGGCGGCTCCACAGAAAAGCCGAAAGTTGGACGATGGGCATGAACCCCCTCCATACAACAAGCATTTTTTTATTGGAGACACCGTAGCGGTCGAGGCAGAACTTTACAATCTGTTCGTCAAGAGAAAATTTCAGGGGAATCCATGCGTTCAAGGTGAAATATTCCAGCATGAATGTGTCGCTATGGGAGGTTTCCGGCCAGAAGACCATGCCCTTGCAAAATTGGTCGTGGGCGGCGATCTTTAATCTTCTTTCGATGCAACGGTAGTCTCCGCGAATATCGGTGTTTGGCTCGAAGGCATGGAAAAGTCCGAATATCCAGGGGAATTTACCCACCAAACCCCACCGGGTAAAGTTGTTCTCCTTGTCGCCATTATCGGAAGTGTAGTCGAAGAATAACGTATTGCCCGGGTCGAGTTCAGCCACAAATTTTTGAACTTCCTCTTTTTCCCAATACATGAGCATATCCCAACCGGCAATGAGGACTGGAGCGTTAGGATAGCGTTCCCGGAGTTTTCTTATCAGGGTTCTGTAGGTGAAGAGTTTCAACTCCAGGTTTTCCCTGCGCGTCTCAAAGCATTTTCTTTCGGCAAGACCTATCGTGTGGAATATCTCGGGGCGGCCATATTCTTTTATGTGGGTTTCAGTCAGTTTGAAATAGTTATCGAGGTTTCTCTCCTTCCTGATATCCCAGACCAGGCCGGTCTTCTGGCTGTAGGTGGATGTTGTCTGAGGCATGAAGTCGGGTTTCTCTTTCTCGAGAAAGTCATTGGGGGTTCTGCTGTACCAATGGGTCATGGTCCCGAAATCCTCCGGGTGAAGCAGGTCACGATCGAACGCGTAGCGGAGAATTTTTTTCCGCAGTTCCCCCCGATACTCCAGGCTCCAGAACAAGGTGCGATCATCATACGATCGCGGTGTGGCTTCCGGCAGGATACCGGTGGCGGGCGGATACTGGACGATTTCCGGGAATGCCTTTTGGAAAAGGTCATCCTGGCCTATCCGGAGCATAAAGAGGTTCAGCCGCTTTTTCATTATCCAGTCGATCTCTTTTTTCCAGTCTTCAAAATCCCAATGCTCCGCTTGAAAGCGATGTAAGCTTCGGTGTGCGAAATACCGTATTCCGCGATATTGGAAGCGGGGGCTTTGGGCGATATCCAGTTTTTCGATGGAAATATTTTTCTTTTTTGGAACGATATCCCCATCCCAGAAATAACGGCATCCCGCCTGACGTTCGAAGAAATCATAAACCGCGTAAATCGTCGCTCGTCCTCTCCCACCGGCAAGGAAGAGGAGTTTTCTCTTTCCGTCTTTTGCGGAAAGGATATGGTAGTCATCCGTAGCGTACTTTATTTTAAAACCACCGATTACGTTTTTGAAAATCATTTCATGACAGAAAGGATTGACGGCATCTGATCCGATCACGATGAGGTCAGAGTTTTCGTCGGGGGTATTGATTATTTCCAGTTTCTTCCCGGTAACTTTTTTATAAAAATCCTGAAATTCCACCGCGGCGGAATCATAAGCTTTTTCCTGGTTTGAAGGCTTCAATATTTTCAGCAAGGTCAATTCCTTTTTCATTCATATTCTCAAACAAGGATTTTCTCAGGCATTCCCGCGGCGATACTGCAGTAACAGGCATTCATCGCTTCAATGGTCTGGCGGTGCCATCGCAGGTTGATCTGCGGCTGCTTATGATTGCGAACACAATCGACGAATTCGTCGATCAGCCCCACCCATTCATCGAAGTAGGTGTACTGTACAGTATAGCGGTCATTCGGAGCACCATTATGATACACATTCGGACCAAAACAATCACAAAAAAGCGTCCCTTTTTCGCCAGTGATGGTCAGATTTACTTCCATGCGTTTCGGGAATACTTCCCACCCCGGAGCGGGAACCTTGAGCCGTTCTTCCATCCGTGACCAGGACGGATCGAGCAAAAATATCGTACCGTCTTTCATCTTGCCGTTGACCAGCAGCATATCCTCCACTTCGAGTTCAGGACGAATGTTGGGGGCCACCTGCGAATAAACAAAATCGAAATCGGAGCCGGTAAGCCAGCGGATCATATCGAATATATGCGGATGATCGCACAAAGCACCGCCACGGTATCGCGTGTCGCCGGGACGAAGGGGCAACCGACGGCCATAACTTTCTTCCGGCACTCCCTGCCAGGGGAACGCCCAGACCGGCGAGAGCGTAATATTCGTCGCCTGCACTGCCAAAATCTTGCCGATCTCACCGTCGGCGATCAGATTTTTCAAGCGATGCACGACCGGATTGTAATGTAGTTCCAGCTCGACCTGGCATACGACCCCGGCGTGATCGACAATCCGAATCATTTCATCATACTCATTCATATCAAACGTCGGAATTTTCATGGAAATGATATTCAGTCCCCGAGCGGCACACTCCCTCACCTGGCCCAGATGCCGACGATTGGCAGAGGCCAGCACCACCGCCTCCAGATCCGGATGTTTCTCAAACATCTCTTTTTCATTCATATAGCAGGGAACACCATGCCGCCCATCTTCAAATATTTTCCTGACTTCCTCATTTTCGGCATGGGCCGCCACCCATTCGAGTTTCGGATTATCCTTCAAGGTTTGATAATATTTGCGGGTATGTCCATGTGTCAGGGACATAATCGCAATCTTGATTGGTTTGATACTCATCTTACTTTTTCTCCTGAAATAATACCGGCTGACCGGTCTTGCCGGTCTGAGCAGTCGCTGCGATCTGTCGGGATAGTCGTTCATGTTGCCGCAACCAGAGGGTTCCGGTTTCCGGATCTTTCAAAACAGCCAGTGCTGAACGAACCAATCCCAGAGTTTCCGCGGAAAGGCCGAAAAGCTCGGCATCGGTATCCATAAAACGTTTTTCGACGCCGTTGGCAAAAAGATAAATCGAAGCCTGGGGCACCTGGGTATCCACCACCCGGTCGGAAGCGATTCCCCGCCGGGCTATAATCTCATGGCGATCTATCGGGCCGGTCCCAACCGGAAGCTTGTTACCACATTCAATACTGCAAATAATTTGATTGGCAAGCTCAACAATCAGATTCACCGATACCGAACCATTTTGTACAGCGAACAGGGATTTCACCGGAACGTCTCCCAGCCACTCGCACAGATCGAATTCCCGATACATCACCCACTCCAGTGGGGTTCCAGCGGTAAACACTGAAAATCGAAGCGTAGATACATCTTCCAGCGTTCGGCCCGCGATGATATTTTTCAATTCGCAAAATCGCCGTTCCACACGCCAGGGCAGCAGACGCCATTTCCGGCCATCGTCTGTTTTCAGCTTCACCGCAATTCCGGTATTCGCGACATCCTCCGCTATTTCCAGACATCCGTGGGCGACAAGCTCATGCTTCTCCGCCAGCATCATCAACGCCCGGTTCATTATCGCCAGATCGTTAGACTCCATGATATATTCCTTTTCTCCTACAGACTTTTAATTCTCGGTTTGTATTTAGCCAGCAGCGCCGCGTTCTTCTGATCGCCGCCTGGGGCATTAGCGCTATTCCATACCGGCGGCGTGATGCCCCGCTCGACACAGAGACGCACCGTCTCAATTTCCAGCAAATGGGCAATCGTAAAATCGACCACATTCGAAATCGGCGCGATCGGCACATCAAAGCCGGGAACCTTCACCACCGCGTCTCCGACGGGATTGTAATCGTCAATGCAAACATCCGCCAAATCGAAAAGATTCTTCTTCGACGGATGCCGTATGAAATGATCCCGCGGCATTTCATTCTGCCAGTGTGAGCTGGAAACCGCGATAATCTTTACACCGTGTTCCCTGGCTTCCATCGCCGCGTCAATCGTAGCGGCGTTGATACCGATATTATGAAAAATGATCAGCACATCGTCCTTCTGTAAATCATAGTATTTCATTATAGAACGGCCGAAGTTGACGCAACGTTCCAGCTCCAGATATTTCAATGCCTGGTTGAAAACGGAAAGGCCCGTCTCCATGATCGGGTTGATATTGCTAAAGCCGCCGGCACGGAAGAACATTTCCCCCATAACCAATGTGGTATGGCCGCCGCCACCGTAAACATTGATCAGCTTGTCCGCCGAAATGGCGTCTGCCATCAATACAGCCGCCTTCTTAATGTTTTCGCACTCTCGCTCCTGTACTTTCTTCAGGTTGGCGATCACTTTTTCGATGTATCCAAAATCGTTCAACATTGCATTACCTCCTATGATTGAAAATCCATTGATAAAGATCCGATTCTTTAAGAGCTTGCTTCCATGAGTCATGTTCGACTCCCGGATATTCTGTATATTTCACCTGTCCACCGGCGTTTCGAACCGCCTCGACCATCATCCGGGAATTCCACGGCAGTACCGTCCGGTCGTCGGAGCCGTGAAACGCCCATATCGGAGTTCTCGCAATAATGGCAGACCGGTCAATGCAGCCGCCCCCGCAAATCGGAAACGCCGACGCAAAAAATTCCGGCCGCCGCGCCAATAATTCCCACGTGGCGAATCCGCCCATCGACGCCCCGCCGACATAGATTTGTGCCGGATTGATCGGATACGATTTGACCACATGGTCCAGTATCGCTATGCCCGATTCCAACGCTGACGTCGGCTCTGGTTCGAAAATACGCGGGTCCTGGTTCCAGCCCGCGACTTTAACCCAACGGTCGTTTTCCGGACATTGCGGCGACAGCACGAAAGCCTGTTTCTGCCTTACCAGCGGATCGGCCGCCAACATGGAGGCAAGAAACAATTGTTTTTTGTTATCGTTACCGATGCTGCCCACACCGTGCATAACCAATATCAGCGGATAGCTTTTGGCGGTATCCCCTTTTTCCGGAATCAGCAACCGATAGGGCATGACTTGATCTCCTTGGCGGAAATCAAACCCAGCAAATCCATTACACAGGGAATACTTGCCGACGATACCATCTGGGGCACCACCTGGTTTTAGTTCTTGTTTTGTCATCGCTTTTTCAATACCCGCTTATAGTTCATGCCGATATGGTCCCAGAGCTTGAGAGCATCGGGCGCCGCTAGCACGGTGCCGTAACCCCCGCGATAGGTCCAGCAGGCAAGACGGTCAACGCCCAGGTTCTCGTACAGATCAACCACCCTGTCGATCTGCGTAAAATCCTTCGGCTGTTTATAGTACCCCATCAACCAGCGCTCCGACCGCTTACCGTACTTTTTAGCCATTTCTACCGTCCGCCGGGTAATGTGCTCAAAAAACGCATCAGGCAGTTCCCAGGCAATGATGGTGGTCGAAAACACGTCGAAATACGGACTGGCGGCCACTATATCCCAATTATCGTAACCTCGATATTCGGTAACATAATAACTATTGAGCGTGGCATGGACGCAGCAGGTGATTTCCAATTTTTGATTGATCGCTTTGATCTTCTTTGAAGTGTCTTCGAGAATAAACAGTGCCTCACGCCATCGGAACTGTTTGACATCATCGTTCATCACTTTCGGCATTTCATAGCCGTAATAGTCGTAAAACTTCTTCATGCAAACCGGACAGCGGCAGGTCCACTCATCGGAGACGCCTCCGGTGATCGACGCATACGCCTTGGGAAACGCATAGTGCGGTTCGTCCCAGAAAAAGCCGTCCGCCGAAGTCTCTCTGGCTAACTTAAGACATATTCGCTGAAAATAATCCCGAAAGGATTGCGTATTGAAACAGGCATAAGGAAGCTTTTCCCCCGTCAGCGCGGAGACTTGACGATTCTCCGTATTATTCTGCAAAAATAAACTGACTTGTTCGCCGCCGAAATACTTGCCGATACCCCAGGGGTCCAGGAGCACTTTCAACCCAAGTTCGTGTGCTTTGTCCACGATTTTGGGAATGCTCGGGAACCAGAAATCCATGTCGAATTCCGTAACCGCCAGAATTACCGCATTGCATCCATGCGCCAGCATTTCCCTGAAATCAGACTCAGCGTGTTCAACGTAATTCAATCCATAATAACTTGTCGCCGTCTGTTCGATGGGCATTTTCGATCGTCCTCTCTGTAAAACTAATTGATAGACACACCTATCCCTTTATCTGTAAACTCGCATCCAACTTCGCTCGCATCGCGGAAATGGAACAGTATGCAAAACGCGGATAAAACGGTAGGCGGCCGCTTTCCCGAAGCATGCGTCCATATTTATGGTTAAAAGTTCCCCGCGCAGTGATAAACTGTCCCCAAAAACCTAAATGCCATAGAACCGAAACGTCTTCCTCGGACATGCGATCCAGCCACTCCTTTGGAAAATACTCCAACCATCTCGGAAGGGAATTTAGCCAGGTTTTAGTGCGGATATTCGTCGCCCCGAAATCTTTTTCAGCAATATCCAGCAGTTGCATAAAACATTCTTTCACATAGTCCGGGTAATCCAGGAACGATTCGGGCGATTTGGAATTGGTGATATGAAATTCCATTGCGTTTATTTCGGGGTGGAGAATTTTCAGATCATGCCGGAAACATCCGCATTGATACACAACGGAAGAATCAAGATAATCACGTTTGCATCGGGCATCCAGGGACGGTTTGAAAACATCAAAGGCCGATTTCTCAAAAGCCGCTTCGTCGTCTTTCGTTTCCGAATAAATCCGGGCAGCCGCATTCTCCATTTCCAGCCACTGCGGAATGTCGAAACAGAGCGTTTCCGTAAGAGCCGATACCCTTAGACCGGGATAGACCTCGGTCTTGCGAAAGATATCGACCCGATTGCGTAAAACATTGGAAAAAGTTTCTTCCGGATGCTCTCCGAGCCAGCGATGCAGGAAAAACAGTTTAAGCTTTACGATATCGTAAAGATATATACGATGCTCTTCAACTGTTTTGGGTTCGGCCATTTCGGGTCAATATCCCTTCTCGTCCTTTTATCTTTCTTCTAAAGCCTTTAATCCTGCTTTGCCGCTAAGTCAAAAACTTCATCGTCGCTCAAAGCTTTACCCAAGATACAAAGTTCATCCATCAACCCGATGAAACGGTTACGTTCTGTTCCAAAATAATTACCGATCCCACAGCTTTCATAATTTACAGCGGGCTGTGAATTATCGCTCTTTTCGCTTTTATCTAAAGAACCATTTACATATATTTTTTTGGTTTTGCCGTCATTCGTTACCGCTAAATGGTACCATTTGTCGAGTAGAATGCTGGCATACGTTGAATTGATTTGGGTCCCATCGCCCCAGCGATAAAAAAACATACGCCAATTAACAAACAGACGATATCCGTCCTTGCCTGTACGGCTGGTATTAATAAATATGCTGTTATCCGCCTGGATCGCATTTTTTATTCTTACCCAGCATGCAATGGTAAATGGAGCCTTTATATTCAATTTTTTATTGGTTAGGCTAAAAACCGCTTTTTCTTTACCGGTAAGCTCCAAAGCCTGCCCAACTATTCCTTTAACTGTTTTTACCTTTTCGCCCGTATCGGCCGGAACTAAGGGTACGTCAAGTTTATTTGCGCCGCTGTCAAGCAAAGTGGTTGTGCCCTGATCTTTATCAAATGACCAGTGAGCGATAATTGGCAATTTCGCCGCGCTTACACTGCTCGCCCAAACAGCCAGGATGCAGATGGTTACCGGTTGCCTCATTTCTTAATCTCCTTGATTTCTTGTTCAATTTTCGTAACGGACAATTTATTTGCGATTTCCTTATTCGTGGTATAAATATGCGCGCCATAAATTCCAAATTTATCCTGCAAATATTTGCCATTACTTTGAACTTCGCGGTTTTCACTCATCACGTGCCATTTTTTATTCACCGGCAAATCAATTTTCACATCCAGCGTCGCGACTTTCGTATTCACCGCGATAATATAGTCATGACCTTTGATATTTTTATACCAGGCTGCCGTCACTAATTTGTCGGAAGTGTTCAGCATTTCCCGGTAGGGATTCTCTTCAACAACATCTTTCAGCAACCGTGCTTCCTTTGCCAGATAGCGCACTCCATAGAAGCAGTCCGTATACTTTTTACTGCCATCGTATACCCACCAAAGTATACCAGTCGCACCGCCGGTAATCACCTTGTATTGCTGACAACGCAGTTCCGTGAAATTCGGCGCTCGATGATCTTTGCCGGCACCATAGTCTTCATAATTAAAGGCTTGAGGGACCATCCAATGCCCCTTGCCTTTCTGAGCAGACACGGCCGCGGAGAACTTGCTTATATACTCCATGTTCCTCATAGCATAGCCGCCCTTGGCAAACAGCGGATAAGGATCGCCCATCATGATATCGCAACTATCCGCATACTTGTATATACCTTCCACGGTGTCTTCGCCAATGAGGGTAAGGTGATAAGGATCGGCGTTTGACACCGTTTGATAGATAGCTTCCAATCTTGCCGGCAAGGTGGGTTTAATGAATGGTTCATCGGCCAGATACCACCCTCCTAATGCCGGATGGTTTTTCCATTTATTTACGAATTCGCGAATTGCAAACGCGTCTTTGTCAGACAATGGCTTCCTCCACTCTTCGCTATTCACCATAGAACGTTTGGGATAAGCGTAAATGATTACTTTCACCCCCATTTTATTCGCTGTATCAAACCCATCTTTAATCTTTGCATCATCGTAATAATACGTGACATAACTTAAAGTAATATTCACGCTTGCTTTTTTTTCTTCTTCATACGCTGATGACGGCATAGAATACCAGCCGTAAGGCATAAAAAATTTGCCGTTGTACAGGGCATTACCGTTTTTATCGAGTCTATATTCGTCAGCAACCTTGGGTAGCTTTCTAATTACAGTTGAATTGGAATAAATAACTTGACCGTTCTTTAATAATCGTGCACCAAGAGCGTACTTCCCTGGCTTCAGTTTTGGTATTGGCAAAGAGAATTCATTGCTTTCCCCTATTTTGTCAATTTTCACGGAACTGACAACTTCATTGTTATCGCCGCTAAGTGATATTACCAGATTGGTATCAGCTAAAGCTGTCTTATCCAAGCGCACAATAATATTGCCTGCTATTTGGCTCAATTCCTGAGTTGCGTAAATGTTATTACGATAGGCTGGCTCGGTTACTTTGATCTCCAGGGCAATAACTTTCACCTTCACTTCGCGAGTGACCTGCCCCAATAATGCACCAGTTTGGTAATCGTAGACTTTGACGTATGCCTGCTGAGGACCTTCTTCGCCTATCGGAATCTCCATACATACTTCCTGACCATCGTCAGGGCTAATACCTTTTTTGCTTTCGGATTTTCCGCCTTTGCCCAATCCTGCCTTGAGTTTTACAAATAGTGGTTTGCCTGTATTATTCTGAATAAATGTTCTGGCGGTAAACAAAGCCTTGCTATCACGAAGAACCGTTTTGATATCATAGAATGGCTTTACGTTAATATTGTATTTACTGAAATCGGCGTCAACAAAATTCAAAGTAGCAAACGTGCCGGGCTGATCAAATACACCGCTGAAAGTATAAGTCTGTACACCTCTGAAAGCATCAGTCTGTAATGCGTTACTAATTGTACGATTCCTGCCAATATTAAAAAGCCATTTGTTAGAATTGCCGTTTAAGTCAACTACTGGTATTGTGGCCTCCAGAGTCCATTTATCTTTACCCATATGTGCCTTTGTCTTAATCTCCTCTGCATTCCATGGTGTATAGGTTAACGCTCCCCCTTGCGTATGTTTCGCGTCATAAATAGCACCTTGTGTATTGATTATGAATTGATAATAAGTCGTACGGTCGTCATTGGCACATAGGAATAGCTCTATACTGTCATCAGAATAGACCTGACTGTCGCGAGTTTTCGCGTCTGCCTTTATTTTATTGGTGAAGGGTTCATCGGCAACGACCAACACGTATAGATTATTGTTGTCGTGTAAAAGTTTAAATTTAGTTTCAACCGGGGCTTTAACATTTTCGTGACCGAAAAGATTAAACCCGCTATTCCACGGTACCGCATCCCAACACTTGTCTGTGGCTTCTCCATCAATAACTGGAGCTTGCGATGTTTTGGGTACATTTATTTCTTTCGCATTCAGTACGGTAGCGCTTAACAATACTGCGATAATTGAGAATACCGTTTTCAGACTAATCATAATTTTTTCCTTTTCACTCCAGCATCAGGCCGGCCAGGATGATCTCCTCATTTGCGGATATCCTTGAGTTGTTGCTCGATTTTCGCCACGGATAATTTATTTGCGATTTCCTTATTTGTGGTATAAATATGGACGCCATAAATACCAAATTTATCCTGCAAGTATTTGCCATTGCTTTGCACTTCGCGGTTTTCACTCATCACGTACCAATTTTTATTCACCGGCAAATCAATTTTCACATCCAGCGTTGCGACTTGTGTGTTCACCACAATAATATAGTCATGACCTTTGATATTTTTATACCAGGCAGCCGTGACTGACTTGTCGGAAGTGTTCAGTGTTTCCCGGCAAGAATTCTCCTCAACAACATCCTTCAGCAGCTTTGCTTCTTTTGCCAGGTAATGTACCCCGTAGAAGCAGTCTGTATACTTTTTACTGCCATCGTATTTCCACCAAATTATACCGGTCGCGCCACCTACAATTACCTTATATTGCTGACAACGCAGTTCAGTGAAATTCGGCGCTCGCTGATCCTTGCCGCCTCCATAATCAGCAGTATTATAGGCCTGAGGGACCATCCAATGTCCCTTGCCTTTATGAGCCTCAATTGCCGCGGAGAATTTGCTTATATGTTGTTCCATGCCACGTACCGAATAACCACCCTTAAGAAACTGCGGATACGGATCGGCCATCATGATATCGCAACTGTCCGCATACTTGTATACACCTTCCACCGTATCTTCCGTAATAAGGGTAGGATGATAAGGATCAGCAGTTGATACAATTTGATAAATGGCTTTTATTCTAGCCGGCAATGCGCGTTGAATAAATATTTCATCTCCTAAATACCACGCTGCTAACCCCGGTTGGTTTTTCCATTTATTTACGAATTCGCGAATTGCAATCGCGTCTTTGTCAGATAAAGGCTTCATCCATTCTTTGATTATAGAATTTGAGGGGTAAGCATAAATAATTGTTTTAATTCCTCCTTCGTTCGAAGCATCAAACTCGTCTTTATTTTTTTTATCACTACAAGAATTAAAGCAATAAGGTAAACCAATGTTCATGCCTTCTTGTCCATACTCTGCTAAATCTCTCCCCAAATAATACCAGCCGTAAGGCATAAAAAATTTGCCGTTATACAGAACATTACCATTTTTATCGAGCCTGTATTCCTCCGCAACCTTGGGTAGTTTGGTAATGGTAGTTGAATTTGAATAGAGTACTCGATCATTCTTTAATAATTTTGCATCAAGAATATACTTGCCTATTTTCAGTTCCGGTATGGGCAAAGCAAATTGATTGTTTTCGCTTATTTTTTCAATTTTCACAGAACCGATAAGTTTATTGTTTTCACCATTAAGAGATATTACTAAACTGGTATCCGTTAAGGCTTTTTTCTCTAACCGCACGGCCACATCGCCTTCTATTTCATTTATTTCCTGGGTTGCGTAAATATTATTACGATAAGCCGGCTCGGTTAATTTTATCTCCAGCGCAATGACTTTGACTTTAACTTCGCGCGCGACCTGTCCCAATAAGACGCCCTTTTGGTAATCATAAACTTTGATATACGCTTGCTGAGCACCTTCTTCGTTTATCGGAATATCTATATTTACTTCCTGGCCATCATCAGGGCTTATGCCTTTTTTGGGTTGCGATTTTCCGCCTTTACTCAAACCTGTATCAAGTTTCACAAACAACGGTTTGCCTGTATTATTTTGAATAAACGTTTTGGCCGTAAAATAAGCTTTATTATCCCGAAGAACAGTTTTTATATCGTAGAATGGCTTTATAGTAATATTGTATTTACTAAAATCGGCGCCAACAAAATTCAAAGTCGCAAAAGTGCTGGGCTGATCAAATAAGCCGCTGAAAGTATAATTTTTTGATTCAGAGCCGGAACCGGTTGTACGATTCCTGCCAATATTAAAAAGCCATTTGTTAGAATTACCATTTAAGGCAACTACAGGTATTGCGACTTCCAGCGTCCATTTGTCTTTACCAATATGCGCCTTTGTCTTAATTCCCTCCGCATTCCATTGTGTACTGGTTAACGCACCGCCCTGCGTATGTTCTGCGTCATAAATGGTCCCCAGGGTGTTAATTATAATTTGAAAATAAGTCGTACGATCTTCATTGGCATTTAAAAACAGCTCTATACTGTCCTCTGTATAGACCTGACTGTCGCGAGTTTTCGCGCCTGCTTTTATTTTATTGGTGAAGGGTTCATCGGCAACGACTAACACGTATAGATTATTGTTGTCGTGTAATAATTTAAATTTAGTTTCAACCGGGGCTTTAATGTCTTCATGACCATAAAGTTTAAACCCGCCATTCCACGGCACCGCGTCCCAGCACTTGTCTGAAGAGTTTCCATCAATAACCGGAGCCTGCGATGCTTTGGGCACATTTATCTCTTTGGCATTCAGTGCTACTGTGCTTAACAACATTACACAAATTGAGAACACATTTTTAAGACCAAGCATAATTTTTTCCTTTCGCGTTCATCCTAAACCAAGGTATTCAGAACCATATTTTAAAAACTGTTGTCCAAGTTCTTTAATTCACTTGCGGACATCCTTTCGTATTTTCTACTCATCTATTCTTCATGCGGTGGGCCGCTGGGAAGCATGTCAGCAAGGCTATGCTCAAGGGAACACACGGTATGCCACCGTAGCGGCATTGACTGAGGCTCCTCTTTCAAAAGTATTTTATTCCAGGTTCACCAGCACGATCGACAAGTCGGACGAGGTCACCTCGCCGTCCTTGTCCATGTCGGCATCGCCGTTCCAGTTGCCACTGCCGGGTTTGGAATCCATAGCAGTCAGCACCGCCGACAGGTCCACGCTATTGACCACCCCGTCGCCGTTTACGTCACCGTACAACCTCAGTGAGTAATCCACCACAATCCGAAAACCCCAGGCCGAATAATCGTTGTCATTGTAGTAGTGTCCAACACTACCGCTGATGGGTTGGGTGGCCCCATTCACCATCATCGACAAAAAGTGGTCGCCCATCGTTTCTTGCCCAACGCGTGCTGTAAGATTGTCGTCCGTAACCGACATGCCCCATCCCGCATTAGCTTGATAAGTCCAGGGAACTACAAGCTGTTCGTCCACCACCGTCGGCCGATTGTTCCAGGTGATCGTTGTCTCACTCCACGTGTCGTTGTCACAGAACCAGGCGGCGTCTTGATAAGCCGGAGCCAGATCCCCCGCACTGCCGCCATTACTCTGCAAGTAGGCGCTATTCACGTGAAGGCCGTATCCGGATGGCGGAACCAACGAAGACAGATCAAATTTCAACCAGACTTCAGCATAGCCAAAGTAGCGACTCGTGAATAAATTGGTGCTGGCCGCATAGTTATGATCCGGTTCGTTTGTACCCACAAATACGTCATCCCCCGCCGGAATTATGACAGGTATACTTTCTGTAATGTTGATGGTGACCGTGGCGATATTGGAGTTCACCCCGTTAACCGTACATCGGAAGGTGAAGCTATCGGTGCCGGTCGTACTGCCGGTATGGATATAGTCATAAGCGCCGGTTGAGGGATTGACGGACACGACGCCATCGCTGCCGTTGGTTACGATACTGTAGGTCAAACTGCTGTTGTCGTTGCCGAGGTACTTGCCGACCAGGGCACCGCTCGCCCAGCGGCCTTTTTCGACGTTCAGCGTGCCGTCGGAGGCCAGGGGAGTTCCGACCCACTGAATGATCTTCGCAGTGATATTGTCCCGGAACGCCTGAAATTGTTCCGGGGCGACTGTTCCCGCAACTTCCCAAAGGTTCTTGCCGGTAACAATATCTGGTATGGTGTTGAGCAGATTCTGACTGTCCTGCCGCAATTGCACGATGGACGGCACCGTCATCGTACTCGTTTGGTCCACACAATATTTCAGCGTGTTGAGATATCGAAGGTCATCGACCGCCGACCGCAACGCTTCCCATTCGATGGTATCGATGACCTTGCCATCCTGGGCCGGATAGGCGTAACCAGCGTACCGAAGTCCCCAGAAATCGGCAAAATCATCGTAGGCTTTGCTCCCACCAGTCCCCATGTAAATCCAGGGGGCAAACCCCGTCGATCCCGAATACCAGCAGAACAATCCGAAGGCGGCCCGGTTATAGACCGGGTTTTCAACCGGATGGGGATAATACAGGCCGTCACGGTGTTCCGGGGCGGCGCCCATCATCATACTCTCCATCATCGACTGCGTATAGTTGGGATAATCAAGGGGAAGATTCGGATTGAGGGTGACATTATCGAACGCAGCCACCGTAGGCCAATCTAGAACCGCCGTTGTCCCTTTGAGCCCCGCCGCATGCACCAACTCCAGCAGCTGGACACAGCGATAAAAGATTTTCGTTCCAGAGTCGCCCAACTGTACCACGGACGGTTCATCCACGAGATATATCCAGAACTCCGGGTAGTTGTTGGAATTCCAGAAGCTCTTCAATTGGGTCAGAAACCCGTTAAATATCTGCTTCTGGGTCTCGCTCAAACCGGCCATGACCTCGGCCAGGGTTGGAGTGGAGCCACCGACGCTATATATTCCGTATAGCGGTAGTATTGAACCGGAATCGGACTGGATCAACCCGGGCGCGAGAACGATTGGACCTTGGATGCCGTTTTGCACCATACTATCCATCATTGTTTTCAAATTGGTAAAGTTATACGTGTAGTTCGGACTGGTCCCGGTGACGTCCACGGTATATCTCTCAAGCGACAGAACGACGCCGCTGATGCCGTGTTCGGATAAATCACGATGCATATCCTCCGATGTAGCAAGGGTGTACATAGCCGTCGTCTTCCCGGGGCCTTGCAGGTCAAACGGCAGAATCGTAACGGTGATCGGCAGGCTGGTATAGCTCGACGTCCCGTTGGACGAAGTCACCGTGATGGTCCCCTGGTAGGACCCTGGTTGCATGTTGACCGGCGGTTTGATGGTCAGCCAAAATTCTTTTGTCGTATTGGCCTCGATATTCAGCGACTGGAGTGTCAAACTGTCCTGCGGAAGATCCGCGAAATTCAGAATATTGGTTTGATTGTCCCGATTTACCGTAATCAGCGCATCGTTATAAAGAAGCAGTTCAGGCTCCAGCACCTTTCCGCAATGAACCAGGGACAAACTGCCATCCTGGTACCAAACCTTGACGGCCCGAACATCGATCGACGAAGCAGGGATCGTAGCTCCACCGCTGGACAAATCACTGACCGAGACGTTCACGCCATTCAGGGCAATACGGGAGTAAACGCAAAACGACTCGGATTCGGTCTGATTCCGACTCATGGTTACCGCAACAGAGGCATTATCCACCTCACTCTGCGTCGGGATCGTCTGGTAATCGTTGATGCTAAAGACCGGCCGATGGAAAACCAGATAATCGTTATTGGTATAGAAATCCACCGTCGCGGGCTGAGGCCGGTTCGCCATCTTGATCCAGGAAAATTTCACCTGTTTCGACGTTCCCGCCACATAAATCTGCACGGGAACGGTCATGTTGTCGCGGATGCCGGAAAACTTTCGCAGGTCATAGGTGATAATCCCCGGCACATCCCGTGGTTCAATCCGACCAGAGCCGGTATCGTCGTCGTACGGCATCAGGTCCACCGGCTGTCCATCCACAACCACGGCAAACCCGCCGGTCTGGCTGTCCTGTTGAACCTGGAGCGTCAGAAAAGGCGAGGTGGTCTTGTTTATCGAAACATTATCCGTACTCAGGCGACCGTATGTCTTGCCGCCGGCGACCGTAGCGACGCATTTTCCGTCTTGGTAGCTGACGGTAATGTTATCGGCCAACCAGGTGGAAATATCGTTCGCGGTCCCGGACCATGTGACATTATCCGTGCCAAACGGCGCGACAGGCCCCGTGGGGGTTGAATCGGGCACATTGGGTTTACACGACATGTCGCTGAACCAAGCCGTTCCCGCGCCACGATTATAGATATAAATCGTGACATTATCGTCCTTTGTTGGCGTAAATTCCTGGCTCCAGGCGGTCCATTTATTGGAGTTCGAAATGAAAATATTAAGGTAGCTGAAAGATCCATCGCTGTATTGAATGCCGGCGGCCAAAGGTTGGTCAAAACCGGAGGATTCCCGATGTGTCATGGATAGAAGATAAGGAATTCCGCCGTAGACGGAAATATGCTGATAGAAACAATTCCAGTTCCACGGGGAATCGTTGAATCGAAGAACATTCCTCGGATTGAAAGGCAGGATCGCGTATGTTACATTGTCCACGGATGCGTTATCACCCGTTACATTAAACCAGAAACTCCAGGAAACAGGCAGGTTTGATGAATTCACTATGGCAAAACAGGGGTTAAGGAATAGATTGTCCGTATTCAAAGGGAAAAGATCATAATCCACCTTGAGCTGAAAACCGTAGGACGAATAATCATTGTCATTATAGGAGTGTCCGGGGGTACCGCTGGAGTGAGGTGCGGTCGAATTTGCCTTCATCGATAAGAAATGGTCGCCTATCGTTTCTTGCTGAACGCGTGCCGTAAGGTTGTCGCCCGTGCTCTCCATCCATGTATTGACTTGATACACCCACGGAGCAACAAGTTGTGCGCCTATCGTCGTTGGCCGATTGTTCCAGGTAATCGTTGTCTCGGTCCACGTGTCGTTGTCACAGAACCAAGCCGCGTCCTGATAAACGGGAATTAAACTCCCCTCACTGGTTCCATAGCTCCTCAACGTTGCGCTGTTCACATAAAGGGTGCGGCCGGTCGGTGGAATCAATGGCGAGAGATTAAATTTCAACCAGGTTTCAGCACCCAAAAAATAGCGATCCGTGTATAGAGTGTTACTGGACGATCGGTTACTGGTCGGCCATGCCGCACCCACATACACGTCATCCCCCGCCAGAATTGTAACTTCAGAGGCCCATGCGCTCAGCGGCAACAATGCCAATGCCAACGCCATACTCCATCGTTTCGACTTCGCCATGACCAACTCCTTTAACCAACCAACTCAAAAAATTTTATTGGGGATTGCCCAGGGGAGGCGTAGTGAAGCAAGCGGGAGGCGGGAGGCGAAGATCGGCCAACGTCAGAGACCCTGTGTGCCCATCCGCGAAACAAACATTCGTGCGTTGCGAATGACGTTGAAAGGATATATTTCCGGTGTAAGGCGGGGTGGAAAGCGTCGGATAAAATATCCAATAAGTCCCTCTTTGAAACTCATCCATGTTCGCTGCCGTATACCAACTGTCGGTAAATACCGCCTGCCGCGACGGTTCCAAAATCTGGCCTTGGCGTCTCAACCCTGGGGCGATGTAAGGCGATCCTCCTACTCCGTATCGGGACATCCCAAACGAGACAGAATAGGCGGATGTATAATTATTGTCATGGAGATTCAGCATCTGGGGACAATGGAATATTTCAATTTTTTTTGATTCGTAGTCTTCGACATACCACCAGTCAGTTTTCCACAATCTATATTTTGCGGAAACGTAGGGCCCCACCAGCACCGGCCAAGGTGTTTTTTTGCTATCACTAACCCCGAGCACTGTGGTATCAAACGGCGCCAAGGCATCGTTAAAATCGTTGGAATAACTCTGCCATCCCTGGCCCACTTGGCGAATTCGAGCCGCGCAAGTGATCAGTCGGGCCTGATTCCGTGCCTGACCGAGCGCGGGTAACAAAATTGACACCAATACCGCAATAATGGCCACCACAACCAGCAGTTCAATTAAAGTGAATGATTTTGGATTTTCGATTTTCGATTTTGGATTACAATTCACCATTTGTCACCTCGTTGGATGGACTCCGCCCATCCTCTTTCCTTTGTTACTATTTCTATCCTGTACCACATCGTCATTTTTCCGGATTGCGACGGCCCACGATGAGGCGGGCCGCCACGATTTTTCTCTTTTACTTTTCTACTCGACTACTCGACTACTTGTCTACTCCATTACGGCATATTGGCCAAAACGATCGACAAATCCGTCGAGGTGATCTCGTTATCACTGTCCAGATCGGCTCTGCCATCCCAGTTACCTGACGTCGGAACTGCGTCCATGGCTGCCAAAACGATCGACAAATCGGCGCTATCCACCACATTGTCTCCGTTGACGTCGCCCGGAATTTGCACTAACGTCAAAACAGCCGCATGGGCAAAACCCGTCCCTGCGAAATTGGGATTACCGAAATAGCTCAGGTCTGTCCCGTTGCCGCTATAAAACTCATTCTCCATGACGACATACACATATATAGTGTCGCCGGCGGAAAGGGTCTGCAATCCCGTTCCCGTCGCCCAGTCGCTCCAGAGGGGAATGGCGATCTCGTATGTATAATTATCCCCGGTATTAGAAAAGGCCGCATCCACACCGGTCGTAGTTCCCGAATAGCCATAGAGTGCGCACTCGTTACGAATCCAAACGTTTTTCGGCGGCATGCTCGCATCGTAATCGAAACAGAGCTGAGTGGAATCAACGCTGTTGATGGGAATCGAACTGATGTTATCCTTGCTCATGCCGATCACCAGGTGCCCGCCGGGCTGCGAACTGTTTTCGTCGGTCGTGACCGCCACATATAGCACGTCCTGGGCATTGTTCCAGGCAAACCTGGCCCTCGTTGTCGAAGTCAGTTGGACGCCATTCCAGTACGTAAACGGCGCCGACCACTCGCTGGCGGCAGGCCAATCGGAAAGATCGCCATTGATAGTCAGAGTGGCAGGAGGGGTCGACGGATTAACAGGAAAAGTAAACGTTGAGGCTTTGACGATACTGGGAGCATTTCCACTGGACCAGGCCTTGGCCTTCACAACCGTCGTGCGATCAATCGTGAATGGATCACTGTAGATATCATCGCTCTCGGTCGGATCGATGCCATTGGTGGTATAGTAGATTGTCGAATCCGGGGTGGAACAGGAAATCGAAACCTGTTGCGACACTGAACAAATCCCGCCATCAGGCGTGATGACCGGAGTCGCGGTGAGATAGGCAGGATCAAGAGTCATGCTGTAATTCACCACAATCTGAGGACCATAGGTCGAAGTAAAATCGCTGTCAGTGTAGTAGTGTCCATAATTGCCACTGATATAACCACCGACGGGGGTAATCCCATTCACCACCAGTGACAGGAAGTGATCGCCTATCGCTTCTTGCTGAACACGTGCTGTAAGATTGTCGCCCCAAACCGACATCTTCCACCCCATATTCGCGTAATAATCCCAGGGGCCTACAAGCTGTCCGCCCAGCTCCGTCTGTTCGGCCATTGGCTGATTGTTCCAGGTAATCGTTGTCTCTGTCCAGCTATCGTTGTCACAAAACCAAGCGGCGTCCTGATAAGTAGGGGTTAAAGTCCCCACACTACCGCCATTAGTTCGCAGGGTTACATTGTCCACCTGAAGGATGTATCCTGGTTGCGGAGCCACGGCTGTCAGATCGAATTTCAAATAGATTTGAGCATGGCCATACATGCGACTCGTGTACATATTGGCACCGCCCACGTAGTTGTGATCCGGCTCATTGGTACTTACAAACACGTCATCTCCCGCCAGAAGTGTTACACTGGATGTCCAGGGAACCATCGAAAACACATAAGTGGTTGATTTGACGTCGCTGGGAATATAGTCCGTCTTCCAAGCCCTGGCCTGCAGGGTCGAGATATCATCGATCATGATCGGATACTGGTAGAGAGTGCCTGCTGTCTGGGTAGGAACCGTTCCGTCGGTCGTGTAATAAATGGTCGCTCCATCTATGGAACTGATGGTCACCATTTGGGGAACCCCGACTTCGGGATAAGGATAAGTGTTGCCGTCCGGCGTGAAGGTAGGGGTCGGCACCTTATTCCGTACGATGGTGTAATTCACCACAATCTGAGGACCATAGGACGAATTCGTCTCGTTGTCAGTGTAGTAGTGTCCAATACTACCACCGGTATAACCACCGGAGGGGGTGATCCCATTCACCACCAGCGACAGGAAGTGGTCGCCCATCGCTTCTTGCCCAACGCGTGCCGCAAAATTGGCGCCCGTAGCCGACATGGTCCACCCTGAATTCGCGACATAAGTCCAGGGGTCTACAAGCTGTCCGCCCAGCGTCGTCTGTTCGGCCATTGGCTGATTGTTCCAGGTAATCGTTGTCTCTGTCCAAGAATCGTTGTCACAAAACCAGGCGGCGTCCTGATAAGTGGGAGTTAAACTCCCCTCACTTCCGCCATTAGTTTGCAGGCTCACATTGTCCACTTGAAGGCTGAATCCGGTTGGCGGAATCAATGGTGACAGATCAAATTTCAAATAGATTTGCGAATGGCCAAAATAGCGACTCGTGAACATATTGGTGCTGGCCTCCCAGTTTTTATTCGCATCATTGGCACCCACAAATACATCATCCCCCGCCTTGATCGTAACTTGAGCTGCCCATGCGCCCACCGAAAACACCCCCAACAATACCGCAATCATAACCCATTCTCGCTTTTTCATGTTCGCTCCTTTACGTAAATAAGATTTAAATCTCCGGCAAAACACATACCGTCCGACAGCGACGGTCCGCGATGAAGCGGACCGCCACAGATTAACTTGGCTTACTTCATGTCTTACTTTCGTTTGATCAAACCAAAGAGGCCGCCAAGAGCCAGGAACATTACCGTCACAGGTTCGGGAACTGGAACAAATTCATAATCCACCACGATCTGAGGACCATAGGTCGAATTATTCTCGTAGTCAGTATAGTAGTGTCCATAGCTACCAGCGGTAAAATAACCGCTGGCGGGGACGTACCCGTTGATCACCATTGACAGGAAGTGGTCGCCTATCGCTTCTGTCCCAACGCGTGTGATAAGATTGGCACCCGTAGCCGACATAGCCCACCCCATATTCGCTTGATAATCCCAGGGAGCTACAAGCTGTTCGCCCACCCCAATTGTCTGCTCAGGTAACGGCTGATTGCTCCAGGTAATCGTTGACTCTGTCCAGGAATCGTTGGCACAAAACCAGGCGGCATCCTGATAAGTGGGAACCATATTCCCTGCACTGCCGCCATTAGTCTGCAAGGCCACGCTGTTTACCTGAAGGGTGTAACCCTCCAGCGGAATCAATTCCGACAGATTAAATTTCAAATAGATTTGAGCATGGCCAAAATAGCGACTCGTGAACATATTGGCGTTAGCCTCCCAGTTCTTGTTCGCGTCATTGGTACCCACAAATACGTCATCCCCCGCCTTGATCGTAATTTGTGTTGCCCATGCGCCCGCCGAAAACACTCCCAACAATACCATACCAATAATCAACTGTCTTCTTTTCATGTTCTGACTCCTTTTCTTAACTAAAATTAAAAACGTCTGCAAAATGTGCAACACACGTCGCAATAACATCTTGCATCATTTACCACACACGTCCAAACCTGCAAAAACTGTCCTCATATCTTTTTTGTCGCTTCCGCCGTCGATTTTCGAACGATTAACTCAGGCATGATCCGAATAACCGTCTGGGGCACCTGATCGGGATCGGCAATCTTCTGAAACAGCAGCTCGGCCGCCACCCGGCCACATTCCTCACGCCGCGCATTCATCGTGGTTAAAGGCGGATCCACCATCCGAGCGGTAGAGGACTCGTCAATGGCGACCATACTCATATCTTCCGGAACTCGGATGCCCCGTTTGCGGCATTCCTTCAAAAATTCCACAATATAGACCAACTCGCTCACAATCGCAGTCGGCCGAGGCGTTAGTGCCAGGAAATAATCCATGGCGCGAACCATGGCCTCGGCGTGTTCATGACTTTCAAATCTGGATCGATGGACCAACGCGGGATCGTTGTCCAGTCCGAAATGGTTGATAGCGGATTTAAACCAAGTCTCTCGTTCATCGCCAAGAACAGATACCAAGTGACTGGAAGGCTTGATGGCAGAAAAAGAGCCGATGCGCCGATGCCCCAGGTTTCGGAGATGATCGATCCCCTGCAAATACATCACTCGCTCATCTGGAAGCACGGAAGTTATCGACGGCCAATACATAGCGTTATTGACCAGAACCAGAGGAACCAACTTATCCATCGCGATGATGGCCTTCGGATTATAGCTGGAAAACCAGATAACTCCATCCACACGCTCGTTCTGAACCACGGCAGGGATCGAATCGTCGTCATCCTCGCATGAGGACACGACCAGGTGAATTCCCAGGCTTTCGGCAAAGTGCTGGACGGAATTGATGACGCCGTAGTGAAATCCGCTCTGATCCTTAGAAGCCCACTGTAAAACCATTTTCGAGGCCAGGACAGCGATATTCCCTTTGAGTCTTTTTTTGACTTTGGCTTTGAACGCTTGAGCGGGAGTCAAATTCTGCCGGATTCGCTTGTATCCCATCTTGTCCACAAATTCCAGGACTTGTTTATGGATCGGAGAATTCTCATCTAACTTCCCCCCCAAAGCCCGGGATACCGTAGACACCGATACGCCCATCGATTTGGCGATATCTTGCATTCGTACAACTGGCGAGTCAGCAACAACAACCATTCAAAATCTCCAAGATACGATTTTGATCAACATTCCATTCAAACAATATACCATGACTAATCGCAAGTTGCAACTCTTTTTTTTTGCAAATTGCTATTTTTTTTAAGGAAATTTGCAGAAAAGGAATTTTTGACAATAATTCTCACAATGGAAATAAGTAATAAATTCCATCTAACTCGTTTTGAAATAAGTAGATATGTTATGATTAAGTAGGATGCTTTGATGAAGTCATTATCGGCGCCAATTAGTGATAGTTCTTGACATGGGCCAAAAGTATGATTCAATACTGATACGGTTTCAGATAAGGAAGATCGAAGTTGGTTGTTGACGGTCAAACATAAACAAGAACGAAAACAGAAAGGAAACTACACGAACATGAAAATCTATATTCTGGCTGATATGGAAGGAATCTCCGGTATACGAAAGATGGACCAGGTAATGTTGGACTCGAAAGAGTACCCGCATGGTTGTGAACTGATGATGCAGGATATCAACGTGGCGGTCCGGGCAGCCCTGGACGCCGGGGCGGACGAGGTGGTGGCCTGTGATACCCACGGCGGTGGCGGTCAGGTGCGATTGGACGTTATGGACGGCCGGGCCATCTATGAATTACCATGTTGTGACCGCATGATGCCATCTCTGGATGAAACTTTTTCCGGAGTGATCCTGTTGGGCCACCATGCGCGGGCAGGTACGCTCGACGGTTTTCTGGACCATACCATGAGCTCGACTTCCTGTTTCGAATTTCGCATCAATGATCAGGTGGTTGGCGAGGTGGGCATTGAGGCCGCCTACGCCGGACATTTCAATGTGCCCGTTATTGCCGTAACCGGCGACGAGGCGGTGGCAGAGGAGGCCCGGGCCTTGCTTGGTTCGGTAGAGTGTGCGGTGGTCAAATGGGGAATCGGAAGGAACCGGGCTCGGTGCCTTTCGATGTCGGAGTCGCATGGCCGTATCCAGCAGACAGTCGAAAAGGCCGTGCGCTCGGTCGGGCGGTTCGTGCCCTGGCGTCCCAAACTGCCGGCGACGCTTCAATTAACTTTCTACCGCTCGGACATGACCGAGATGCCCGCCATCCGGCCCGGTGTGGAGCGGGTGGACGCTCGAACGTTGAGAACGTCCGTGTCGGCATTAAAAAACGTTATGACCTGGTTGTCATAATATGTGAAGACTTCTTCGATTTCATTTCGCAGAAGTCTTATCAATAGCCGCGTGGAATGTTTTCTTTCTTCCTAAAATGGGCTTTTTAGACCGAAATGACCCGTTGTTATTCGATATGATAACCAGGGTGTACCCACCGAATGGCTCGATGATGTCAATCGGTTTAAGCGACCGGCATCAACAATTCATTCTGCTTTGTGTTTTTATCCTTGAAGGGGGCGTACCCGATTCGAAATTTAACGGCCTCACCCATCAATTCATTGATAAGCTGTTCTTTTATTTTCTCACGGGCTAAGCTCTCGTGCCGGACATCCAGGGCCGAGCCTCCTTCCTGATCAGTGATAAAGTTTAATAAAAAGGTATCATTTTCTTCGCTGGCGATGATTTTTTCTGAAACTTTGGCGGCCGCGAGGGCCACTAGGGAAACCTCAGGTTGAGAGGTCTCCCTGGCCAGTCGAGCGATTTGGGCAAACCATGATTGCAAATCGAATAATGTCTCCGGATCATACAATATAACAAAAGCCAATAACTCCGAGATACTCTCGATCTGATGGTCCATTCTGTTTTCTTCCATGACGGCATCCTTAATGTTTTTTGTTTAATAATTTCTTTTATTACTGATATAGGGAGGCTAATTCGGGTGTCTGGACGATCCAACCCGGACAACTTTTCTCGGTGCATTCAAACCAGGAAAAGGGTTCATCCATTCTGCGAGAATCGTTTACCATGCGCATTTGTTCTCCGCAAAGGGGACAGGAAGCTTTTGATATTTTTGGCCTCTGGACCGATCTGGCCGCTTCGCTTTGTGTTGCAATCATAGCTTTTTTCCTTTTTCCTCAAAACTCCGAATTTAATCATCTTTCACTCACTCGATTAAATACTTATTTCAGATATTTTTCAATTGGCGCAAATACTATATTTCCAATCAGGAAATACCCCATGCAAACTATAGGGGAATCCCTTATATCCAAATTTAAAAAAACTGGATGAAATATGGAGGAATGCCTTGTGGGTGACGGTCCATGATATTCAATCGAAGCCGGATTATAAATTTTGTCGCATTGAGGCCGAGGACAGGGTTTGTCGTAAAAGCGAAATTTTATAATTTAATATCTTCTACGAAGCATGATTAATTAATGCGCTCGGACGATATCTGCCGATAAATATCCATAGCGATTCATTTTAGGCATGGAGGTCGTTATGAACGTCGTATCCCATCATTCTTTGGCTCAATTGCAGAAACGATATCGGATGGAGAAGGATGCGCGATTGGCTCGCCGGATTCAAGGCATCTACCTGGCTCAGATGGGCCGAAGTTGCCCCCAGATCATGGCCATTACAGGGGCCGCCCGCCGCACCGTTCAGCAATGGGTGGCCAAATACAATCGGGGCAGTCTGAATGAGTTATTTGACAAACCCCGGCCGGGCCAGCCGACGAAGCTGCCTCGGGATCGCGAAGAACAATTTTGCCGACGTCTTGATCAGGGACCGGTGCCGGATGACGGCGTGAGCGTGCTGACCGGTCCGGTCATTCGGCGGATTCTGGAGCGGGAATTTGGGCAAACGTATTCGTTGCCGGGAGTTTGGGGCCTGTTACATCGTTTGGGTTATTCTCATTTGTGTCCCCGGCCTGGGCATGAATTGGCCGATCCGATCGCCCAGGAGGAATTTAAAAAAACTTCCCCGGCCTCATGGATCAGATTCAAAACGAACACCCCGGCTAGACCCTCGGAGTCTGGTTCCAGGATGAAGCCCGGTTTGGGCGGCAAGGAACATTAACGCGTTTGTGGTCCAGAAGGGGCAGCCGTCCCAGAGCCGTTCGACAAACCCGATATCACCAACGCTTTCTTTGAGCAGTTCGCCGCAGAGGTTGATCCGAGGGTGCATGTGGTCATGATTTGGGATCAGGCAGGCTTTCATACCGCGACGAAATTAAAGGTCCACGATAACATGACCTTGGTTTCGCTGCCGCCGTATCCACCGGAACTTAATCCGGTGGAAAATCTCTGGCATTATTTTCTAAGCCGCTATTGGTCCAACCGAACGTATGGCGATGACGACGATCTGCGTCATGCGGCCATTGATGCCTGGCAAAAAGGGACTCTTAATTCAGAAATTATCTGATCAGTATGCAGAACTCCTTACGCCGAGCGCATTAATTAATCATGTTCCGCATTCAAGGGTGTAGAGGTGTACGTTGGCCTCGGAGTGAAAACCCAGACGGGAATCGAAGACAACCACTTCGCGGGCTTCTGTGAGATACGGTGGCGATAAAAGTGGCTGACAATTCGGCTGAGACGGTCACCCGAGCGACGATTTCGGCCATGAAGAATCTGCCGCAGGAGAAAGTCAAGACGATGACGTTTGATAACGGCAAGGAGTTTGCGGGCTTTAAGGAATTGGAGCGTGGATTGGAGATTCGGAGCTATTACTCAGGTTTCATCTCCTCCTCCATTAAAAAGGGAATGGTAAAGAAGAAGGTTGAACCCTGGCCGGGCTGGGACTCGACCCACACCAGGCCCTTATGCCGTTCGAGGATCCGCTTGACGATGGAAAGCCCGATTCCGTTGCCTTCATAATGGCGGCGGGTGTGTAGGCGTTTAAATATCGTAAAAATCTGCTCGTAGTACTCCGGATTGATCCCGATGCCGTTGTCCCTGACGTAAAATCGCCAGTGCGTATCTTCCCGCTCGGTCCCGATGTGGATACAAGGCGGCTGGTCCGGATTCCGGAACTTCAGGGCGTTGCCGATCAGGTTCTGGAAAACCTGCATCATCTGTGTCTGGTCGGCCATAATCGTCGGCAATGGGTCGCAAGTGACCCGGGCTTGGGTTTCCTCGATCCGCAGCTTGAGATTGGCAAGGACCTGCTCCACTATCTTCCGGCAGTCCGTCGGGGCAAAGGATTTGTCCCGGTGGGTCACTCGGGAATATTCCAGGAGGTCCAGGATCAGTTGACGCATCCGCAGGGCCCCATCCACGGCAAAACCGAGAGACTCCCGGGCCTGGTCGTTCAACTTGTCTTTGCAGTTCTTCTCCACCAGTTGCAGGTGGCTGGCGATCATCCGCAGGGGTTCCTGGAGGTCGTGGGATGAGACGTAGGCAAACTGCTCCAGGTCCCGGTTGGATCGGGTCAATTCCTCGTTGGCTTCCCGAACCTGGGCCGTGCGCTCCCGAACACGGAGTTCCAGTTCATTCTTGGCCTTTCGCAGCTCCTCCTCAATCTGTTTACGCTCCGTGATTTCCGTGTGGAGTTGGGCGTTGGCCTCCTGCAATTCGCGGGTCCTCGCTCGGACGAGTTCCTCCAGGTGCTCACGATATATTTGCAGCTCCTCCTCCGCAGCCCGCAGTTGCCTTTCGTTGTCCAGTTCAAGGCAGATCCTTCCTATGATCCGGGGAAGTATCTCGATCATATTCGCACTCTTGGTGATGTAGTCCCTGGCCCCTCGTTTCATCATCTCCACGGCGATCTTCTCGTCCCCATGCCCGGTCATTACTACGAAGGAAAAACGACGGTTGGACGCGATCCATGCGTCAATCACCTGCGTGCCCGTCATGTCCGCAAGGAGGTAATCGAGCAAGACGATCAGCTCACGGGGGTCGCCGGCGTACCGGACGGCATCGGCTCCTGTGACCGCCGATTCAGTGAGGAAGCCCTCCTTTTCCAGGGTTTTTCGGATCAGGCGGTTCAGCCCCGCATCGTCTTCAACCACCAGGATCGTCCTGCGAGAAGCATCCTCTTCTTCATAAACCACAGTTATCCCTTTCGTTACTGTCACGAAATCTTCTTCCCGTTTGTGTCGGGGACTTCCACGACCATAAGAAACAACCCCAGATTTCGAATCGCCTCTACGAACTTCGCGGAATCCACCGGCTTGGTGATGTAACTGTTACATCCCAGTTCATGGCACTTCACGACTTCGCGTGGATCATCCGTGGTGGTGATCATAATCACGGGCATGTTGTGAAGTTTCGGATCCTGCTTCACCTGGCGCAACACCTCGACGCCGTCCACCTTGGGCATACGAATATCGAGAAGCAGCAGGTAGGGGCTTCCCACTTCCCGGTGCGGGCCGCTCCCTTTTCCAAGGAGGAAGTCCAGGGTCTCCTGTCCATCCTTAAAGTGCAGGATCGGGTTCGTGATCCCCGCCCGCATCAGATTTTTACGGATGAGGGCGGCATGGCCTTCATCGTCTTCAGCCATAATGATGGTCACTTCATTCTTCATCATATTTGTCCTCTTTCATAATAGTAGCCCTTGGGTAACGAAACATAAAATTTACTTCCTTTGTCCGGTTCCGACTCGATCCGGATAGTTCCATGATGCCGGTCAAGTATACGGCGTACAATGGTCAACCCAAGCCCTTCGCCTTTTCCCATCGTGGGATCCAACCGGTGGAATGTCTCAAAGACCTTCTCGTGATGTTCCGGGGCGATGCCGATTCCGTTATCATCGATGCAATACACGGGCCCGCCGTTTGCCATGTAGCCGGAAATGCGAATCCGGCCAGGTCGGCGGGGATCGAAATATTTCAAGGCATTATCCAACAGATTGGAAAAGACCTGGTTGATTTGCAGTTTGTCTCCCGTGCACGCCGGCAGGTCGGAAATCTCAACTGTTACGCCGCTTTTTTTGAATTGGAACTCAAACCCACGAACAACCTCGGCCAGAAGCTGATTCATGTCGATTTGCTCTTCTTTCAGCTCAATACGCCCCAGACGTGAAAGCTTCAACAGGCCTGCGAGCAGGGAATCCATTTTCAAAACGCTGCTGTTGATGAAATGAAGGGATTCCGGAATATCCTTCTCTAAAAGGAACGTGAGCTTGGTTCGCTGTTCGGCGGAAAAGTCATGGTCGTTTAGAAGGACGGATAATTCCTTGAGGGAACTCCCGAGTTCCTTGCCGAAGCCCTGCACGTTCACGAGGGGCGAACGCAAGTCGTGCGAGGTGACGTAGATGATTTGCTCCATTTCCTTGTTTTTCTGAAGCAGCTCCCCCTCCATCCGTTTTTGATTCGTGATGTCCCGGGCGGCCGCGAAAACTCCCTGTATCTCACCCGCCTCGTTGCAATAGACCGTGGCGTTGTAGAGCACGTCCGTTGTCCTTCCGGAGGGATGGCGGATGGTCAGGGGATAATCCCGGACCAGCCCCTCGGCGATCACTTTCTGGTATCCCTCGCGGGCCTTCTGGGGTTCGGTGAAGTAATCGGAGAAATCGCTGCCGACCAGGCGTCCCCGGGAAATTCCGGTCACCCGTTCCGTGGCCTCGTTGACATCGGTGATTTTTCCCTGCGGGCTGATGGTGACGAGGGGATCAAGGCTGGCCTCAATAAGTCCGCGGGTGTAGAGCGAAGTTTGACGCAGAGCCTTTGCGATCTTTTCGCGCTCCGTGATCTCGTTCTGGAGGAAGACGGTGGCAGCCTGCAGTTCCCCGGTCCGTTCCTCGACCCGTCGTTCCAGTTCGTCGTGGGCCTTACGCAGGGCCTCGGCCTGTCGGCGCTCGCGGATGAGCGTGGTTCGTTGGCTTTGGGCAATCAGGCTGACCCCGGTGCCGCCGATTATGAAGATCACCAATCTCCCCATGGCCACCAGATCCGTCACATCGATCCATCCCGGTGTGACATCGAACAGCATATCGACGCACAGGGCTGAGCCGACCGTCGCCAATAACCCCGGCCACAGGCCGCCGAAGGCCGCAGCCACAACGACCGCCGGGTAAAAGGCAAGATACGGTGTGCCGGCCAGCTCCACCGGCAGGGACCATCGCAACAACGCCGCCAGAGCCACTGCCACCGCAGCCAAACCATAACGCCACGCCGATGACCTGAGCCGGTATGGAGCGAACACTCGCTGTAACAAGTTCTCGCGAACGGAAATTCCCGAGTGCTGGTCGTTCACCGATTCCGTTTTGTCGTTTGTATATCTACCGTGTCTCATGCCGATAAAAGGCTCTTCTCACACACAGATAGAGCAAGAGAACTTTTCGTCCCGTGTGTACCCGTCATATTCCCAAACCAAGATTTCCCAGATAATCGTGCCAGGCTACGCTGCCAAGCATAGTTCCATTATTATAGGGTGTTCCCTTCATTGCGTCTACCAACATTTTCCCTTGGCCCAAAATCTGGATCGTCCGGTCAAGCCGGACGATGACCACAAATGATTTCATAACTTCTGACTAGCCCCCGATGGTAATCGGGGATTCTTTTCCTGATGGTATGAAACTACTTTGACGAACAAAGTGATTGCCAGAAAAATTAGCCAGACACTTGTCTCATTCATTGATCGTTCAACCGTCAGCAGAAGGAAGCCTGGATAGGCTGAACCAGTACTGTTCCATACAGGTAAACAACGGGTGTAGTTTTCATTTTACGTAGTCCTTATGCAGAATCTTTGAGGCAAAGGTAATGCGACCAAAAGTTTTCCCATCGACCGGATTTGACCGCCGTCCGCAAACGGAGGATGTGATTGCCACCCGC
>JBAZZQ010000024.1:0-52975 GCA_041658725.1 Phycisphaerae bacterium | reverse complement strand
CGTGGTACAATCATTTCGGACTCCTTTCCTTTGGGCCTGTAACCTCCATTGTTTCAGAAAGTTACATCCTAAAGAGAAGGGGTCTGTTTTTCAAATTTTCAACGTAAAATGGAAACTACACCCATATAAAGTAAGGAATGTTAAATTGTTTGCTTATCCGCCGGTCTTTGGAACCACCGGTTTGCGCTTCGGCTGGGTAAGAATCTTCCTGGCCGCGACATCTTTTAAATCCACATCCGTCCACAAAGTCCCCTCGCCCGCGTAGCGATATTCGATCTTCAAGTCCGAAGGAAGTCCCTCGGCAAACGTCGCCAGATTATACGCCTCCGGTCCACCGTAGGCTTCCACCATGAGTTGCGTGCCGCTGGCTTCCGCTTTCTTCGTCGCCTCGATCACATCCGCCCCGGCTTGACCCTTAATCCTCGTGATCTGGGCGAGAATCTCCGCCGTTTTCCTTTCCAACTCCGCGACTTTCCGATTCCCCTCTTCCTTAATTTCCGCCGCTTTCTTGAATCCCTTTTCCTGCTCCGTGGCCACGAGCGCGGTCGTCTCGGAATCAAAATCGATGATCGCAACGTCCACCATTTTTTTGGCCGCTTCCAAATTCGCCGCCATCGTGTCCCTCGCTTGCTCGATCATAAGCGTTTCGCGCTCCTGCTCGGCGATCATACGAGCCTGAATGGTCGCCTTGATATCCTCCGAGGGATGAAATCCGCGCACCAGCACGATCAAAATTCGCATGCCCTTCTGTTGCCCCAAATCCTTCATGGCCTGGGTCACCTTATCCTGGAACTGCTCGCGGGTATCGCCCTGGATGAACTGCTGCGTCGTCAGGTTCGACCCAAGATTTTTGCAGATACTCAAAAGTTGCGGCTTGATGATCTTATCCTCGACCATTTTCTCCGTCCCGTAATCGCGGACGATCCGCGGAGTGTCCTCCGGGTTCAAACCCCAAACCACGGTGATATCCAGAAGCATCTGCTTTCCGTCGGCCAGCGGAAACGACACTCCGGTTCCTTCCTTAACTCGTTCTTTCCCATCCGATCCAATTTCGGTCTCCACATGAAACTCGCTGGTATCGTAACCAATTCCGACCTCGTCCACGCGGATTTCCATCGGATTGATATTGTAATATCCCGCCTGCAGAACCCGGTCAATCACGCCTTTGACTTTTCCTTCCCGTAGCGTTTGGACCCCGACATACCCCGGCTTGATGACAGTGGCCGGCACTTCCGTATCAATTTGCTGACCGAACGTATTAATCCTCCACGCTCCTGGCGTGGCCACGATTTTCTGCGTTCCTTTTTCTTCCGCACCCGCTAAGAATCGATCCGACGGAAGGTCTTTTCCGATATTATTTTTGACCAGACCGATAAATCCCGGCTTGATGATCTTATCGGGAATCACTTCCACGCTGTAATGATACGGGTCCAGATCAAAATATCTTCCTGGACCGCGTATTTGCTCCGAAACCCCCTGCTGCCCTTCCTTGGCGTAGGAATCCGGGGCGGCCAGCGTTCCTGTCTTTTGCGTAATCAAAAGCGACTCGCCGTAATTACAATATTTGTACCCCAAGGCCCATAGCGCGAAAACGCCGCACAAAACGAGCAAAACAATCCCACCGCAAACGCTTATCACTATTGTCTTCATTTTTTCTCTCCTGTATTAACGATTGGCGCCTTCTTTTCCGTTGCAGAATTTACCGTCGTAAACCGCTCGAACAACCTGGCGAACGGGCCATCCGTATTGGAAAGGATCACAGCTATTCCCGGAGCGATCTTGACGATCAATTGATTCTCCGCGTATCGATCACCCGATCCAAAAGCAGCCACCTTCGACTTAATCCCCTCGGCCTTCGCCTTGTTTTCCATCACAATTACCGCCGCCTTGGCCATTCCATCGGCCCGGGCCTTTCCCGCCATGTCCTTGGCCGCCTCAAGCTGAATCGTGGCAATGGCTAAATTCTTTTGGGCCTTCGTAACCTCCACCTGGTAGTACTGTTCCCCTTCGCGAACAACTTTGACAATGCCCTGGCGGACCTCGCCCAGTTTTCCCTCCCGGTCTTTTCGTCGCTGCTCGATCATCTGAACCAGCCGGCCTCCATGACGCAGGGGCTTTCCATCCTTATCCAACTTCGCCGTGCTGCCGACCATGATCGGTTTGCCGTATTCATTAAGCTGGGCTTTTCCATCCATACCGAGCTTGGCGGTTCCGCCTTCCATGACGGCCGTTCCGATTTGTGTCTCGATCTCTTTCTCATACCGGTCCATCTCACGCTTCGCCATCTCCCGACGCTCGTATTGGTTTCGAATCTTCTGATCCGGTTCCGCCTTGCGGATAATGAAACTTCGCAGGATTATCCCCACGTTTCCACATGATTCTCTCAGATTTTTCTCCACATCGTTTTGGACTTCGATTTTCGTGTCCCCGGTAATATAATCCACCGCCTTGTGTTTCCCGCTCACGGTCCGGATAAACGCACGGGCGTAAGGAAGAATAATCTTGTTCTGAAGGTTGTTAATCCCACCGGAGACCTCCAGATCCTGTTCATCCACAAACTTGACAAACACTTCCGGCAGCCGCTTGATATCCGGAGCCCATTCGATCGTTCCCTCAAAATTCACATCCACACCGTCCCGTGAAAGCGACGCAAAACTGTCCTTGCCCGCCAGTTCAAATTTCTGACTGCGAACGTCGATGGATGTTACTTTAAAAACAAATGGATTGGAATAATCGGGATGCGTTCCAGGCGGCAGAAGATACGGCTGAGTCCCGCGTTCCCCCTTGTTGACCACGAACACATTCGAGTCCCGGGCCTCGTTACCAACCAGCAGCGTAACGATCCCCATGCGCCCCGGCTCGATCTTCACCATATCGTAAAAGTAATGATCGTACTCCCATTCGCTGATGTAATATCGTCCGGGGGCATACACCTGCCGGAGAATTCCCTTCTCGTCGTCCTTGATCGCCACGACCTGCTCCGGCGGGATCGCCTTGCCGTATTTTCGCACAAGAACCATAATCTTCCCAGGTTCCACCTCAAGCGCGTTCATCTTATCAGGCCAACTGTAGTACCAGGGATTCTTGAAATGCCGCCCTTCTTTGAGAAACCCGATCTGGGGCCCGCGATATTCCTCCGACGGAGCCAGCACCATATCATTCGTCATATTCTTGCCCGTCTTTTTCAGGAGGGGAACAAGTTCGCCCTTGTCCACCTGGATCCGGCACTCAAACCAGACGAAGCTGAACAGAAAAATTACGAGGACACCAAAAAAGACTCCGAAGATCGTTAAAAACTGCCCCGTATCAACCCCGCGTTTGACGGGATGGCTCTGATCGTACTTCTCAAGCTGCATTTCTTTCTCCTATTAAAGAAGGGCTTTTGGAAAATCAGAATATCGCTAAGACTCAGACAATAACATTCTTTCACTGCATTGCAACGTTTTTCTTCTTTCAACAAGAGGTTGAGTCTGCCAAGATTTTCGGACGAGATCAACTATATTCGAGCCGCGACCGTAAGGGAGCGGGTGATTATTTTCCGTTACCCGCTCCCTCACGGTCGCGGCTCGTTAGAGTTCGCATTGCTCGAAAATCTTGGCACAACCCCGATCGCAGATGCTCATGGCAACAGACGGCGATGGCCAAGGCGTCGGTAACATCGGCGGGAATATCCTGTGTGCCGGGTTTGATATGCAATCTCGACAGGACCGCTCGTTGAATTTGGAGTTTACCGGCATGGCCTGAACCGGTGAGAGCCTTTTTAATTTTAGTCGCCGAAAGATTCATAATCGCAAGGTTCTTTCGCCTGGCCGCCAGCAAAATCACACCACGGGCATGACCCATAAGGATGGCGGTTCGAGGATGAGCATAGTGGCTGTATAACTCTTCGACCGCGACAGAATCGAGTTTATGTTCATCGAACAGCCGGGATAATTCATCGTAAAGTTGCATCAACCGGTCGGGCAGTGGTGCGGAAACATCGGTGCGAATCAGACCTGCGTCGATAATCTTGATCGCACCCTTCGGCCCAGGTTCGATGATCCCATAGCCCGTCCGATGCAAACCGGGGTCCAAACCGCAAATCATCATGGGATTGTTTCCCACGTCGTGCCGTCCTTGCCGTCCTTGAGCTGGACATGCAAATCCTTCAAGCGATCACGAACCATATCCGATATGGTAAATTGCTTTTGCGCCCGCGCTGCGTTGCGAACGTCGATTAAAAGTTTAATCAAATCATCCGTCGTCTGATCAGTAAATTTTTCTTCTGGGGGATTTTCAAACAAACCAATCAAATTGGCAGTTTTGATAATAACGCTCGCCCCCATGACCAACACTTCTTTATCAATTGCAGATGAATCCGAAGTAAGGTTTGCTTCCTCGATAAAATGATTGGCGGCATTTGCCAGTCCATAGAGAGCGGCAATGGCGTCGGCGGTGTTGAAATCGTTATCCATAGCAAGTGAAAAGTTCTCTTTAGCATTAGTCCATAAAGCACAAAATACATTTGCTGATTGTAATGCTTGGCCGAGACCAAGATCACCACGACTAATCCACTTAAATGGATCATGACCGGTTATTTGTCGAACACGATCAAAAAGACGGTAAAAGGTCTGCAAACCCTTGGCCACTTTGACAATTTCCTCATCTGAAAAATCGATGGGTCGGCGGTAATGGGTACTGAGGATAAAAAACCGGATGACCTCGCCTGGATACTGCTGCAAAAGTTCGCTAAGAACCCGAATATTTCCGAGGCTCTTGGACATTTTTTTGGTATTGACCCGCGTCAGGCCATTGTGAAGCCAGTATTTGACGAACGGTTTTCCGGTGGCGGCTTCGGATTGAGCGATTTCGTTTTCGTGATGTGGAAAAATCAGGTCCATCCCCCCGCCGTGAATGTCGAAGGTCTCACCGAAATATTTCATGGACATGGCGGAGCATTCGATGTGCCACCCAGGCCGGCCTTTGCCCCAGGGCGATTCCCAAGCCGGCTCACCAGGTTTGGCTGCTTTCCAGAGCGCAAAATCCCACGAATGGCGCTTATCGTCCGAAGATTTCAGATCACGCTTGCCTGCCTCCTGCTCCTCGACGGACCGATTGGAGAGCTTGCCGTAGGCTGGGAATTTACTGACATCAAAATAAACGTCGCCTTTGACCGCGTATGCAACGTCCTTTTCGATCAATCGTTGGATCAAGGCGATGATTTCCGGAATATGTTCGGTGGCTTTGGGAATGATGTCCGGCTTGCGAACGTTGAGTTTTTCCATGGCCTGGAAATAATCGGCGGCGATTTCTTCGGCGAGGTCTTGCATCGTCCGCCCCTGACGGTTGGCTTCGTCGATGATCTTGTCGTCAACGTCGGTAATATTGACGACCATCGTAACTTTAAAATTACGAAATTCAAGCCACCGGCGAATGGCGTCGAAAATAACCGGACCGACGGCGTGGCCAATGTGCGACGGTTTATAGACGGTCGGTCCGCATAGATATATACCGACCTCCCCTACTTTTACCGGAACAAATCCCTCTTTTTCTCGTTTCAGAGTATTGTAAACTTTTATGGCCATCAAAATCCTCTCGTCCTTTTAATTTTTAGCAACAGTCGCCACAACCCAGGCGGCGATGGCATGACCTTCGCCCACCGCATCCAACCCTTCGTTGGTCTTGGCTTTGAGATTAATGCGATCCAACCCGATTTTCATCAATTGAGCCAACTTTTCGCGAATCATCAATTTATGACCACTAAGCTTCGGCCTTTCCGCGTGAATTATAACATCAACATGCTCAATCGTGAAACCCTTCTCGGATATTAAATTGATAACCTGAATAAGCAATTTTCCGCTGTCAGAGTCTTTGTAAGCAGGATCTGTATCGGGAAAAAATTCCCCGATATCGCCCAGACAGCACGCTCCGAGCAAGGAGTCAATGATGGCATGAATAACCACATCGCCGTCGCTATGGGCAAGAAAACCCAGATGATAGTCGATCTTCACCCCGCCCAGGATCAACATCCTGCCGGGAACCAGTCGATGAATGTCATATCCGATCCCTGTTCGCATATACGGTCTCCAAATTAATACTATAAAGATATCAAATACCCGCGGGGTAAGCAATCTAATCGATGACGGCCAGGATTTCGAGCAGGTCGTGGATTACGTAATCGGCGATGTGGGAATAATCAGGAACTAAACCATGGTTAACGAGCAACGCGGTAAGAGTACCGGCGTTCTTGCCGGCCTGAATATCAAACAAGTAATCACCGACCACAAGCGTACGACCGAGTTCAACGTTCATCTGCCGGGCAAGCTCTATAACAGCGGTCGGATCGGGCTTAACAGGTCCGTCCTCCCGGGCGTAAACCTGTTGAATGCCAAGATTAAACCGGTCACGGACAATTTCCCATGAGGCCCGGCAATTACGTGTAAGAATAGCGAGTCCCATTGAGCGATTACGAAGCTCGCCAAGCAATTCCAACGTGTGGGGTTGCAGTTTACAATTTCTGGCGGCGTATAATTCATGTTCAAGCAAAACGCTTTCAGCCTTTTGTCGGGCTTCGGGCGACATCTGAAGAATGGTTTCCCAGACCGGTCCGCGTTCGATTCCGATCTGGCTCCGGATTTGATCGAAATCGAGAATCGGCTCAGTGAGTGTGCCGTCGAGATCAAAAATGATTGCATCTATTTTGGACATACCAGTAAGATAAGTATAGCAAAGTTATGAGTAAAGGTCTGTTTTTAACTATTTTGGCGATTGGCGTAATTGGGGTATCACCGGTACACGGTCAGAACTGGTGGAACCCTCATTGGTCACTCCGCCGAACGGTGATCGTCCAACCGGAAAAAAACGCGAGCGAAGAAAAATCGAATCGAGCAGGCCGTGAAGGATGCACGGTAACTTTTTTGTCGGGTGGCGAGTGCAAACCGGATGGTTCGGACATCCGGGTAACGGGATTGGACGGCCGGCCGGTAAAGTTTTTCATCCTGTCGATGGGTCCGGGCGATCTGGTACGCATGGTGTTCGACGTCAAAGGGATAACCAGGCAACGGTATTTTATCTACTACGGTAATCCCAAGGCGAAGGCGGAAAAGAACAACTGGCGGCCACAAGGCGGATTACTTCTGGAGACCTGGAAATATGCGGGCGGACCACTTGGAACCCCGGAGGCGATTAAATCAACGATTCAAACCGCGCAATCGTCACCACCGATTGGACGGGCATACATCCCGTCAATGTTCATCGGTGGAAACATTTTCGGTCCGGATGAGCCGACCTGCAATCTGTATACCGGATACCTTCATTGCCGGCAGGGTGGAACTTACACTTTCACGATCAGCAGTTTTGATGGAAGCGCGTTATACATCGACGACAAGCTGGTGGTAGAATGGCCGGGACGGCACGGCTGGGTGGGGGATGTTCGACATCAGGGAAAAATCGATTTAAAGGCGGGGCTGCACAAACTGGCGTTTTATCATGTGAACCTGTCAAGCCACGGCGGAGCGGTGGCCGCCTGGTCACCCCCCGGAAGCAGTACATTTCGCATACTCGAAGCGGGCCACTTCGTCCCGATCAGCCGAGGGCAACTTGGACCGCTGGAGAAAAAACACAACGAACTTGTTGCTGATTTTACTCTGCGGCAGACAGGTTGTGCTAGCATGGAAAACAAATCGGTAGTTACACCCCTGTATGGATATTCATTTACGGCAGAAGAACCCCTGAAGAGCAAGGATACGGAATACCGCTGGGATTTCGGGGACGGACAGACCGCCAATGGCGCCAGAGTGGAGCATGTCTTTTTCAAAGAGGGTTTGGCGTCGATCACATTGAAGGTAAAGAAAGGAACTCTCACCGACAACATAACGAATAGAATTTATATCGGCCCAAATCGCCTAAATCCCAAAGCCGATCCTGACCGATTGATCCATTTCGAATCCGTCATTTCGAATTATCAATTTTCAAGGATTTCAACGGCGGATGCGATCACGATCATGGATTATTTTCTAATCATCGATCAGCCGGACAAGGCCATTCAGGTCGGTCGATCTGTGATTACCAGCGGCCGCGATGCACAAAAAGAACCACTCGTAATTTGTGCCCAAAAAGTGGCGGCTTTGATGGTCGAACGGGAAGGAAATTACACCCAGGCGGCGGATGTTTTGTACAAGGCAACAAAACGATTGGATGCCTGGACTCCCTCCTACCGACAATTAGCAGCCCAGACCGCGAGTATGTACATCAATACGTTGGGAGAAGAAAAAAAGACTGAAGAGCTTTTAAAATCGTGCGTCGGACAAAGCACACAACCGGCGGACACGATGGACAAATTTTTATCCATCGCCTGGGGCGATTTATACAGGTTTCTAGGAAATCGAGAATCAGCCGAGAAGTTTTATAGGCAGGCCGAGGCGGGAACGGATAAAAGCGGTGAATTTTCACATAGCGGCGGTTACGTGACGGCGGTGGAAGATTATCTTCGGCGAGGCGAATACACCGAAGCCCGGAAACTCCTCGACCGCTGGCAGTGGGAATGTCCGACCGAGCGACTGGGCGGATACAGTTGTCTGCTGCGATATCGATTATTGGTAGCCCAGAAACATCTTACCCAGGCGAAGCTGTTGGTGAAAATTATTCAGGGAATTGATCCCTTTGGCTTCTACGCCCGGCAAATGCAGAAAGAAAGCGTTGCGGCAAGTAATCGCTAAATACAGCCTTTCACCTCTGGGTGGCATGCTTTCGCGTCTTCGCTAAAGCATGTCTTTATGGGCTTACCAGAACATGGCTTAGCGAAGACGCGAAGCCATGCCACCCGAAAATATTGGACTTTTAGCATATACTTCAAAAAAGAGATTTTACGCTGGATAATCTTTTTTTAATGATTTCGATAGCGGTGGGGTTGTTGTCAACGGCAAGCCAGGGGCGATTTAATTTGTCGGCCGCTACCGCGGTCGTGCCGGACCCGGCAAAAAAGTCAGCTACACGGTCGCCTTCGTCCGAGGCGGCCTGGATAATTCGTTCCAGAAGCGCCAGAGGCTTTTGATCCGGGTAACCCGTCCGCTCCAACCCCACCGTGCTCAGGAACGGAATCTCCCAGACATCGGTCAGGGTGGGACCATCCGGATTAAAATACAGACGCCCTTTTTTCGTGGATTTGTAAGGCCGACCGGTTTCGTCGTAATTCAAACCATCAGTGCGGTATTTTCCGGTGCGGATCGGGTGAAATTTATGTTGACCCGCCTGTTTAGCGTAGGCCAGGATGGATTGATGTTTTCGCGCAAACCACTTTTTTGAAAGACCGCCCGTGCGATAGGACCAAATGATCTCATTAAGAAAATTCTGCTCACCGAAAATACGATCCAGCTCGATTTTCACATAATGAACTGACCGATAATCGAGATGGATGAAAAGCGATCCGGTGGTTTTTAAAACGCGGTGAATTTGCGTGATTCGCAGGGTGAGAAAAGTCAGATATTCACGAAGTCCGCCCGGCCAGTAATCGGGATATTGGTGGTCGGTATGGGTGCGGCTGCGCTGACTTTGCGTGCAGAACGGCGGGTCGATATAAACAAGGTCCAGCGACTGATCCGGTAATTTTTCAAGCAAGTCGAGACAGTCGGCACGGACCAGATAATTCTGCGGTTTGGTAAAATCAAGCTTACAGGGGTGATCGATAACGATAATATTTGTCATAGGGTTAAACCGGCCACAGATCGCAGACAACGCGGACAAAAGCATCCATGTGGCGAACCATCATGAGTAAAGGAAGGATCAGCATGGAGGTTCCGGTAATGAGCAAGGCGGGACCGGACGGATTAACGGCATTTTCCACCTGGTCCAGTTGATGACGGAGATTTTTTCCAAGTTGGTCGATCAAATGATCCCTCGGCCGGGAGGAAACAACGTTTATCGTAGTATTTTTAAGCAAGGGAAGCGACGAGAGTCGCAGATCAACGTGATGCTTCGGCAAATGGATCAATTGCGAATTGACCATTTCATAATCCAGCCCGCCGGCGGTCAACGCGGAAAAAAGCGATCTTTGCAGGCGAAAACGAGAGCAGTTATAAATGACCCATCCGCTTTGCGGTTTCGGCAGGGAAAAATAAATAACCATTCCCGCCAGGGCCAAAGCGAGAATACCCGCCAGATAATGACCACCCGTGGCCAGCCAAATCGCGGGATAAAGCAGAATGGGGCAAAAGACAATAATCAACGCCAGCCAGTCGTTTCTCGCGGAAATTATATGCGGACGGGATTGACTATTGACCAGCCCCAGAATTACAAAATACAACGCAGGCGGGGCAATATTCAGAGCCAATTTAAGCACCATAATAACCTGCGCGTTAGTATCCATAAAATCAATTATAACTCCTCAGTTATCGATGGGCAATAGCAGTTTTGTGCCCCTTGGTGCATAGTGCCGCCTGAAGAAGTTTGTCGATATCACTGACGAAGGTAAATTTAAGCGTTTTCTTGATCTCCGCCGGAACTTCATACAGGTCCTTTTTGTTCCGCAGAGGCAGAATAATCTCTTTAATTCCAGCACGTTTGGCGGCAAGCGTTTTTTCCTTGATCCCGCCGATGGGAAGGACCAGACCCCGAAGAGTGATTTCTCCGGTCATCGCGACATCAGGCCGGACGCATACACCGGTCTCCAGGGAAACCAGAGCGGTATAGAGGGCAACCCCTGCCGACGGTCCGTCCTTGGGAACCGCTCCTTCCGGAACATGGAGATGAAAATCTTTTTCGGTCAATTTAACGGGATCGAGTTTTAATTTTTGTGCCCGGCTGCGAAGAAGGGAATAGGCTGCCTGGGCCGATTCTTTCATAACGTCCCCAATCTGCCCGGTAAGAATCAGATTTCCCTTTCCGGGCATGGACGTCGCTTCGATAAAAATAATATCCCCGCCGTAGGGAGTATAGGCCAAACCCGTTGCCACTCCGGGGACGCTCGTGCGAAGGGCGACCTCCGGTTCGATTTTGATCGGACCCAGGTAATGCGGAACACTTTTCGAGGTAATCTTTGTCGCGCGTTTGGATCCCCCGGCAATCTTGGATGCCGCCGCCCGGCAGATGTTTCCGATTTCGCGCTCCAGGTTACGCACCCCAGCTTCACGCGTATAGGACTCGATCAGGGTTTTTATGGCATCATCAGCAAACGTAATCTGATTTTTAGTCAGCCCGTTTTCGTTCAACTGTTTCGTCACAAGATATTTTTTAGCGATCTGAAGTTTCTCCGTCAGGGTGTATCCGGGAATCTCGATAACCTCCATGCGGTCCCGCAGCGCGGGCGGAACAGGAGCCATAACATTGGCGGTCGAAATGAACATCACTTTGGAAAGATCAAAAGGAACGTCAAGATAGTGATCCGTAAAACTGTTGTTTTGCTCAGGGTCAAGCACTTCCAACAGGGCAGAAGCCGGGTCGCCACGAAAATCCACACCGATTTTATCGACTTCATCCAGCATGAAAACAGGATTATTCACCGCGACTTTACGGATTTCCTGCATAATTCGACCCGGAAGTGCGCCGATATACGTCCGCCGATGACCGCGAATTTCCGCTTCATCGCGTATGCCGCCCAGTGAAATTCGTATGAATTTTCGTCCCATGGCTCGGGCAATGCTCTTACCAAGCGATGTTTTTCCAACCCCGGGTGGACCGACGAAACAAAGGATCGGACCGCGTCCATCGGGTTTCAATTTTCGCACCGCCAAAAATTCGATAATCCGTTTCTTGACCTTTTCAAGATCGTAGTGATCGGTATCCAGAATCTTTTTGGCCTTTTTGATGTCCAGTCCGTCAGTGGTCTGTTTGGACCAGGGGATCACAACCAGCCATTCCACATAATCCCGGGCCACGGAATATTCCGGCGACGCCATGGGAATTTTCGCCATCCGGTCCAGTTCCCGAAGGGCTTCTTTTTCGACCTCTGAAGGCATTTTGGCTTCGGCGATTCGCTTGCGAATATCTTCCAGGTCACCCGTCCGCTGATCGGTCTCGCCCAGCTCTTTCTGAATGGCCTTCATCTGCTCCTGGAGAAAATACTGCCGCTGAGTTTTGTTAATGGAATCTTTAACCTGGTCCTGAAGTTTACTGGAAAGTTCAAGAACGTCCAGTTGATTGGCCAGCGAAGTGTTTACTCTCTCCAGCCGCTGCTTGACAGGCAGCGTTTCCAGAATCTCCTGTTTTTGCTCCACGGAAATATTCAAATTGGCGGCCAGGAAATCAGCGAGGGCTCCCGGTTGCGTGATATTATTTAAAATCACCGCCGCCTCTTCCGGAACGTTGGGGCTAAGCTCGATCACCCGATTCGCCATCCCATGAACATTATGGACAAGGGCTTCAAGTTCCTTCGCGACCGGGGCTTCTTTGGGATCGTCGTGAACTTCAATCTTGGCCGATAAAAACGGTTCCGTGTGAACCAACTGAGTGATTTTAAAACGCAGCAGACCATGAATGACGATCGTCTGATCACCATCGGACATTTTCAGGAGTTTTAAGATAAACCCGATGGTTCCCCACGAGTATAAATCTTTCTCCATAGGGTTTTCCACCTGCGGATCGCGCTGCGTAACGATCCCGATCAGCTTGTTGCCCGCCAAGGCCTTTTCCACACCTTTTTTCGATGCCTCTCTGCCTATATTCAAAGGCATGACCGTTCCAGGAAACGCCACCGCGTTTCGAATTGGAAGCAGCGGAATCACACTCGGAATGGCCACCTGCTGCTGAGACGGTCCATGCGTTGTAACCGTCGTTAGAATGTCCTGCCCAGGTTGCGAATCCCCATCGACTTTCGACTTGGTAACCGGTTGATTAATGTTTTCGTTTTCCATGATTAATTTCTTTTTCTTCTTATTTTGTCTTATTTTTAGGTAGCTCAACCCACAAAAATCCCAAATGATATCTGGCCTCGACTTTACTCACATCCACGTCTTCCGGAAGCGAGACCTCGCGATAAAAGGGACCATGATCTATTTCCATCACAAGAATCTTCGCACAAGACGCTTCGGCGGGAACAGGAGTGGCACGCTCACCTGCGATATACAAAATATTATTTTTGGCATGAATTTCCACTTGCTTCGGGTCGATCCCCGCCATATCGATGCAAACAACGAACATCGTTTCCGTCTCGTAGAGATTAATGGCGGGTTGCCAACGGCCACAAGGCCGAAATCGAAAAAAAGACTTTTGCATAAACTGATCCATGATTTGATTGACCTGAAAGGCAAGATCGCTCAAATCACTTTTGCCGCCCAATTGCAAACTGATCATGTCCATTACTCCTCATATTTTTTATATCTTTTTTTCAGCCTGGAATTTTCCGTCTTCAATTCAGCTTTATCCTCTTCAAGCTTCTGATTTCTTCGCTCCAGGGATCGTATGTAGCCATAAGCCCGGTACAGTTCGGTATGGCAATCACTAAGCGTATTAGTCTGAGGAACTTTTCTGCTGTCCACTTTTGGAGCGGGCCTGCCGTATCCAACATCTATATTTTCCGGAAGAGTTATAGTAGCGCAGCCCCCAAAAGTTAGAAATGAAAATGCCACCAGCCCCATAATAATTTTGCCCATTGTTTTGACTCCTTTCAACAAGCCTATATATTATAACTAAAATAATTGTACATGCAATTGCCGGAAAGTATATAAATGTTATCAAATTCCAAACCAAAAATCATTTTTATTGTCGGCTGTACAGCCAGCGGTAAAGGAACCGTCGGCCGAGCCCTGGCGGAAAAAATGAATGCCGATATCCTATCCGTGGACTCCATGAAGGTGTATAAGTACATGGACATCGGAACCGCCAAACCCGACATTGAAATCCGTAGTCGCATCCCCCACCATCTGATAGATGTGACCGACCCCTCCGAGCCATTCTCCGCCGGACGTTTCGTGGATTTAGCCCAGCAGGCAATCAATCAACGAAACATCCCAAAGAGGCACGACCGTGAGGGAGTGCAGGAATTACCCCAAAACCGCCCGATTATAGCAATAGGCGGAACGGTGCTTTATTTGAAGGCCCTAACCGAAGGCTTATTCGAAGGACCCGCCGCCAACCCCGCCGTCCGCCAACAGCTTCAACAAAAAGCCGACCAATTAGGCCAGGATTATCTCCACCAGGAACTATATCGTATCGATCCCGAAACAGCCGACCGCCTTCACCGAAACGACCTTAAACGCATCATCCGAGCCTTAGAGGTCTACCACCTGACCGGCAAACCCATCAGTTCCCTCCAAAAGCAATTCGGCCAGCTTCGCACCGACTACGATATGTTATTCCTGGGCTTACGCCAGGAAAAGGAAGAACTCAATCGACGAATCGCCGAACGAGTCCGCCGAATGGTCCGCCGAGGCCTGGTCGAAGAAGTCCGCACCCTCTACGAACGCACCCCCCCCATGAGCCCCCAAGCCAGAGACGCCGTCGGCTATGCCGAAATTATCGAACATTTCAAAGAAAAATGGGACCTGCCAGTAGCCCTGGAAAAAGTAAAAGTAAACACTCGCCGCCTAGCCAAAATGCAGCGAACCTGGTTCCGCCGCTTACCCCACATCCACTGGTTCGACATAGAACCCCAAACCGACCCGGAAAAAACGATCAAACTGGTTGAAGAAAAAATCGAACCCTGGCTAGCCGATCCCTAAATCCGGCATTCCACAAATAAGGAACCAAAAACCTCGTCATGTTGAGCGCAGCGAAACATCTGGATTCGCCGTCAAAAAAAGCCTGATTCTTCACTGCGCTCAGAATAACATTTTCGCCAAGTGGGTGGCATGGCTTCGCGTCTTCGCTAAGCCATGTCCTGGTAAGCCCAAAATGATATGCTTTAGCGAAGACGCGAAAGCATGCCACCCAGAGAGGGATTTTGTTCCCTTATTTATGAAATGTTGTACCAAGACACGCGTTATTCGATAGAATATTACTGATCGAATTGGAATGATCTTTGGAACATCTTTTTGTAGAACTTTTTTTGAAAGGACAGAGCATGGATTACAGCATCAAAAAGGACTTGGTTCATGGTGAATTCGTTGTATATCAATGCCCGTCATGTCAAGGGCAATTAGAATCTCCCCTTAAAGATGCTGGAACCAATGATACATGTCCAATGTGCCAGAAATCATTTACGGTCCCTGGAATAAAAGAATTAAATGCAAAGAAGACCGAGGAACAAGCAAGGCAAGCCCGCGAGAAGGCTAGGGTGGAAGAGCGGGAAAGATTAAGAATACAATATGAAAAGGAAAGGGAAGCACAGAAACTTCTAGGGGTCAAAGAAAAAGCAGAAAAAAACCTTATCCAAAACCAACATCAGCAACAAATGGATGTAACCGCTTATGAGTCCCTGATGACCACGACAACCGCAGACCGAGTTCTTCGCTTTTCATTCAAATTCGCAAAATGGGTATCCGCTTTTATTGTTTTGGCATGTCTAGTTACCGCCATTGGGTGTCTAATTGGATTATTGATTGTTTATCCTGATATTAAACCGATTGAATCCATTCAACCATTCGATCCTACTTTTGCATCCTGGAAATTAGAGTTTGAACCGGAGGAGCAGGCACAAAATAATCCCCAGCAAGATGCCAGCGTTCCCCAGATATCGAGTCAGGAAACATCTGTATCACCGGCATATGTAGGAAGACTAAAGGATCTAACCAAAAAATACAACTTGAGTGAATATGGAGAGGAATATCCCGAAAACCAGTCCATATGGGTTGCGAATTTTATTTCCGAAATTGACGAAAAGCACCGTGACCAATTCGTCTCAGGATTAGGCAACTTCTTGATGGAATTCAGTCAGCATGTGTTGAGTAAGGGGAAGGCTAAAAATTACCCCTGTAGAGTTGCGGCAGAGTGGTACAAAAAACAGTTTATTCGTTCAATAGAAAAAAACCAAGAGTTGAGAAACGAAAGGCGGGAAAAAAACATTGCAGAGGAACAAGCAGCCAGTGCAAACCGAAGAATTTTGGGACTGACTCTTGTCGGAGCCATTACTGCCTTGATGGTCTTTCTATTCCTTCCCCTGATGATCCAAATCGAACACAATACGCGTGTGCTGTTGGCTGATCGTAGGGACGATGTAAAGCATTTGAGATAATTAAATAACTTCGAGAAAGAGGATTGCAACCGCAAACGGCTGACCCGAGTTTGAAAGGGTAGAAAATGGACATCAAGCAAGCTTCTGAAATCTTCCGCGGTTTTCGGGAGCGGCTTTCAAGACTCCTGACCGATCCCACGGCTGTCCCCACCCCCGATGATGGGGAGCGGACTTTGAAACGCATGGGTATAACAGCCGCGATACTTTACCGGAAATTGGCTGATAAGCATATCCCCGGCTTTGATTTGACCCTGTGCCAGCCCCAGCTTACCGATAACCCAAGCCAAGACAATGAGCTTTGGTGGATGACTTGGCAAATGATTACTACTGCCCTGTCGCATACTCATCCCGACCAGCTTCCCCCTTCCTTCGGCGACATCAAAGAAACGGAAATCATGTCTGACGTTAAAGAGGGAATCCGTGTCTGTACTGGTGAATATCCCCCTGAACGGTGGAAACAGAGGATTGAGGATCATATCCAAGCTTTAAGTCTAATGGAAAATAATCTTGATGATTTAAATCGACGGGTACAAGCGGCTATGGAGGAAATCTTTAATGTCAACCTGGATGATCCGCTACACGACAAAATGATCCATCAGCCCTGCTGCCTGGAATTTCTTCGGCAATATTGTCAGACTTACCTTGAAGCAGCCAGGAAAATTATTCTAGCCCCTACCGACGGTCTGGCCAATGCAATTGTCGATTCCCCGCATTTCTTAGAGTATTTCCATAAAGTTAAAGAGGTCTTGTGCCAGGCGGCAGGCGGAAATGGACGAAATGTCGATACCACCCCCATCCGTCAATTCGATAAGGCCATATCCGATTATTTTAAACACCCCAAAGATAGCACGGCGATTCACAAATGCTACCAACAGGTGGAGATTACCTTGAATGTATTGTCGGATCGTATTGGGGCGGAAATTGCCAACCTACCAACAGGATCAAAGTCCGAACCCCAGACCCCGGCGAGGAGAAACGAGGAAGCGATAAAGGGGAACACCGAGGCAACGCACAAATCATTTATCGCAGTTGACGATATTGATACTTTTGCCAAAGTTAAAGATATTTCCAAAAATTTTGAAGCTGAACTCCCGGTTAAAAACTCGGAAGCAGACATAAAAGAATTATTTCACAAAATTCTCGGTGAACCTTTTAAGCAAAAAGATTGGGGTGGAGAACAAAATGATATTTTCACAACCAGGGTTGAAATTGGTGGAAAAAGGCATTGTGCCGCTTTTATGCTTAAAGGTCCAGCGACACCAGAACCGCTGACAATTGCCAAATGTGGAAAGAATGGCGACCAAATTCAAAGGCTATTTAAATCCCCGGCGGATTTATTTGTAATCCAGTTCCACGGAAAAGTAAGCCAAGAAGTGGTCGAAGAGTGTAAGCAGAAAGTTCAACTTCTCAGAACCACTACAAATCCCAATGCCATCTTCACGATTATAGATGGAAAAGATACGGCTCGGTTGATAAAAGCATACACTTAAGCCTTACTAAAGTCTTGCAGCCGAGTTTTTTAAAACACACCCCGTCTTTCTTTGTCTTGGCGTCATGGAGGTTAAAAAAATATTTTTTTCCAAAATTTGCTTTTCCTCAAAAATGTGTTATCCTTAATTGTAGGGGTATAGCAAATCTCCTGTCGCTCTTTAAAAATTAAGCACTCTTATCCGTGTCTAAAAAACTCTTCTCTTCTTGGCGACTTGGCGGTTAAAAAATCGCCTTCGCCGCTTGTGCAAATTGTACCGCTTTCCCGCAAAAAAAAATGAAATTTGGTCAAAAAACAGTACACTTTCGGTCAAGTTTGTAAGGATGATTTTCTTAAATCCACCATTTCTGATTAAACGATACCGGAAAAACTTACAGGTTTTGGACCTTAGTCTCTAGACTCTGGCTAAGGTCAAAAGCGTAAATATCCACGTGCAGAACGCGTGGCTTTGTTCTCTACCCCCCGGGGGAGGGCTTTCAGCCTGCACACAAAGGATGCAGGCCGTTGTCCCCGCATCGAAACTTTATTTACCAAAATTCAACTTTAACTGTCCTCTCGACGTTTCTGGTTTTCTTGGTATTGAACGCACTTCGGAAAATAATTTGTGCCTGTTTTAAAATTTGCCCGAAAATCTTGACACACCCGTTTCCATCTAAAATATTGATTTTTTTGCAATAATATATTTATTTGCCCGTTGTAATTGTTTTAAGAAAGAGCTTATCCAGCACATTTTTCAGGAGGCTGATAATGAAGATTGCCCGGTATTGGAAAGGGTTTACTCTAATTGAATTGCTTGTGGTGGTGGCGATTATCTCACTGTTGGTGGGAATATTGCTACCGGCCTTCACGAAGGCACGGGCACGGGCGGTCAAAGCGGCCTGTTCGATGAACCTGCGTCAGATCGGCGCCGCGATTAGCATGTACCAGCAGGCTTGCGCGGACAGATTTCCCGCCGCTCGTTACATGCCGTGGCCGTTCGTCAGTATGGATACTGATCCATCGTTGCCCGAGGCTCTACGTGAATATATGGGTCAGGACAACAAGGTTTTCCACTGTCCCGGCGACCATGATGCCGTGTATCAGCGATGTCTCACTTATGAGCAGCAATGGAATGCCGGCAACCCTTCCCAGCCGCTTATCTATCCTGCCGGGAGCAGCTACAACTACAACAACCGCCTGTCCGGCCGCACGTCCGACGACATTTTCCGCTCTCGCCGGATGTCGGCAATAAATCCCTCGGAGATGCCTGCATCTTACGACTGTGACGGAAGCACCTTGACCTTGCTTAACAATGAAACCATTGACGCGCCAAGTTTTCACGACTTGCGAAACCTGCTTTTTTTGGACGGTCATGTTGGAAATTATGAATAGGAGCTAACCATGAATATGAGTAAGAAACAGAAGATCGGTCTGACGGTCCTGCTGACGGTAGTCGGCGTGAGTGTTCTTACGGCGGGTATCTATTATACCTGGTTGATTACCCCCCTCGGCCCCCCCAAAACGGCGGCAGAAGGTGTTAAAACCCTCACTTCAGCCCGTTTCAAACGTCTGCCGGAGTATCGAAAAATAGCCTACATGGAACAGACCCAAAACCTCGTCTCAAAACTCCCCGAAAACCAGAGGCATGATATTTTCCGTCAAATGGGGAACAATGAAGCCTCCCGCAACGCCATGCGAGAAGCCATGATGGCCATGATGACGAAGCAAGCCGTGGACTACGCCAAGGCCCCTCCTGCGGATCGCCTGAAAATCCTCGATGCCGCTATTGACCGCGAAGAGCAAATGCGATCACGGCGGGGGCAACGAAGACCACGGGACAACACAACAGCCGGGGAGAGACCGGGGAGACCTGGCGGTCAGGGAATAGGTAATCCTGGTGGACCCGGACCCGGTGGGCCAGGCAGGCCTGGTGGACAAGGTGGTGGCCGGGGACCGGGAAACTTCAGAGCCAGAATGCAGCAAATGGCGGAACATGGAAACCCCCAGCAGATGGCCTTGATGGTCGAGTTCCGCCATGCCATGCAGCAGCGGAGGGCCCAAAGAGGATTGTCCACCGGCCGACCATAAACATTAATCCACAAATCGAAAAATCGCTTCCTATTCATATTCATAGCATCTGAACAAGTACCCCCGATTACCATCGGGGGTAGTAGTGTGGTTATGAAACCATTTGTGCTAATTCCAAATTCCAAATATTTGTCGGTAAATTTTTTGACTTGAGAGATCGTGATTGGTATAAATCTATTTTTCGATCTTTTGTACCGTAATAGTATGATCGAGCAACGTTTTCAATATATAATGCAATTGGAGGTTTAAACTCATGGCGAAAATGGTATATTTCTTCGGTCCCGGAAAGGCCGATGGCAAGGCGGAGATGAAGAATTTGCTGGGCGGTAAGGGTGCGAATTTGGCGGAGATGGCCAATATCGGAATTCCCGTCCCGGCTGGTTTTACTATCACCACGGAAGTCTGTACGCACTTCATGCAGCATAAGGGAAAATATCCCCAGGGGCTGGATAAGGACGTGAAAACGGCTCTGGCGAGGGTTGAAAAGACGATGAGCATGAAGTTCGGCGATCCGGAAAATCCACTGCTGGTTTCGGTTCGCTCCGGTGCTCGCAGTTCGATGCCGGGGATGATGGAAACGGTTCTGAACGTTGGACTGACCAGCAAGACCCGCGACGGTCTTATCAAATTGACAAATAATCCGCGATTTGTTTATGACGCGCACCGGCGATTGATTCAGATGTATACCGACGTCGTAATGGAAAAGGCGGAAGGAATCGAGCCGGCTGAGGGGATGGGGATCCGCCAGCAGCTCGAACGGGAAATGCACAAGATGAAACAGGCTCGCGGGGTCAAGCAGGACACCGACCTGACGAGCGATGATCTTAAGGAACTGATTGAGATTTACAAGGTGAAGGTGCGAGAAGTCCTCGGCAAGGAATTTCCAGACAACGCCATGGAACAAATGTGGGGCGCCGTCCGAGCCGTATTCCAGAGCTGGAACGGCAAGCGAGCCATCGCCTATCGCAATATCGAAAAGATTCCGCACGAATGGGGCACGGCGGTCAATGTGCAGACGATGGTTTTTGGAAACATGGGTGACGACAGCGGCACGGGCGTGGCATTTACGCGAAACCCGGCCACCGGTGAAAATATTTTCTACGGCGAATGGTTGCCCAATGCCCAGGGTGAGGATGTAGTCGCTGGAATTCGGACCCCCCTGCCGATCAATGAGGCGGGCAAGACCGAACGGAACAATGCTCTTCCTTCGCTGGAAACATCCATGCCGTCCGTTTACAAGCAGCTCGACGATATCCAAAAGAAACTCGAAAAGCATTATCATGATATGCTGGATATTGAATTTACGATTCAGCAGGGCAAGCTCTGGATGCTTCAGTGCCGCGTTGGAAAACGCACAGGTCCGGCGGCCATGCGGATCGCCGTCGATATGGTCAAAGAGCGACTGGCGACGAAGGAACAAGCTGTTCTTCGCGTAACCCCGGCCCAGTTGGATGAAGTGCTTCACCCGATTCTGGACCCCAAGGCCGAAAAGAACGCCACCACAATGGCCAAGGGTCTTCCCGCCGGTCCTGGTGGAGCGTGTGGACAGGTGGTATTCACAGCCGCCGACGCTGTCGCCTGGGCTAAGCAGGGCAAAACGGTTATTCTTGTTCGTGAAGAAACCAACCCGGAAGACGTCGAAGGCATGCGTGCGGCTGAAGGCATTTTGACCGCCCGAGGCGGAATGACCAGTCACGCAGCACTGGTGGCTCGCGGGTGGGGCAAGTGCTGCATCGTCGGCGCCGGCGAGTTACATATCAACGCTAACGCTAAAGAAATGAAGGTCGAAGACAGCAATACCCTCATCCGCGAAGGCGATTACATCAGCCTCAACGGGTCCAGGGGTTACATTTACAGCGGTCAAATCCCGATGGTCAAATCCGTGGAAGAAAACCCATACTTCCAGGCGTTTATAAAGATTTGCGACGGCGTCCGCAAGATGGGCGTTCGCACCAACGCGGATACCCCGGAAGACGCGGCGAAGGCTCGGACCTTTGGAGCCGAAGGGATTGGTCTTTTCCGCACGGAACACATGTTTTATGGTGTGGGTTCTGACGAGCCGCTGTTTAAGCTCCGCAAAATGATCCTGTCAAATACGCTGGAAGAACGAAAATCCGCCCTGGCGGAACTTTTCCCGCACGTCAAGGGAGATATCAAAGCGACGCTGGAAGCGATGACCGGTTTTCCGGTTACCATTCGCCTTCTGGACCCGCCGCTGCATGAATTTGTTCCGCAGCACGAAGACAAACAGCGTGAACTGGCCCAGGCGCTTAATATCAGTTTGGAAGAACTCCAGAAGCGGTCCGATGCTCTTCATGAAAACAACCCGATGATGGGGCATCGCGGCTGCCGTCTTGGGGTCACCTATCCTGAAGTAACGGAAATGCAGGTCCGTGCGATTTTTGAAGCCTCCGCCGAATTGCTCCAGGCCGGTAAGAAAGTTTCCCCTGAGATCATGGTTCCCGTCGTGGCTCACGGCAAGGAACTCAAGCATCAGCTTGAGATCATCAAGCGGGTCTATGGCGAGGTGTGCAAGTCGATGAACCTTAAGAAAATTCCGCACATGGTCGGCACGATGATCGAAATTCCCCGCGCCGCTTTGCGGGCCGACAAGATTGCCGAGGTCGCCGAATTCTTCAGTTTCGGGACCAACGATCTGACGCAGATGGGCTTCGGATTTAGCCGAGACGATATCGGCGGATTCCTGCCGGATTATCTGGAAAAAGGAATCCTCCCGGCAGACCCGTTCCAGACTATCGATCAGGAAGGTATCGGGGAATTGATCAAGATCGGAATCGAACGCGGCCGAGCCACCAAGCCGGACCTTAAGATCGGCATCTGCGGCGAGCACGGCGGAGACGCCACCAGCGTTGAGTTCTGCTACAAGGCCGGTATGAACTATGTGTCCTGTTCGCCCTACCGCGTCCCCATCGCCATCCTCGCCGCCGCCCAAGCGGTGGTGAAGGAAGCCAAGGCCGCCAAACCGGTCAAGACTGCCAAGAAGCCCGCGAAAAAGGCAGCGCCTGCTAAAAAAGCAAAACCGGCCAAGAAGAAGGCGACGAAAAAAGGCAAGAAGTAAAAAAGCATCACTACCATGATGTTTAAAATAGAGGGCCGAGGAACGAACCTTCCTCGGCCCTTTTCTTTTTTATTTCCATATGTTATCATTTTATAAATAGGATAAAAGGAACGCACATGTCAAAAGACCCGGCGGAATGGCTGAAACAGGCGGACTACGATTTCGAAACGGCTGAAAGCCTTTTTCAAAGCGGTCGATATTTCTATGCCGTTTTTATGTGCCATCTGGCTATTGAAAAAGCTCTCAAAGCCGTTTATCTGAACCGATTGCAAAAAGAACCGCCAAAAACACATAATCTCCTATATTTGATGGAAACCAATAACATCCAAGCTCCTGAAAACATCAATACGATCATTTTCTTTTTAAATAGGGTCAGCATACCGACACGCTATCCGGACGACCTTGCCAAAATGTTGCGAGAATATAATAAAGATGAGATCAGGAATCTACTCGATCAAGCGAGGGAGGTGATACTATGGATCAAAGAAAAGTTATAGAAGCTGTAAAATTTCTGACAGACCGTCTCAGGCAATCGGGATTAGCGATTTCTAAGATTCTTTTGTTCGGTTCCCACACCTGCGGAACGTCCCATGAGGAAAGTGATATTGACATTGCCATTATCTCCGACGATTTTAAGGGGAAAACCATCTTTGAACGCGCCTCCATGACGAAAGACGCGGAAATAGACACCATTCATAAATTCGTCGTTCCTCTGGACATCGTAACGTTGACGAACCAGGAGCTTGAGTCCGAGACCTCGCATGTCGCGGGCTATGCACGAGAAGGCGAAATCGTTTATGCAGCGTAAAGCCGAGAATTATTCAAATACGTTGTCAGAAGACCGAAATCCATGAAAAAGTACATTTCATTGTTGCTCATCTTCCTTGGGCTATGGGGGTTCGCTTACATCACTCAGTATACGACGGAATTTACGAATAGCCGTAGAAGCAGCATGGTTACGACAGCCATTTTGGCGGGCATGATAACGGCAGGTCTCGGGCTTTATAATTTTAGAAAAAAAGACTGATGCCCGCGAGAATACAGTGTAAAAGATCGCTATTCAGTATTTTATTGTAAAGCGGTCGTATAGGCCGGTAGGCGGTAATTCCTGGGTGGTGGTTTTTTGAATGTATTCGCTCATTTCATTTTTTAGGGTTTGGATGAAGTTATCGACCTGGTCGGCGATGCCTTCGGCGTGGACTTCGACTGATCCGTCGGGCATGTTCATGGCATAACCGTAGACGGAGTAACGACGGGCCAGGTTGAGAGCGGTGTATCGGAAACCCACCCCCTGGACATAACCTTCAAAATGCGCGAGTCTGGCGATTCGAACGTTCATGTCCGCACCAATCATTCATAAGAGAGACGTATGCAATGCGTCTCTACTGGCGTTTTCTTCGATTCAAAATTGTTATGCCGGTTATGAGCAATATCAAGGTTGTTGGTTCCGGTGCGGGAGCGAAGGCGATACCCTTTGCGTTGGAAGGAGTCGAATGTTGCTCGAAAAGTTGCTGGGACAGGAGTATCATTTCCGTCGGTACGGTTCCAAAGGCTGACCCGGCGCCCAAGCCGCCCGGAACGGTAAAGTCCATGCTCAACTGGGCCGTGAGATCAAAATTGTCACCTACGTTTCCCTGGTAGCTATAGGGTAATTCGACGTCGTCAAAGGCTACTATCCAGATTTTCCCCATGCCGGAAATGGTATTCTGGGCGAAGACAAAATCACTGTCGTGGATATTTCCGGAAGAAGCGGCGGTAACCGTGCCGTTGGATTGGCCCGTCATTCGGACAGCTCCGGTCCAAATTTCATTTTCATTTTGCAGAATTTTCAGGCTGCATGTTACCAGCAGACCTTCGGCGCTGGCGGCGGTGGATGGTACGACAGCGGCCAGGGCCCCGTCGAGGGTGAATTTTGAAACGAGGTTGACTTGGCTTCCTACCGATTGATTTGGGAATTCCGAGGACAGCAGGTTAAGTTTTCGCGTCTGGCTGGCGAGGGAATTTACTTGAAGTGATATGTTGCTGTCGGCGGAACCGATGGCGGATTCCTGAATGAAATCTCTGGGGATGGCGGAATTGTATTGCGGGTCGTTGGCTAAAACTCGGTTGAAGGCGCCAAAGTCAGGGGATTGGCCGGAGAGGGTATGGCTGACCTGAATGGGGATCGTACCCTGGTAAGACATGGATTGATCGTTCCGCTGGGTTTCTATTCCATTCTGGAATTGGACGATGGAACTGGAAACGTCAGCCTGGAAGCTGGTAACGTCGCCGTGTCCGCGAAGAGGCAACCCGCACACTACGAGTAATCCGAGAACAAAACACATTGTCTGTCGCATTATCTATCTCCCTATAAAGCCCCCATACTACGCACAGTTTATCATGGGAGAGGACAATGAGCAAGCACAAGATATGGAATATTTTTACGGAGTCAGCCATTGGTCGATGAGGTCGTCGGCGGCGTTGGGGAGAATACCCAGGGTCCAGGCCAGATCGACGACGGTGCAGCGTTTTCGGATTTCGTGCATGTGTAGAACGGCCAAGCGCAGGCGGTCACGGGAGCAATGAATGTCGGCAAAGCACCGGGCGACATAGGCTCGTTGAAGACAATTTTTTATTTCTTTTGGCGAGCGGATTTTGGTTTTAACGGCGGTTAGGAAATCGTTCCAGGCGGCGGGAGTTGACAGCTTTTCTTGCATAATTTTCAGATGAGGTTGTTTTGCTGCGTACTGTTCGGAAACGGAGCTGGTTAGTTTACCCCAGAATTGGCGGTCGATGTCGACAGGCATGGGGAAAATTTTGGGGGATTCGATTTGAAAGATTCGGTCGTAGAGCGCGGCGGCGAAGATTGTTCCCAGCCCGACCTGCCGGCCATGAAGATCATGAGGAACACCGTCGAGGCTGGACATCATGTCGAGAGTGTGGGAGAGCATGTGCTCGCCACCGGAGGCGGGGGCGGATGTTCCGACGAGTGTCATGGCAAGGCCGGAGTAAATGAGGGCCTGGTAGAGGGCGGCGATCGCTTGTGGTTTTCGGTCGCGCACATCTTCGGGATGATTCAGATACGACGGTTCGATGGCGGTAATCATCTCAGCGATTTGAGGGCAGAAATATTCGTTGAAGAGTATGTGGTTCATGAGCCAGTCGGCGGTGCTGATGGGTTTAGCGAGGACGTCGCCCAAACCGGCGGCGGTTAGTTCAAAAGGTGCGTTTTCGATAATCGACGGGACGGACAGGACGGCGACCGGAGCCTGGGCGTAGACGATGCTTTTGACGCCTTTTAATGACGGGGCGACGTTGGCGGCGGTGTAACCGTTCATACTGGCGGCGGTGGCTAGGACTGCGTAGGGTTTATTCAAGTCAAAGGCGATCCACTTGGTCAAGTCGTTGATGACACCGCTTCCGACGGCAAGGAGGATGTCGGGGTTTTTGACCATTGGTTTAATTTTTTCAAAAGTCAGATCGTCGCAGCTAGGAAAACCTTGATCGGTGTCGGGAATGATAATCGTTTTTACGGACCAACCTGCTTTTTGGAGGGAGGTTTCCGCGCGTCGGCCCGCCACATTGTAAGTACGGTGGTCCGCGAAGAGGTAAACCACTCGCCGCGTTGTAATGTCGGTGAGGATTTTTGGTAATTGCTCTAAACCATCCTCGTCATAGATCATTATTCGCGTGGGGTTCGTATGTGTTTTTCCGCATTTGCAGGGAAACGACCCGACAGGAATATTTTTCATTATTTTTGCTCCATGCTTTGCGGGGCGACATGGATCAGCGCTTTGACCACACCATCGCGATAGTCGGCGACGAGGTCGAACGCCTTTTGGGTTTCATCCATTGAGAAATGGTGAGTGACCATTTGGTCGGCGTTTATTTTTCCGTCGGCGATCAGGTCGATGGCGGTTTTGACGCAGCCGTTCTGCCGGCGGACGTTCTGGATTTTTATTTCCCGACGCCGGAGGGTATCGATGTCAAAACTGATTCGATTAATCTCCGGAATTCCGATGAGGAGGAGTGTGCCGCCGGGTTTGAGTAATTTAATTCCCTGGTCGATTGTTTCCTGCTGACCTGCGCATTCGAAGACAAAATCCAACGCCAGCGGTTCGCGTTGGAGAATATCGGCGACGATGTCCTGGCGGGTGGGAACACCGGTCCAGTCGGCTCCGCATTTTTTGGCAACCTCCAATCGGGCATCAATCAGATCGGTTACGTAGTTTGTGCACGATTCCGTTTCAGCCCGGACGGCCAGGAGGACGGATAATCCGATGGGACCCGCGCCGAGGATGGCGATTTTGGCGCCGGAATAAATTTGAGCCAGCCGCTGAGCGTAGATACCGATGGAGAGGGGTTCGACCAGGGTTGCCTGAACGAGGGTCATGGAATTGGGAATAGGAAAGCAGCATTCGGCGGGCATGAGAAAATATTCCTTGAGGGAGCCATCCGCCTGGCCTGGACAGCCGAGAAAACGCAACTTCCGGCAAGTGTGGTGACGTCCCTGCAAACACTGGTCACAACTTCCACAGGACATGGCCGGTTCGACGGCGACCCGATCGCCGATTTTTAAATGTTTTACTTTTGCCCCGATTTCCAGAATCGTACCGGCACATTCGTGACCGACGGAATAAGGATATTGGACGACCTGTGAGCCTATTCGCCCCGTGGTATAGTAATGCACATCCGAGCCACAGACCCCGACCGTGTCGATCCGAATCAGGACATCCTCCGGATGCCGCAAAATCGGTTTAGGTTCTTCCCTTATCCGCAACTGCCGTAACCCTGTTAAAACCGCACTTTTCATATTGTTTTGTATCCTTCGGTTGTTTTTCTTTTTTCATAATCTTCGTCGATGATTTTTACAATTCGTTTAGCCGCCCCGCCGTCCCAGAGTTCGGGTTTGCGATCCGTCGGAGGCGGGTTGGTTTGGAGATTTTTCCAGGCGTTGATAATTGAATCGCGGTCGGGGTTTACCAGGCGGTTTGTGCCGACAGTGATCGTTACCGGGCGTTCGGTGTTTTCGCGGAGTGTCAGGCATGGCGTGCCTAAAATCGTTGTTTCCTCCTGCATTCCGCCGGAATCGGTTAGTACGACGGCGGCGTTTGACATCAGATTTAGGAATTCAAGATAACCGAAGGGCTCGGTTATGCGAATTTGCGGATTTTGGTCGAAAAGATTTTGCAGGCCGGACTGCTGGATGTTTTTTCGGGTACGCGGGTGCATGGCGAAAAGTAACGGAACAGATTTTGAGACGAAAATCAAGCCTTCGATGATAGATCGAAATTTCTCCGGGGAATCGACGTTGGCTGGGCGGTGCATGGTGACTATACCGTATTTTTGCGGCTGCAAATCAAATTGTTGCAAGACGGGGAGTTGCTTAGCCTTTTGAATATGGTGCATTAGTGTGTCGATCATTACGTTTCCGACGAAAAAGATTCGATCTTCCGACGTTCCCTCCCGGCGGAGATTTTCCACACCCGATATTTCACTTACGAAGAGGATATCGCTGATGGCGTCGGTTAGAATACGGTTGATCTCTTCGGGCATGGTTCGGTCGAAACTTCTCAGGCCGGATTCGACATGGATAACCCGGACGTCGAGCTTTTTAGCCACCAGGGCACAGGCGATGGTAGAATTTACATCCCCTACCACCAGGACATAATCCGGTTTTTGTTCCAGGACCACCGGTTCAAAGCGTTCCATGATTTTAGCGGTCTGGGACGCATGGCTGCCGGAACCCACTTCCAGATTGATGTCCGGCTGGGGTATACCCAATTGCTTAAAGAACAGGTCGCTCATTTTTTCGTCATAATGCTGGCCTGTGTGAACGAGGATCGGTTTTATGTGCGGATAGGTCTTATAAGAATCCATCAGAGGGGCGATTTTCATAAAATTCGGCCTGGCACCACAGATATTGATGATCTTCATTCACTTTTCCCTTTATTGCATAATCATTCGTATATTACAGCCGTTGGATGAAAATACGGCAAGTTTTTATTTATTTTACACAGAAAAAAACCTGACTAAAGATTGGAAGGAGTTTTAGCCGATCAGTAAGTCTGGTGATACTATCTTTTCAAGGACAACAATCATGATGAGCAAAGTGAAGATGATTGAGCGAATCGGTCAGTTAAATCTTTCAGCCAGGGCGGAGTTTCTGGCGGAGTTCAATGAAGCGGAGCTTTTACAGTATATGGCAAACCTGGAGGCGGTCTGGTCTGATTTTCAGGATCAGTTTTACAAAACCGCGGACAACACCTTTACTGCGGAAACCGAGCAGTACGAGCCTGTCCTTATGGCAGGATAAGAAAATAACGTCATAATTCATCTTAGATTATGCACAGCTTGGAAACGGCGAAAGTCATAAAAAACTTTCGCCGTTTCTTTTTATCTTAGGTTTTCCACAGTTATCCACAAACAATTAACAATTATGTCTCGCTTGACATTTTGAAGGTTCGTGACTATTCTGATTTTTTGGTATTTAAGGAATAAGGCTATGGAAAAAAAGATAAGCGGTAAGGCGTTTGTGCTGGGCGATAATGTTGATACGGATCAGATTATTCCCGCTCAGTATCTCAGTCTCAATCCCTCGATTGATTCGGAACGTAAGATTTTTGGCCGATATGCGCTGAGCGGAGTTCCGCAGGATCAATCGGGTCTTCCGGAAGGCAGAAAGGCGTTTGTTGATCTTAGCGATGCCGATGCGATGAAAAGCGAGTATACGATAATTATCGCGGGAAAGAATTTTGGGTGTGGAAGCTCACGGGAGCATGCGCCTCTGGCGTTGGCCCAGGCGGGCGTTAAGGCGGTGATCGCTCAATTTTACGCGAGGATATTTTTTCGGAATTCCGTAAACGGAGGGTATGTAGTACCTTTCGAAACCGATCAGATGTTATTTATGGAAATTCAAACCGGCGACCTGCTTGAGATCGACCTGGAAAGACATCTCCTGGTGGATAAGACGCTGGGAAAGACATTTTTGCTTAAACCGCTGGGCGATGTTTCGGAGATCATCGAGGCGGGCGGGCTTTTTGAGTTTGCCCGTAAAAAACACCTGGCGTGATCCGATTTATCTGCAAGATTGAACCTCCGCCTTTTCAAAACTGGTCTTTCATCAACATCTGGATATAAATAATCGAGTCAAAACCGGTTTTTTTGTTGACTTAACGTGCCTTTCAGGGCATGATGTTACTCCCAGGCAGTTAGACCCCGTCGTCTAGCCAGGTCTAGGACACAGGGTTTTCATCCCTGCAACACGGGTTCAAATCCCGTCGGGGTCAGTAAGTTAAAAAGTGATCGGTAATTTTTAATACCGGTCGCTTTTCTTGTTTTTACTCCAACAATTCATGTTGCCAGGAAAAAAAGTGATTGCATACATGCTTGATTGTCTGGCTGTCACCTGATACCATTGACAATCGTGGTTGACGGCGGCATGCAAATCAGCGGCTTCAGGATCGGCCCATACGCCAAAGAAGTGGATTTTACCGCGGATTTTTTTGCACCACTGGCCGTTGGGATGAGTCGTTAGAGGAAACGTCGGATAGGGTTTTATGGGCTTTGTTTTTAGCATGACAACAAACCTTAATAATACATTCGCCTTAAGTCAAAAACCATTATATCAAGGGTTTGGGTTGTCGTTATGTATTTATCAAAATTAAAACAAAGCCGTAATATGTTGTTAATAAAGGAGTTGCCAACGTAGCTCAGTTGGTAGAGCAGCGGTTTTGTAAACCGCAGGTCAAGGGTCCGAATCCCTTCGTTGGCTTTACGATTTTTATGAGGCCTTTTCATTCGTCTGATTTTCGTAAGCCCATTATCAGCAAGCCTTACTTTCATCTTTTTCGCTTTTGGCATTATGCTGAGAAACCGTTTGTGAGGGTGGAGTTTTTACCTTGTTTTCACGCGAGTGGGTCACTTTTGGGTCAGTCGGGTTGTCGTTTGGATTTTTTTTGACTGCGGGTTCTTCAGAAAGCAACTGCTGACTTCACGAGCCTTTTCAAGATCATACTCCTGCACCGAAAGGTAACACCTCATCGTAGTTTCCAACGAGGAGTGATCGGCCAATTTCCGAACGACGTGAGCGGGAAGCTGACCCAATGGGGGATTCAAAAATCAACGAATGAGGTGAGATGAATGGAAAAATGCAGCTGTTGTGGAAAAGCACGGAGGGATGGTCATGAGTCATCAATTTTGACCAATCTTGCGGAACATGTTGCCAACGCGGAGAACAAGGACAAAAAAAATTCTTGCTTTCCAGGGTCCAAGCTGTATACTTTAAATATATGTGAAAGTGTAATTAGTTTCGATCAATATGTGCGTCCAAGTTGTCGGATGACTGAATGAAGGGCAACCCGGTGAGTACCGGGAGGCTTGTCAGCGAGTAGGCCGGCGTAGTCGAATGCATGGGTGTGTTCGGCCACGTTGGCTTTTTTTATTTATGGGCGTAACAGCGTCAGCAACCCCAGAGGGTTTGTGAGCTTGGGCAGTGCGATGTGAGATCGCGAATAGGAGTAGATCATGCACGGAAAACGTCGAACCATCTCGAAAGTGCCAACCCAAATTGCCGGGCTGGATGAAATCCTGGAGGGCGGCCTTCCGCGGGGACGGACCTCATTGGTCTGCGGTGGGCCGGGATCTGGAAAGACGGTGCTGGGTCTGGAGTTCCTTTGCCGTGGGGCAATGGCGGGTGACCCCGGTGTATTTGTTACCTTTGAGGAAAGAGCCGAGGCCGTCCGCATGAACGCGATGTCCATGGGGTGGGACCTGGGGGCCTTGGAGAAAGCCGGCAAGATAGCCATCGTTGAGGCTCGGTTGTCCGGAGATGAAGTCCTCTCCGGTGATTTCGACATTCAGGGATTACTGACGATCGTGGGCGGGCACGCAGCGAGGATCCGCGCTCGGCGGGTCGTTATGGATGCGTTGGATGTGCTGCTGCGGGTTTACAACGACAGACATCGCGAACGCATCGAGTTGTCCAGGCTCCATGATTGGTTGACTGATCAGGGACTGACGAGCGTCCTTTCAGTGAAGACTTATCGTGACGACAATGAAGGGTCTCAATATGAGTTTCTGGACTTCATGGCGGATTGCGTGATCCGCCTCGACCATCGAGTGGTGGGACAGGTGGCGACGCGCCGATTACGGGTGATCAAGTATCGTGGCTCCGGCTTTGGGACCAACGAGTATCCCTACGTCATTGGCCATTGCGGGATTGTCCTGTTTCCGCTGACCCAAGCAGAACTGAACCATCAGCCGCTGGGGCCAAAGATGTCCTCGGGATTGAAGGGACTGGACGTTATGTTGGATGGAGGCCTCCGGCGGACATCCTGCATTCTTGTCTCGGGCAACAGCGGCACGGGCAAGACCACGCTGGCGAGCACGTTCGCCCAGGCCGCCTGCCGTCGCGGCGAGAGGGTGTTATGCCTGAATTTCGAGGAATCCAAGGAGGCCTTGATCAGCGGGATGCTCAGCGCCGGAATCGACCTTCGTCCATCCATTCGCGCCCGAAAGCTGATGGTCCAAACCGCACTGCCGGAGAGCACCGGCTCTGATGGTCACCTGATTCGTGCCATAGAAGCCCTAGACTTCTTCAAGCCGGACCACCTAATCATCGACGCTATCTCCGCCTGCCTCCGCATGGGGTCCGGACAAGCGGCCTTTGATTTCATGATGCGGCTGATTAGCGCCGTCAAGGAACGAGGCATTACCAGCATCCTGACCAACCAAGTCAGCGGCCTAATAGGCAGCGATGAGGAACTCAGCGGCATCGGCTTCTCGTCCGTGGTGGATGCGGTCATCCAACTGCGTTTTATCGAGACCGACCAGGAGGTCAACCGACAGATATTCATCGTAAAGTCCAGGGGCTCGGCGCACTCTAATCGCCGCCAGTCGTTCATCATTACGGACCGCGGCATAGAGTTTCCCGACCACTCACAGCCGCCATCGGTTCAGACAAGAAGAACCGGTCGAAAGGACGGTGGAAAATGAGCAAGTCGCTCCAAGGCAAGCAGCGGACGAGGAATGGACAGCGCGGCCATTACTTGCTCAGGCTGTTCACGGCAGGCAACGGGCCGAATTCCAAAAAAGCATTGGCCAACCTTCGTTGCCTTTGCCAAGAGCACCTGAAGGGTCGTTGTACGATTGAAACGGTTGATGTGGTGAAGGACTTTCAAGCAGCGGTCAGGGACAATATATTAGTCACCCCGGCGTTGATTCTGGTCGCTCCGCGTCCAAGAGTGACGGTCCTGGGCAATCTGAGCGATTTACCGACGGTTCTTGCCGCTCTCCGCCTGTCAGGAAGTGAGTCATGAGGAAAACCAAACCGACTTATCAGCAACTCGAAAAGCGGCTGGCGGTAGCGGAGCCCATCATCGAGGCTTTGAAGCGCCAAGAAGTGGATGCGATCGTTGGCGAGGAGAAAGTCGCATTCCTGCTGCTCCACAAGGTTGAGGAGGCGTGGAGAGAGAGCAACGAGGAATTCTCTGCCATGTTCAACCTTGACGGAATCGGCATGATTCAAGCCGATGCCCCCGCTTTTCGATTCACCCGAGTCAACCCGAAGTTTTGTGAGATTGTGGGGTATTCAGCCGAAGAACTGCTGACAAAGACCTACGTTGGCCTTACTCATCCTCAGGATCGTAACAGAGACCTGAAAGAGGTTGCGCGGGTAATCCGCGGCAAGACCGATTCGTTGTCAATTGAAAAACGCTGCGTTCGCAAAGACGGACATGTAATCTGGGTGGGTGTTCATGGGTTCACCCTGCGCGATTATGCCGGGCGGACCATAAGGATCATGGCTATGATCGAAGATATCACGGCACGCAAACGAGCAGAGTCGCGCACCGCGATGTCCAGACGCCAGTGAAAAAACAGCACCAAGGAAGAACAGTCGAAGTGGTGCAAATGCTCAGGTCGCTTCGTAGCCAAGTTGCCAAGCACAAACCGGCTGACCAGGTGCTACGGGCGATCCAAGAGTGCATAGACCACTCTCTTGGCCCACTTGGCGAAAAGTCTTCAACAAAGCAGGGCAAGACAATAGCACGCAAGAAGATGTCGTTTAAGTAAACTTGGAAATCTGCCAGACCAGGCTCGTACGATAAAGCCCGACCGCCGGTGCGATAGCCGAGATGCTCTTTCCCGGCAATCGCAATCAGCAGTATATGGCCGCGGTGATCCTCTTTGAATTGAAATGGACTTACACTCTGGTGACGAATCCGTTTCATTTTTAAAATCGAATCGAAAACCATATGTCGCCTGAGCGGGACACAATCCGATTTGGCGAATGTGTAATTTTCTACAGAGGTTTCCGACAAGACCCGCCTTTTTTAATTATTGTTATCACGTTTTCGTGTGGTAGGATTGTTTCCTAAAATCAACTGTCAGGAGTCAAAAAATGAACGGTTTTGAACGTTTGCATGCAACGCTAGCTTTCGGTCAGCCCGACCGTATTCCCCTGGGATTCTACGTCGTCGATTGTGATACCATTGAAAGAGTCATCGGACGGAAAACATATGCTCGCGACAAAATTCGCACGCAGATCGCCCTGTGGGAAGGACGGCGTGACGAAGTCGTGGAAAGCCTGAAGAATGACGTTGTTGAGTTTTACCGGAAGATCGACCTGTGCGACATCATTTGTTGCAAGGAAGCTTACTGTGGGGTTCCCCAAAACTACCAGCCGCCCAAGGTGCGGAAGATTGATGCAACGACCTGGCAGGACGAAGTTGGCCGGGTCTACAAGGTTTCTGAACTCAGCAACGAGTTCGTCTGTGTCGAGGATCCGACGCTGAAGGGAAAGGAATTCACCATCGATGATTTTCCGCCAGACCAGGAGATCCAGCCCCAGGATGAATCCGTCTTCGAGGCTTTCGATTACCTCCTACAGCAACTCGGCCAACAACGATTCATCCTCGGCCATTCCTCGCTGGGGGCGGCGCCTATGCTGGGTGGTATGGAACAGGGTTTGTGCGAATACATCGCCAATCCGGATGTCGTCAAAGCGGCCATCGCCCAGAACGTCAAGCGGGGAAACGCCCTGGACCGGCAAATGATCCGACCTGGCCAGCAGGGGGTGCTGTTCGAGGAGGACCTTGGGACGACCCGTGCTTCGATCCTCTCGCCCCAGATGTTCCGCGAGTTCTGTTTTCCGGCGTTGAAGGTTCGCACCCAGCATGTAAAAAGCTTCGGTCAGAAAGTTTTTATCCATAGTTGTGGTCACACCTGGGAGTTGCTGGATATGTTCATTGAGGCCGGCATTGACGCCTATCAATCACTGCAAACGGATGCAGGCATGGACCTGTCCAAACTCAAGGATCGTTTCGCCGACCGTCTGGTTTTCTGGGGCGGGATCGCCATTGAAATCCTGGTCAAAGGCACACCGGCGGATGTTCGGAAAAACGTCCGCGACGCCCTCGCCGTCGCCAAACGGCGGGGAGGAATCATCCTGGGCCCCAGCCACTCGATCGCCTACGGTGTGCCGTACGACAATTTCATGGCTTTGCTGGATGAATTCCATAAACATGCGTATTATGCTTAAGATACTTTATTCTCCGAAGTAGGACTTTGCCATCAGTTCCTGGGCAATCGCCTCAATTTGAGTTTTCATAAGGTCCGGCGAGTAGAGGTATTTTTGCGAAGCGATTCCTCTTTCTTCCATCGCCTTGGCAATCAGGTCGTTCGCTTGGCGCATATCATTTAACGACTCATTAACATTGAATCGACCGGGCGACGTTGGGTCTGGCGGCCAGCGAGAGTCCGACACGAGTGCGGAGATTACCTTTTCGAGTGCCGCCTTCAGCGTTCCGTCGATTTCCTGGAGGGATTTCTTGTCAAGGGCCGCGATAGCTCGGATGCCCTCAGCGATCGAGCGGCATATCGGATCCATGATTCGAGCGTATTTGGTATTGGCCCACGCCTTGGCCGTTCCACCATGCCAAGCCACGCCGTTTTCGATCTGGACAATCGCCTTGTTGTCGATAGGGTTCGAGGCCGCAATCACTTCGGAAGGTAAAGCCGGAATATAGCCGCAGGACATTGCCATATCCAGCATTTCCTTAAACCGGGTCACGCTCTGGGGTTCATGTTCAAAGAACCTCGCCTGGCCGAACTGCTTGACGTAGAAATATGCGGTCGTCCCGATGTATTCGGCGTCTTCAGCGTAGGGCATGATAAACGTGCCCGTCTCCTGGACCCGATCTTTCCAACTGATAAGCATCTGCCGCACATCGTCGGTGTTGATCGGGTTTTGACGGCATCCTTCCGTTGCGCCCATTAGATACCAAAGCATATAGTTGGACATCATGTCGGACCGGAAAATCCCCACCAGGCCGTTCGGCATAACCGACGGATTGGTCAGGTATGACAGGAATTCGGGTTTATCTTTAATGTAGTCTTCGATTTTGAAAAGATGGTTCTTATTACTGTGGCCCCGGACGTCGAAAACCAATCCCGTCGCTTTGCGGATTTCCGCGAACGAAAGGTAAAAGGAATCCGCGTCCATAACGAGCGATTGAAATCCGGCGGCCTTGTAAATATCGGGAACATACGACGCCCAGCCGCACTCCGGATTCCAGCCCACCACCGGACGCACTCCAATGTAGCGTTCCCAGGCATTCAGACCGTCCTTTAAGGTTGCGAGGCACAGGTCCGCATCGATGTTCGAGATCATGATGTGCGTGAATGGCGAGCCGACCGGTTCGATCTTCTTTTCCCCGATCAGGCGTTTGAGTTGTCCGGCAATTTTCGGTGAGGATTCCGCCATGAATTTGATTGTCTCACCCGAGGCTTCAAACGCGATTTTGTAATCGCCGCTGTCGACCACGTCAAAAAGTTTTCCATAGGATTCATTGACAACCCATGCCCGCCGATCGGGTCTGAGCTGCGAATACTGAATATTGGCATGCGGCATGAAAATGATCTTTGCCGGTTTCGAGTTCGCCATAAACTTTTCTCCTTACAGGATAAAAAACAAAAAAAGCCTTGGTACTTTTACCACTTCAACATGACTTTAAAGATATCCTTCTTCGATTCGTGCGCCATCAGATACCCCTTCTGCGCCTCATCCACCGGCAGTTCCACTGTCAATTCGGACTTCAGTAGCGTCTTAACGTCGAATTTTCCTTCGGAAATCAGTTTCAATATCGCCTCCTTGCTGTCGGGACGAATCGCACAGGTCAGCGACATATTCATATTCTTGGTAAACCAATTCTGGTAAGGCGCGACGATCACCGGGGCAGGATAATCGGCCTGCAGATGGATATGGCCTGGCTCATCGGTCAACGCCCAGCCGCCGTCTTTTAAATATTTATATAAACTCGTGACCACATTCGGATCGCCGGAGCATTCCGCGATTACATCAGCCAATTTGTCAGTCGTCAGCTTTTTTAACACATCCACCGGATCATAGCATTTTCCGTCGATTACCTCGTCGGCAAAGTTTTTTCCCAGTTTTAATCGACGGTCGTTAATATCCATGGCGATTACCCGGCAGCCCGCGAGTTTTGCCAACTGGACCCATGAAATCCCCACCATGCCAAGCCCGATCACAAACACCGTCTGACCCGGACGAGGTTTGACACGCATAATTCCCTTGTGGGCAACACCGGCCAGATACGCCAGAACAGCTTCGGGGTATGAGACATTGTCAGGTATTTTGACGCAATGATCAAACGGCGACGAAGAAGTTTTTTGATTCTTGATCACCAGCCCCACTTGTCCGCCCCATGCGGCGCATTGTTCGGGGAAATAGCGGCACTCATTGGCCATCACTCGATCACCCACCTTAAGGTTCTTAATATTTTTGCCAATATGGATTACTTCTCCGACTTCTTCATAACCTGGAACCAGCGGGTACCACAACTCGCCGCCCAAAGCCCCCGAAAGACCTGACCAAACCTTCATTTCCGTTCCCATACTGATCGCACTATACATAGTACGAACGACTACGGTATCCTCATCGACGGGGGCCAGGGAAATTTCTTTAACCACTGCCAGCTTTGGTTTTTCAACGACAATCGCCTTTGCCTTTTCAAACATTTTTTTCCTTTAACGCCTTAGCGTATTTATGATATTACTTTCACCATTTAAGAATCGTCTTTAGCCGTGTGTCGCGGTTGGCTTCGAGTTCGGCATATTCATTTGGCGTCTCATCAACGGAAATTTCCTTGTTCCAAAGGATACGGGCGTTGAATTTCCCGGTACGAATCAGATCCAGAACCGCTTCCTTATCGCCCGGAACAATCGCGCAGCTGGTGGAAATCCGTAGGTTACGATTAAACCATTGGGCGTATTGCGTAATCGAAATCGGATCAGGATAGTCACCTTGCAGGTGGATTCGCCCGCCGTCGTCACCTTTTTCCCAGCCCCCCTCTCGCACCAGTTGGCATATATGATCCACCACGGCAGAATCGCCGCTGCACTCGATGACTACATCTGCCATGCGCCCGCGTGTGATTTCCGTGATCGGTTTTAACGCTTTGGTGCCATCGCAGGCGATGACCTCATCAGCAATCGCCTGGGCGCGATTGGCCTTCCATGAACTAACGTCAATGGCAATCACGGTTCCACCCGCCAATTTTGCATGCTGCACTGCCGACAACCCCACCGCTCCCAAACCAATCACCACCACCGTCTGGCCAGGATGAACCCCAACCTTGTCCACCCCCTTCTTGGCAACCGCCGCGAGGTAGGCTACCACCGCTTCCTGAAAACTCACCCCCTCAGGTATTTTGGCCGGCGGATCAAATACGGAGGAACTGGTGATTTCATTTTTGACCGTCAATCCCACTTGTCCGCCCCAGGCGGCACAATAATCGGGGTATACTCGAACTTCATTGGCCATGACCCGATCACCTTCTTTTAGGGTTTCCCCTGCCGCCGTTTTTTTGGCCTTCGGTCCCACATATTCCACTACTCCCACCTGCTCATAGCCGGGCACGAGCGGATACCAGAGTTTTCCGCCCAATTTGCCGGTCGTCCCATTCCACGTTTTAATCTCGGTTCCGGTGGAAATCGCACTGTAATGCGTGCGAATCACAATTGATTGATCATTGACTTCCGGCAAACGGATGTCTTTGACCGCGGCAGACCGGGGCCGTTCGATAATGACCGCTTTGGCCTTTTCAAACATGATGACCCACCTTATCTAATAAGTTCTTGAGTGAATTCAAATCATCTTCCGATCCGCTCATGACATCCGAAGTCTCTTCATATTCAATGGCATAGAAGCCCCGATACTCTTTTTTCAATATCTCCAGGATCGGAAGGTAATCAATCTCACCCTCTTTTAGCCGGCAATACACTTCCTTTCCATTCATACGTTTGACACTTTTGAAATGGGTAAAGACCAGCGGATGCTTAAGATTCAAAAGCGATTTTAATGGGTCTTCGCCATACATCAGAAAATTAGCGGGATCATAGTTGATACCGATATTCGGCTCGTTTACGGCATCGAGAATTCGGTTAATTTGCTCGGCACTGGCGGTCAAACCACCGTGGTTTTCCAAAGCCACGGTCAAATGGTATCTGGCGGCGTGACGGGCTACCTGTTTGAGGCAATCGCTGACTTGGCCGTACACGGATTGGTCTTTCCGGTCCTGCCAGCCAGCAAAGACGATAATGACTTTGGGTTGGAATTTTACGGCCCGGTCGATCATACGGCAACAAAGGGCCACCTGATCGTCAACGGCTTTTTCCATCATGAAGTCGCCATCGGCGTTGAAACTGGCGTATTGAAGACCAAAGCTGTTGACCTCGGCGTTGACCTTGTCCAGTTCGCGGTCGTCCAGCGAGAAATTGACGGCACCGGGGAAATTGCCGAAATGGCCGCAAATGTACTGCAACTCGTGTTCCTTCAACCACCGGCAAAAATCCGCTACCGGTCTTTCGCGAAATCCCCAGGGGGATGAAGTTAAAAGCGTTTCTTTCATGGTTTGGATTCCTCTTGGAAAATAGTTTCATCTCGGTCGATGATTTTCGTGTATAGCATTTTCGTGGCAGCGGCCTTCCCGGTCCGAATGGTCTCTATCAGAACGCCGGCCATTTGCCGACCCAGGTCTTCAAATGGGGCTTGAATCCGCGGCAAGTGTGGATAAAGCGATGTCAAGAGCGGTGACGCCACTCCCAGCACCAAGACCTTCATTTTCGCCTGCCGCACCGCCTCCAAGGCGCCAAAAACCGTCAGTGCTGTGTTCACCGCAATGGCAGTCGGACAGGGATTTTGGCTCAGCATCTCCCTGGCAGCCTGTCGGGCGGCCTCAAAGGTCACGGGAACACTTTTAATCCTCTCCGGCGGAACTCGGACCCCGGCTTCACTCATGGCACGAAGAAAACCTTTCTCGAAATCTTGCCCCACGATGCTTTCCTTCGATTCGGTTACCAGCCCAATCGTTCGATGGCCTCTAGAAACGAGAAATTTCCCTGCCTGATAACCGGAATGGACGTTGTCGATGTCCACACAGACCATGAGCGGACCGGTTTTGCCATCATACCGGCCGGTCACAAATGGGATCTTGTTACGAATCAGCGACGCAACGACCGGATCGTCGCGGGTTGGCGACGTGTGGATCACCCCATCGGCCAGTCGGCTCTTGACCAGGAGCGAAGGGTTCGCCGCTGGTGCCCCGGCACCGGGGTAAGAAAGGACAACGCTATAGCCCAAGGCACTGGCCTGTAGGCTGACCCCGCTTAGGAACGCCGGAACAAACGGATCAGCTAAAATGGTCTGCGACCCCTGGGGCATGTGGACCGCCAAGGCACAGGTCCGCTGCGTTTTTAAACCCCTAGCTTGGAGATTGGGCACGTACCTGAGTTGCCGGCACATCGCCAGGACTCTTTGGGAAGTTCGGGAACCGACCAGAGTTGATCCTGACAGTACCCGCGAGACTGTGCTCTGGTTCAATCCCGTTCGCTTAGCGATATCATAAGTGGTGACCATCAATCCGACATCCTGTTGCATTCGAATGCTAAATATTGTAACATCTATTGCATTCGTATGCAATAGATGATTTTGTTCCAGTTTTCAGGGAGTAGTTCGACAATGAAAACCATTGCCTTTATCTTTGTTTTTGTTACGGCTTCATTAGTCCCTGCGGTCGGTAAGGCCGTCATTCAATTACCGTCATTGATCGGCGACAACATGGTCCTTCAACGCTCGGAGAAGATTCGAATCTGGGGAACGGCTGATCCCGGCGAAAAGATCACCGTCAACTTTTGCGGCCAACGCCAGGCTACGACCGTAGGTGCCGACAGGATCTGGCACACCGAGCTGGCCCCAGTGGCAGCGGGCGGGCCTTATGAAATGACTATTACCGGTCAAACTACGCTCCGGCTGACAAACATCCTCGTTGGTGATGTCTGGGTGGCCGCCGGTCAATCGAACATGCAGTTCGCGGTGTGTCAGTTGCCCGATGCGGCCCGCCAGATCGCCCAATCCCGCGTTGCCGGCCTGCGATTTTTCACTGTCCCCCCACGGTTGGCTCTCCAGCCCGTGACAGAAATTCCTGGCCAATGGGTAGAGAGCAATCCCCAGAACTCGCCGTGGTTTTCCGCCGTCGCGTATTTCTTTGCCCGCAAGCTCAACGCGGATTTGAACGTTCCAGTCGGTATCATCCACGCCTCCTGGGGCGGAACCCTGGCAGAAAGTTGGATGAGTCTTTCGGCACTTCAGAAAGATTCGGAGTTTGCCCCAATTCTGATCCGCCAGCAACAGGAAGTTGCCCGGTATACGAAACTTAAAGAGGAATCCGACAAGGCCCTGGTCAAATGGAATACGGCGGCAGAGGAGGCCAAGAGACAACGGAAACCCGAACCTACATCACCGGTTTCCCCCGTGGATCCGGCACAGAATCCGCAGGCCCCCGCCCCTGCCGCTTTATTCAATGCCATGATTGCTCCGCTGACTCCCTACACCATTCGGGGGGCAATCTGGTACCAGGGCGAAGGAAACGCCAGTCGGGGTTACCAGTACCGCAAGCTCTTGCCCGCCCTGATCCAAGACTGGCGAAAGGCCTGGAGACAGGGTGATTTTCCGTTTCTGATTGTCCAGTTGCCCAACTATGGGGCCGTTTGCTCCGAGCCTGGCGAAAGCACCTGGGCGGAATTGCGGGAGGCCCAGGCCATGGCGCTTGCCCTGCCTCGCACGGGCTTGGCCGTAACGATCGACCTCGGCGAGGCCAACGACATTCACCCGAAAAACAAACAGGACATCGGCAAACGCTTGGCCCTGACGGCCGAGGCCATCGCCTATGGCAAGAAGGTCGTCTATTCCGGTCCGGTATACCAGTCCATGAGACAGGAAGGCGAAAAAGTGCGGCTACAATTCCGGCACGTCGATGGCGGCTTGCTCGCAAGGGGCAGACCGGAACTCCAGGGATTCGCCATCGCCGGCGCGGATAAAAAGTTCGTCGGTGCCCAGGCCAAGATCGAGGGGAATACAGTAGTAGTCTGGAGCAAGCAGGTGACTCATCCGTCGGCGGTACGCTATGCCTGGGCCGACAACCCGGTCTGCAACCTCTACAACCAAGCCTGCCTGCCAGCCAGCTCCTTCCGCACCGACGACTGGCCTGGCGCCAGCATTAACAGTCGCTAAAACTCACGTTAAAAAGGCCAAGACACCCTCTCGTCGCGGAGATCGGCGACTACCGCCGGTTTTATTCCAACTGCAAGAAAAGGTTTTCTTGGAGATTAACAAAGAATATCGTTTGACCCTTATGAAGATCATCCGTCCATACGTCCCACAGGTCTTTATCCAGCAGCCGTTTAGCTCTCCCCTGTCGAAGGACATGGAAGCCCTTTGGTTTCTGGGGCAGTCCGCGAACCCAAACCAGGCAGGTTCGAGGGTTGGGGCTATCCGATTGAATGGTAAACGTGCATGGCAACGAACTCGCGTCGATAATAACCACGCCCCTGCTCGCCTCGGCTCGCTTGACTCCGGAGCCTTTTTTTATTTTGATATCGTTTGCGGTTAATGCCGAATAGTATCGTTGGCCTCGAGTTTGGTTCGGTTTGGATAAATCATCCGGTCCGGCAACGAAATGAACCCCGGTGTACCGGAAAGGGTTTTTAAGGACCATATTTCTCTGCGGAGTATGCAGCACATCGTAGGTAAAGAATCCTCCGTCATTTTGTCCCGGTTCAACATATAATCCGTGCGACGCTTTCTGATAGTCGCCGGGGCCGTAGTCCTGGGGCTTGAGAAGAATGACTTGCGTACCGGAAAGCATGCTTTGCGATTCAAACCACTCATTACATCCGGGACTCACCTGTAATCCTTTCACGGGGGTCTTCAAATGCGACAAACGCGTTATGGATCGCCACCGCAACGGCTTTAAACTCCCTCCAGGTTCGATACGCTGATGAAAATAAAAGCCATCATCGCCCTCGAACACCGTATACCAACGGGTCACCTTAAAGGTGAACAAAGGTTTAATCCGGTCATCATAGACAATGCCTTCCGGAGGAATGAGCATTTCGGATGTTGATTGCACGACCACACTTTTGCCGTCCGCAGAGGTCGTATAATTCCATTCCAGAAATCTGCCTTGATATGAGACATCGCTGGCTTCCCAGGAGAAATAACGTGAGATGTCCACCAGGTTTGAGGCCACGTTTATTTCTGCCACCTGGGACTTGTAACTCAGTTCAACCGGCAGGCCTTGCCCGTTTTTTCCCCGGTCAAAGACGACCTGCCGGCGGGCATCATCATTTCCATACCAACATACGATCAGTCGTTCGCTGTTGTCAAAAACCTTGACTTTGGCCAGGCACGGCAAGCTCGTGTCCCAAATGATCAGTAACCCAAAAAGTATGGCCATTTTTGTTTGCAACGCGCGCCAAAATAAATGCCGTGTATTATTCGCCTTATTTTTCATCATGCGACCTCTCACTTTCTGGTTAATGCTTTTCGTACCCCACAATCTTCAAGACCCGACACTCACCCGGCTGCAGTTGAAGATCGACCTTATTTCGGGGGGCCAGTTGAACGCCGCTCCGAAGGTCCACCACCGGGCACTTGGTTTTCCAGACAATGCCGACGTTCCTCGGACTCTCGTGATCCTGGTTCATCACGAACAGGAAACTGTCGTCTCCCTTTGTACGGTGGTACGTATCGATAATGGTGGGATTGCTGTTTTCGAAGGGTTTGACGATGGCTTGTTCAAAATAGGGTTTTACCAGCGTCCAAAACGTATCGAGCGCCTGCCCTGCTTCAAACCCGATGACCACCAGGCGACCCTTCCCCGCCTCCACCGTAAAAGCCGCCACACTTTTGTCCGAGTAGGTTCCGAGCACCTTGATTGCGGCATTCTCTCCGGGCGTAAACTTCCAGCAACTTTTCGCGCCCACGGGCGTTCTTAGTGTCGCTCCGGAGGCCGTCGTGAGGATCCCATCGCCCTGGGTTCGGATGGCGGTTTTAATCCCACCAAGTGTAGTTAATAACGTCAGGGAAGGATGGGAATATTCATCATAAACATTTGGGGCGCCGGTTGCGATCAAGGTTCCCCCTTGCCTGACATAATCCATCAAACGATCCACCAGTTCTTTTTCCATGTAATAGGCGATAGGCACTATCACGACGGGATATCGGGAAAAATCATATTTTTGGTTCGGCACATCCGGTTGATATCCATTGAAGTAGCACATCCGTCGGATATGCTCCATTTCGTCGATCACCATGCCCCCGCGGGGGGACCGGAAGCTGTCACTCTGCATGACCGAAGCAAGCGGTTCGAGGATACAGAGGTCGAACTTCGGTTTTGTGCCGACCAATTCGCCACTGATTCGATTGTACTCTTTACAGGCATACTTCAGGGACATCGAATCGAACGTGGGTTCCATATCCGTCCACCAGAGGGAACACGGTCCCATCCAGCCCTGATCGAAACTCATCTGCGAGAATCCGCCGACGTTGGTGTACACCGAGTAACGAGTAACCCCGCGTGACAGGGCGTACCACAGGTTGCGCCCGAAGGCGGCGAAGTTTTTCTCCTGAATCTCAACGTCCGGCAGTATCCAGTTACCGAACAATCGGTACTTAAATCCGCCATACGCGCCGCCCCAGTAGCTGTAATAATACTCATCGAGCCAAAAAGGTTTATCGGTGGCTCCGATCATCAAATCAAGTTGGATTTTCTTATCCATGTGCGGACCGACGTAATCATGGGTTCGGCCGGCCATTTCCATTGTGGCGCATCGCTGGGTGCCGTAACAACTGCTGCGGTCGATGACGGGCTTGGTGGAATACTTGTGATGGGCATTGTAATTGGACTGGAAGAAATATTCCAGTGTTGCGATCATAAATTTATGGAATTCATACCATGTGGCATGGCCGATGGAGCTTTCGCCATAGTCCCGGTCCAAGGCGTCTTTGACAGGGGGCAAATCCTGAAACGTCCGGCAGGAGGTACCGAGTGTTTTGTTCATATTGTCAACGGTTTTGAAACGCTCCTGGAGCCACTGACTCCATTTTTTCTTCGCCAACTCGCAATATGGGTGATACAACGGCATTTCGTTGTCCATTTCCACGGCGATGAACTCCGGATGCTTCTGAACATACATGGCGTGGGCGTTCCAAAAAGCATCGATTCGCTGACGGGCTTCATCGGAAAAGAAATTGGCCTGCTTGCCAAAAAGCGGTTGGGATACCTCGGCTCCATCCGCCGTTCGCATCAAAGGGATACCCCGGATCATATAATCACCCACGCCGCCGGCGGGATCCCAGTACGTCGCGGCGCGGTGCGAGACGGCCTTCATGCCGGTCTGGCGACAGACCTCGACGAGAGGATCATAAAACTTCGTGAAATCAAAATGATCCGGAGATGGATGCGCCGGATCGGCGTTTGGACGGAGAAAAACAGTCATGTCGCCGAAATTCATGACCGTGTCGAAGTGTGTCCAGTCCAGCTGTTGGATTGCGGCGATCTGTCGCCGCAGAGACCAGGTTTCCACCGTCTGGGGGCCAAACGGCGGATATCGATAGTCCAGATGAGTCATACCGATTTCCACAGGTGGACCGGAGGCAACGGATGCAGGCTGGATATTGTCATTGGCCTTCATTGCTTCATTGGCCTTTTGCTGCAGCGACGTAAATTGTGTTTCAAGCGAAGCCAGGGTTTGCTTAAGCTGCGTATAAACGGCTTGGGCCTCGCGTGGTTTGAACTCAACGATCAAATCGTCTCCACTGATAAGCGTGGGGCGGACGGCGTCGAACCGGCGTTTCCAATCCGCCAGTTGGGTGGACAGGGATTTTTCTTCGAGGTAACCAACCACGGCATTAAAGTTTTCATAGGCGATTTTTAGCCTGGCGATGGGTTCCATCAAGCCTTGCCGGCGCTGTTTGGCATGGGCCAACACGGAAAATTCATTGGCAATTTTCTCCTGCCCCGATAGGCAAAAGAGCATTTTTGCAAATAGATAGTCCAGATGGCTGGAAAAGAACCCATGCCGCATTTCAAGCCCAGCCATGTGATCGGTCCAGACCAGCACCCGTCCCTTGCCGACGGAACCTGAGATGAGGGCCGGGAATTTTCCATTCCAGCGAGCCAGCACTTCGGCGCCGGGTTTTGGCGTTGTGCGGTAATACTTATACGGCGGGTTGATGGGATACGTATCCAGTGGCCGGTCCCAGGGTATACCGGAAAACATCGGAAGGTTCTTGTTGACCGGCACGAACAGCGACAAATCATTGGAACAATCATAAAGCGTGGTGTTATCGACCTCAATCGGAAGAACATCTTTCAGCTCGGTTTGCGGCGGCGTCTCGGTAATGAAAAAAGCGGACCCCCCTGCTTCAAGATAATCTTTAAGGGCTTTGCATTGGGCGGCGTCCAGCTTACCGGCGATGACGGTGACATCCGTGCCTTTTCCGAGCGTCTTGAAGTCGCCGACACGCACATCGATTTTGGCCTCGCGAACACGGTTGAGCATTATGTCTCCCCGCCGGCTGGGACCATCAAACAAGACGACAGACAATGTCGGCAAGGGAAATTGGTCCTTCGTTGCCAGGGCAAACGGTTTGGGATAAACGGCAAGGTCGGACACGGTCATGGCCACGATACCCACAGCGGGAAGCTGCCTGGATCGGAACGTGATCGACTTGAGCGCTTTTTGAGGAAAGGGATTTTCCCAGAAAGTCAGATATAAACCGAGACTTGCGTCATCGGGATCGCGCCAACCTGGAATCGCAAGGGGCAACACCTTAGGTTCGAACCACTCCGCGATATGTTTGCCATTGACCAGATCGAGCGAAGCCTGGGTGCCGTCCGTGTAGGTCACGGTGTATTTGGCGGGTTGATCCACAGGGTCGTACCATGTAAAGCCAACAACCAGTGCATTAAGAAAATAAAACATTTTGGCCTGGCCAGAGAGGGTCACCGTTTTTTCCTGGGGTAAATAGGGTCTTTTACCGCCCTTCAGGACAATACAAGCCGGCTGTTTTCCTTCTTTATCATCGATGACGAAAAAGGGAATTCCCTCGAAGTAATTCAAACCGTGAGGCAACCGGCGGAGATCCTTGGCGCCTTCATCAGACCATCCGCCACGCTGATCTTCCGCAACATCATCCCGCAACGTCCGGTTGCACGCCGCGGAAAGATCAACCGTTCGGAAGCAAGCGGACCGGCCGCTCTCGTATTGAACGGACCACCCAACGGGTTTCGAAGTAGTTACGGTAAACACAAAACTGCCTCGATGTTCCTTTGACGGGCGGGCGTCGATAAAACGCCATCCTTCCCCCTGGCAACTAAAAGTAAAACTTCCTGCAGGCGTATCGACCGTCATCACAGCCACGTTTTGCTTCTCAGGCTCAGGCCAATTCCAGTCGCTGGAAAGCCGGCTGTTGGTCACCTTGCCGGATTGATCGGTTAACGTGTACACCCATGCCGCTGTCCCTCCAAAGGCCCGTTCCGGAACAAAAACAGAAATGGTCGTTTTCCTCCCGTTTGGCGACCACGTAAGTGAGGCCTCTGTGGTCGTTACTTGTAGTTGTTGCTCTTCGCCCTGGGCCCCCTTCCACACCACCGTCTGATTGTCCGGGGCCTTCGTGCGACGGGCGAGGGATAGACGTGCGCCGTCAAATTCAGTTGCGCCAACCACGCAATCGGGACCGTTCAGCACCTGAACCTGGCCTACGTTGTTCCAGATGGCATGATTATTTCCGACCTTGGTCAACACGTTTGCCGCCTGGGCCTGTGGAAATCCCGCCATCGCCAAGCTCAGGGTCACCAATGAAATCAAATAGATACCTAAATTTTCTTTCTTACGCGTGTTCATTTCGCATTCCTTTCATACTTACGTATTTTATTTACCTACAGTTTTCCAAACTCGTAAATCGTATGGTACAAAGCCAGGATGTTTTCTGTGGATGTGTTGGGTTGGAGGTTATGACAAGGACCGCAAATCCACCGGGCATCTCGATAAATATTGATACTGTCCAGAACTTCCTGTCGAACCTCCTGGGCCGATCCGAACGGCAGGGTGTGCTGATTGTCAATTGAACCGTGAAAGATCAATTTGTCGCCAAAGTCCCGGACCAGACCTTCCCGGTCCATGCCGGAACATCGCCACTGTACGGGATCCAGAATTTCAATCCCGGTCACATGGATCAAGTCTGGGATCACCGCGCGGGCCGCGCCATCGGTATGATAGAAAATATGGACGCCGTAACTGCGAGCCAAGTCCGCCATTTTTTTCTGGTTGGGAAGGATGTAGCGGCGGATGTGGTCGAGGCCCATCAGTAACCCTTCTTGGCTGCCCAGGTCCTCGGCAATCTGGGTGATATCGATCCGCCCTTTACCAATCTCGAACATTCTGGCGTTGCGCTCGTAGTGGTAATCGAATAAGTGCCCTAGTATGGCGTCGGCAATCTCCGGTTCCTCGATCAAGTCCGTCATGGCCCGAACATATCCACGTAAGAGGCAATAAATGAGAAACGGCTCATAATTTCCGGCGCGGATGATGCGATAATCGGATACTCGTTCCACATCTTTTTTGAAGTTATCATAATTGCACTCATCGGCACGCGGCCAAGGGTATGCATGGATTTCCTTTACCGTGGTCGCATCGGCCAGAGGGTGACAAACCGCCTCCTCATAGACCCCCACACCGTAATCCACCTTCGCGTAACGAATACCCCAAATATCGGTCTCCGTATCGCGGGTAGGAACGGTTCGCCCAGCGTCGAGAACGGTTGGGACATCAATGTGGAGATTCTCGAATAATTCCTGTTCATCCGCACAAGACAGCTCTCGCACCAGCCGTTGTGTCACTTCCCACGTGCCATGATAGTCGGTGGGAATCCGATCGGGTTTTTCTTTGTTCAACAGAGCCAGCCATCGTTCTCTCGGTGTCATCTTCACTCCTTAAAATTGAAATTGCGGCAACAAATACCGGGAGGCATTAAAAAGCTCTTCAAGCATGGCTTGTGCCTTTTCGGGTAGGATGACCATTTCGTCAACCAAAAGGGCTTGCAGTGCCAACCGCCGACACATCGTCGCCATGCGCTCGGCCTTTTCCAGGTCGATGTCGTATAAGACAATTTCCGAGCCGGACAGTTCCGGGTTGATCACCAGGTCGGGCAAAACTCGGTGAAAAAACAGGCTTCCACCACCCAAACCGACAATTTTCTTTGAAGGCATATCATCAATCTCCTCTAATACGAATCCAAATGGCTGGACCACCCGTTGACCGGGGGAAACAGGGCCGCGCACAATTCATGATGTTCATCGTGGACCGATGCGCAGGCCTCCAAGGGAAGAAATCCACTTAGCACGTGCCAGGCCTTGGAATAATCCAAGGCCATATCTGCTTTTTCATTCGAGCTTGAGGCAACTTGTATCTTTCCGTCATTCAATTGCAGGCGAATCGTTTGATCTTGGAATCTCATATTCAAAGAATAACGACCGTGGACAAATTTTGTTCGGCCAAGCCGATATTCCAGTTCTGGCGTCATTGTTCGCAGCAATCGTTCGACATCATGGAAGAATACCATGTCATGTTTGGCGAAATCCTCACTGACAGCCCGCAGCTTCAATCGGCAATGCATCGTTAAGGGATGGAATCTATCCAGCCCCACGCAAACACAGGGAATCTTGGATTCCGCCGCCTTCCGGGCCAAGCGGCCGAGAATGGCTTGAAACAGACGTCCGTCATCTTCGCGTGTCCGATCTCTGGCCAGGCCGACTTCCAGAATAGTGATTTCCTGATCGCTATTGCCACCGTGGAAATTGCCTGATCGCCCAATCACATAGCCACAAGGCCGACCGTCTTTTTCCACGGCGAAGGAGAAACGGTCATCCCGATAACCACTCAATCGAGTCATCTCCAGTACCCAGGACCAGTAACCAGTGTCCCGGACAACCGACCAATCGCAGCGGTCATTGATCGTTTGCTCATACATTTCGCTCATCCACGGGATATCCTGTTCCGTAAGTTTACGGTCTCGGAAAGACGCATCGTCCCCAAGATTCAAGAGCGTCAACGTGGCCAACCGTGAAACGTAGTCATTTAAAAAAATCGTGTACCCACATCGGGCATACAAACCCAAACCAACCGGCGAGGAGGACAGGTAAAAGAGGTCGAAGGTTTCAGCGAACTTTTCGTGCAGATACGCCATCAACCGTTCAGCATGCCCTTGTCGGCGGGCCTCCGGGGCAGTGTAAACAGCCGAGATCAATCCTGCCCAAAGCCGTGATTTCCCGATGCGAAGGATTTTGGGGACAATGGCGGCATGGGACAACAATCGCCCATCGTCCGATCTGATCACCGCGTGCATGTCGCTACGAACCCCTGGTGCCTGTTCGCTCTGCCGCAAGTTCGCCAGGTACTTGTCGCAGCCACCGTACCCGCAACTTAGCCACGAAAAAAGCCGTTCACGTTCGTCCGAAGAAAGTTGTTGAATCACCATGCTATTCCACCCATACCACTTCCCAGGTATCGAGCCGGGGAACAATTATCTGGACCTGATTTTCATGCTGCCGCAAAACGACTCTTTGCGCCCCCGCGTGATCCATCGATACGGCCCGAACCTTTGGACGACGACCTACGGGTACGTTCACATTAAACTCGACCCGAACGTTTTCGACGGGTCGATTGTCGTAATTGACCAGATAAAGGTGCAAGCGTTCCTTCTCATCCTGGCCCAGCCGGGCCGTGATATGATGTCCGCCTCGGACCTGAACTCTCGCGGTGTCGAAACGATCAAGGCATCCGAAGAATTCATCCTGTCGAGTCTTGTCTCGTTCAATAATCTTTTCAATCGAATAAGGCAGGTAAAGTGCCGTTCCTTTGCCGTATGGAGTAGAAAATGTTTCTTCGGGCAAGGAGGATCGGGAGAAAATATCGGCAAAGAGCCAACGCGGCCGCTTCTGGTATGAACCATCATGAACCGTGCCGGATTGTCCGGTTACGATCAGATTTCCGCCATTTCGCACGTATCGTTCCAGCAGGTGGCCTGCTTCGTCGCTTAGCCACTCGATGCCGGGAACGACAATCGATTCATAACGACGGTCGAAATCCGCTGGACTGAAGCAGACATCGATCAAGATATCGAACTGGACATTCCGCCTGGCCAGAAGATCGTAAAAAGTCAGATTCCTTTTGATTCGCCGATCCGCCACAACCGCCACATTCGAAATCGGATGGGCATTTTTGAAATGGTCCCGATAGCGATCCAGAAAATGGAAATAATTTCGGACAATGGCTTCCCGCTCACTTTTGGGCTTGACCCGAAAGTGTGACAATTCCTCCCATCCCAGGACAAACCCACCGAAATTGCTCAAGGATTCTCCGATGAAACGTCGAAGGCTCCGGTTGGGCAGTTGCGGCCCGCGAAGAAGCTGCTCGGCAAAACTCATGGGCTTCAAACCCCACACGCCGGGATGTGGGAACAGGGCAAAGGAACGGTCCTGTCCTCCGTCGGCTCTCATGTAACGCATCAGGCCGGCGTTGGTAACCATCCGATGGCTTTCACCTTTAGGCAACTCGTAGGCCGGTCCGAAATCTGGCACGTGCTGGGCACGGTAATTTCGCCAGCCGGCCCGGTCTAGAAGTCCCGGCTCGCGGGCATCTTCGGAAATCACCACGTCGGAACAGTCTCCCATCAATTGCTGGACATGGACTTCGTAGTCGAACGGAATGCCTGGCCGCAACGTCCAGGCATAACGCTTAAGCTTCATGTAGAAATTCCGAATCTCCAAACGACGAAAATCATCCAGAATCAGCGCCAATGGTGTTTCCCACGGCCCGACGTTTTCCTCGATTCCACCGCCGATTTGCGCCGAGGAATCAACTTTGGCCTTTTGCGATTGCCGGTGGGCATCATTCAGAGAAATGCTTCGCCCAAGAATTTTTTTCGTGTATTGGGAAAAAACCTTTTGGCAATCCTCACAAAAGCACCAGGAGCCGGAATTGTCGAACATGAGCAGGTCCGCCCCTCCTTCCAGACATATCCGTATCTTGGCTTTGACGAACTGTTCCCAACGCTTCTTACGGAGGCAGCAGACGTACCGCAGCGGTTGATCCTGATAGACCGCCGAGCCGTAGGGAATCCATTTTCCCTCAGCGTCAGTCTGGATACAGTCCGTTACCCACGGATTAACTTCGAACATTGAGTTTTTAAAGACATTGGTGATGGAAATATAAAAGGAGACCTTTAGTCCGGCCTTCTTGGCTGCCCGGACGAAGGGCTGGACAAAGTCAACCGCCCAGGTTTCATCCTCCAGGGGAAATCCATTATTGCATTGAACCAGTACGATTGTGGCGCCGATTTGGCGATACATGTCCACATTTTTGGGGTCCAGATTGTTAGCAAATTCCCAGGCCTTTTGCGGTCGATCCAGAGCAAATATCCACCCAGACTGTATCGCCTTGGACACGTCCGCCGGTCCACCGCCGATACAAACGTACCGAACGTCCGGGTACGCCAGCCAGGACGGCCGGGACGGCATAAATCGCGACGATAATGGCATAAAATCATCCTTTCTGACTGATTACTTCGTAAGTTTTTCCGCCTTGACCCGCACACCGTACCACTGCCGTGTGCCGTTGGTCAGGCGATTCCCCGAGCAGTCGTATTCATTGTCCTCGTAGACACAATAGAGTTCCCCGGGAGCAATCTCAGTTCCTTCGACATGTTCGTTGCCCGGGCCATTGTACAAAACAATGGAATGGGACCAAGCCAGGCCGGTTTGAGTCAGATCGAATCCGACGCGATTGTCCGGCCGACCAAAAATACAGGCCAAAACACCATTCGACATTGCCACCAGCGATGGGTAGTTGCCAGTTA